>NZ_JACTVA010000036.1 GCF_014490485.1 Teichococcus aerophilus | reverse complement strand
GGGGGCGGCAGCGGCGGGCTCGGCGGCCACCGGTTCCGGCGGCGCTTCCACCACCGGCAGTTCCAGCGCCTCGAACGGGTCGATGGCCGGGTCGGCCGGCGGCGGCGGCGCGGCCTTGGCGGGGGTGCCGATCGGCTCGCCGCGCCAGGCGGCGTCCAGCGCCGCGATCAGCGCGCTGTCGTCGCCCTGCGGCTCGCTGCCCGTCGTCTCCAGTCCGGTGACGATGCTCTTCAGGCAGTCGATGGCGGAGAGGATCAGCGTGATCCCCTCCGGCGTCACCTTCAGCGCACCCTCGCGGTACTTGCCGAGCACGTTCTCGGCGGCGTGCGCGACCTTCTCCAGCCGCGAAAGGCCGAGGAAGCCACAGGTGCCCTTGATGGTGTGGACGCTGCGGAAGATCTCGGAGAGTGTGGGCCTGTCGTCAGGCGCCTTCTCCAGCTTCAGCAGCACCACGTCGAGGGTTGCTAGCCCCTCATTGGTCTCGGTCAGGAAGTCGGCGAGAAGGTCGTCCATGATGGTCCCCGGCGGCTGGGTTTCACCCAAAATGCGTGCGGGGATGCGAAGGAAAGATGAATGGCTGTGTCACATCGGACGCAGCGTCAGCGCCTCCGCCGAAAGGCTGACGGCCCAGCCGGCGGCCTGCGCCAGCCGCACCAGAACCGGCGCCAGCACCTGGCGCGGCCCCTCCACTTCCTGGCCGGCCAGGGCGTCCGCCAGCGCCGCGGGCCAGGCCAGCACCCGGCCCGCCGGCAGCACCGCGACTCCGCCCTCGGCCGGTGCCAGCCGCACCACGCCGCCGCGCGGCAACGCCTCGCCCCCCAGCAGCGCCGCCACCAGCAGCAGTTGCGCCACGTCGGGCGCGAAGGTCTCCCCAGGCGGCAGCGCGGTCACGTCGGCGGTGACACGGCCGCCGCCCAGCACGCCCTCCAGCAGTGCGGCCATTTCGGGCGCCGTCATCGGCCCGGTGCCGGCGCCGCAGGCCGCACGCCACACTTGCAGCCGCGCCCGCAGGCTGGCGGCGGCCTCCCGCGCCAGGGCGGCGGCCTCCGCGTCATCGTCCAGCAGGTCCAGCGCCCCGGCCATGGTGCCCAGCGGGCCGACCAGGTCGTGGCAAAGCCGGGCGCAGAGGTCCTGCGCCAGGGTAAGGCTGGGTTGCGTCGGCATGCTCATGCTCCGGTTGCTTCGCGTCTCTCTACACAGGATGCTGTTAACATCACGGCAGCGTGATCGCACCCTGCTCTGGCCCCGGTGCTGCTGCCGCGTCACCCTGGCGCGGTGAACATCTCGCTCGAGCCCGGCATGCGCGTCCGCCACCCCACCCACCCGGAATGGGGCGAAGGGCAGATCCAGTCTGTGGTGAAGGAGCGGGTGACGGTGAATTTCGAACATATGGGCAAGGTGCTGATCAACGCCCTGCACGTCGAACTGGAAGTCCTGGACTGACCGATGGCCGAGTCGCTGTGGGCCCAAGCCCTGGATATCCTGTTCTCCTGGCGCTTCGCCGTGGGTGCCTTCGCCACCATCGTGGCCGGCGTGATGCGCGGCTACTCCGGCTTCGGCACCGCCATCCTGCTGGCGCCGGTCTATTCCACGCTGTGGTCGCCCCGCTTCGGCGTACCGGTGGTGCTGTTGATGGAGCTGTTCGTCTCCGCCTACCTGCTGCCCCGCTCCTTCGGCGAGGCGAACAAGAAGCTGATCCTGCCCATCTGCGCCGCCGCCGTGCTCGCCATTCCCTTCGGCTCCGTCGTGCTGCTGCATACCGAGGCCGGGCTGCTCCGCCGCTCGATCGGCGTGTTCGTGCTGGTGTTCGGGCTGCTGATGATGTCCGGCTGGCGCTACCACGGCACCCGCCCGCTGGGGCTGAACCTGGCCGTCGGCACCGTCTCCGGCCTGCTGAAGGGCGCCACCGGCATGTCCGGCCCGCCGGTCATCCTGTACCTGCTGGCGGGGAAGGAGGAAGCGCGGCAACACCGCGCCAACCTCATCCTGTTCTTCGGCGTGCTGGGCGTGGCCTCCATCATCCCGCCGCTCTGGGCCGGCCTCATCGGTATCCCCACCCTGGTCCTCACGGCCATCATGCTGCCGCTGATGCTGGTCTCGGTGCCGGTGGGTGCCCGGCTGTTCCACGTCATCCCGCTCTCCTGGTACCGGCGCTGCGCGCTGATCCTGCTGGTGGCGGCGGGCGGCTTCGCACTGCTCGGGTAACGTTCGGGCGCCGATGGGGCTTGCAGCCGGTGGGTGGCACGGCCCAAATGGAAGGCTGTGACATCCAAGCCGCCGAGGACCTCGCCTGACATGATCGACCCGTTCGGCCGGGCCATTACCTACCTGCGCGTCTCGGTCACCGACCGTTGCGACCTACGCTGCGTCTACTGCATGGCGGAGGACATGACCTTCCTGCCCAAGGCCCAGGTCCTCTCGCTGGAGGAGCTGGACCGGCTTTGTGGCGCCTTCATCGGCATGGGCGTGCAGCGCATCCGCCTGACGGGCGGGGAGCCGCTGGTGCGCAAGGATGTCATGACGCTGTTCCGCAGCCTCGGCGCCCGGATCGGCGGCGGCGGGCTGCAGGAGCTGACGGTCACCACCAACGGCACCCAGCTGACCAAGCACGCCGAGGGCCTGTACGAGGCCGGCGTCCGCCGCATCAATGTCAGCCTCGACTCGCTGGACCCGGGCACCTTCAAGGCGCTGACCCGCTGGGGCGACCTGGAAAAGACCATGGATGGCATCTTCGCCGCCAAGGGCGCCGGCCTGGCCGTGAAGATCAACGCCGTCGCCATGAAGGGCGTGAACGAGGATGAGTTCGACCGCCTGATCGCCTGGTGCGGCGAGCATGGCTTCGACCTTACCCTGATCGAGACCATGCCGCTGGGCGAGATCACCGGCGAGCGGACCGACCAGTACCTGCCCCTCTCCATGGTGCGCTCCCGTCTCCGGCAGACCTGGACGCTGGAGGATACCGATTACGCTACCGGCGGCCCCGCCCGCTACTTCACGGTGGCCGAGACCGGCCGGCGCCTCGGCTTCATCACGCCCATGACCCACAATTTCTGCGAGAGCTGCAACCGCGTGCGGCTGACCTGCACCGGCACGCTCTACATGTGCCTGGGCCAGGACGACGCCGCCGACCTGCGCGCCGTGCTGCGGGACCCCTCGGTGGATGAGGCCGGGTTGCAGCAGGCGATCCGCGACGCGATCGCCCGCAAGCCCAAGGGGCACGACTTCATTATCGACCGGCGCCGCAAGGCGCCCGCCGTGGGCCGGCATATGAGCGTGACGGGGGGCTGAACCGTGGACAGCATGCGCAATCTCGCCACCACCCTGTCCATTCCCGGCATGCCGGATTGGACGGGGCTGCTACTGCTGGCCCTCGGGCTGCTCTGCGCCGCGGCCTTCCTGCTGATGCCCTTCAGCGTATTCGGGGTGAAGGCGCGGCTGGAAGCTCTGGAAGTGCAACTGGACGAGATCCAGGCCGAAATCCGCAGCCTCGCCCTGCGCATGGGTGAACCCGCACCGCCCCGCCGCGGCCCCGCCGCCACCGATGAATGGGTGGAGCCCCCGGCCAGCTACGTCGCCACCCCGGCGCGCGACTACGCAGCGCCGCGCGTGGCGCCCCCCGTACCGCCGCCAGCCGCCTGGCCGGATGCGCCGGCGCGTGGGGCGGCGCCCTCCTCCCGCTCCGAACCGCGTCTCGACTGGCCGCGCAACCGGAACTGAAGACCGATCAAAGAGGCGGAAGAGGAAGGCCGGGGAAGGAATTCCCCGGACCCCATCTTCTTTTTGCGAGCTTTTCGTGGTGCTTCGAGGATTGGTCATCGTCGCAGGTGTCCACCCCAGCGCGAGTTTCGATGAACGCTTCTGCATGAGACGTATGCAGTAAGCTTTTGTTTTTAAAGATAAATATTAGGCGGGCAGCGCCCGGAAGCCCGGCCTGGCCCTGTAGCTCTATGGCGCCGGCCCAAGCCTCAAACAAAACTTGAAGGAAGAAGAAGGGGACCGGGGAATTCCTTCCCCGGCCTTCCCCCTCGTTTCTCCCGCCCGCCTCAGCGAACCAGCGCGACCGGCGTGCCACGCAGCGCCTGGGCGACGCCGCGGGTGAATTCGTCGGCATCGCCGGCGTTGCTGTTCCGGCGCGGCATGGTGACGTGCACACGCAGGAAGCGGCCGGCGGCGGTGCCGGCGCAGACCTGCTGTTCCACCGCTGTGCGGCCGAAGCTGCCGGAGAGGTCGGCGCAGGTCATGCTGCCGCCGGCCGGCAGGGCCAGGGTGCGGCGGCCGGTCTCGGCCAGGGTGCGGCCGGGCGGCAGCACGGTGGCTTCGCGCACGGCCTCGTCCAGCAGCGGCGTGACCAGCTCGGCCGGGGCGTTATCCGGCAACGGCGGCCGGCCCATGTCGTAGATCATGACGGAAGCGACGGCGGCCCGCGCCGGCAAGCCGTTGCGGGCCGGGGTGGTGTATTCCACCGCGCTGCCGTAGCCGGGCTGGCGCTCCTCGAAATTGGTCGTCTCGCCCCGGTCGAACCCGGCCACCTCCACCGGCAGGCGTGCCAGCACGGTGGCCAGGGGCGGCCGCGTGCCGGCGGCGGCCCGGGCGGCGGCGTCCGGGTCCTGGGGCACGGCGCACGCGCTTAGCAGCGTGGCGCCGGCCAGGGCGGGAAGCAGCCAAGCCTTCAATGCGCCGCCTCCGGCAGGGGCAGCGGCAAGCCGAAGTGAAGCGTCGCATTGGCCATGATGATACCTTCCCAGAGCAGCTGAGCGCCGATCCAGACAATCAGCGCCACGCCGACATAGGCAATGATCTTGAACCTTTCCAGTACCTTGGCCAGCAAGCCGCCCAACAGGCCCATCATGACGATGGAAATGCCCAGGCCGATGATCAGCAATTGCAGGTTGTTGCGCGCCACGGCGGCCACGGCCAGCACGTTGTCCAGGCTCATCGACACGTCGGCGATGATGATCTGCCACAGCGCCTGGCCGATGGTCTTCTTGTGGCCGCTCTCGGCCTCGATATCCGTCTCGCTCTTGTCCTCGCGCAGTTCGCGGAAGAACGTCCAGGCGATGTAGAGCAGCGCCAGGCCGCCCACGAGGTCGATCCACCACAGCGACAGCAGCATGGTGGCGAAGATGGAGAAGACGATCCGCAGCACGGCGGCGGCGATGACGCCGAACAGCACGGCCTTGCCGCGCATATGCGCCGGCAGCCCGGCGGCCGCCAGGCCGATGACGACCGCGTTGTCGCCCGAGAGAATGATGTTGAGCCAGATGATCTCTGCCAGGCCGGACAGCATGCCGGTATACGCTTCCATTGGGATCCCCACGAAGAATTTGAGCAGGAACCCGCATGGCGTCGCCCGGCACGGCGCCCCACGGGAAAGAGGGTGAGGCGAAGTTACAGGGAGGTTTCCGCCGGGTGAAGCCGGGCAGGCTTCACAAACAGCGCGCGCCAGCCATGAAAAAAGCCGCCCCAACTCGTGGGGCGGCTTTCCTCGTCATGGCCGGGGTGGGTTCGGCAGGGGCGGCGCCAGCCGCTTCCGTCGATCGCAGGCCCGGGTGCAGGCACGGGGTGGGGCGTGGCCGGGCAAGCCGGCCGTCACCTCAGTTCGCGGCGCGGGGGCCGCCATTCAGGTAGGGCAGCACTTCGCCGCCGCCCGTCCAGATCATCTGCACGGCCACGTACAGGATGACCAGCAGGCCCACCCAGGCGATCCAGCGGTGCCGTTCCAGCAGCCGGGCGATAAAGGTCGCCGCGACGCCCATCAACACGACCGAGATGGCGAGGCCCACCACCAGCACCCACAGATGCTCCTTGGCGGCGCCGGCGACGGCCAGGACGTTGTCCAGGCTCATCGACACGTCGGCCACCAGGATCTGGATGATGGCGCCCTTCAGGGTCTTGCGGTTGCCGGGCGCCTGGGCCTGCGCCTCCAGCTCGGCTTCCGTGACCTCGGGCTGATGGCCGCGCTGAAGCTCGCGGAACATCTTGTAGCAGACCCACAGCAGCAACACGCCGCCGGCCAGCGTCAGGCCAACGATGGCCAAAAGCTGGGTGGTGATGGCGGCGAAGCCGATCCGCATGATGGTCGCGGCGGCGATGCCCCAGAAGATGGCCTTGCGGCGCTGCTCGGCCGGCAGGCCGGCGGCGGCCATGCCGACGACGATGGCGTTGTCGCCCGCCAGCACAAGGTCGATCAGCAGTACCTGCCCGAGCGCAATCAGCTCAGGCATCCAGGCAGATAAATCCATGTTGTTCGCATCCCGGCGTAAGAGAATGCGCCATCGCTTGCTTGGGCCGGGCTTGTCAACCGGAACCGGAGGGGCCACACCCCTGCCGCCCTCCCCCTTCCAAGGATCGCCCCTATGGTTCCGCGCTACTCCCGCCCCGAAATGGCTGCGATCTGGTCATCCGAGACCCGCTACCAGATCTGGTTCGAGATTGAAGCGCTGGCGGCCGAGAAGATGGGCGAGCTGGGCACCATCCCCGCCGAGTCCGCCAAGGTGATCCGCGAGAAGGGCGCCCCCCGCGCCGCCGCGATCTCCGCTGCCGACATCGCCCGGATCGACGAGATCGAGGGCGTGACCCGCCACGACGTCATCGCCTTCCTGACCTGGATGGCCGAAGGCATCGGCGAGGACGCCCGCTTCATGCACCAGGGCATGACCAGCTCCGACGTGCTGGACACCTGCCTGTCCGTGCAGCTGACCCGCGCGGCGGACATCCTGATCGCGGATCTGGACCGCGTGCTGGCGGCGCTGAAGGCGCGGGCGATCGAGCACAAGTTCACGCCGACCATCGGCCGCAGCCACGGCATCCATGCCGAGCCGACGACCTTCGGCCTGAAGCTGGCCGGGCATTACGCCGAATTCGCCCGCTGCCGCGCCCGCGTGGTCGCCGCCCGCGCCGAGGTTGCCACCTGCGCCATCTCCGGCCCCGTCGGCACCTTCGCGAGTGTCGACCCACGCGTGGAAGATTTCGTCGCGGCCAAGCTCGGGCTGGCGGTCGAGCCCTCCTCCACCCAGGTCATCCCGCGCGACCGGCACGCAGCCTATTTCTGCGCCCTGGCTCTGGTGGCCTCGGCCATCGAGCGGCTGGCGACGGAAGTGCGCCACCTGCAGCGCTCCGAGGTGCGGGAGGCGGAAGAATACTTCCACCCGGGCCAGAAGGGCTCCTCCGCCATGCCGCACAAGCGCAACCCGGTGCTGAGCGAGAACCTGACCGGCTTGGCCCGCGTGGTGCGCGGCTACGCGATGCCGGCGCTGGAGAACGTGGCGCTGTGGCATGAGCGCGATATCAGCCACTCCTCCGTCGAGCGCTTCATCGGCCCCGACGCCACCATCACGCTGGACTTCGCCCTGGGCCGCCTGGCGGGGATGATGGAGAAGCTGACGATCTACCCGGCGCAGATGGCCGCGAACCTGGAAAGCCTGGGCGGCGTCGTCCACAGCCAGAAGGTGCTGCTGGCGCTGACGCAGGCGGGCCTGTCGCGCGAGGCGTCCTACGCCGCCGTGCAGCGCGCCGCCATGGCCACCTGGACCAAGCTGGGCCAGCCGGACGCCAAGTCGTTCCGCGACAACCTGCTGGCCGACCCGGAAGTGGGCGGCACGATGGATGCCGCCGCGCTGGACGGTGCCATCGACCCGCAGCGCGACTTCCGCCACGTCGAGACCATCTTCGCCCGCGTCTTCGCCTGATTCCCGCCGGGGGGCGCCAACGGTGACACCACCGCCGGCGTTCCACCCCCCGGGCGGCAGCTGAGCCGTCTTCCAGACAAGGAAGAGGGCCACCATGTCGCGCTGGCAACTGACTCTCCGGCGAATTCTGCGGCAGAACTGGGTGCACAGCGCCCTCTACTGCTTCGCCGGCATCGTGGTGGCCTTGCTGGCGGCCGAGTTCCAGTGGCTGGTGCCGGAAGGCTTCGCGCTGCGCGTAGGCGCCGATGCGGCCGGCAACATCCTGGGGGTCCTCGCCTCCTCGATGCTGTCGGTCACCACCTTCTCACTCACCATCCTGGTGTCTGCGCTCGCCTCAGCCTCCTCCGGCGTCTCGCCGCGGGCGACGCGGTTGCTGGTGCAGGACCGGACGACGCAGAACGCGCTGGCCACCTTCATCGGCGCCTTCATGTTCAGCATCGTCGGCATCATCGCGCTCGCCAGCGGCCTGTACGGGGCGGGCGGGCGGCTGCTGCTGCTGGGCGCCACCGTCGCCGTCATCGCCATCATCATCGTCACGCTGCTGCGCTGGATGCAGCACCTCTCCCGCATGGGCCGGGTGGGGGAGACGGTGGAGCGGGTGGAAGCCGCCGCCCTGGCCGCGTTCGAGGACCGGCGGCGCGCGCCTTTCCTGGGTGGTGCGCCGCGCCTGCCGGGCACGCACCAGCCGGTGCCGCTCTACCCCACGGCCATCGGCTATGTGCAGCATGTGGATGTCGGCCGCCTGGCCCGGCAGGCCGGCGAGCGCGTCATCGACGTCGCGGCGATGCCCGGCTGCTTCGTCCACCCCGCCCGCCCCCTGGCCTGGCTGCCGGAGGGCCTGGAACCCGAGGCGCATGACCGCCTGCGGGACGCCTTCCTCATCGGCACCGACCGGACCTTCGAGCAGGACCCGCGCTTCGGCCTCATCGTGCTGGGTGAGATCGCGGACAAGGCGCTCTCCGCCGCCGTCAACGACTCCGGCACCGTCATCGGCGTGCTGGGCAGCGCGACGCGGGTGCTGGCGGCCTGGTCGCGGCCGCTGGAGCAGCCGCCCGAGACCGAATACCCCCAGATCCGCGTCCCCGCCCTCGACGCCGCCGACCTGCTGGACGACGCCTTCGGCCCGGTGGCGCGGCATGGCGCCGGCACGCTGGAGGTCGCCATCCGCCTGCAGAAGACCTTTGCCGCGCTGGCCGCTCTGGCCCCCGCAACCTTCCGCGAGGAAGCCGCAGCCCAGGCCGCGCTGGCGTTGAAGCGGGCCGAGCAGGCGCTCGACCTGCCGGAGGACCGGGCCCGCCTCCGCGCCGCCGCCGAAGGCTGACCGGTACCGCGCCATACCTGGCAGCCTGTCCACCTGGCCGCTACGGGGCCGCCTGGGTCGCGCGCACTGTGCGCCCGCTTGGCCGACGACCGCCGCTCCTCTGACACGGCACGCCGCCTCACAGCTTCGTGTTGGGCGGCCATGCGCTCGCCCGCCCGTTGCCACCGTTCCGCCTCAGACGACCCCGAAATCAGAGGTCATGACGAGGAGGAACAACCAGATGCCACGTCTCCTGACGCTCTCCGGCCTGAAGCGGTTCGCAGCCGCAGGGCTGATCGCTCTGGGCCTCGGCGCCGGGGCGATGGTCGCGCCGAGCCCGGCTGAAGCCGCACCGCCGGCCGTCGCCGCCATCACGCACGGCCAGCCGGGCGTGACCCCGGTGCAGTACTACCGCTACGGCCCGCCGCCGCGCGGCTACTACCGCGGCCCGCCGCCGCGCCGTTACTACGCCCCGCCCCGCGCCTACTACCGCGGCCCGCCGCAGGGCCACTGGCGCCACCGTGGCCCGCCGCCGCGCTACTACCGTGGCCCGCCGCGCGGCTACTACCGTTACTGAATGACGGCGAAGGCCGGGGAACCCTCCCCGGCCTTCGTTGCGTCTGGACGGCGGTGCGCCTCTGGGGAAGTGGGAAGAAGGCCGGGGAAAGAATTCCCCGGACCCCTTCTTCATTTTTTCGAGTTTTTGCCGGCCTGCGTGTCGAGGCGTCGCGCTGGAATGACACGGTTCGCGCAAGAGATCCGGGGCCTCTGGCGATTGGGTTCAATCTGCGGCACCCAATTCAATATCAACCGAGCATCCTCTCTCAGCCTTATGAGAGTAAGCCTTCACGACCCCCGCCCCTCAGAGCCCGTTTGGAAAATCAGGCGAATCAGTCACGGCGGGCTTTTCCGCGCCAGCTTTGTCAGCGGCTTGGCCCAATGTCCTGGCATTGGGCCAAGCCACCTCCGCGCTGGCACTAAAAATCCCGGCCGCGCCCTCAGCCGCCAGAGTTTCCAAGCAGGCTCTCAAAGTGCAAAACCAAACTCGAAGAAAAAAAGGGGTCCGGGGAATTCTTTCCCCGGCCTTCCTACCTCCCAAAAGAAAAGGGCCAGGGCACTAGAGGCTGTTATGGACCACCCATAAACAGCTGAAATTGCTTGACTTTCTATATAAGGGCTCGGCGCGGAAAGCCTGCAAAATCAAGCTTCTAGCGGCAGGTCCATAACAGCCTCTAGGCCCTGGCCCTCTCTCGTGCCCCTCAGGCCAGGCTGGCCGGGTCCTTGGGGTCTTCCTTCGGCTTCGGCGCCTCGGCCGCGGCATCGCCGCCCGGGGTGGCGTCGGCCTCGCCGCCCAGCTTGGCTTCCAGCGCCGCGACGCGGGCGGAGAGGGCGGTGGATTCCTCGCGCGCCCGGCGGGCCACTTCCAAGGCGGCGTCCAGGTCCTCGCGACGGACCAGGTCCAGCTTCTGCACCAGGATTTCCATCTGCGACTTCACCGCCGCCTCGATCTCCGCGCGCGCCCCGGCCATCACCGAGAAGGCGCCGCCGGCCACGCCGGCCAGGTCGTCGAAGAAGCGCCCACGGCGGCCAGGACCGCCAGCCGTGCCACCCGTCGCGCCGCCGCTGGTATTCGAATCCGTCATCCCAACCTCCAAAAACCCTGCCTGTGGACGCCATGGCCAGCCGGCCCGCCGCCGGGCCGCCGGGCATCGGCGCTTGCCGCTGTCACGGCACGGCGCCTATACCCGCCGCGCCCGAGGAACAACCCCGGGGAGCGGGGCCGGGCGGATACGTTCCGCCGGGCACGGCTCCCCTGGATGAAGTCACTTGGACCTTCGCATCGCGGAAGGCTCTGCGCGCCCATGGATTTCACTGCATGTATCTAGTGACCGGAGGGGCCGGTTTCATCGGCTCCAACCTCGTCGCGGCTCTGTGCGCGCGGGGGGAGGAAGTCCTGGTGGTGGACCGGCTGCGCGCCGGCGATACGGGACGCGAGAAGTGGCGCAATCTGGCCCATCACGGCATCGCCGGCCTGCTGCCGCCGGACCGGTTGTGGGACTGGCTGGCCGATAGCCCGCGCCCGAAGGCCATCCTGCACCTGGGCGCCGTCAGCGACACGACGGTGACGGACGGAGACCTGGTGGCGGAGAGCAACCTCTCCATGACGCTGCGCCTGTTCTCCTGGTGCGCCGAGAACGAGGTGCCGCTGATCTATGCGTCCTCCGGCGCCACCTATGGCGGCGGCGACCAGGGCTTCGACGACGATGCCTCGCCCGAAGCGCTGGCCGCGCTGCGGCCGCTGAACCTCTATGGCTGGTCCAAGCACGCGACGGACCGGCGGATCGCCGACCTGCTGGCGCGCGGGCGCAAGGCGCCGCCGCAATGGGCCGGGCTGAAGTTCTTCAACGTCTATGGGCCGAACGAATTCCACAAGGGCCGCATGGCCAGCGTGGTGCTGCACAAGTTCCGCCAGATCAACGCCGGCAACCCCGCCACCCTGTTCCGCAGCGACCGCAAGGGCATCGCCGATGGAGAGCAGTTGCGCGACTTCGTCCATGTGGATGACTGCGTGGCGGTGATGCTGTGGCTGCTGGACCATCCGCAGGTCTCCGGCCTGTTCAATGTCGGCACCGGCACCGCCCGCAGCTTCCTGGACCTGACCCGCGCCATCTACACCGCGCTGGGCAAGGAGCCGGACATCGCCTTCGTGGACATGCCGGTCGATTTGGAAGGCAAGTACCAGTACTACACCCAGGCGCGGATGGACCGGCTGCGCGCCGCCGGCTTCACCGGCACCGCCACGGGGCTGGAGGAAGGGGTGGCGCGCTACGTGCAGCGCTTCCTGACCCAGCCCGACCCCTACGTCTGAAAGGGCCGGGCATGTTCCTCGCCATTCCGTTTCCCGCCATCGACCCGACGCTGATCCAGATCGGGCCCATCGCCATCCGCTGGTACGCGCTGGCCTATATCGCCGGCATCGTCATCGGCTGGCAGTGGATGAAGCGGCTGGTGGGGCTGCACCCCGTCGTCGCCACCCAGCAGCAGGTGGATGACTTCGTCACCTGGGCGGTGCTGGGCGTCATCCTGGGCGGGCGGCTGGGCTACGTGCTGTTCTACGGGTTCGAGCGCTATCTCAGCGTGCCGTGGGAGGTGTTCTACGTCTGGCAGGGCGGCATGTCGTTCCATGGCGGCGCCGCCGGCGTCATCGTGGCCATACTGCTCTATTGCCGGCAGCAGAAGATCAGCATCCTCGGATTCGGGGACCGGATCTGCGCCATCGTCCCGGTCGGGCTGTTCTTCGGCCGGCTGGCCAACTTCATCAATGGCGAGCTGTGGGGCCGGGTGTCGGACGTGCCCTGGGCCATGGTGTTCCCCACCGGCGGGCCGCTGCCCCGCCACCCCAGCCAGTTGTATCAGGCGGGCATGGAGGGGCTGGTGCTGCTGGCCGTCGTGCAGACGCTGATCCACATCCCCGCCATCCGCGCCCGGCTGGGCTTCACCGCCGGCGCCTTCCTGGCCGGCTACGGCCTGGCCCGCATCATCGGCGAGTTCTTCCGCCAGCCGGATGCGCAGCTGGGCTTCCTGTTCGGCGGCGCCACGATGGGGCAGTTGCTCTCCATCCCGATGGTGCTGGTCGGCCTGTTCTTCATGCTGCGCGCGCGGCCGGTGCCGGCGGGCCTGCCCGCTTGAACCTGCGGCCTCCTAGGTCGCCGCTAGGCGGCGCCGAGCGCCTCGACCACTTCATGGCCCGCGCCGCCACGGCCTATTACGCGGGGCGGGAGGCGATCGGCGCGCGGGGGGATTTCACCACGGCGCCAGAAATGTCCCAAGCCTTTGGCGAGTGCCTGGGGCTGTGGGCCGCCGTGGTCTGGCAGCAGATGGGCGCCCCTGCCCCGGTGCATCTGGTGGAGTTCGGCCCTGGACGCGGCACGCTGATGGCGGATGCGCTACGCGGCATCGCCAGCGCCATGCCGGCCTTCCGTGCCGCCCTGCAGGTGCATCTGGTGGAGACCAGCCCCAGCCTGCGCGCCCGGCAGGCCGAGGCACTGGGCGATGGCGTCGCCGCATGGCACGACAACGCCACGACCCTGCCGCCCGGCCCCGCCATCATCCTCGGCAACGAGTTTCTGGACGCGCTGCCGATCCGCCAGTTCGTCCGCCGCGGCGCCGGCTGGGCCGAGCGATTCGTGCAGGACGGCGCCTTCATGGAGGCCCCGGCCCAGGACCACCCGCCCCTGCCCGTGGAAGCGCCGGAAGGCGCCATCCAGGAATGGAACCAGGCGTCGGAGAGCTTCATCGCCACCCTCGCCACCCGGCTGGCGGCCCAGGGCGGCGCGGCGCTGTTCCTGGATTATGGCCCGGCGGAGAGCGGGCTGGGCGACAGCCTGCAGGCCCTCTCCGGCCACGACGCGGCCGACCCGCTGGCCGAGCCCGGCAGCGTGGACATCACCGCCCATGTCGATTTCGCCGCACTCGCCCGCGTGGCCCGTACCGCCGGCGCCGCCGCGCATGGGCCGGTGCCGCAGGGCCTGTTCCTGCAATCGCTGGGGCTGGTGACTCGCGCCGCCATGCTGGCCCGCGCCGCGCCGCATACCGCCGGCATGCAGCTCTCCGCCGCCCAGCGGCTGGTGGCGCCGGAAGGCATGGGGCGGCTGTTCAAGGCGCTCACGCTCTGCCATCCCCAATTGCCCGCACCGCCCGGTTTCGAGGTATCGCCCGCATGACCGCCGAGTTCCTGACCGACCTGGCCCTGGATGGCCTGCCGCACGGCTTCTTCACCCGCAATGGCGGCGTCTCCACCGGCCGCTTTGCCAGCCTGAACTGCTCGCTCTCCGGCAAGGACGATGCCGACGCGGTGGCCCGCAACCGCGCGCTGGCCATGCAGGCCATCGGGATGGACCCGGCGAAGCTGTCCGGCCTGACCCAGGTGCACGGCATCGCCGTCGCGCACGTCACCGCCCCCATCCCGCTGGATGCGCGCCCGCAGGCGGATGCGATGGTGACGGACCGCCCTGGCCTGGCGCTGGGCATCGTCACCGCCGATTGCGGCCCCATCCTGTTCGCGGACCACAAGGCCGGCGTGGTCGGCGGCGCCCATGCCGGCTGGCGCGGCGCCGTGGGCGGCGTGCTGGAAGCCACCATCGCCGCCATGGAGGCGCTGGGCGCCCGGCGGCAGGATATCGCCGCCGTGGTCGGCCCCTGCATCCGCCAGCCTTCCTACGAGGTCGGGCCCGATATGCGGGATGCCGCCCTGGCCGCCAGCGCCGATGCCGCCCGCTTCTTCGCCCCCGGCCAGCGGGAGGACCGCTGGCAGTTCGACCTGGCCGGCTACTGCGCCGCCCGGCTGCGCGCGGCGGGCACCGGCACCGTGGCCATCGTACCTGCCGATACCCTGGCCGACGAAGCTCGTTTCTTCAGCTATCGCCGCAACACCCTGGCGGGGGGCGGGCCGATCGGCCACCAGCTCTCCGCCATCGCCCTGCCGCAATAGGCCTGCAAGCGTGCCTTACATGATCATGTTCATGCTGCTTCTCCTCGTCACAATGATGGTGTCCTGTATTGCCCTGGTCTGAAGCCTTCGGGCGCGGTTCCCTGCTGCGGCGCCTGCCGCACTGCCTGACCGTGGCGGCCCTGCTGCTGGTGGCCGCCTGTGGCGACCTGCGGCCCTACAGCGGCAACCCCGGCGGGGACGCGGCGCGCCTGGCGCTGCCGCCGGCCTACCGCATCGCCGTCCCCCCGCCCTCCGACGTGCTGCTGACGGACGAGGCCACCAAGGACCTGGCGGAAGCCATGGCGCTGGCCCTGCGCGACGCCGAGGTTCCCGCCGCGGTAACCGAGCCGCAGCCGCTGGACCTGCGGCTGAGCATCGTCGTCCAGCGGCCGGATGGGGACCGCAATTCCATCGTGCCGCGCTACACGCTCTACAGCGCCGATGGCCAGTCCCTGGCCAGCAACACCGGCGCCCCGGTGCCGCTGGCGGCCTGGGGCAGCGAGGCACCCTCCGTCTTCAAGCGCCTGGGTGACCGGGACGCGCCCGGCATCGCCGCGCTGCTCGCCGGCATCGAGGCCGCGCGCAAGACCACGCACCCGGAGGCCCTGACCGGCAAGGCGCCGCCGCGCCTGCGCCTGGTGCCGGTGCGCGGCGCCCCCGGCGACGGCAACACCAGCCTGACCGCCAAGATGCAGGAATTCCTGACGCAGCGCGGGCTGGTGCCGCAGAACAACGCGGATGGCGCCGACTACGCGGTGGAAGGCCACGTCACCATGGCCGACGCACCGAACAACCAGCAGCGCGTGGAAGTGCTGTGGACCGTGACCCGCCGCGATGGCTACGAGCTGGGCCGGGTGCTGCAGATCAACGAAGTGCCGCGCGGCACGCTGAACCGCTACTGGGGCGACGTCGCCTTCGTCGTGGCCAACGAAGCCTCGGCCGGTATCCGCGACGTGCTGGCCAATGCCGGCGCACCCCCGGGCCCGCAGAACATGGCCGAGCCACCCCTGCGCGGCAGCACCCCGGCCGCCACGCCCGCCGCGGCGCCGGCAACCCCGGCGGCAGCACCAGTGCCAGCGCAGCGGCGGCGTCGTTAGTCGCTCGCGGGGTTGGCGGAAGGCTGGGGGAAGGAATTCCCCCAGGCCGCCATCTTTTTTCTTCGAGTCTGGCGGTGGGGCTAAATGTCGGGCGGTGGCTGTGTGGTGGGGTGTCCTGTCCAATTTCCCCTGGATGAGATCTTTTGCCCGCCACTCAATGCGATCCGCAACAACCTCAGAACTACAGAATATATGTTTGAATACAATGCATTAAGAGAGTCTCCGCTTTCCCCATGAACACCCAGTCGCGGGTTTCCGAAGACCTCAGGCCTTTGGCGGGGAGAGTTTGAGAGGGGCAGCGCCCCTCTCAAGGGCACCGAAGCAAGCCATATGTCTTTCACGCCAAGCCCACGGGTCGCCCAGACGCGGAACACCAACGCCCCAATCAACGACGTAGGCAGGCGTGCGGCTTCCTGCACCCCCTTGCACAGGCGCTCCCTTGACGGCACCAGGGCGATGCATCGCTATGCCGCAGCTTTTGCCGCAAGGATTTCGCCGTGACCGCAATGCCCCCGACCCGCCTTACCATCGGCCGTGACACCACGGTCTGCATGTCGCTCGCGGGCCGGCCGGGTACCTTTGGCTCGCGGTTCCACAACCATCTCTATGCGGCGCTGGGGCTGGACTACATCTACAAGGCCTTCACCACGCGGGACTTGCCGTCAGCGATTGGCGGCCTGCGGGCGTTCGGCATCCGCGGCTGCGCCGTGTCGATGCCGTTCAAGGAGGCCTGCATCCCGTTGCTGGATACGATGGCGCCCTCGGCGGCGGCCATCAGTTCGGTCAATACCATCGTCAATGATGACGGGCGGCTGAGCGGCCACAACACCGACTATGCCGCCATCGCGCCGCTGCTGGTGAAGCATGGCGTGCCGGCCAGCACCGGCTTCGTCTCCCGTGGCAGCGGCGGCATGGCCAAGGCGGTGGTTTCCGCCCTGCGCGATGCCGGCTTCAGCCAGGGTACCGTCGTCTCCCGCAACGAGGCCGCCGGGCGTGCCCTGGCGTCCGCATGCGGCTTCGGCTGGCAGGCGGAGGCGACCGCCGCGCCGATGCTGGTGAACATCACCCCGATCGGCATGGAAGGCGCGCCGGAAGCCACCGAGCTGGCCTTCCCTGAAGCGCTGATCGCGGAGGCGAGCGTGGTGTTCGACGTGGTGAACCTGCCGCCGGAGACGCCGCTGATCCGCCGCGCCCGCGCACTGGGCAAGACCGTCATCACCGGCGCCGAGGTAGCGACGCTGCAGGCGGTGGAGCAGTTCGTCCTCTACACCGGCATCACCCCAAGCGAGGCGCAGATCGCCGCAGCCGCCGACTTCGCCCGGGGCTAGAACGCGGCCGGCGCAGGGGATGCGGCGGACCCGTCCTGAACCTTGCCCGGCGGCGTGGTGCATGCTTTGCGCGGCCACCAATGACGGCCGCTCTGGAGCATGATGCGTTCACATTCCTTGCCGCCGCATGCTCGCCGTCCATGTTTGATCGCGTCATTCCGCCTTCTGCGGGAAGGAAGGCCAGGGGGAATGAATTCCAGTGAAACCCCATCTTTCTTTTGTTCATTGGCCTGCGGCTTCGGGACCGGCGCCGGAAGAAGGATCACGGGCTACACGGGCTGAAGCATCAGACTCCGGCGGTCATGGACCTCCGGCCTGGCTCCAGAAAGCCTGACGCTCAACGGCCCCGTCTCAAAATTCGCAGCAAAGAAGAAGAGGGCCGGGGACTTCCTTCCCCGGCCTTCCTGCCCAAGGCGGAACATCAATCCGCCCTAGCCGCCGACCAGCCGGAGGAACTCGGCCTCCGGCAGGATCAGCGGGCGGCCGTGCTGCTGCTGCAACTGGCGGATGGCGCGCAGCTTGGCCGGGCCGGGGGCGGCGCCCATCACCACGTAATCGGTCAGCCGGTTGACCGCCATCTGCCGCCGGGCGCCATTGCGCTCCAGGGCGGCCGCCGCATCCTCCCGGCTCAGCCCACGCAATTCGCCGGTCAGGACGATGCGCTTGCCGGCCAGGGTGGTGACCCCGGCCACGGCGGCGGAGAGCGCAGTATCCTGTGCCGGGCGCTCATTCCCTGGCGGCAGCAGCGGGCCGCAGGGGCCGTGCGGCGCGCCATCCAGCCAACGCAGCACGCAGCCGGCCAGCACCGCATCCTCGAACGCGCCGTGCATCGTGCCCTGCCGCGCCAGGCCCAGCGTGGTGATGACGATATCCAGTCCCGCGCGTCCACCGCCCGCCCGCGCGCTCCATTCCCGCATGGTGCAGCGGTCGCCGGGGCGCGGGTCCAGCAACGGGGCGCCGAGCACGGCCAGCTCCCGGTTCAGCATGCGGGTGTCGAAATCCAGGTTGTGCGCGGCCAGCGCGGCGCCGGCGAAGAACGCCCGCACCTCCGCCAGATGCGCCGCAAAGGGCGGCTGGAAGGAAAGGTAATGGGCGGAAAGCCCGTGCACCCGCTCCGCCGCCCAATGGCTCTCCCGCCCCGGATTGAACACCAGGTGCAGGCTGCCCAGCCGCGCCAGGTCCGGCCCCAGCCGTATGGCGCCGAGGGAGACGACGCGGTCCTGCGCCGTCAGCCCGGTGGTCTCGGTATCGAAGACGACGATGTCCGGCCGCGCGGCCGCCTTGCCCTGCATGGCGCGGGACATACCGGCGGGTGCGCGGCTTCGCTACTCCTCCGTGCGGCGCCAGATGCAGCGAACGCTCCCCGCAGGCGCGGTGCCCAGGTCCACGCTTCTGGTACAATATAACACAACAAGGTCGTTTTTCCGCCCCAGGCAGCGCATACCGCACATGCGGACCCCCTGAGCGCATGGACATCCCACCGTCACGTTGCTACCACGCGCCGTCCCTCGCCGGGTCGGCTTCCGCCGGCCGAACCCGCTGGCCGGAGAAGCGCCCCCGGATGAAGATCATCGCTTGTAACAGCAACCGCCCCCTCGCCGAGGCGGTCGCCGCAGCACTGAACCTGCCCCTGACGCAGGCCTCGGTGCGCCGTTTCGCCGACATGGAGATCTTCGTGGAAATCCACGAAAATGTCCGCGGCGAGGACGTGTTCGTCATTCAGTCGACCAGCTACCCGACGAATGACAACCTCATGGAATTGCTGATCATGCTGGATGCGCTGCGCCGCGCCTCCGCACGCCGCGTCACGGCAGTGATCCCCTATTTCGGCTATGCGCGGCAGGATCGTAAGTCCGGCTCCCGCACGCCGATCAGCGCCAAGCTGGTCGCCAACCTCATCGCCGAGGCCGGTGCCGACCGTGTGCTGACGCTGGACCTGCACGCAGGCCAGATCCAGGGCTTCTTCGACATCCCGGTCGACAACCTGTTCGCCGCCCCCCTGTTCGCCCGGGATATCCTGGAGCACTACAAGGGCCGGGACCTGATGGTCGTCTCCCCCGATGTCGGCGGCGTGGTCCGCGCCCGTGCCATCGCGGCGCGGCTGCACACTGACCTCGCCATCATCGACAAGCGCCGCCCCCGCGCCGGCGTCTCCGAGGTGATGAACGTGATCGGTGAGGTCGAGGGCCGCGACTGCATCCTGGTCGACGACATCGTCGACTCCGGCGGCACGCTCTGCAACGCGGCCGAGGCGCTGCTGAAGAACGGCGCCCGCTCCGCCAGCGTGTACGTCACGCACGGCGTGTTCTCCGGCGGTGCCGTCGCCCGCATCGGCGCCGCGCCGATCGAGCAGATGGTGGTGACAGACAGCATCCAGGCGACGGAAGCGGTCCGTGTCTCCTCCAACATCCGGCAGTTGACCATCGCGCCGCTGCTGGCCGAGGCGATGCGCCGCATCTCGGAAGAGAGCTCCGTCTCCACCCTGTTCAGCTGATGAACGGCCTCACGATCCGCGCGGCCCGGCCCACGGATCGTGAGGCGCTTCTGGAACAGTTCCAGGGCCTGAACCGCTTCGAGGACGCCATCACCGGCGACCGCGCCACCGACCGCGCAGGTGCCGAGGCCTCCCTGTCCCATTCCGAACGGCGCATCGCTGAATCGGGCGGCCACCAGCTGGTGGCCGAGCGGGATGGCGCCGTCATCGGCCATCTCTTCCTCATCTTCGCCCGCCAGGCCCCCTTCGTGCACCCCGACCGCCGCGCGCATGGCTATGTCAGCGAGTTGTATGTGCGCGAAGCCGTGCGGGGCAGCGGCGTCGGCCGCGCCCTGCTGGCGGAAGCCGAGCGCCTAACCCGCGCCGAGGGCCTGGACCGGATGCTGATCGGCGTCGTCGCCGGCAACGACCGGGCGGAACAGACCTATCTGCGTGCCGGCTTCGCCCCGTATTCGCGCGAGTTGCTGAAGAAGCTGGATTAGCGGGCAGGTAAGGCGGGGAAGGAATTCCCCGGACCCCATCTTCTTTTTTCGAGTTTTTTAGGTCGGACTGAAGGGCGCTGCCCGGCCGCTGTAATCCTCCGGGGCGCGCGGGCCACAGCTTCGCGCGACCGCCTCGTCAGCTCGGCACGCCTCCCGCCCAAAACCCTTAACTCGCAGAAAAAAGATGGGGGCCTGGGGGAATTCCTTCCCCCAGCCTTTACCCCCCACCCCCTTGCGGCAGCCGTCCGGCCCGCCGATGCTCCCCGCCGAATCCGGCTATCCCAAGGGGGGTCTTATGAAGCTCTACTATTCGCCCGGCGCCTGCTCCGTCGCCATCCATGTCATTCTGGAAGAGATCGGCCGCCCCTTCGAGCTGCAGCTGGTCGCGCTGAAGGACCAGGCGCAGAACACGCCGGAATTCCGCGCTATCAACCCCAAGGGCAAAGTGCCGGTGCTGGTGCGCGACAACGGCGCCGTGCTGACCGAGCTGACCGCCATCGCCTTCTATCTGGGCTCCACCTTCTCCGAGGCCGGGTTGTGGCCGGCCGATGTGGAAGCGCAGGCGGACACCCTCTCCTTCGTCGACTACATTGCCGGCACCGTGCATCCGCAGGGCTTTACCCGGCAGTTCCGCGCCAGCCGCTTCACGCCGAACCCGGCCGACGAGGCCAAGGTGATCGAGCAGGGCAAGGCTCTGGCAGCCGAGTACCTGGAGACGATCGACAAGACCTGGAAGGGCGACACCTGGGTGATGCCGCAGGGCTACAGCATCGCCGACGCCGCGTTGTTCTTCGTGGAATACTGGGCGGTGAAGCGCGTCGGCATGCCGGTGCCGCCGCGGATCGAGGCGCATTTGAAGGCCATGCTGGGCCGCCCGGCCGTGCAGCGCGCGCTCGCCGCCTCCGGAATGGCGGCATGAGCCTGGAAGTCCCCCGCGCGACCCCTTTCTGGTTCCTCCGCCATGGTGAGACGGACTGGAACGCCCGCGGCCTCAGCCAGGGCAATGTGGACATCCCGCTGAATACGCTGGGCTGGGCCCAGGCGGAGCGGGCGGCGAAGGCGTTGGAAGCGCTCTCCACCGGCCCGCGCACCATCGCCACCATCATCGCTTCCCCCCTCTCCCGTGCCCGCAACACGGCGGAAGTCGTGGCGGCCAAGCTGGGCCTGCCGGTGGAAACCGATGAGGGGCTGCGGGAGGTCTCCTTCGGCGTGCAGGAAGGCCAGCCCATGGGCGGCTGGTTCGACGACTGGGTGGACGGCAAGCTGACGCCGGATGATGGCGAGAGCTTCGAAGCGCTGAAGCAGCGCACCGTCGCGGCGCTGGACCGGGCGTTGGCGAAGCCGGGCCCGGTGCTGGTGGTGGCGCATGGGGCTCTGTGGCGTGCCTTCCGCGCCGTGGCCGGGCTGCCGATCAACGTGCGCACGCCCAACGCGCTGCCGCTTTGGGTGACGCCCCCGGCCAACGGGGAAACGGCCTGGCACTTCGACCCGGCGGAGCTGCCGGAAATCTGACCGGCCTCGACCCGCGCCCACCCTGGACAAGGTGCCCAGGGGCCGGGACGGTCAGGGGAAGAAATTCCCCTGAAACCCCCTCTTTTTTTCTGCGAGTTTGGCGTCAGGCTTCAGGACTAGGGGGGAACGCCATGAGGACTATAGAAGGCCGCGTGGACTGAACCCTCAATCGCCGGAGGCCTTGGACCTCCGGCGCGAACCCAGGTTGGGTTCAAAGGATGCTGTCCCCCCCGCGGCCACGCCCGAAAGACTCGCAGAAAGAAGGAGCCTGGGGAATTCTTTCCCCGGCCTTCCTGTCCGACGCCGAATGTCGGTCCCCCCACTACCCAGCGTTGCACTGCACGTCGTAGTCGCTGACCGTCGGCGGGTCGGCCTCCCCAGCGGTGATGACGCCGAGCCTGCCGGCGGCGCCGACATAGTTGAAGCGGCAGAAGCCCATGCCGGTGCCGGAACACCCATCGACTTCCGTGATCCCTCGCCGCGTCAGATCGGCCTCGCGCGACCCGGGGGTGGAGTTGCTCCCCGCCACCGGCCGCCAGCCGGCACCCAGCAGTGCGGCGCGGGCGGCATCCATCGGCATGCCCAGGATGTTGGGGATGACGGCCCGGCCCTGGCACCGCCGCTCCTCCGCCGCCAGCGCGACGATGCTGAGGCTGCCATCGCCATTCAACCGCAGGTCGGCCAGGGGTCCGGGCAGGATGTCCCCGTCCCACAGCCGCAGGCCGACGCCTTCCAGCGCCACCGCGCGCCCCAGGCTCCTTTGGGCGGCGCGGCCGGCATAGGCCACGGCACGAAGCTGCTCCCCCTCGTAGATCGCCACGTTGCCGTCGCTGAGTTGGCAGGTGCCGCTGGTGGAAGGCTCCAGCTTCCCGACGAAGCTGACCGCCCGGTAGCGGCCGAGCGGCACCTCCGCCGTCACCGCCCAGCCGGACGCCGCCACCTGCCGCGCGGCGGGCGAGGCCGGCTTGGCCAGCAGGTGTTCGCAGCCTTCCCGGTTCGCGGCCGCAGCGGGCGCGGCAGGCAGGGTGGCCAGAGGTACGAATACGATGCCCGGCACGGCGGACTGCACCACCGCCGACGCGCCGCGCGGCTGCCCCGATGGGGCCGGGTCCTTGCCTTGGGCCTGGGCCGTCAGGGAAGGCATGGCCAGCGCGGCGGCCAGGGCCACGATAGGGACGAAAGGCTGCATCGCTTCGGGGTCTTTCCTTTGGCTCCGGCCGCCTATGCTGGCCACCCGGCGTAGGCGCGGCAATGCGCCCACAGCCGGTCTCCCCGCAGTGTGAAGCCAGCCGGCCCCGCCTCGCGGAAGCGTGCCGTCAACGCAGCGACAAGTGAGGCTTCGTCGCCCGGCACGCCAGTACCAGGATCGGCGCCAGCCCTACCGCCACCAGGGACAGGGCGGCCACGGCGCCTTCCTCATAGGTGCCGCGCGCGGCCTCGGCATACAGGGCGGTGGCCAGGGTCTCGGTGTTCAACGGGCGCAGCAGCAGGGTGGCGGGCAACTCCTTCATGGCATCCAGGAAGGTCAGCAGGGCGGCGGAGGACAAGGCCGGCAACAGCAGCGGCAGGTGGATGCGCCACACCAGGCGGGTGCTTCCCGCCCCCATGGATTGGGCGGACCAGTCGACCTCCCGCCGGATGCGCGAATAGGCGGCATCCAGCCCGCTGGCCGGAATGGCCAGGAAGCGGATGACATAGGCCAGCACCACCGCGCCCAGGCTGCCGGAGAGCGCCACCGGTGCCCAACTGGCGGCCAGGTCGTCCAGCTTGCCGAAGGCGATGATCAGGCCCACCGCCGCCACGCCGCCCGGCAGCGCGTAGCCCAGCATGCCCAGCTTCAGCAGCAGCGCGCCCAGGCCGGGGCGCCCCATGCGCGTCCAGGTATCCCGCCGTGCGCCATAGGCCAGGGGCAGCGCCAGCAGCAGCGCCAGCGCCGTGGCCAGGCCGGCCAGGAAGGCGCTGTTGCCGATCCAGCGCCACAGGTCCGGCGGCAGGCCGAACTCGCCGATGCGCCGCGCCGCCGCCCATAGCAGGTAGCCGGCCGGCACCACGAAGCCCAGCAGCACCGGCAGCGCGCAGGCCAGCATCGCCGCCAGCCCGGCGGGCCAGGGAAGCGCGCGCGGCTGCAGGGTGGCGGAACTGTCCACCGCATGCGCGCCCGGCGCCCGGCCCCAGCGTTCCAGCGCCACCACCGCCGCCACCAGCGCCAGCAGCACCAGCGCGATCTGCGCCGCGCCCTCCAGCGAGGAGCGGGTGATCCAGGTGACGTAGACGGAGACGGTCAACGTCCGCACCCCGAGGAACTCAGCGGCGCCCACGTCGTTCAGCGTCTCCATCAGCGCCAGGGCGGCCCCGGCGGCGACGGCGGGGCGCGCCATCGGCAGGCCGATGCGGCGGAACAGCAGCCAGCCCCCGGCCCCGGCGGCACGGCCGGCGCGCAGCACCTCCACCCCCTGGGTGCGGAAGGCGGCGCGGGCGGCCAGGTAGACGTACGGAAACAGCACCATCCCCATCACCAGGATGCAGCCGCCGAGCGAGCGGATCTCCGGCAGCGGGATGGCGCGCGGGTCGGTCAGCCCCAGCGTCCGGCGCAGCGCCGTCTGCACCGGGCCGGCCGGGTGCATGACATCCAGCCAGGCATAGGCGGCGACGTAGCCCGGCAGCGCCAACGGCAGCACCAGGGCGCCGGACAGCACGCGCCGCCCCGGAAAGCGGTAGCATGTGACCAGCCAGGCCGTGCCGGTGCCGACCAGCACCACCAGGGCCCCGACGCCGGCCAGCAGCAGCACCGTCTCCACCAGCGCCTGCGGCAGCACGAAGCGCAGCAGGTGTGGCCATAGGTCGCCCGAACCGGCGGCCGCCGCGCCGGCCAGCGCCAGCACTGGCAGCACCACCGGCGCCACCGCCAGGCAGGCGGCCAGCCTCACGCGCATCGGGCGGGATGCTCAGGCGGCATGGTCATGGTGGGCGGGAGTCTCACGGATGCGGGGGCCGGATGGCATGCGCCCGCCCATGCTAGGCATGGACGGGCGGTGGCGGCAGCATGGGCAGCGGCGAGCGCTGCCCTCAGGGAAATCTCGCCTCAGCGGTCGAAGCCGACCTCATCGACGATGCGGCTGGCCAGGGCGCGCTGGGCGGCGATCTCCGGCAGCGAAGTGCCGGCCACGCGAAGCGTGCCGAAGCCGGCGACGATGGTGTTCAGCGGCGCATCCGGGCGCACCGGGTACTCGAAATTCGCCTCGGCGTAGAGCGCCTGCGCCTCGGGCGAGACCAGGAATTCCAGCAGCTTCACCGCCTCGGCCCGGTTGGGCGCATGGCGCGCCACCACGGCGCCGGAGACGTTGATGGCGGTGCCACCGGAAGGCAGCACCACGCGGATGGCCTGGCCCCAGCGCACCTGCTCCTCGCCGCCCCGGCCGGCCAGCATCAGCCCGGCATAGTAAGTGTTGGCGACGCCGACGTCGCACAGCCCGGCCATGATGTCGCGCGCCACTTCCCGGTCGCCGCCGGCGGCGCGGCGGGCCAGGTTGGCCTTCAGGCGCGTCAGGTAATCACGCAGCCAGGCCTCGCCATGCTGCACCAGCAGGCCGGCGAACAGCGCGGTGTTGTAGGGGTGCTGGCCGGACCGGATGCAGACGCGGCCCTTGAAGCGCGGATCGGCCAGGTCCTCGTAGGTCAGCTTCGCAGCGTCGGCTTCCGGCACCCGGTCCCGCGACACATAGATGGCGCGCGCACGGGTGGAGAGGGCGAACCAGCGGCCATCCGGCCCGCGCAGATTGGCCGGGATGGCGCCTTCCAACACGGCGGACTGCACCGGCTGGGAGAGGTTCTTGTCCACCAGCTCCATCAGGTTACCGATATCGACCACCATGGCGACATCGGCGGCGGAGCGCGTGCCCTCGGCGGCCATACGCTCGGCCAGGCCGCCCTGGACGAAGACGGTGTTGACGGTGGTGCCGGTCTGCTGCGTGAAGCGCTCCAGCAGCGGGCGGATCAGCGCCGGCTCCCGCGTGGTGTAGAGGTTCACCTCTGCGGCCTGCGCCGCCGTGGCGGCCATGGCGAGGGACAATGCCCCAAGGGTGACGCGAAACCGCTTGAACATCCCAGCCCCCAATTGCTCTTCCGGTGGAAGATGACGGATCGTTCATTAGAGGTTTGCGAATGCGTGTCAAATCCATCCGGCGCCCCGCCCATGTGCTTTGACCACGCTTAATTATGTTGATATCAACCTATAACGGCCGGGCGAAGGCCGGACAGGAGGATATCCCATGCCAGTCGCGACCTATCTGTTCTTCGACGGAACCTGCGAAGCCGCCTTCACCCTGTACCGGGACGTGCTGGGCGGCCGGATCGTCGCCATGCTGCGGCCGGGCGACGTACCAGGCAGCGAAGCCTCGTCGCCCGAGATGCGCAACCAGGTGATGCATGCCTGCCTGGAGCTGGACGGCCAGCATCTGATGGCTTCCGACTGCCCGCAGGGCCAGTACAGCCGCCCCCAGGGCTTCGCCGTGCACTTCGCGCCCACCTCGGCGGCGGAGGCCGAACGGATCTTCGCCGCCCTGGCCGAAGGCGGCAGCGTGACTATGCCGCTGGCGCAGACCTTCTGGGCAGAGCGGTTCGGCATGCTGGTGGACGGCTACGGCACGCCCTGGATGATCAACTACGCGCCGCCCTGCCCGCAGGGCTGAGGGCGGCCACGCCGCCATTGCGCCAGGAGAGCGAAATTGCTATCCCCCGCCCGCGCGCTGGCACCCCTGGAGGCCGGCGCGATCGTCTTTGGGCATCCTGCCCCTGGGCGAGGCATGGCGCCCCGGGCATCGTCCCGGCGCGGCGCCTTTTATGAGCGGAGCACGGACACATGGTCCAAACCATTCGGATCGAAGCCGAGGCGCGCGAGTTGGCCGGTAAGGGGGCGGCGCGCGCTACTCGGAGGCAGGGGCTGGTCCCCGCCGTCATCTACGGCGCGAAGGAGGAGGCGGTGCTGATCGCCCTCGACCCGCGCGACGTGATGAAGGAAATGCACAAGGGCGGCTGGGCGTCGCACCTGTACGAGGTCGCGGTGAAGGATGGCCCGACCGTCCGCACGCTGATGCGCGACGTGCAGTTCCACCCGCTGAAGGACACGCCGATGCACGTGGACTTCCAGCGCCTGGCCCCGGGTCAGCTGATCCGCGTCAAGGTGCCGCTGGTGATCCTGAACGAGGCGACGAACCCCGGCGTCAAGGAAGGCGGCGTGGTAAACACCGTCTACCGCGAGCTGGAAGTGCTGTGCGATCCCGACCAGGTGCCCGAGCACTTCGAGGTCGACCTGGGCGAGTTCAACATCGGCCATTCCTTCCACTGGGATGACGTGAAGGACAAGGCCGGCGCCAAGCCCGTGCAGGCCGGCAACTTCGTGGTCGCCTCCATCGCGCCGCCGAAGGTGGTCGAGGAAGAGATCATCGTCGCCCCCGTCGCCGTTGCCGCGCCCGCCAAGGGCAAGGCCGCCAAGGGCAAGAAGTAAGAAGCAGGATTCGTGACGGTGTTGCTCTGGGTCGGTCTCGGCAATCCGGAGCCGGGCCAGGCGCGGCACCGGCACAATATCGGCTTCCTGGCGCTGGACGCCATCGCGCGCCGCCACGGCTTCACGCCGTGGCGGAACCGATTCAAGGGTCTGGTGGCCGAGGGCATGCTGGGTGGCACCAAGGTGCTCGCCCTCAAGCCCCTCACCTACATGAATCTCTCCGGCGAATCGGTGCAGGCGGCTGCCGCCTTCCACAAGATCCCGCCCGAGGACATCACGCTGTTCCACGATGAGCTGGACCTCGCGCCCGCGAAGATCCGCATCAAGCGTGGCGGCGGCGCCGCCGGCCATAACGGCCTGCGGGATACCGACCGCAAGCTCGGCACGCCCGAATACTGGCGCGTGCGGCTGGGCATCGGCCATCCGGGGATGAAGGAAAAAGTCACCGGACACGTGCTCGGCAACTTCGCGAAGGTGGACACCTGGCTGGAGCCGATGCTGGATGCGGTAGCGGATGCCGCACCCCTGCTTGCCAAAGGCGAGCGGGAGGCGTTCATGACCCGCGTTGCGCTACTGACACAGGAGAGCTGAGACATGGCGATCGAAGACGCCGCGGCCGATCTGGCCGCCGAGTTCGGCGGGCCGGGGCCCGAGGACATGGCGAACGGCGTGGCCGTGCTGGCTGCCTCCCTGCTGGCGCAGGCCAACACCCTCGCCTCCACCGCCGCCGCCCTGCGCAAGAGCGACACCGACCATGAAGGTGCCATCGAGGCCGCGGCCGCGCGTGCCTCCCTGGCCCTGGCCATCGCGCAGACCCTGGCCGAGGCCGGCCCCGCCGCGCGCCCCGGCCTGATCCGCGCCGCGGCCGAGGCGCTGGACGTCTCTCTGGCCGGTGCCGTCACGCAGCTGCGCGCCGCCGCGCTCTCCCTGCCGACGGACGACGCCTCCGCCCGCATCGCCGCCGCGCAGATCGCGCAGGATATCGCGCACGGGCTGGCCTGACCCCGGCGCGCCGCCGCCCATGGCCTTGCCGTGGGTGGCCGCGCGCCCCACGACCGGAGGGGCGCCGCTCTGCCCCTCCCCTTCCCCTTCCTGAAGTTCGCCTGAGGTATCCGGTATCATGGGTTTCAACTGCGGCATCGTCGGCCTGCCGAACGTCGGCAAGTCCACCCTGTTCAACGCGCTGACGCAGACCGCCTCGGCCCAGGCCGCCAACTATCCGTTCTGCACCATCGAGCCGAATGTCGGCCGCGTGGCGGTGCCGGATGCCCGGCTGAACACCATCGCCAAGATCGGCAAGAGCGCCAAGATCGTGCCCACGAGCCTGGAGTTCGTGGACATCGCCGGCCTGGTGCGCGGCGCCAGCAAGGGCGAGGGCCTGGGCAACCAGTTCCTGGCCAATATCCGCGAGACGGACGCCATCGTGCACGTGCTGCGCTGCTTCGAGGACGGGGACGTCACCCATGTCGAGGGCAGCGTCGACCCGCTGCGCGACGCCGACATCATCGAGACCGAGCTGATGCTGGCCGACATGGACAGCCTGGAGAAGCGCAGCTTCAACCTTTCCAAGCGCGCCCGCAGCGGCGACAAGGAGGCTTCCGGCCAGATGGCGCTGATCGAGCCCATCCTGGCCGCGCTGCAGAACGGCAAGCCCGCCCGCACCGCCATCCCCAAGGGTGAGGAAGAGGTGGTGCGCCGGCTGCAGCTGCTGACCAGCAAGCCGGTGCTGTATGTCTGCAATGTCGAGGAAGCCGCCGCCGGCGAGGGCAACGCCCACTCCGCCAAGGTGTTCGAGCGCGCGAAGGCCGAGGGCGCCAAGGCCGTCGTCGTCTCCGCCGCCATCGAGGCCGAGATCAGCCAGATGGATGAGGCCGACCGGGGCGAGTTCCTGGAAGGGCTGGGGCTTTCCGACTCCGGCCTCGATCGCGTCATCGCGGCCGGCTACAGCCTGCTGGGGTTGATCACCTACTTCACCGTCGGGCCGAAGGAAGCCCGGGCCTGGACCATCATCAAGGGCATGAAGGCCCCGCAGGCCGCCGGCGTCATCCATGGCGATTTCGAGCGCGGCTTCATCGCCGCCGAGACCATCGGCTATGACGACTATGTCTCCCTGGGCGGGGAGCAGGCGGCGAAGGAAGCCGGCAAGGCCAAGATCGAAGGCAAGGAATACGTCGTCAAGGACGGCGACATCATGCTGTTCCGCTTCAACGTCTGACCAGGCTGGGCCGTGCTCCGCGCCGGCCGAACCGGCTGGACCGCGGGTCACGCACCGGGCGAACGACCACGCTTTGTCCGCCGCATTCCCTGCGGCGGACAGGCTCACGCTCACGGAACCGAGAGATTTTCCATTAACGGAACCGTGAAGTTGCGATAGAATTGCGAATTCCCACGGCGCCGCCGCGGGGTGCTCTCTATCCTCCGCAGGACGGTGCTCTTGCAGCTTCACGCGCCTACGCTGCTGGTTGTAGGCACCCTCCTCTCCTTTGCCCTTGGCCTGATGTGGCTCAGCATTGCCTGGCGCGGCTCACGCGTCGGCGGGCTGGCGCTGTGGGGCTGGGCCAACCTACTGTTCTCGGTCGGGGGCCTGCTGGGCGGATTGCGGGAGAGCGTGCCGGCCTGGGTGGCCATCGACCTCGGCAATGCGCTGATCCTCACCGCCACCGGCCTGTGCTGGAGCGCGGCGCGGCGCTTCGACGACCGGCCCGGCTACCTGCCGATCGCGCTGGTCGGCGGCCTGGTATGGCTGGTGCTGCGCCGCATCCCCGGCGCCACCGAGATCGTCGAGCTCCGCATCATCATCGCCTCGGTCCTGGCGGGCGCCTACATCGTGGCCACGGCCTGGACACTGTCCCGCCAGCGGGATGAGCAGCAGGTGTTCCGCACCCTGGTGGTGGTGGCCTTCTGCCTACATGGCGTGTTGATCCTGTCGCGCATCCCCTTCGCGCTGGTACAGCCGGCCTGGCACGCCTCCGTCATGCTGCCGCAAAGCCATTGGTACGGCGTCACCCTGCTGGAGGCGATGCTGCATGCCGTGGCCACCAGCTTCGCCCTGCTGGCCATGGTGCGGGAGCGGGAGCAGCACCGCGCCGTCGCCGAGATCGCCCTCTCCCGCGACGCGGCGGACCGCGCCAATGCCGCCAAGTCCCGCTTCCTGGCGCGCATGAGCCATGAGCTGCGGACGCCGTTGAACGGCGTGCTCGGCCTGGCTCAGGTGCTGACGGCCGACCGCAGCCTGCCCGCCGCGGCGCGCGGCCATGGCAGCATGATCGAACGCGCCGGCCGCCACTTGCTGGCCCTGGTGAACGACGTGCTGGACCTTGCCCAGGTCGAGGCCGGGCGCGTGACCTTCGAGAGCCAGCCAGTGCCGCTGGGCCGGTTGATGGACAGCGCCATGATGCTGGTGCAGCCCGAGGCCGGGCGCAAGCAGATCCGCCTGACCGGCGCCCTGATGCCCGATTGCCCCCAGGTGGTTGTGGGGGACCAGTTGCGCCTGCGGCAGGTGCTGCTGAACCTGTTGGGCAACGCAGTGAAGTTCACCCCGGAGCATGGCGAGGTGCGGCTGGAACTGCACGCCCTGGCCGAAGGCGGCATCCGCGTGGAGGTCACCGACACCGGCCCCGGCATTCCGCCCGAACAGCGCAGCCTGCTGTTCCACGATTTTAGCCAGATGCCGGGCCTGCACAACCAGACGCGGGAGGGCAACGGACTCGGCCTCGCCATCTCCGCCGGGCTGGTGGAGGCGATGGGCGGGCAGATCGGTATGGCGCCGGGGCCGGAGGGCAAGGGCAGCCGCTTCTGGGCCAACCTGCCGCTGCCGCTGGGCTCCGCCATGCCGGCCGCCACGGCACCGCGACCGGCAGCCGGCAGCTTCCGCATCCTGGTCGTCGATGACGTGGCGCTGAACCGGCTGGTGGTACAGGCGCTGCTGGAAGCCGCCGACCACGAGGTGGTGCTGGCCGAAAGCGGCCACGCCGCCATCGCGGCCCTGACGGAAAGCAGCTTCGACCTGGTGCTGATGGATGTGCAGATGCCGGAGATGGATGGCCTGGAGACCACCCGGCACATCCGCGCCGCCGAAAGCCGCCGCCCCGGCCCCAACCGCATTCCCATCCTGGCCCTCACGGGCGAGGAAATGGACGGCGCGGTGCAGGCCTGCATGGAAGCCGGCATGGACGGGCACCTGCCGAAGCCGGTGGACCGTACCAAGCTGCTCTCCTCCGTCCGGCAGGCCATCCAGGGCGAAGCGGTTCCGCTCAGCGGCGTGGCCTGACGGAGGCGCTCTTCCGGCATGGTGGGTGAAGGCCGGGGAAAGGCTTCGCCGGACCCCATCTTCTTTTTGCGCGTTTGGCGTGGCGCTTCAGGACCGAGAGCGGGCGCGACTTGGTGATCGCGACTTGGTGATGCTGAATATGGGCCACGCGGGCTGAGCCATCAGTCACCGGAGGTCCAAGGCTGATCGACATCGGACGGGGAAAGAAGGTCAGGGGAATGAATTCCCCCGAAATCCCATCCTTTTTTCTGTCAGTTGGCGTGGGGCTTCAGGACTGGCTGCTGCGGCCATGAGCAGGACTGTGTCATCCGGGCTGAACGGTCGCCCTCGGCAGTCACGAACCATCGGTGGAAACCCGGTCGGGCCAGAATGGCCAACGTCCCCACATCCACACCCGAAGACTCTCAGAAAAAAAGAAGGGGCCCGGGGAATTCCTTTCCCGGCCTTACTGCATATAAGACCGTCAGATCTTGCCCTTCGGGTCCCGCTCCAGCGCCGCCCCGTCCAGCACTGCCTGGCGGCGGCGCTCCGCTTCGGTGTCCCGCGCCTTCGTGGCTTTGTCCCGGCCGAACTTCACCCGGTTGGCGTCCGCCTGGCGGGTGGCTTCCTGCTTGGCGGCGGCTTTGCGGAACCGGTTGAGGTTGACGATTTCGGCCATGGGGCCAGGATAAACCCAGGCGCCAGCCTTGCAAACGTGGCAGGAGAATACGGCATGCGGATCGAACTCAAAGCCAGCGACGGCCACACCCTCTCGGCCTGGAAGACCGGCCCGGCCGATGCGCGGCAAGGCCTGGTGGTGGTGCAGGAGATCTTCGGCGTGAACCGCCACATGCGCCATGTGTGCGAGACCTATGCCCAGCAGGGCTTCGCCGTCGTCAGCCCGGCGCTGTTCGACCGGGCGGAGCGTGATGCGGAGCTGGGCTACACGCAGGAGGATGTTCAGAAGGGCCTCGCCCTGCGCGGCAAGATCACCGATGCCCAGGTGATGCTGGATATCGAGGCCGCCGCGGCGGCGCTGCCGGCCGGCATTCCGCTGGGGATCATCGGCTATTGCTGGGGCGGCACCATTGCCTGGTGGGGCGCGACGCGCAGCAACAGCTTCCGCGCCGCGGTCGGCTATTACGGCGGCGGCATCGCGGCGACGCGCCAGGAAGTGCCGCACTGCCCGGTGCAGTTGCATTTTGGTGAGGAGGACAAGGGCATCCCGCAGACCGACGTGGAGGCCATCCGCGCCGCACAGCCTGGGGTGGAAGTATTCACCTACCCCGGTGCCGGCCACGGCTTCTCCTGCGAGGAACGCCCGGTCTACAGCCCGACAGATGCCATGCTGGCGGAACAGCGCAGCCTGGGGTTCTTCGCCCAGCACCTGAAATAGGTGGGTGAAGTCGCTCCCCTGCCCCATTGCCCGTGCGGCGGCATCTCGGGGGAGCGTCTGACGGCCTTTGGTGTTCTGATCGCGAGTGACCTGGGCGCGTCGCCTGGAAGCGGCTTGCCGGGATCGTCGTGGGATGCTCCCGCAGCGGGTTCAGGTCACTGCTATCGAGGCCGCAGAGTCCGGGTCTCCTGCAAGCCTTCCAGCAGAGCATAAGATCTGACGCGATCCGACGATTCCTGTCCGGGATACGTCGCTGCGACCGCTTCCCTTCAGGCGCCCCCAAATCGGGTTTCCAGAAGCCTGAGGCCTTTGGCGAGGAGAGTGTAGAGGGGCGGCGCCCCTCTCATCAGCGCCTCACCGCTCGTGGCGCAGTTCGCCCGCCACCCAGGTGGCGCGGATGGCGCGGTCGTCGCCCAGCGTCATCAGCACGGAGAGCTTTTCCGCCCAGTCCCGCGCGTGGGCCAGGCGGAAAGCCAGCAGTGGCGTCGCCTTGAGGTCCAGCACCACGATGTCGGCCTCATGGCCCGGGGCGATGCTGCCGATGCTATCCACCAGGTCCAGCGCCTCCGCCCCGCCGCGCGTGGCCAGGTAGAAGCCGTGCAAGGCCTCCAGCGTGGTGTCCTGCGCATGGGCGACCTTGTAGGCCTCGCCCAGGGTGCCAAGCAGCGAGAAACTGGTGCCGGCGCCAAGGTCGGTGCCCAGGCCGACGCAGACCGGGCGGTCCCGCCGCCGGGCCTGGAACAGGGGGAACAGCCCGCTGCCAAGAAACTGGTTGGAGGTTGGGCAATGCGCCAGGGCGGAACCGGTGCGGTGGCAGCAGGCGAACTCCGCCTCCGTCAGATGCACCGCGTGGCCGAAGATGGCGCGCCGCCCGGTCAGCCCCGCCTGGTGGTAGACGTCCAGGTAGCCGGCGCGGTCCGGGAACAGCTCCTGCACCCAGGCGACTTCTTTCTGGTTCTCGCTGAGATGGGTCTGCAGGTAGGTGCCAGGGTGTTCCCGCCATAGCCGCCCCGCGGCTTCCAGCTGCGTGGGCGTCGAGGTCGGGGCGAAGCGCGGGGTCACGGCGTAGAGTTGGCGGCCATGGCCATGCCAGCGCTCGATCAGGGCCTTGGATTCGGCGTAGCCACGTTCCGCCGTGTCCAGCAGCGCGGCGGGGGCGTTGCGGTCCATCAGCACCTTGCCGGCGATCATCCGGGTGTTCAGCCGGTGTGACTCGGTGAAGAAGGCTTCCACCGATTGCGGGTGGACGGTGCAGTACACGGCGGCCGTGGTGGTGCCGTTGCGCAGCAGCTCGGCCAGGAACAGCTTGGCCACGGCGGCGGCGTGGCCGGCATCGGCGAACTGCGCTTCGGTTGGGAACGTGTAACGCTCCAGCCAGTCCAGCAGCTGGGCGCCATGGGCGCCGATCATCTGCGTCTGTGGGTAGTGGACGTGGCAGTCGATGAAGCCGGGGCAGAGGATGGCATCCGGGTAGTGCGTCACCTCCAGCCCCCTCGCCCGTTCCGGGCTCCAGGGGCCGATGACGGCGATGTGGCCGCCCTCCAGCACCACCAACGCGTCCTCGGTGATGGAGAGGGTGGCGGCGGGGTCATCGGCCAGGAACGGGTCGCCCGTGAAGGTCAGGACCGTACCGCGAAGACCCCGCCGCGCCATGCCTCAGGCAGCCCGGTTCAGCACCCGGCCGGCCACGGCGTCCAGCTTGGCCAGCAGAGCCGGGTCGCGCTTCTCCGGCGCCGTCACCAGCGCGTATTCCAGCGCGCGGTCGCAGCCGGCGGGGCACAGGCCGCGCGTCTGGCCCAGCATCGGCACCACGGTCTTCACCAGCTGCTTGGCGCGGTCGGCATTCGCCAGCAGCACCTTCACCACGGCATCGACCGTCACGGCGTCATGGTCCGGGTGCCAGCAATCGAAATCGGTGACCATCGCCACCGTCGCGTAGCAAATCTCCGCCTCACGGGCGAGCTTGGCCTCCGGCATGTTGGTCATGCCGATCACGTCGCAGCCCCAGGCGCGGTACAGCTCGCTCTCCGCCTTGGTCGAGAATTGCGGGCCTTCCATGGTCAGGTAGGTACCGCCGCGCTTGTGCTTCAGCCCGATCTCCCGCGCCGCCGCTTCCACCGCGTCGCCGATACGCGGGCAGACCGGGTGGGCGACGGAGACATGCGCCACGCAGCCGGATTCGAAGAACGACTTCTGGCGGGCGAAGGTGCGGTCGATGAACTGGTCGACGATCACGAAGGTGCCCGGCGCCAGGTCCCCGTTGAGGGAGCCGACGGCGGAGAGGGAGAGGATGTCCGTCACCCCCGCACGCTTCATGACGTCGATATTGGCGCGGTAGTTCAGGTCGGACGGCGTCAGCGGATGGCCGCGGCCGTGGCGCGGCAGGAACACGCAGCGCACGCCGGAGAGACGGCCGAACAGCAGCTGGTCGGACGGCTTGCCCCAGGGGCTCTCGACCGTGCGCCACTCACGATCCTCCAGCCCGTCGATGTCATAGAGGCCGGAACCGCCCAGCAGGCCGATGACGGGTTCGATGGTGTCGGTCATGGAGCGTGTCTCCGCGAACAAGGGGTGGGCCAGAACAGGAAAGGGCCGCCCCTGTGCGGGCGGCCCTGGTCCAGGTCAAGTGAGGGTTTGGCGAACGTCCTTAATGGACGTCGGCCCAGACCTTGCGCTTCACGGCGTAGGTCAGGCCACCCAGGATGGCCAGGAAGATCAGCACCCGCACGCCCATGGCGCGGCGCGTCTCCAGCTCCGGCTCCGCCGCCCAGTTCAGGAAGGCGGAGACGTCGCGGGACATGCGGTCCACGGTGGCGTTGGTGCCGTCCCCGAAGGTCAGCTGACCGTCCTGGGACAGCGGCGGCGCCATGGCGATCTGGTGGCCCGGGAAGTACTGGTTGTAGTGCATCCCCTCCGCCAGGGTGAGGCCGGCGGGCGGCTCGGCATAGCCAATCAGCAGCGCGTGGATGTAGTCCGCGCCGCCGTTGCGGGCCTTGGTGATGACGGAGAGATCCGGCGGCAGGGCGCCGTTATTCGCCGCGCGCGCCGCCGCCGGGTTGGCGAAGGGGCTGCGGAAACGGTCCGAGGCGCGGCCGGGGCGCTCGAACATCTCGCCATTGTCGTTCGGGCCGTCCTGGATCTGCACGGACGCGGCCACGGCGGCCACTTCCGCCTCGCTCAACCCGATATCGCGCAGGTTGCGGTAGGAGAGCAGGTGCATCGAATGGCAGGCCGAGCAGACTTCCTTGTAGATCTGGAAGCCACGCTGCAGCTCGGCCCGGTCATAGGTGCCGAGGGCACCGCTGAAGGAGAAGCCGGCGGGCGGGATATGCACCTCGCCCTCCGCCGCCCGGGCGGCACCCATCGACATCGCGGCGGACAGGCTGATCGCCGCGGCCAGGGCCGCGGTCTTCACGAAACGAAGCGCCATGTCACGCCTTCTCCATCGGCTGGGCAGTGGCGGCGCCGGGCAGCGGTCCGCCCCCACGCAGCACGGGGCGGCTGATGCTCTCGGGCAGCGGCAGCGGGCGCTCGATCTTGCCCAGCAGCGGCAGCAGCACCAGGAAGTACGCGAAGTAATAGGCCGTCGCGAGGCGGGAGATCAGGACGTAGACGCCCTCGGCCGGCTTGCCGCCCGCCCACATCAGCACGAAGAAATTGACCGTCCAGAGCAGGAACAGCCACTTCGCGATCGGGCGGAAGCGCATGGAGCGGACCTTGGAGCCGTCCAGCCAGGGCAGCACGAACAGCAGCAGGATGGAGCCGAACATCGCCAGCACGCCCATCAGCTTGTCCGGCACCGCGCGCAGGATGGCGTAGAACGGCAGGAAGTACCATTCCGGCACGATATGCGCGGGCGTGGAGAGCGGATTGGCCGGGATGTAGTTGTCCGGGTGGCCCAGGTAGTTCGGCGCGAAGAACACCAGCACGGCGAACACCATCAGGTAGACGACGATGCCGACGCTGTCCTTGACCGTGTAGTACGGGTGGAACGGCAGCGTGTCCTGCGGCCCCTTGGGCTCGATGCCCAGCGGGTTGTTGGAGCCGGTGATGTGCAGCGCGGCGACGTGCAGGAACACCACGCCCACGATCACGAAGGGCAGCAGGTAGTGCAGGCTGAAGAAGCGGTTCAGCGTGGGGTTGTCCACGGAGAAGCCGCCCCATAGCAGCGTCACGATGCTGTTGCCGACCAGCGGAATGGCCGAGAACAGGTTGGTGATGACGGTGGCGCCCCAGAAGGACATCTGGCCCCAGGGCAGCACGTAGCCCATGAAGGCGGTGGCCATCATCAGCAGGTAGATGACGACGCCGAGCATCCAGAGCAGCTCACGCGGTGCCTTGTAGGAGCCGTAGTACATGCCGCGCCAGACATGGACGAGGACCACGATGAAGAACATCGAGGCGCCGTTCATGTGCACGTAGCGGATGAGCCAGCCGTAGTTCACGTCGCGCATGATGCGCTCGACGCTGTCGAAGGCCAGGCTGGTATGGGCGGTGTAGTTCATCGCCAGGAAGATGCCGGTGGCGATCATGATCACGAGGTTGATCATGGCCAGGGCGCCGAAATTCCAGAAGTAGTTGAAATTCCGCGGAGTCGGGAAGGTCCCGTACTCCTTCTGCATCATGGTGAACACCGGCATGCGCTGGTCGATCCAGCGGACGACGGGGTTGGCGAATTCGCTGTTATGGAGACCGGCCATGGGTACCGTCCTCAGCCGATGCGGACCTGGGTGTCGGACCGGAACTCGTATTCCGGGACAGCCAGGTTCAGGGGGGCGGGGCCGCGGCGGATACGGCCTGCGGTGTCATAGTGGCTGCCGTGGCAGGGGCAGAACCACCCGCCGTAGTCGCCACGCGGGTCGGTGGACTTCTGCCCCAGCGGCACGCAGCCGAGATGGGTGCAGACGCCGACGACGATCAGCCAGGGCTCCCGCGTCACGCGGGCCTGGTCCGTCTGCGGGTCCCGCAGCTCGGAGAGTGGGACGGCCTTGGCCTCCTCGATCTCCTTGGCCGTGCGGTGGCGGACGAAGACCGGCTTGCCGCGCCACATGACGGTGACGGCCTGACCCTCGGCGACATGGGTGATGTCCACGTCGGTGCTGGCAAGCGCCAGCACGTCCTTGGCCGGGTTCATGGAGTGGATGAAGGGCCACACGATGGCGCCTACACCGACCGCCGCGAAGGAACCCGCAACCAGTTTCAGGAAATCCCGCTTCGTTCCGTCGGCGGGAGCATGCGGGCCACCCGTAGTGGGCGGGCTGCTGCTCGGCGCAAGCGTATCGGCCATTCCTCATCGTCCCTGTTGGCGGCCACCCGTTCCTGGCAGGGCAGATGGGCCGCAGGTCATTCCCCGCAATCATACAGGCGCGGGGGCGCTCCGGGCAGCCGTGAAGCTGTGCTGCCGACGTTGCGCTGCCGCCATATAAAGGCACGTAACGTGGTGAGGCAATCGCCGCTGGCGTGCCACTTTTACTCCCGGCGGTTGCGAGGCCCCCCTTTGCTGGGCTAGCCGCCCGCCCTGGCCACCAGGAAAGCGCATGCCATGCCGGAAACCGCCTTCTCCCACCCCCTCGCCCCGGACGCCCGCGCCTGGTTCGAGTCGCTGCGGGACCGGATCTGCGCCGCCTTCGAGGCTATCGAGGACGAGTGTGCCGCAAGCGGCGCGGCCGGGGCCGTTCCTGGCGCCGTTCCCCTGGCCGATGCGGCACCCGGGCGTTTCCAGCGCACCGCCTGGAGCCGCCCTGAAGGCGGCGGCGGGGTGATGAGCGTGATGCGGGGCCGGGTGTTCGAGAAGGTCGGCGTCAACGTCTCCACCGTACATGGGGAGTTCAGCGCGGATTTCCGCAAGAATATTCCCGGCGCCGAATCGGACCCCCGCTTCATCGCCACCGGCATCTCCCTGGTGGCGCATATGCGCTCCCCCCGCGTGCCGGCCGTGCACATGAACACCCGCTTCATCGCCACCACCCGGGCCTGGTTCGGCGGCGGCGGGGACCTGACGCCGATGGCCATGGATGCCCCCGAGTCGCTGGAGGACGCCGCCGGCTTCCATGCCGCCTTCCAGGCCGCCTGCGATCGCCACGACCCCGCCTACTACCCGCGCTTCAAGCAGTGGTGCGACGAGTACTTCTTCCTGCCCCACCGCAACGAGCCGCGCGGCCTGGGCGGCATCTTCTACGACTGGCTTGGCCGTGACGATGCGGATGAGAGCCGGCTGCCCGACCATTTCGCCTTCACCCGCGATGTCGGCGAGGCCTTCCTGGCCGCCTACCCCGCCATCGTCCGCCGCCGCATGGCCGAGCCCTTCACCCCGGCCGAGCGTGAGCACCAGTTGCTGCGGCGTGGCCGCTACGTGGAGTTCAACCTGCTGCACGACCGCGGCACGCTGTTCGGCCTGCGGACCGGCGGTAACACCGAGGCGATCCTGATGTCGCTGCCGCCCGAGGTGAAATGGGCTTGAGCACCCGCCTGCCGGCGTGACGCGGGGGCGGGATTCGTTGCGTCATCGCACCATGGGCAAGGCCGAGATCATCCCCTACCTGATCTACCGCGACGTGAAGGCGGCGCTGGACTGGCTGACCGGCGCCTTCGGCTTTACCGAGACATTGCGGAACGAGACGCCCGGCGGCGGCCTGCATGCCGAGATGATGCTGGAGGGCTGCCGCATCATGCTGGGGCAGATCGCCAGTGCGGAAGGGCGCAAGGCCTTCGGCATGGCCAGCCCGCTGGACGTGGCCGGGGGCACCACCACCCAGGGCGTGTTCGTCTACCTGCCGGATGTGGAGGCGCACCGGGACCGCGCCCGCGCCGCCGGCGCCCGCATCACCCAGGACCTGGCGGACCACGGCTACGGCGTGACCTATTCCGCCAAGGACCCCGAGGGCCACGACTGGTTCTCCACCCGCCGTCCCTGAAGCCCCGCCACCCCTGGCCCTTGCCGTGGCGCCCCCGCCCCCCCATACCCGCGACGTGGCACAAGACCTCACCTCCGCAGCCGGCCGCCGTGCCGCCTGGACTAACAGCCTGTTCGTCGACCACGCGGTGCTGCGCCTGCTCTGGCGCAATTGGGGCGTGGTGGAGGCCGGGCGCCTCTACCGCTCCAACCACCCCGGCCCGCGGCAATTGCGCGCCGCCGCGCAGCGCTTCGGCATCCGCACCGTCATCAACCTGCGCGGGCTGCGGGAGAGCTGCGGCTCCGACGCGCTGGGGCGGGAAGCGGCGGCGGGGCTGGGGCTGGTGCAGATCGACGCGCCGCTGGAAAGCCGGGGCGCGCCGCATAAGGACCGCATCCTGCGCCTGGCCGGCATCTTCCGCGAGATGCGCGAGCCCGCCCTGCTGCACTGCAAGTCCGGCGCCGACCGCACCGGCCTGGCCGCCGGGCTATGGCTGATGATGCAGGGCCGCCCGGTGGAGGAGGCGATGCGCCAGCTCTCCTGGCGCCACGGCCACGTCTCCGCCAGCAAGACCGGTATCCTGGACGCCTTCTTCCGCGAATACGCCGCCTTCACCCGCACCAACGGCCCCAAGCCGTTCCTGGACTGGGTGGAGCAGGATTACGACGAACACGCCCTGCGCGCCGCCTTCCGCAGCCGGGCCTGGGCGGACCGGCTGGTGGATGGGATCTTGCGGCGGGAATAGGCGAGGTTGGGGGAACGAACTCCCCCAGGCCCTTTCTTTTTCTGTCCGTTTTGAGTGCGCCTGCGGCGGCACCGGCGCCAACGGGGCAGCGGCGCGCCATGGCAGGCGCATCCTCACCTCTTCACTCGACAGCGAAGGCCTGGGTCCGGACCATGCGGGCATAAAGCCCGTCCTCCGCCACCAGCCTGGCATGCGTGCCCTGCTCCACCGCGCGCCCGTCCTGCATCACCACGATGCGGTCGGCCTCCTGCACCGTGGCCAGGCGGTGGGCAATGACCAGGGTGGTGCGGCCCTCTCTCAGCGTCTCCAGCGCGCGGCCCACGGCGGCCTCGTTCTCAGCATCCAGGGCGCTGGTCGCCTCGTCCAGCAACAGTACGCGCGGGTTGCGCAGCAGGGCGCGGGCCAGCGCCACGCGCTGCCGCTGCCCGCCGGAGAGGCGGGAGCCGCCCGGGCCCAGCACCGTGTCGTAACCGGCGGGAAGCGCCGCCAGGAAGTCGTGCGCGGCGGCGGCGCGGGCGGCGGCCTCCACATCGGCACGGGTGGCGCCGGGGTGGCCGCAGGCGATGTTGGCCAGGGCGGTGTCGTCGAAGATCACCGCATCCTGCCCCACATAGGCGATGGCGGCGCGCAGGCTTTCCAGCGTCACGCCACTGACCGGCACGCCGTCCAGCAGGATGTCGCCGCTGGTGGCGTCGTACAGGCGGGGCAGCAGCGCCAGGGCGGTGGACTTGCCGGCGCCGGAGGGGCCGACCAACGCCACCGTCTGCCCCGGCTCCGCGCTGAAGGACAGGCCGTTCAGCACCGCCTCCCCATCCCCATAGCGGAAGCCGACCTCGCGGAACTCGACGCGCCCGGCGCCGTCCGGCAGGGCGGGCGCGCCGGCGGGGGCGCCGATCAGCGGCTTGCGGTCCATCTCGTTGAACACCCGCACCAGCCCGCCGAAGCCCTCCTGCAGCGCCGAGTTCAACGAGCCCAGCGCCCGCATCGGCTGCGTCGCCACCAGCAGGGCGGCGACGAAGCCGGTGAATTCGCCGACCGTGCCGCGGCCGGTGGAGACCTTCCAGCCGACGAAGCAGAGCACGCCGGCCACGGCCAGGCCGCCCAGCGCCTCCAGAATCGGGTCCAGCTTGCTGCGGGTGCGGGCGATGTGCAGCAGCGCATCCCGCAACCGGGCGAAGGCATTGGCGGCGCGGGCTTCCTCCTGCGCCTCCAGCCCATAGGCGCGGACGACGCGGGCGCTGGAAAAACTCTCGGTCAGCATGGCGGCGGCCTCGCCCACCCGTTCCTGCATGCCGCCCGAAGCCCGGCGGATGCGCTTGCCCAGCCGCATCACCGGCACGATGGCCACCGGGTACAGCACGGCCAGGATCAGGCTCATCTGCCAATCCAGGTAGATCATCGAGGCGACGAGGCCGATGACGGTCAGGCCATTGGCCAGGCCGTTGATGGCCTTGGTCAGCGCTTCCCGAATGGCCTGCGCATCGGCGGTGAAGCGGGCGGCGTGGCGGGCCGGTGCCTCCCGCGCCACCACCGCCAGGTCGGCGCGCGTCAGCGAGCGGAACAGGTCGTTCTGGATGGATTCGATCACCCGCAGCACCACCGCCTGCACCGAGACCGCCTGCCCGTACTGCGCCAGCGCCTTGCACGCCGTCAGCACGATGATGGTGGGTGGGATCAACCAGACGATGCGGTCGTCGCCCTCGGTAAACAGGTCGAACGCCTGCTGGATGACCAGGGGGTACAGCGCGGTGAAGCCCGCCAGCGCCAGGGTGCAGACCAGCGCCACCACGATGCCGGCGCGGTGGTGGCGCATGTAGTCCCGCCACAGACGCAGGGTCAGCGCACGGGTGGTCTCGGCAGGGGGGAGCTTGGAGGCGGCCATGCGTGGGCGCTTAGCATCGCTGGGTGTGCAGCGCGAAGCGAGTTCGCGGGAGTCAGGGGTGGGAAGAAGGCTGGGGGAAGGAATTCCCCCAGGCCCCCATCTTTTTTCTTCGAGTTCAGGTGTTGCCCCGGCTTCCCAGGGGCAGGCGCTGGTCAGGCGGAACCTTTGAAGCGAAAAGGCAGCGCGGGCTGAACTTTCAGTCGCCTCGGCGATGAGGCCCCATACGCGCCCCACCCGGGCGCAGAGATTAAACCCAAAACCGCCCCGCCCAGAAAACTTGCAGAAAGAAAAGAAGGGGCCCGGGGAATTCCTTCCCCGGCCTTCCTTCCCTCCCGGCCTTCCTTCCCTCAGCGCGCCGGAACCGCCTCGGGTTCAGAGAGGCTCAGGCGGGCACGGGTCTGGGTGGCCATGGTGATCAGGAAGACCACCACGACGCCCGCCACGTAATGCGCCGGGCCCAACGGGTTGGCGGCCACCAGCAGGGAGACCAGCAGCGGCGTGATGCCACCGAAGATGGCGTAGGCCACGTTGTAGCTGAAGGACACGCCGCTGAACCGCACGCTGGGCGGGAAGGCGTTGACCATGACGTAGGGCACCACGTTGATCACGCCCACCGTGGCACCGGCGAAGGCGTACAGCGGCAGCAGCCAGCCAGGGTGCGTGGCGGCGCCGATATACAGCGCATAGGTGCTGATGATCAGCAGCACGCCGCCGACCAGCCCGACCTTCACGGCGCCGAAGCGGTCCAGCAACACGCCGCTGCCCATGGCGCAGACGGTCAGCATGAAGGTGGCTACCAGGTTGGCCTCCAGCGTCACCACGGGGGTGAAGCCGTGCATCTTCTGCATCAGGGCCGGCGTCATCAGGATGACCACGACCACGGCGGCGGTCAGCATCCACGTCACCAGCATGGAGAGGATGACGGCGGGCACATGGCCCTTCAGCACCTGCTTCACCGGCATGTCCTTGGTCAGGGCCGCCTGGGCGCGCATTTCCTCGAAGATCGGCGTCTCGTGCAGGAAGCGGCGCAGATACATCGCCAGCAGGCCCGACAGGCCACCGACCAGGAAGGGAATGCGCCAAGCGTACTCCGACACCTCGGCCGGGGTGTAGACGGTGTTGATGCCGGTCGCCATCAGCGAGCCCAGCATGATGCCGCCCGTCAGGCCGCCGGTCAGCATGCCGCAGGCCAGGCCGACATGCTTGGAGGGCACGTGCTCCGCCACGAACACCCAGGCGCCGGGGCCTTCGCCGCCGATGGCCGCGCCCTGCATCATGCGGAACACCAGCAGCAGCACGGGGGCGGCGTAGCCAATGGTCTCATAGGTCGGCATCAGGCCGATCAGCAGCGTCGGCACCGCCATCAGGAAGACAGAGAGGGTGAACATGCGCTTGCGGCCGACCAGGTCGCCGAAATGCGCCATGACGATGCCACCCAGCGGCCGCGCCAGGTAGCCGGCGGCGAAGATGCCGAAGGTCTGTACCTGCTGCAGCCAGTCCGGCATGCCGGGCGGGAAGAACAGGTGACCGATCGCCGCCGCGAAGAAGACATAGATAATGAAGTCGTAGAATTCCAGGGCACCGCCAAGCGAGGCGAGGACAAGGGTACGGATGTCCCGCCTGTTCAAGGGTCGTTGGTGGGCGGCAGCGGCGCCTCTCTCGGCCATCGTTCTGGAACCTTATCGATAAAAGACAATTTCTGCTCCTATTTGGGGCAGTGGCGCAATTTTAGCCAACCACAGCCGGCAGAAACATTCCGAATTGACGGACGCTGCGTTGCGGCATCGGCAGGGCTGCGTGCTGTCAGCCGACTGACGCCGAAGCGTCATCGCCCCGTCATCGGCGGCGGCTAGAGCGTGCGCGTCCCGGGCCAGACCGGCTTGGGGCGCGAATGCGCGACCAATCAACGCCGTGGCGCGTGGGAGCGGACCGGCGCGACGCCGGTTTCCGCGCCCGGGCCCGCCGGCCGGGAGACGACCCCATGCTGCACCGCCGCCCTTTCCTGCTGGCTTCCGCCGGCGCCGCACTGAGTGCCGCCCTGCCCCGCTTCGCCATCGCCCAGGGCAGCCCGGGGGCCGACCCGCGCCCCAGCATTACCGTCGCGGTGCAGAAGCTGGCCAACTCCAATACGCTGGAGCCACTGCGCGAGGCCTCCAATGTCGGTACCCGGCTCATGGCCTCCTATGCCGAGACGCTGATGATGCAGGACTGGCTGGGCGACCTTTCCCTGCGCCCCGGCCTGGCCACCGCCTGGCGCCGGGTGGATGAGCGGACGCTGGAGGTCTCCCTGCGCTCCGGCGTGCGCTTCCATGATGGGCGGGTGATGACGGCGGAGGACGTGGTGTTCTCCTTCGGCACCGCGCGGATGGGGCGGGAGGCCGCTGCCGGTGCCAACCTGTTCGGCAGCGTGCCGACCAGCCGCCAGGGCAAGGCGGCGCCGGCGGAGGTGGCCGCCATCGCCCGCCGGGCCTATCCGGGGTTGGTGAAGGTCGAGATCATCGACGCTGGTACCATCCGCTTCGGCTTCGACCGCCCGACCCCGGCCATCGAGGGCCGCTTCGCACAGAATGCCGGCATGATCGCCTCCCAGGCCGCGTTCGATGCGGCGCCGTCCTGGCTGGACTGGGCGCGCAAGCCGGTCGGCACCGGGCCCTATGCCATCGAGGAATTCCGTCCCGACCAGTCCCTGACCCTGGTGGCGCATGACGCCTATTGGGGCGGCCGGCCGCCGCTGAAGCAGATCCGCTTCGTGGAGGTGCCGGAGATCGCCTCCCGCCTCAACATGCTGGCCTCGGGCGAGGCGCAGTTTGCCTGCGACGTGCCGCCGGACCTGATCGCGGAGGTGGAAGCGAAGCCGCGCCAGCACGTGGTGGGCGGGCTGATCATGAACATGCGGCTCTCGGTGTTCGACAAGACCAACCCGGTGCTGCGCGATGCCCGGGTGCGGCGCGCCATGACGCACAGCATCGACCGCCAGGGCATCGTCGAGGCGCTGTGGGGCGGCCGCACCAGCATCCCGCGCGGCGAGCAGTTCGAATTCTACGGCGAGATGTACCAGCGGGACTGGGAAGCCCCCCGCTTCGACCTGGCCGAGGCGCGGCGGCTGCTGAAGGAGGCCAACTACCAGGGCGAGCCGATCCCCTACCGCCTGCTCAACAACTACTACACCGGGCAGGTGGCGACGGCGCAGATCATGGTGGAAGGCTGGCGGCAGGCCGGGCTGAACGTGAAGATCGAGACGCGGGAGAACTTCCCGCAGGTGTTGGCCAAGGATGGCATGCGCGGCATCTGGGACTGGTCCAACAGCGCCGCCTTCAACGACCCGGTGGCCTCCATGCCGACCTCGCACGGGCCGCAGGGCCAGCAATGGCAGGTGGGCGCCTGGCAGAACGAGGAATTCGGCCAGCTGTGCGAGGCGCTGAACGGCTCGGTCGACCTGGCGGTGCGCCAGCGCACCTTCCGCCGGATGCTGGAGATCGCGGAGCGGGAAGACCCGGCCTATACGGTGCTGCACCAGACGGTGAACTTCACCGCCAAGCTGAAGGAGCTGCCTTGGCGCGCCGGCCAGTCCTTCGGCATGGATTTCCGCGCGCAGAACTGGAAGGCGTGATGACCTGGATCGCATCCCACCGCGGCGGCGCCATTCTGTGGCCGGAGAACAGCCCGACCGCCTTCCGCCAGACCGCCCGGCTGCCGGTGGAACAGGTGGAGTTCGACATCCACCTCTCCGCCGATGGCGAGGTGGTGGTGATCCATGACCCGACGCTGGACCGCACCACCGAAGCACAGGGCCCGGTGGCAGCGCGACCGCTGGAGGCGCTGTCCCGCATCCGGCTGAAGGGCACGAATGGCGAGGCCGTCCCGACCCTGGCGGCGGTGGTGGCGATCTTCGCCCCCACCCCCATCGGCCTGCGGATGGAGTTGAAGGTGGGGGCGGAGGGCGTGCCCTATGCCGGTCTGCTGGCGAAATCGGCCGCCGTGCTGGCGGAGGCCGGGCTGCTGGGCCGCACCACTGTCAGCAGCTTCCGGCTGGAATTGGCGGCCGAAGCCGCGGCGGATACGCGCTTCGGCGGCCGGGCGATCTGGCTGGTCTCTCGCCAGTGCTGGCGGGAAGCGGGCATGCGCGGCGTGTTGGCGGCGGCCCAGGCAGCCGGCGTCGGTGCCATCGCGCCCCACAGCATGGATTGCGACGAGGCGACCGTGGCCGCCTGCCGCGTCACCGGGCTGTCCATCGGCGCCTATGCCGGCAATGGCGAGGAGACGGTGCGCCGCCTCCTCGGCCTCGGCATCGACGTGTTCACCACGGACGACCCGGTGGGGGCGCTGCGGCTCCGCCAGGAGACGCGCACGCCGCGCTGACGGCGGGGGCGGCCAGCGCCCCCGCCAGCGTCACAGCATCGGCCGGCCGCCGGTGACGGGGATCAGCGCACCGGTGATATAGCTGGATTCGTCCGATGCCAGCAGCACATAGGCCGGCGCCAGCTCGGCCGGCTGGCCGGCGCGGCCGATCGGCGTGTTCTGCCCGAAGCTCTTCACCTCCTCCGCCGGCATGGTGGAGGGGATCAGCGGAGTCCAGATCGGGCCGGGGGCGACGCAGTTCACTCGCACACCCTTCTCCGCCACCAGCTGCGCCAGGCCCGCGGTGAAGTTGGCAATGGCGCCCTTGGTGGTGGCATAGGCCAGCAGCGTCGGCGACGGGTTCTTGGCGTTGATCGAGGTGGTGTTCACGATCGTCGCGCCCGGCTGCATGTGCTTCAGCGCGGCTTTGCACAGGTAGAACTGCGCATAGATGTTGGTGCGGAAGGTGAGGTCCCATTCCTCGTCGCTGATTTCGTCGATCGCTTCATGGGTGCGCTGCATGGCGGCGTTGTTCACCAGCACATGCAGGCCGCCGAGCTCGGCCACCGTCCGCTCGACCAAGGAGCGGCAATGGGCGGGGTCGATGATGTCGCCCGGCGCCAGCACAGCGCGCTGGCCGGATTCCCGTACCCAGCGGGCGGTTTCTTCCGCATCGTCATGCTCATCGAGATAGGAGATCAGGACATCCGCCCCTTCCCGCGCATAGGCGATGGCAACGGCACGGCCGATGCCGGAATCGGCGCCGGTGATCAACGCGACCTTGCCGGCCAGCCGGCCGCTGCCCTTGTAGGAGGTCTCGCCATGATCGGGCTTCGGCTCCATGGCGCTGGTGTGGCCGGGGGGAGGCTGCTGCTGCTCGGGCTGCGGCGGTTGCGGGAAGGTGGTGCGAGGGTCCTGCGGCATCGCGCGTATCTCCCAAAGTTCCAGACGGGAGGGGAACGCAGCAAGGGGGCCGTGCGTCACATCGGTCATTGTGGAAAATCAATGTGAAGCGCTGGAAAGAACCTAAGCGTCATCTTGGCGTGGCATCGCGCGGCGGTGCCTTGGCAGGCCCTGCCGCAGCCTTGGCAGCAGCCACAGCCGTGTCGTTCCGTGCCGTCGCCGGCGCATTGGAACGCTATGGCGACGGTGCCTACACGGCGCAAAAAGGCCGGCCGACCACACGCGCCGCGGCCCCCGCGCCGGGCACGGCTTGTGCCGCCGGACCGCCCGCCGCCATGATGCAACCGACAGAATCGGGACAGGCGCCATGGATGAACTTCGCTTCCTGACGGCGCTGCACCGGCCCGGCCGGCTGGTCGATGTCGGCGCGCATGACGGGCTGATCACCCTGCCGCTCAGCCGCCTGCCCGGCGCGCAGGTTCTGGCCTTCGAGCCGCTGCCGGCCGCCTTCGCCCGGCTCTCCGCCGCCTGCGCCGGCCTTGGCGCCATCGAGCCGATCCCGCAGGCGCTGGGCGATGCGCCCGGCCAGCTCACGCTGTCCGTCCCCGTGGTGCAGGGCGTGCGGCAGGAACAATGGGCCTCGCTGGTCAAAACCTATGACGGCTATGGGCAGCATGTCGGCGCCGAACAGGTACAGGTGCCCGTCGTCACGCTGGACAGCTTCGGCCTGCAGGACCTGACCGCGATGAAGATCGACGCCGAAGGCGCCGAGTACGAAGTGCTGCGCGGCGCCCGTGACACCCTGCTGCGCTGCCGCCCCGTGCTGACGCTGGAGCTGGAGGAACGGCACCGGGAAGGCTCCACCTGGGCCGTGCCCGCCTTCCTGGACGCGCTGGACTACACCACTTGCTTCGCCTTGGACGGGCGCTGGCACCCCGCCACCGCCCTGCACCGCCCGACCATGCAACGGGCCAGCCCGGACCCCTCGAACTACGCAGCCTCCGATCCCTACGTCTTCAACTTCTTCGCCTGGCCGCGGGAACGGGATGCGGAAGCGCGCGCGCTGCTGCCCGGCGGCTGAGGGTCTCGGTTCCCGCTGTTGCTGCCTGCCTGAACCAGCATGACGGTTTGCTGGCCGAGGGCGCGGGATGCTGAGTAAGGCGCATTCCTGAGCGCGCGGTTTTGCTTCTTTGCAGGAATACTGATCGGGGTTGGTGATGGGTGCAGCAGGAAGGCTGGGGAAAGAATTCCCCAGACCCCATCTTTTTTCTGCGAGTTTGCGGGCGCGACTTACGATTGAGAGCGGACGCTTCTTGAAGATTTAAATAATGGGGCACCCTCGCTGAACCGTCAGTCGCCGGAGGTCCCGGACCTCCGGCGCACCCAGCCGTCTCTCAGCCCCACCCCTTCAACAATCACCACCAAAACCTCGAAAAAAGAATAGAAGGATCAAACCTATAGGTTTGATGGGGAATTCCTTCCCCTTCGGCCTTCAGCCCCGGCGGCGCCGGACCGAGCCGTCGACGGTCAGGAACGGCACGCCGCGGGAGCAGGTCTCAAGCCGGGCTTCCACGCCATAGACCTCTTGCAGCAGGGCCGGCGTCAGCACATCCGTGGGAGCGCCGCTGGCGACGATGCTGCCGTGGCTGAGTACGACCACTTGATCCGCAAAGCGCAGGGCCTGATTGAGGTCATGGATGGCCACGACGACGCACAGCCCGTCGCGTTCCGCCAGGTCGCGCAGCAGGTGCAGCACTTCCACCTGGCGTTGCAGATCCAGCGCGCTGGTCGGCTCGTCCAGCAGCAGGATGCGCGGGTTGCGCACCAGTGCCTGGGCCAGCCCGACCATCTGCCGCTGGCCGCCGCTGAGCTCGCCCAGGCCGCGGCCGGCGAGGTCCTCGATCTCCAGCATCATCAGCGTGCGGGTCACGGCATCGGCTTCCGCATCGGTCACCGACCAGCTGCCGCCTTGCTTGCCGGCCAGCAGCACGGCCTCGAACACCGTCAGCACGGCGTTGGCCGAGGTATCCTGCGGCAGGTAGCAGGGCTGGGCGGCATCCTGCGGCGAGAGGTCACGCAGCGCGCGGCCATCCACCGCCACGGTGCCGGGGCCGGAGAGCTGGCCGACGATACGGCGGAACAGGGTGGACTTGCCGGCGGCGTTGGGGCCGAGCAGCGCGGTGATCTGCCCGCCACGCAGCGCCGGCAGCGTCACGCCACGCAGGATGGGGCGGCGGCCATAGGCGACCTCCAACCCCTCGACCATCATGGTCACCATGGGCGGTGCCACCGGGGGCATCATCACCATGGGCGGCTCCGTGTGCTGAGGATCAGGCTGAAGAAGAACGGCACGCCCACCAGCGCGGTGACGACGCCGATCGGCAGGATCAACCCGGGGATGATGGACTTGCTGAGGACGGAGGCGGCGGAGAGCACCAGCGCCCCGGCCAGCGCGGAGGCCGGCAGGAAGAAACGCTGGTCCTCGCCCACCAGCATGCGGGCGATGTGCGGCCCCACCAGACCGATGAAGCCGATGGTACCGACGAAGGAGACGCAGATCGAGGCCAGGGCGCTGACCAGCAGGATGGTCTGCAGCCGCAGCCGGCCGACCTGGATGCCGAAGCTGGCTGCCTTGTGCTCGCCCAGGCGCAGCGCCGTCAGCGCCCAGGCCTGGCGGGCGAAGAGCGGCCAGATGGCCACCAGCACAAGGGTGGCGATGCCGAGCTTCACCCAGGTGGTACGGCCCAGGCTGCCCATGGTCCAGAACACCACCGCCGCCAGCGCCTGCTCGGACGCAATGAATTCGAGGGCGGACAGCGCCGCATTGAAGGTGAAGACCAGTGCGATGCCGAGCAGCACGATGGTCTCGGTCGTCATGCCGCGGCGCTTGCTGAGGAAGTGGATCAGCAGCGAGCAACCCATGGCGGAGAGGAACGCGTTGGCCGGGATGGTCCAGGCCGACCAGCCGGCCGGCAGCAGGCTGACCCCCAGCACGAAGCCCAGCGCCGCGCCGAAGCCGGCAGCGGCGGAGATGCCAAGAGTAAAGGGGCTGGCCAGCGGGTTGTTCAACACCGTCTGCATCTGCGCGCCGGAGACGGCCAGTGCCGCCCCCACCACCACCGCCATCAACGCCACCGGCAGGCGGATTTCCCAGACGACGACGCTGACGGAGAGCGGGACGTCCAGCCCCAGCAGCGCCCGCACCACCTCGGTATAGGAATAGCGCGCGGGCCCCAGCGTCAGGTCGGCGACGAGGCTGGCCAGCAGCAGCGCCGCCAGCACGCCGAGCAGCACCAGCTTGCGCCGCGCCAGCCGGCGATAGGCGCCGCGACCCTCGGCGATGCTGTCCGCCTGCAATGCCGTGCTCATGCGGAGAGGGAGACCCAGTAGCCCGGTGCATAGGCCACGGGCAGGAAGCGCTCGTGGAACTCGCGGAAGGTGGCGTCTGGGTCCAGGTCGGCGAACAGCTCCGGGTGCAGCCACTTGGCCAGGACCTGGATGGCGACGAACTGGTAGGGGCTGTCGTAGAATTGGTGCCAGATGGCGTGCACGCGGTTGCTGCGCGCCACCGGCAGGGTGCGGTAGGCGGGGCGCTCCATCAGCTTGCGCAGCCGTTGCCGCGCCACCGCCTGGTCCGCGCCGGGGCCGACGCCGACCCAGGCGCCATCCGGCGCGTAGAGCTTCCAGTTGCTGCCGGTGGCCACCACCACGTCGGGCTGCGCCGCCACCACCTGTTCCGGGTTCACCACCCCGAACGTACCGGGGATCAGCGTGGCGGCGATGTTGATGCCGCCCGCCAGCGTGACCATCCGGCCGAAATTCTCGTCGCCGAAGGACATGCAGCAGCTCTCGTCGTAGCCCGCCGCGCGCTCAATCATCACCTTGGGGCGTGGGCCGGTGAAGCCCTGCAGGCGGCTGGTGACGCGCTCGATCTGCGTGCGGCGGTAATCGGCCAGGGTGCGGCCCTGCTCCTCCCGCCCCAGCACCTGGGCCATGATGGCGATGCTGCGCTCGGCGTTCTCGAACGGCTTCTCCCGGAAGTCGATGAAGACGATGGGGATGCCCACCCGCTCCAGCTTGCCGATCAGCCCGCCATCGTCGATGGCGACCTTCGATTCCAGGTTCATCACCACCACGTCGGGGCGGAGCGAGATCACCTGCTCGATATCGAAGGCGCCATCCTTCCAGCCGCCGAAGCTGGGGATCCGGGCGATCTGCGGGAACTGCTTCTCATAGATCGTGTAGCCATCGAGGTCCGCCTTGCGGAAATCGTCCCGCCAGCCGACGACGCGGCCGAAGGGGTTCTGCCGGTCCAGCGCGGCGACGAGGTAGCTCTGCCGCCCCTCCCCCATGATCATCCGCTCGACCGGTGCCTTGACCGTGACGGTACGGCCGGTGATGTCGGTGACCTGCACCGGGGCCGGCGCGGCGCGCGACGGGACGGCAGGCAGCAGCGCTGCCCCGGAGAGGGCAAGAAGACCGCGGCGGGTCATGGACATGGCAACCTCGTTCGGGGGCACGGCGGCGGCTGGCACGGTCCAGCGACGATCCGTTGCAGGGCCGTCTATACCCGCTGAGAATGCCTCGCAATCACTATCGTCTGGTCAGGCTGGCCCGTTACTTTGCAGGGCGAGCAGCGCGGCGCGGCACGCGGCGGCATCGGCCTCGCAGCCACCGGCCAGCCACCAGGCCCGCACCGCGGCCAGGGCCTGCCCCATGGCGGGGCCGGGCGCCAGGCCGGCGGCCAGCGCATCCCGCCCCTGCAGCGGGAAGACCGGACGGGGCGTGGTGTCGATGCGGTGCCGCAGCGCGGCCCGGTCCTGCCCATCCGCCGCCTCCGCCATCCAGGCCAGGTCGGCGGGCAGGTCCGCCGGCGCCTCGGCCAGCCAGCGGCGCAGGGAGGCGCCGTCCAGCTCCGGCGCCGGGCGGAGGGAGGCGTCCAGCAGACCGCGCAGCCGGGCGGCCTCGGCGGTGGAGAATCGCAGGCGGCGGGCCAGCGCAGCGGCCTCGGTGCCGGGGCGCAGCAGGGCGGCCAGGCGCAACAGGGGCTCAGCCGGTGCCCTGGCGGCCAGCAGCCGCGCCAGGGCGTCGGTGCTGTCGGCTTCCGGCAGGATGGCGGGCAGCACGCCGGTCTGACGCATCAGCGCCAGCGCTTCCAACGGCTCCGGCGCCTGCAGCAGCCGCTTGAGCTCCATCCACACCCGCTCCACCGAGAGGCGGGCAAGGCCGGGCACCGCGTCCCGGATGGCCTGTATCGCCGCCGCATCCGGTGCGCCGGTGCCGTAGCGGGCCTGGAAGCGGAAGAAGCGCAGCACGCGCAGGTAATCTTCCGCCAGCCGCGTCGCCGGGTCACCCACGAAGCGCACGCGGCCGGCCGCCAGGTCCCGCCGACCGCCGAAGTAGTCCCACAGCGCGCCGGAGGCATCCATCGACAGCGCGTTGATGGTGAAGTCGCGCCGGGCGGCGTCCTCCCGCCAGTCGGTGCTCCAGGCTACCTCGGCATGGCGGCCATCGGTCACCAGATCCCGGCGCAGGCTCGTCACCTCCACCGGCTGGTGGTCCAGCACGGCGGTGACGGTGCCGTGTGCCAGCCCGGTTTCGAACACCTTGATCCCGCGTTCGCGCAGCAGGCGCGCGGCTTCCTCCGGCGGCAGCGCCACGGCGACATCAACATCATGCACCGGCCGCCGTGCCAGCGCATCCCGCACCGCGCCGCCGACCACGCGCGCGCCCGGCAGCGCGGCGAGCACGGCGGCGGGCGCGCCGTGGGAGAGCCATTCGGGGGGCGGGAGCCGGTCGTGCGGAGGATCGTCATGCATGGCGGCGGCAGGGCAGCACGCATGCGCGCCCCGCGCAATCGGTGCGGCGCCTTCCGGAACGCTTGTCGCGCCTGATTTCAAGGTGCGCCACGCGCATTCCATTCAAGCGCTATCTGCGCGCATCCAATTGGAAGACGCCGCGTTGAGACCACGCAACCGGGCGATCAAGCCCGACATGAACAGTCAGAAGGAATAGCCAGATGGTTGACGAGAACCGCGTGACCGGTGCCGCCCGCGACGCCTTCGGCCGTGTGCAGGAAGCCGTGGGCAGCGTCACTGGCGACCGCAACGCCCAGGCGCGTGGCGCCTACAACCAGGTGCAGGGCCAGGCGACCAACGCGCTCGGCCAGCTGGGCGATGCGGTGCGCGAGCAACCGCTGACCTCCGTGCTGATCGGCGCCGCCATTGGCTATGTGCTGGGCCGCCTGCGGATCCTCTGATCCGCGCACGACGAACGGGGCTCACCCCCGCCTTTTAGGAAATGCGGCCCTTCGGGGCCGCATTTTTTGTTTTGACGGGTGAAGGCCGGCGAGGGAATCCCCGGCCCCTTCTTTTATGTCTGCAAGTGGTTTGGTGCGCCGGGTGGCCCCTTCAGGGGGAAGCGTCGCGCAGGACATATCGGCGTCGGCAGCGACACATGAGCCAAATGTCACCCGCCAGCCGTTTTCGGCCCTCACGCCAATTCGCAAAAATAGAAGAAGGGGTCCGGGGAATGCCTTCCCCGGCCTTCTCCCGTCCGTCCAATTTTCAGCGCAACACCAGCGCCAGATTGCGCAGAATGGCCGCCGTGGCGCCCCAGACGTAGTGCCGCTCATGCGGCCACACCCAGAAGCTCCGTTCCGCGCCACGGAATTTCGCCCGTTGCTTCTGCGGCAGCGCGGGGTCCAGCAGGCGGGAGAGGTCGTATTCGAAGATCAGCTCCACCTCCCCTGGTTCGGGGATCAATTGCAGCGGCGGTTCCACCAGCGCCAGTACCGGGGTGATTCGGTAGCCGGTGCCGGTCAGGTGGTCCGGCAACCGGCCAAGCACTTTAGGCAAAGTGGGGCCGAGGCCGACTTCTTCCCAACTCTCCCGTAGGGCGGCCTGCTCGGCGCTTTCGCCCGGCTCCATGCGGCCGCCGGGAAAGGCGACCTGGCCGGCATGGGCGGAGAGCTTCGCGGTCCGCAACGTCAGCAGAATGGTGGGCGACGGATGCATCACCACCGGTACCAGCACGGCGGAGGCAATGGGCGGGTGGCCGGTGTCCTCCCACCCCTCTGTCATCGTCGCATCCGCGCGGGCCAGGCGGGCGGGGTCGGAGAGGCGTTCGGCCACTTCGGTGGCCGACAGCAACGTGGTGCTCACTTGGCGCCGGCGGTGCGGGCGGCGGCAGTGGCGCCATTGGCGGCGCGGCTTCTGGCCTTGCGCGGCGGCGCCTCGGCCGGCGCGTCGTCGATGGGGAAGAATACGCCCTCGCTCCACACGCCCAGCAGGTCGCGGCCTTCCACCTTCTCTGGCTCGGCCAGGGCGACCAGCTCGTAGAACACGGCGCGGTTGATGCGGGCTTCCAGCCCGGGGCGGACCTGCACATAGGGCCGCGGCTCCCGCGTGCGCGGGTCGATGGCGACACGGATGGGGTGGTCGTGGTCCGCGGTGATCATTTCATCGAGGTTGGTGCGGAAGGTCAGGCACTGGCGGCCCTCACATCTGCGCCAGAACACCTCGACGGCGATGAAGGGCGCGTCCTCAACCTCAATCTGCCCGCGCTCCACCGGGGTTTCCAGCCAGTAGCTGCCATCCTCCTCCCGCTTCAGCACGGAGGCGAACAGGCAGACCAGCTCCTTCCGGCCGATCGGGCTGCCCTTGTAGTGCCAGCTGCCGTCCCGGGCGATCCGCATCTCCAGCGGGCCGCATTCGTGGCGTAGGCGGGCCGGGCTGGTGGCACCGGGGCGGCCCGGGCGCAGCCCCGCCAGGGGCAGGCCGCAAGGGCCGCCGCTGCTGGCATCCGGCTGTGGGCGGCAGCACGCGCCGCTCACATCCTCCTGTTGCGGCGCATTCAATGCTTTGTCCGCACGCCCGCTGGTCATACGCTGGGTCATAAGCTTTCCAAGTCTCGCTCCTGGATAAAGGGCCGGCTGGCGGAGAGCACCCGGCCTCCCATATCCAGCCTATATAAGGAGCCCGACTGGCATGGTTGAAGTGGCAGCCCCCATTGACCCCACATCCCTCGTCGCGGACGTCGAGGCATTGGGAAGCCGCCTGTCCCGCGTCAAGGCCGCGGTCGGCGAAGTAATCTTCGGCCAGCCGCTTGTGGTGGAGCAGGTGCTGATCACCCTGCTCTCCGGCGGCCATGTTCTGCTGGTCGGCGTGCCGGGCCTGGGCAAGACGCGGCTGGTGGAGACGCTGGGCACCGTGCTGGGCCTGCATGAAGGCCGCGTACAGTTCACCCCCGACCTGATGCCCGCTGATATCCTGGGCAGCGAGGTGCTGGAGGAAGCCGGCGACGGCAAGCGCGCCTTCCGCTTCATCCATGGCCCGATCTTCTGCCAGCTGCTGATGGCGGACGAGATCAACCGCGCCTCGCCCCGCACGCAGTCGGCGCTGCTGCAGGCCATGCAGGAGCGCAAGGTGGCGGTGGGCGGCACCACCTACCCGCTGCCGGCGCCCTTCCATGTGCTGGCGACGCAGAACCCGATCGAGCAGGAAGGGACCTATCCGCTGCCGGAAGCGCAGTTGGACCGCTTCCTGCTGGAAGTGGAGGTCACTTACCCGGACGAAGCCGCCGAGCGCGCCATGCTGCTGGCCACCACCGGCGCGCAGGAGGCCAAGGCACGCCCGGCGCTGACGGCGGCAGAGTTGCTGGCCGCCCAGGCGCTGATCCGCCGCATCCCGGTGGGCGAGCAGGTGCTGGACGCCATCCTGAAGCTGGTACGCGGTGCCCGGCCGGAAACCGGTTCGCTGGAGGCGGTGCGGAAGCACCTGGCCTGGGGCCCCGGCCCGCGCGCCGCCCAGGCGCTGATGCTGGCCACCCGCGCCCGTGCCGTGCTGGATGGCCGCCTGGCCCCGAGCATCGAGGACGTGCTGGCCCTGGCCGAGCCGGTGCTGCGCCACCGCATGGCGCTGAATTTCTCGGCCCGGGCGGACGGGGTGCAGTTGGCCGATGTCATCGGCGCGCTGAAGGCCAGCCTTGGCTGAGGCGCCCGCCTCGCCCCCCGCCTCCCGCCCCGCGGCGCCGAACGCCGCGCTACGGGCTGAGGCGCTGGGTGCCCGGCTGCCGCCGCTGGTTGTGGCGGCCGAGCGGGTCGCCTCCACCGTCATGCAGGGGGTGCATGGCCGGCGCCGCGCCGGACAGGGCGATGCCTTCTGGCAGTTCCGCCCCTACCTGGCCGGCGATTCCATCAGCCGGCTGGACTGGCGCCAAAGCGCCAAGTCCGACCGCCTGTTCGTGCGGGAGACCGAGTGGGAGGCGGCGCAAAGCATCGCCCTGTGGCGCGATGCCGGGCAGACCATGCAATGGTCCGGCACGCCCGCCCTGCCCCGGAAGGCCGAACGCGCTGAATTGCTGCTGCTGGCGCTCGCCGCGCTGCTGATGCGGGGTGGGGAACGGGTGCGCCTGCTGGGCCAGCGCCGGGCCTGGACCGGGCGCGGCGTGCTGCCCTCGCTCGCCGATGCGCTCAGCCGCCACACCGCGCCACCGGCCGATGATGCCCTGCCCCGCCACGCCCGCGCCGTGCTGTTCAGCGATTTCCTGGCTCCGCTGGAGGAGACGCGCGCCGCTGTCGCCGCCCTGGCCGGGCGCGGCGTCACCGGCCACCTGCTGCAGATCCTGGACCCAGCGGAGGAGACGCTGCCCTATACCGGCCGCGTCCGCTTCGAGGCACTGACCGGCGACGCGCCGCTGCTGCTGCCCCGCGTGGAAAGCGTGCGGGCACTCTACGCCGAGCGGCTGGCCGCCCACCGTGCCGGGCTGGCCGCCATCGCCGGTGCCGCCGGCTGGCGTTTCGCCACCCACCGTACCGACACCCCGCCCGAGGCCGCGTTGCTGGCGTTGTGGCAGACCCTCTCGCCCGGATAGGCCGCCCCTGATGCTGCAACTCGGCCCGATCGGCTTCGTGCTTCCCTGGTTGCTGCTGGCGCTGCCTCTGTTGCCGGCCATCTGGTGGCTGCTGCGCGTGACGCCGCCGGCACCGCGCCGGCAGGCCTTCCCCGCCGTGAGGCTGTTGCGGGACCTGCCGATGCCGGAGCAGACGCCCAGCCGCACGCCTTGGTGGCTGCTGCTGCTGCGGCTGGCGGCGGCCGCGCTGATCGTGCTGGGGCTGGCCCGCCCTGTCTGGGGCCCGGGCGCCGCCACCGCCGGCGACGGGCCGTTGCTGCTGGTGGTAGACGATGGCTGGGCCGCCGCCGCCGACTGGCCCGCCCGCGCCGCC
>NZ_JACTVA010000035.1 GCF_014490485.1 Teichococcus aerophilus | reverse complement strand
GCCATCCTGCGGCGCGGCGGCGGCGGGCTGGGGCCGGCGGTCACGCTGCGGGCGGCCGTGGCGTGGCTGGCCGTGGCGGCCGCGATGCCCGTCTTCCCGCCGGGCGCCGACCATGGTCGGGCTGGGCGGGCCGAAGGCGTCCTCGGCCAGGGCATCCACCGGCAGCAGGCGGAAGCCCAGCGTGGCCAGCACCGCCGGCAGCGCATCGGCCTTCACGCCCAGGCGGCTGGCGACGTCCGGCGGCAACATGGCGGGGGTACGGCGGGTCAGGTGGCCCAACTCGCCGGCCACGCGCTCCGCCACGTCCAGGCGCAGCAGCACAGGGCCGGCCTGCACCCAGCCCATGGTCTCGGCGAAGCCGCGCGGCCAGCCTTCCGGCGGTTGGATGGAGACGAGGCCGCCACCCGGCAGCGTCGGCACGATGCATTCGGCCTTCAGCGCCCAGAGCTGCGCGCGCAGTGCCATCGGCTTCGGCTTCAGCACTTCCGGCAGGTACAGCGCGAAGCGCCCGGCACGGATGCCGATGGCCTTCAGCTTCTGCCGCAGCTCCGGGTTGATGTCGGCTTCGGTGCCACCGGGGACGAGGCCCAGATACTCCCGCAGGCGGAAGGCGGGGCCGCGCAGAGTGTTGTCCTCGGCCGCCTTTTCCTCGACCGTGGCGAGGGCGGCGAATTCCTTCGCCAGCATCGCTTCCAGCCAGGTGGCCAGCTTGGCGCGGATGCGCTCCCGCTGGGCGCCGTCCAGGAACTCGCTGGGCAGGGGCTCGACCTGCGGCTTGTCCGGCGTCGGGCCGGGCTTCAGCCGCGCAATCTCCGCGCCGTCCCAGACGATGCGGTGGGTGGGGATGAGGGAGAATTCCTCGTCCTTCGCCGCCTCCAGCGCATCGACCCGGCGGGGCATTTCGCCCACCAGGGCGCGGCGCGCCGCGCGCATGACCAGCTTACGCTCGTCCTCATTGGCGACTGTCGCATCCGGCTCGAACACGAAGCCGCTGACATGACCGACCGGATGGCCTTCCACTACCACCTCTCCTTTACGATTGACGGCGGACAGCAGCTCTTCCTCCGTCTCGTCCAGCCTGCGGATCAAGTGAGCCGCGCGGCGGTCGACGAAACGGGCGGTCAGGCGCTCATGCAGCGCGTCGGAAACGGCGTCCTCGGCCGCGCGGGCCTCGGACTGGAAACGGGTTGCATCGCGCACCCAATCGGCCCGGGCGGCCACGTAGGTCCAGACCCGGATAGCCGAAAGGCGTGACATCAGCGTATCGAGGTCGCCCTCGATGTTACCCAGTTGGGCGATCTGGCTGGCGACCCAGTCATTGGGCAGCGAGCCATCCTCGGCGAGATGGCCGAAGATCTTGGCGGCGAGGCGGGTGTGGCTGTCATCCGCCAGCTTCCGGAAATCCGGGATCTGGCAGGCTTCCCACAGCAGCCGCACCCGGGCGCGGGAGGAAGCCAGCCGGCGCACATCCGGGTCGCGGGACAGGGCTTCCAGCGTGATATGGTCCGTCGCGTCGTTGCCGCGGGACAGGCCGGGCTGGTTCGGTGCCAGGGCCAGGCTGTCCAGCAGCGCGTCGATGCTGCTGGTATCCAGCGAGGAGTTCCGCCAGGCGAGGGTGGTCAGCGCCTCGAACTGGTGGTTCTCGATCTTGGCGACGATCTCCTCCGCCAGTGGCGGGCAGTCGGCGGTGACGCCGAAGCTGCCGTCCCGCATGCCGCGCCCGGCGCGGCCGGCGATCTGCGCGGCTTCCTGCGCCGTCAGCGGGCGCGGGCGGTGGCCGTCGAATTTCTGCGTGCTGGCGAAGGCGACATGGTCGACATCCATGTTCAGCCCCATCCCGATGGCGTCGGTCGCCACCAGGAAATCCACCTCGCGGTTCTGGTACAGCGCCACCTGGGCGTTGCGGGTGCGGGGTGAGAGGCGGCCCATGACCACGGCGCAGCCGCCGCGCCGGCGGCGGATGGCCTCGGCGATCGCGTAGACCTCGGCGGCGGAGAAGGCGACGACGGCGCTGCGCGGCGGCAGGCGGGTCAGCTTGGCCGGGCCGGCGTATTCGAGCTGGGAAAGGCGTGGGCGGGTCTCGATCTCCGCCTGCGGCACCAGGCGCTGCAGCAGCGGGCGGATGGTCTCCGCGCCCAGGAACATCGTCTCGACCAGCCCGCGCGCGTGCAGCAGCCGGTCGGTGAAGATATGGCCGCGGTCAGGGTCGGCGCAGAGCTGGATCTCGTCCACCGCGACGAACTCGGCCTTGCGGTCCAGCGGCATGGCCTCGACCGTGCAGGCGAACCACCTGGCCTCGGGCGGGACGATCTTTTCCTCGCCGGTGATCAGGGCAACGTAGCGCGCCCCCTTGGCCGCCACCATGCGGTCATAGTTCTCGCGCGCCAGCAAACGCAGCGGGAAGCCGATGATACCGGACGCATGCGCCAGCAGCCGGGTGATCGCCAAATGGGTCTTACCCGTATTGGTCGGACCCAGGATGGCCTTGACGCGGGCCGGAAACATCGAGGCGGACGAGTTCGTGGGGACGAAGGCTGACATCGCAGCCAGTGTGTGGCGCCAATGGGGGGTGCTTGGCAACGGGGGGCGTGCGGCGCGGGGCCGTTAACCGACCGAAAGGCAATTCCAGGCTAGTGCGGGGCGTAGCGCGCCAATGGCTGGCGCGGGGGGAAGGAACGCCAATGCTCCGCTGGCTCGCATCGTCGCTCGCCTTGCGCCTGTACGCCCTGATGGGGCTGGCGGGGCTGGTGGCCCTGGGAATTGCCCTGCTGGCCTTCCATGGCCTTTCGCGTGGCGAGGAGCACGTGCGGAACCTGCACCGCTCCCTCTCCGCCGCCTGGCATGCGGAGCGGGTGAATGCCGAGGTGATGGAGGCGGTGGCCGAGAGCCGCCTGCTGTACTTCACCGCCGACCCTGTTGGGCGGCAGCGGGCGGCGTCCCGGCTGCAGGAGGTGCTGGGGCAGATGCAGGGCGAGATCGGCCAGTGGCGGCCGCTCGTCCGGCCGGAGGGCGAGGCGGAGTTCGCCCGCATGGCCGCCGCCGCCGCCGAATTCGCCCGGTTCCGGGAGGAGGTGGCCCGCGTGGCCGTGGCCGAGGGCCACCAGGCTGCGGACCGGCTGGGCAATAACGAGGCCAACCGGGCCGTGCGCCGCCAGTTCAACGAATTGCTGCAACAGGCGGAGCGGAGCGCCGGCGCGCGCGCGGCGGCCGACCTGGCGGCGGCGCAGGCGGAAGCGCGGCAGACGGCGTGGACCCTGGTGATCGTGGCGCTGGCCGGCCTTGGCGTGCTGGGGGTGGTGTTGCCGCTCGTGGTGCGCCGCAGCATCCTGCGGCCGCTCTCGGCCACCGGAGCGCGGCTGGGCGGCATGGCGCAGGGCGATTTGGGCGCTGCCGTGCCCGGCACCGCACGGACCGACGAGATCGGTGCCCTGGCCCAAAGCGCCGAGCAACTGCGCCAGAGCCTGAGTGAGGCGCGCAAGGTGGAGGCCGGCGCCCGGCATCAGGCCGAGCAGCGGGCGCAACAGGCGGAACTGTATGCCAGCGCCGTCGCCGCCTTCCGGCAGGAAGTGGACCGCGCCATGTCCGGCCTGTTCCAGGCGACGGAATCGGTGGGCGGGGCGCGGCAGGCGCTGATGCAGGCGGCGGAAGTGGGCGAGGATGCCGGGCACGCGGTGGCGGATGCGGCCGGCGGCACCGCCCAGGAAGTGCGCACCGTGGCCGCGGCGGCCGAGGAAATGGCCTCCGCCGTGCAGGAGATCGCGCGCCAGACCGCGCAGGCGACCCAGGCCGCGACCGGCGCGGCGGAGGCCGCCCGCAACAGCGACCGCACCGTGCAGGGGCTGACGGACGCCGCCGCCCGCATCGGCGACGTGGTGCGGCTGATCGGCGACATCGCCGGACAGACCAACCTGCTGGCGCTGAACGCGACGATCGAGGCGGCACGCGCGGGCGAGGCCGGCAAGGGCTTTGCCGTGGTGGCCAGCGAGGTGAAGTCCCTGGCCAGCCAGACCGCCAGGGCGACCGAGGAGATCGGCGGGCAGATCGAGGCGATGCGGCAGGCCACCGGCGCCACGGTACAGGCCATTGGCGGCATTGCCGCGACCATCGCGGAGATGGACCGCATCAGCGCCGGCATTGCCGCGGCGGTGGAGCAGCAGGGCGCCGCGACGAAGGAGATTGCCCGCGCCGCCGCCGCCGCCGCGCAGGGCACCAATGCCGTGGCCCAGCGCAGCGCCGACGTGCAGGGCGCAGCCACCCGCACGCGGGCGGAACTTGTCACCCTCTCCGGCGCCGCCGATGGGCTACAGGGGCGCAGCGCGGAACTGCGCCGCGCGGTGGATGGCTTCCTGGCGCGCACGGCGGCGGACGGGCGATGATGGGACCGGAGCCGAAACCGTGAATGGCGTGACGAGGTGAAGGCCTGGCACGTGCGCCGTGACCGCAGCACCCACTGAAGCACCTCGCCCCAGCGACTGGCCCCTGGTCCTGCCGGCGGGGCTGGGGCAGGCTGGCGGGGCTCATGCGCCAAGCTCCTGCCTCGACCTCCCATGCCTTGCGCCACGCGGCGCTATTGGGCGCCGCCTATGCCGTGGTCGGGGTGTTCCAGCCCTTTCTGCCGGCCTTCCTGACCTCTCGTGGCCTCGATGCGGGGGAGGTCTCGGTCGCCCTGGCACTGGGTTCTGCCGTGCGCCTGCTGGTAGGGCCAATGGCGGGGCGGCTGGCCGATTCGCTGCACGACCCGCGCCTGCTGCTGGCAGCGACGGCGGCGGCCTCCGCCCTGGCGGCCTGCGGCTTTCTGCTGGCGGCGGGCGTCGTCGGCATCCTGCTGGCGCAGCTGATGTACAGCACCGTCCTGGCCCCGCTGGTGCCGTTGAGCGAGACGGTCACGCTTGCCGCCGCCAGGCGCGGGCTGTTCGACTACGGCCGGGTGCGCGCGGTCGGCTCGGCCACCTTCATCCTGGCCTCGGCGCTGGCGGGCTGGCTGGTGGGGCGGCAGGGCTACGATATCGTGCCGGTGCTGCTGGCGCTGATGCTGGTGCTCTCCGCCCTCGCGGCGCTGACGCTGCGGCGGACGGGCGAGGTGCGCGTGGCGCGGCCCGGCAGTTTCCGCGCCGTGCTGGCGCTGCCGGGGCTGGGGCGGCTGATGCTGGTCTCGGCCCTGGTGCAGGGCAGCCACGCCGCACTGTACGCGTTCGGCGCCATCCACTGGGCGGCGGCAGGGCACGCACCGCTGACCATCGGCCTGCTATGGGCCGGTGGCGTCATCGCCGAGATCCTGCTGTTCACCTTCGGCCACGCGCTGGTGGAACGGCTGGGGCTGCGCGGCCTCTCCCTGGTCGCGGCGGTGGCGGGGGTGGTGCGCTGGGGGCTGCTGGCCGGCACGGTCTGGTTGCCGGCGCTGGCGGTGGCGCAACTGCTGCATGGCCTGACCTTCGGCGCGCAGTATCTGGCCTCGATGCGCCTGCTGATCAGCCTGGTGCCGCCGGGGCAGGCGGCGACGGCGCAATCCCTGCACGCCAGCCTGGGTGTCGGCGTCGCCACGGCGCTGCTGACGCTGGTGTGTGGCCCGCTCTACGCCAATTTCGGCGGCGGAGTGTTCTGGCTGATGGCGGCGCTTTGCGCGCTGGCAGTGCCGGTGGCGCTGGGCCTGCGCCCACCGGTGGCGGAGCCGGCCGAGACACCCTGAAGGCGTAGCGTTGGCGAACGGCAGGGCCGGGGAAGCGGGATTCCCCGGCCCCGTGCGGTCAGACGCTGGCCAGCAGGCCGGCCAGCAACCGGGCGCGGGGCACCAGGCTATCCATCAGCACGTGTTCGTTCAGCGTATGCGCGTTGCCGCCCATCACGCCCAGCCCATCCAGCGTCGGGATACCCATGGCGCCGGTGAAGTTGCCGTCCGAGCCGCCGCCGGCGCTCTCATGCCCGATGGTCAGGCCCAGCTTGGCGCCGAGGCCGCGCGCCAGCTCATACAGGCCCATCGTGCCGGCATCCGGCTCCCACACCGGGCGGGTGACGCCGCGCTTCACCTCGAAGCGGACATCGCCGCTGGTGTCGTTCAGCGCCAGCATCTTCTCCACCGCCGCGTCCAGATCCGCCTGGCGCTTGGCCATGCTCAGCGACTCGGCATCGCAGAAGGTGGGCACGCAGTTCACCCACTGGCCGCCATGGAAGACGCCGACGGAATAGGTGCAGGCCTCGGTCGTCATGTCCTCGATGGCGATCATCCGGCGCGCCATCTCCTTCACCGCGCTGCGGCCGGCGGAGAGTTGCGCGCCGGCATGGCTGGGCTTGCCAGTGGCACGCAGGTTGAAGCGGGCAATGGCATAGCGGCCGCTGACCACGCCATGGTCGGCGCGCCCCGGCTCCGGCACCAGCACCACCTGGTGGCGGGCGGCCTCGGCCTCAATCAGGTCGCGGGTGGAGGGGCTGCCGATCTCCTCGTCGCTGGTCAGCAGCACCGTCACCGGGCGGCTGGTGGGGATGCCGGCCTTGGCCAGCGCGCCCAGTGCCTGCAGCGCCAGCACGGTGCCGCCCTTCATGTCGAACAGGCCGGGGCCGAAGGCGCGGTCGCCTTCCACGCGGAAGGGCAGGCCGTTCGCCAGCGTGCCTACCGGATGCACCGTATCCAGATGCGCCAGGATCAGGATGCCGCCGGCCGGGGCGCCGGGGGGCGCGAAGCGGGCACGGACGCAATCGCCCAGGCCCAGGCGGCCGGGAATGCGCTCCACCTGCGCGCCCATCAGCGCCATGTCCCGCATGGCGAGGGACATCATGGCATTAACGGCGGTGGCGTCGAAGGTCGGGCTTTCCTGCTCCACCCAAGGACGCATCGCGGCCAGCAGCGCCTCCGCCGTGAAGGGCAGCGCGAGGGCCCGGTCCGCGTTGGGGGAGGGGGCATTCGGCGTCGCTGCATCCATGGGGTGGTGCTCCTGCTGGGCGTGGCGCCGAGGGTGGCGCGCATTACGCGGGACAAAGACAGGCTGGTCCATGCCGCATCCGGCAGCGGCGGCGGCCATGGTTCCGGCGGTGAGGTGACGAGCCTGCGATGCCCGGGCCGATGCGGCAAGGGGGTCCGGGCGGCCGGGAATGGTCGGTTTGGGCGGATGAGAAGGAAGATCAGCGGAAGGCCGGGGAAGAATTCCCCGATCCCCTTCCTTTGCTTTTTCGAGTGCTCTGGTGCGACTGCGAAGCAGGTGTTTCGATCTGAAGCGGGGCGGCAACGAGGTGCGCGGACCGATGGTCCAGCTCTCGTGCCTGTTTCCATCACCAGGGCACGCCCCTACAGCCCGGGGAGAGCTGCCAAAACTGCAGAAAAAGAAGGGGCCTGGGGAACTCCTTCCCCAACCTTCCTTAGCTTCCGCAAAGGCCTGGGTGCACACCGCCACTGACGCATGTGTGGCTGACGGCGGCCGGGGCCGCCTGCTAGCCTGCCTGACGATGACAGACACCCCGACCCCCCGCCGCATCGCACCTGAGAGTGGCGCGCATCTCTGGACCGCGGAGGCGCTCTCCCCCGCCGACTGGATGGTGCCGCTGGGGGCCGAGGCCGCCGCGGAAACCCTGGCGCCGCCGGGCGAGCCGAGGCCCGTGCTGGACCCCTTGCTGTCCCGCGTGGCGGAGCGGCTGGCGCATGGCAAGGGCTTCGCGCTGCTGCGCGGCCTGCCGGCGCCGGAGGATGGCGCGGCACTGCTGGCCACTCTGGGCGAGCGGATGGGCGAGAGGATGACCGTACCGGCCGGCAGCCTGGCGGAGGGTGCCAGCGATATCCTGCTGCTACTGTGCCGGCAGCCGACGACCGTGACGCTGCGGTCCGCCGCCGCCGTGCACAACGCCCTGATGAAGGCGGACCGCGCCCAGCTGGAGGTGTTCTACCGCCCGCTGCCACATGGGGAGGATCTGGACCTGCCGGTCTTTGCTGTCAGCAGCGGCGTGTTTTCCGCCTGGCTGCGGCGGGAGGCGATCGCCCGCGCCACGCCTGCCGCAGCGCTGGCCGCGCTGGATGCGGCGCTGGAGACGCCGGGCCTGGCGCTCAGCCTGCCGCTGCGGCCGGGGGATGTGCTGGCGCTGAACCCCTTCCTGGTCTGGGCGGACCCGGCATCGGGGCTGGAGGCGCTGGCGCTGCGGGGCAAGGTGGATTCCCGCCTGGCCACCGGTGCCTTCGCGGGGCTGGGCGCATGATGCGCATCCTGGTCGCGAACGCCAACACGACCGAGGCGATCACGCAGCTCTGCGCCGCGGCGGCGCGGGATGCGGCGGCGCCGGGCACCGAGATCGTGCCGGCAACTCCCCGCTTCGGCCCGGCGGTCATCTCCTCTCGCGCTGAGAACATCATCGCCGGGCATGCGTTGCTGGAGTTGCTGGCCGGGCATAGCGGGCAGGTGCAGGCGGTGGTGCTGGCGGTCAGCCACGACACCGCGCTGGAAGCCGCACGCCAGCTGATGCCCTGCCCGGTGGTCGGCATGACCGAGGCTGCGTGCCTGACCGCCTGCATGGTGGCGGCGCGCTTCGGCCTGCTGACGCTGGGTGGGGTGGAGACCTACCGGGAACTGATTGGCCGCCATGGCCTGTCCTCCCGCCTGTCCGGCCTGGATGGCGTGGCGATGACGCCGCAGGAGGCGGTGCGCGACCCGGCTGGGGCCGAGGCGGCGGTGCTGGCAGGCATCCACCGCCTGGTGGAAGGCGGCGCCGATGCGGTGGTGCTGGGCGGTGCCGCGCTGGCCGGCATGGCGGCCCGGCTGGCGGACCGGTCCCCCGTGCCGTTGCTGGACGGCATTGCCTGCGCGGTGAAGCAGGCCGAGGCGCTGGTGGCGCTGAACCTGCCGAAGCCGCGTGCCGGCAGCCTGGCGCCGCTCTCGGGCCGGGATAGCAGCGGGCTGTCGGCCGAATTGGCGGCGATGTTGAAGGGGTGACGCTGGGGCGTGTTTTCCTCGGCCTTCATTGGACTGACTTGATGGCCGGCGGGCCGATTTCCGGGAAGGCAGACCTCTGCAGAATCGCGTCAGGACCAGGGGGTCATCCAATGGATGGCACAATTGCCTGCGGTTGAATCAAGCGAAGGCGCGCATCACGCGATCAAACGAGATCGGAGCTTATCCGCTCCATTCGCTTTTCAGCAGATAAGCTTCAAGGTGGGTCCGCCGCGTATCATGCCCTGCGAAACCCGAGCTCGCCGGCCGCGTGATTTCCCGCTGATTCACCGGCGACGGCCACGTTCCAAGGCTACAGGCGCCGCATCCGGCATCTGGACCCACCTCAAAACTCGCAGAAAAAGACGGGGGCTTGGGGGAGTTCATGCCCCCAACCTTAACTCGGCGCTTCTGCCGACCGCCCCTCGATCGCCCGCAGCACCGACGCGGCCGCTGCCGCGCTGGGCACGCCGCCCTCCGGCCGTAGCATGTCGAACACGCTGGCGAAGCCGTCGCGCTGGGCTGTCGCCGCGGCGGGGTCCGTCAGCAGGCGGACCAGTTCGGCGGAGAGCTTTTCGGGCGTGCAATCCTCCTGCAGCAATTCCGGAATGATGCTGCGCTTGGCGAGGAGGTTGACGATGCTGACATACTGCACCTTGACCAGCCGGCGCACGATGGCGGCGGTGATCGGGTTGACGCGGTAGCCCACCACCATGGGCACGCCGGCCAGTGCCACCTCCAGCGAGGAGGTGCCGGATTTGATGATGCCGGCCTCGGCGGCGGCGAAGGCGTCGTATTTCTCGGCGATGTCGCGCACCAGGATGGGCGCGGGGTGCCAGCCGGCGGCGACGGCGCGGACGCTCTCCTCCACCGGCCCGGCGAGCGGGACGACGGGGCGCAGCTTCGGCACGCGGTTGGCGGCCAGCTTCAGCGCGGCGCCGAAGGTGGGTAGCAGGCGGCCGACCTCGCTGCGGCGGCTGCCGGGCATGACGAGGACGATGCGCTCATCCGGCGCGATGGCGTGGAGGGCGCGGAAGCGGGCGGCGTCGCCCTGGTCGGCGCCGGATTCCAGGATGGAATGGCCGACGAAATCGACCGGGATGCCGGCTTTCTCGAAGAAGGGCGCCTCGAAGGGCAGCAGGGCCAGGATGCGGTCGACTTCCTTGGCGATGCGCTTCACCCGCCCCTGGCGCCAGGCCCAGACCTGGGGGGCGACGTAGTGGAGGATGGTGAAGCCCTTGGGCCTAACCCGCGCCGCCACGCGCAGGCCGAAGCCGGGGCTGTCGATGGTGACGACCACGGCGGGGCGGCGCGCTTCGATATCGGCCACTGTCTGCGTCAGCCGCTGGGAGAGGCGGCGGATATTGGGCAGCACCTCCGCCAACCCCATCACGGCGAGTTCCCGCATGGGGAAGAGACTGACAAAACCCTGCTCGGCCATGCGGTCGCCGCCGACGCCGGCGAAGACCAGGTCCGGGCGCGCGTCACGCAGGGCGGCGATCAGCCGGGCCCCCAGCAGGTCGCCAGAGGCTTCCCCGGCGACGATATAGACCAGCGTCATGCCGGCACCGCCACGGGCGGCTTGTGGAAGGATCGCTTGGGCCAGTCCCGGTGGTTGAAGACGGCGCCTTCACGGCGGACGGCCTCGATGCGCGCGGGGTCCAGCTCGGCGAACACCCATTGCGGCATGTCGAGCGCGCCGCGCGCTAGCACGCCATCCTCCGGGAAGCCGCGGTCGATCGGGCCGAACACGGCGGCGTAGCCCCGGTTGGCATCCAGCGCGGCGGACCAGGGCGCGGTGCCGACGGTGGGGGTGATGGCGACGAAGCACTGGTTCTCCACCGCGCGCGCGGCGGCGCAGACGCGGACGCGGTTGAAGCCGTGCAGCGTGTCGGTGCAGGAGGGGGCGAGGACCAGCCAGGCGCCGGCTTCCACCTGGGCGCGCACGTGCTTCGGGAATTCCGCGTCGTAGCAGACGGAGATGCCGATCAGCCCCCACGGCGTGCTGAATACCGAGGGGCTGGCACCGGCGGTGACGCCCCAGCGCTCCCGCTCGAACCGCGTCATCGCATGCTTGTCCTGGGTGGCGAGGCGGCCTTCGGGGTCGATCAGCGGGGCGCGGTTGCGGATCAGGCCATCGGCATCCCGCATCGGCAGGGTACCGGCCAGCAGCCACAGCCCGGCGCGGCGGGCGGCTGCGCGCATCTCGGCCAGGATGGCGGGCGCGGCTTCGACCATCGCCGCCAGCTCCGCCGCCTCGTCAGCGATGTCGGAGCGGGTGAGGGCGGCGCCCAGCTCCACGCAGGCATATTCCGGCAGCACGGCCAGCTCGGCGCCGCCGGCTTTGGCCTGGGCCAGCCAGTGGTCCAGCTTGGCGCCGAAGGCAGCGATGCCCTCGGGCCGCTCCACCGGGTATTGCAGCAAGGCGAGGCGCAGGGGCCGCGCGGGTACGGGCTGGGCGGTCATGGCAGGGCGCGTTCCCAGAAATCGAGCATGTGGGGCGTTTCCCCGCGCCGGCCGGTCTCCCGCCAGGGCAGGGCGCAGGCGAAGCCGGCGGGGGCGTAGCCGCGATTGCGCCAGAAGCCGTCCAGAGGCGTATAGCTGGCGGGGCGGCGCGGGTCGGCAGGGTCGTCCCGCCGCACGGCGCAGAAGGTGGTGCGGTGCAGGCCCAGGCTGCGGGCATGGGCTTCGCGCCGCTCGAAGAAGCGAACGCCGGCGCCCTGGCCGCGCCAGGCCGGCAGCAACACGCTCTCCCCGAAGTAGCAATAAGCCGCCGGGTCGCGCCCGCTGGCGATGAAGGGCGCGCGGGCCCAGCCATGGGCGTTGGCCATTGGTTCGCAGGTGGCGGCACCGACGGCGCGCTCGCCGTCCAGCGCCAGGATGATGGCGGCGTCGGCGTTGCGGGAGAAGTCGCGGAGATAGGCGGCCTCGGCCCGGCGGTCGCCTTTGTACAGATAGGGCCAGTCGCGGAACACACCGATGCGCAGCCGCGCCAGGGCCGGCAGCCAGGGTTGCAGTGCGTCGCCGCGCACGGTCTCGAAGCGGAGGGCCATGGGGGCAGGGATACAGCGGATCGGCGGGCGGGGCGAGGTCGGGGCGCAGGGCGAGGGCTTGGCGGGCCGGTAGCGCCGAAGGTGAATTTATTTCGCTCGATGAAATTCGGAACTTGTATGACGATTAACGATGTCTTTAAATATAACGATACGGAAAATGGCGCCCGAGCCGAGCCAATCGAGAATAAAAAGCAAGTCGGCAGAAGAACAGTCGCATCTACGGCTAATAAGAAAATATTGGCGAACCGAGAATAATCGGCACCGGCCAGGAATAACCAACATGAACGACGAGGCCCCGCGCCTTCGGCATTTTCTCCCTGCACTGGCCCTGGCTCTGTTCAGTGCTGGCTCGATCTTCGCCGTTACCTTGGCCTCGCCCCGGCAGGGCAGCCAGATGGCCGTCATCGCCCCGCCCTGGTTCGGTCTGGGGGATACGGCAGCCATCGTGGTCCAGGCCGGCGGGCGGATGGTGGAGGCCGGCGGCTTCGGCAACGTGCTGGTCGCCTATTCGGAGGACCCCGGATTTTCCGCCGCCCTGTACCGGGCCGGTGCCTGGTTGGTGGTGGACCCCGCAAGGCTGCGGGGCTGCCTGGGGCTGAACGATGCGCCCGCCGCCATGGAAGGGCGCGTCTGATGCAGGAAATCACTGGCCTGCGGCAGCGCTTCGGCCGGCTGCTGATCCTGCTGTTGTGGCTGCACCTGCCGCTCATCGGCGCCGTCGCCTGGCTGACGGGGCATCCGCCCTGGCCGGCCATGGCGGTGACCCTGGTACTGAACGGCGCGGTGCAGCTTTCCTGGTGGCGGCAGGGCCCGGCGCCGGCGACGCGCTATCTCTCCGCCGTGGCGCTGATGGGGCAGCCGGCGCTGCTGGTCTACCTGCTGGCCGGCCATGGCTGGCAGATGGACATGCACATGTACTTCTTCGCCACCCTGGCCCTGCTGATGGCCTGGTGCGACTGGCGGACGCTGGTGGTGGCGGCGGCGACCATCGCGCTGCACCACCTGGTGCTGAACTTCATTTATCCCTCCATGATCTTCGCCCGCGGCGCGGACCTAGACCGGGTGATCCTGCACGCCGCCATCGTGGCGTTCCAGACGGCGGTGCTGGTGTGGCTGAGCCAGACCCTGGTCAGCAGCTTCGCGCGGATCGAGGCGATGTCGGCCGAGATCATGGAGCGGACGCGGGAGGCGACGGCGGCCAGCGAGGCCAAGAGCATGTTCCTGGCCAATATGAGCCACGAGATCCGCACGCCGATGAACGCCATCCTCGGCTTCTGCCACCTGGCGCTGCGGACGGAGCTGGCGCCGCCGCAGCGGAACTACCTGGTGAAGATCAAGACCGCCAGCGGCAACCTGCTCTCCCTCATCAACGATATCCTGGACTTCTCCAAGATCGAGGCCGGCAAGCTGGTGCTGGAGAAGGCGGATTTCGGCCTGCGCCCGGCGCTGGACAGCACCATCGGCATCGCCTCCCTCCGCGCGCAGGAGAAGGGCATCGCGCTGAATGTCAGCATCGCCCCGGACGTGCCGGATGCGGTGGTGGGGGATGCGCTGCGGCTCAACCAGGTGCTGCTGAACGTCATCAGCAACGCGGTGAAATTCACCGAGCGTGGCGGCGTGGACGTGGCGGTGCGGGTGCGGGAGCAGCGGGGCGAGGACCTGCTGCTGGAATTCGCGGTGCGCGACACCGGCATCGGCATGACGCGGCAGCAGCGGGAGATGCTGTTCAGCACCTTCTCCCAGGCCGATGCCTCCACCACCCGGAAGTTCGGCGGCACCGGCCTCGGCCTCGCCATCAGCCGCCAGCTGGTGGAACTGATGGGCGGCACTATCGCGGTGGAGAGCGAGCCGGGGAAGGGCAGCACCTTCACCTTCACCACCGCCATGCAGCGCGGCGATGCCGAGGTGATGTCCCGCCGCCTGACGGTCGAGGCGCTGCGCAAGCTGCGCATCATGGTGGTGGACGACAATTCCGGCTCCCGCGAGATCCTGCAGGCCACCTTCGGCGCCTGGGGCATGCAGGTGGACCTGGCGGCATCCGGGCGGGAGGCGGTGAGCGCGCTGGAGGCGGAGGCCACGCGCGGCCGGCCCTACGACTTGGTGATGATGGACTGGAAGATGCCGGGGATGGACGGCGTGGAAGTGGCGCGGGCGATCCGGGACCACGTGCGCCTGTCCCACATCCCCACCATGCTGATGGTCAGCGCCTATGGGCGGGAGGAGGTGATGTCCGCTGCCGATGGCGCCGGCATCTCCGCCTTCCTGGTCAAGCCGGTGGATGCCGGGCTGTTGCTGGAGACGCTGACCCGCCTGTTCAGTCGGGCCGAGGCGGTCGTGCTCGCCGATGCGTCACGGGATGCCGCCCCGCCGCCCCCGGCATCGCCACTGATGGGCCGCCACCTGCTGCTGGTGGAGGACAACGAGATCAACCGCGAGCTGGCAACCGAGATCCTCACCGATGCCGGCCTGGTGGTCGACACCGCCGAGAACGGGCGCATCGCCTGCGACAAGGTGCTGCACGGGCCCCTGCGCTACGATGCCGTACTGATGGATGTGCAGATGCCGGTGATGGATGGCTACGAGGCCACCACGCGCATCCGCCAGGCGCTCTCCGCCACCCAGCTTCCCATCATCGCCATGACGGCGCATGCCTACGAGGCAGAGCGGCAACGCTGCCTGCAGGTCGGGATGAACGACCACCTTTCCAAGCCCGTCGATCCCGCCGCGCTGATCCGTACGCTGGAGCAGTGGATCAGCGCCTCCCCCGCGCCTGCCGCGCCGGTGCCGGAGCCGCCGCCGCGCCCGCTGCTGGCGGAGGACGAGTTGCCGGACAGCATGCCTGCCTTCGACCTGCCGGCGGCGCTGCGGCGCGTGAACGGCAAACGCAAGTTGCTGCGAAAGCTGATCCTGGATTTCGGCGCCCGATACGCCTCCGCCACCACGCGCCTGCGCGGCATGATGGCGATGGGTGAGTTCGAGGACGCGCGCGCGCTGGCGCATACGCTGAAGGGCGTGGCCGGCGCGTTGGAAATCCGCCTGGTGGCCGAGGCGGCACGGCATGTCGAGGACTCGCTGGCGCATGGGCAACTGGACGCCGTGCCAGCCTGGCTGGACCAGTTGGAACAGGCGCTGGCCGCCGCCCTGGCCGCCATCGACACGCTGCGCCAGTCCCTGCCGCCGGAACCGCCGCTGGCCCCCGCCGTCCGCCCCGCGACCATCGACCTGGTGGCGGCCGAGCCGCTGCTGGCGCAGCTGCGCCAGCAGGTGGAGCGCCGCAGCCTTTCCGCCCGTCGGACCTACGAGGCGCTGGTGCTGCTAGTGCCGCCCGGCATGCCGGCCATGACGGCGCTGGGCGATGCATTGTCCCGCCTGGACTACGCCAGCGCGGCGGACCTGATCGAGACCATGTCGGACGCCTTCCGCGTCCAGGAGGGAGCGCAGTGAGGCAACGTGCTGTCATCCTTGTCGTTGACGACGAAGTCAGCAACATCGAGATCCTCAGCGAGGCGCTGGAGGAGGAGCATGACATCTCCTTCGCCACATCGGGGGCGGAGGCCGTCCGCGTCGCGCGCAGCTTGCTGCCGGACCTGATCCTGCTGGACGTGCTGATGCCGGGGATGGATGGCTACGAGGTCTGCCGCGTCATCAAGTCCGACCCGCTGCTGATGGACGTGCCCATCATCTTCACCACCGCGCTGGGAGACCAGGAGGCCGAGGTACGCGGCCTGCTGATGGGCGCCATCGACTACCTGGCCAAGCCGATCTCGCCTGTCATCGCCCGTGCCCGCGTGCGCAACCATGTCGAGATGAAGCGGATGCGCGACGAACTGGCCGAGCTGGCGGTGACGGACGCGCTGACCGGCCTCGGCAACCGCCGGCGGCTGGAGAAGTCGCTGAACCAGGATGTCTCCCGCCTGACGGAGACCGGTGAGCCACTATCCGTCATCATCCTCGACGTCGATTTCTTTAAACGCTTCAACGACGCCTACGGCCACGCCGCCGGGGACCGCTGCCTGGCCATGGTGGCCGCGGCGCTGAACCGCGCCATACGCTGCGCCTCCGACGTCGCTGTCCGCTATGGAGGGGAGGAATTCGCCTGCATCCTGCCCGCCATGGGCCACGAGCAGGCGCTGGATGTGGCGATGCAGATCAAGGAACGCGTCCTGCTGCTCGGCATCCCGCATGCGTCCTCGGACACGGCGCCGATCGTCACCGTCAGCATCGGCGTGGCGACCGCCGCCTGCGTGCCGGGGGCGGTGCCGGACCACTGGATGCGCGTGGCGGACAGCCAGCTCTACCTGGCCAAGGCAGCGGGGCGGAACAACGTGATCGGGACCACCTTCGATGCGACGGAAGTGCTGCCGCATTAGGGGGTAAGGCCGGGGAAAGAATTCCCCGGGCCCCATCTTTTTGCTTCAAGCTTTTGGAGAGGAGGTCGGCGCCTAGTAGCGTGACAGCCAACGGTTCTGTCGGCGCGGATTTGTAAAAATATCCAAGCTGCGCCTGCCGGCCCTGCCCCCTAACTCGCAGAAAAAAGATGGGGTCTGGGGAATTCCTTCCCCAGCCTTTTGCATCTACCCCCAAATCAGCCCGTCTTCTCCATGTTCCAGAAGAATTGCACCGGGGAGACCACCATGCCCTTCAGGCTGGTACGGTAGGCCATCGGCTGTTCGATCAGGCCGGCCGGTGCGTAGGGCACCGTCTCGAACGCCCGGCGTTCGATCTGCGCCGCCAGTTCCTTCTGCCTCGCCGTATCGGCGGTCGCGATCCACTGATCGCGCAGGCCTTCCAGGGTCGCGTCCTCCGGCCAGCCGAACCAGGCGGTGGCGCCGTTGCTGCGGATCAGCGGGTGCAGTGCCGGGTTCAGCACATCGGCGCCGGACCACAGCGTATGGAACACCGACCAGCCGCCCGCATCCGGCAGGCCGCGATTGCTGCGGCGGCCGATGAAGCTGGCCCAGTCGGTCGAGATCAACTCGACATTCATGCCAAGGTTCTTCAGCAGTTCCTGCGTCACCAGCGACTGGTTGTAGGCGATGGGCTGGTCCGCCGGCGCCAGCAGCACGACCTTCTCGTTGGCGTAGCCGGCTTCCTTCAGCATCGCCTTGGCGCGTTCCAGGTCCCCGCGCATCGCCTCCTGCCCACCGGCGCCGGTGGACATGGGGGAGCCGGGGGTGAAGAAGGTCTTGGCTTCCCTGTAGTAGTCGGGGCTGCCGACCACGGCCTGCATGTAGTCCTCCTGCTTCATCGCCATCAGCACCGCGCGGCGCACGCCGGGGTTGTTGAAGGGCGGCTGCGCCTGGTTGAAGCGCATCAGCAGGATCAGGCCGAGCGGCACGTTCTGGATGGCGATGTTGCGGTCCCGCTTCAGCACGGGCAGGAGATCGACCGGCGGCTGCTCGTACCAGTCCACCTCGCCTTGCAGCAGGGCGCCGACGGCGGCGGAGGGCTCGGTCAGCGCCAGCCACTCGATGCGGTCGATCTTCGCCACTTTGCCGCCAGCGGCCCAGGAGGGCGCTTCCTCCCGCGGCTTGTAGGTGGCGTTGCGGGTGTAGATGGCGTTTTGCCCTGGCACCCACTCGCGGCTCTGGAACTGCCAGGGGCCGGAGCCGGTGGGGTCCGAGATCGGCTTGGACGCATCGCCCTGCGCCACCCGCTCCGGCATGATGAAGGGCACGTTGGAGGAGAGCTTGCCCAGTGCATCCGGCAGCAGCGGGAAGGGCTTCTTCAGCCTGATGCTGAAGGTGCGCGCATCGTCGGCGGCGTAGCCTTCGACGAACGTCGCGAACGTCTGGCCGAAGGCGTCGCGCTTGGACCAGCGCTGGATGGAGGCGATGCAGTCCTGCGCGCGCACCGGCTGGCCGTCATGGAAGGCCAGGCCGTCGCGCAGGTGGAAAGTCCATGTCAGCCCGTCCGGCGCCGTCTGCCATTCACGGACCATCTGCGGCTTGATCTGGAAGTTCGCATCGGTGGCGAACAGCGTGTCGTAGATCAGGTAGCCATGGTTGCGGATGACGTAGCTGGTGGCGACGATCGGGTCCAGCGAGGGCAGCGGCGTGGAGGGGATGAAGCGCAGCGTGCCGCGGTTGCCGCCGCCGCCTTGCGCGTGGGCGAAATGCGGCCGCGCGAGGCCGGAGGAAGCCAGGGCGGCACCGCCGGCCAGCAGGGTGCGCCGGGTGAGGGGAAGGCTCATGGGCGAGAACTCCAGCAGGTGGCCGGCGGCGCGGCCGTGACGATCAGGCAGCCAGTGCGGCGATTTGCGGCAGGGCAGGGCGGGTGGCGAGCGCGGTCCGCATCAGCGCCTCCACCTCCGCCGTCTCCTCGGCCGAGAGCGCCAGGCGCGGCGGGCGCGTCAGATACGTGCCACGGCCCACGATATGCTCGCACAGCTTGATGCACTGGACGAGGTCCGGGCGCGCATCGAGGTGCAGCAGCGGCATGAACCAGTCGTACAGCGCGCGCGCTTCCGCGTACCGGCCGGCGGCGGCCAGGCGGAACAGCGCCTCGCCCTCCTGCGGAAAGGCGTTGGACATGCCGGAGACCCAGCCCTTGGCGCCAAGCATGATGCTCTCCACCACGGTGTCGTCCAGGCCGGCGAACATGAGGAAGCGGTCGCCCACCATGTTGCGGACATCGGTGAAGCGGCGGGAATCGCCCGAGGATTCCTTGAAGCACACCACCGTCTCGCAATCCGCGAGGGAGGCGAGGATCTGTGGCGTGACGTCGTTCTTGTAGATGGGCGGGTTGTTATAGACCATCACCGGCAGGTCGGTGGCCTTGGAGACGCCGCGGAAATGCGCCGCCGTCTCATGCGGCTTCGAGGAATAGACCAGTGCCGGCATCACCATGACGCCGTCCAGGCCGATGCGCGCGGCTTCCTTCGCCATGTCGCAGGCGAAGGCGGTGGTGAACTCGGCGATGCCGGCGATGACCGGCACGCGGCCGCCGGCGGCATCCTTGGCCGCCTCCATCACCGTGATCTTCTCGTCGCGGGAGAGGGAGCAATTCTCCCCCACCGTGCCGCAGACGATGAGGCCGGAGACACCGTCGCGGATCAGCGCCTGCATGACGCCGTGGGTGCGCTGCACGTCCAGGCTGAGATCGTCGTGGAACTGCGTGGTGACGGCGGGGAAGACCCCCTGCCAGCTGACCTTGGGCATTGGCGTGCTCGCTGCGATATGTCTTGCTGTGTCGAATGTAGAATTTATACAATCGGTGCGTCAACAATGTTTCAGGCCCCGGGCGGGAGATGGACAGCCTCCACCCCCTGCGGATAGTCAGGCGCCAAGGATCGCGAAGCGGCACGCCATGCACAGGATCGGAGAACCCCGGTGAGCACCACCACCGCGCGCGGCCGCAAGGGCCTGGCGCATCGCACCGTGGCCGGGGCGCTGCTGGAGGAGATCCGCCGCCGCATCCTCGATGGCAGCTTCGCCGCCGGTTCCCAGCTACGGCAGGACACGCTGGCCGAGGAGTTCGGCGTCAGCCGCATCCCGGTGCGCGAAGCCCTGTTCCAGCTGGAAGCCGAGGGCTTCGTCCGCATCCTGCCGCATAAGGGCGCGACGGTGTCCTCCCTCTCAGTCGAGGACGTGGCGGAGGCGTTCGAGCTGCGCGCGTTGCTGGAGCCGCGCCTGCTGCGCCATTCCGCGCCGCGCCTGACGGAATCGGATTACGAAGCCATCGACGTGGTGTTGGCGGATTATTCGCGCGCGTTGCGGGAGCGGGATACGGCGCGCTGGGGCGAGCTGAACACCACGCTGCACCTGATGCTGTATCAGCACGCCGGCAAGCCCCGCACCGCGACGCTGGTGACCAGCCTGCTGCAGGAATGCGACCGCTACACCCGCCTGCAGCTCTCCTCCGACCTTGAGTCCCTGGAGCGCGCGGATAGCGAGCATCGCGAGCTGGTGCAGCTCTGCCGCGCTGGCGACGTGCGTGCCGCCGTGCCCTTCCTGAAGCAGCATGTGGAGCATGTGGGGGAGGCCCTAGTGGCCTTCCTGCGCGCCCGCCAACCCTGAAGGCCTGGGCGGCAGGTTCGCGGGGCTGCCGTTGGTCAGTTCTTGCTCAGGCCGCCGGCCTGGGTGAACAGCGGCAGCAGCACCACCACGATGCCCAGCAGGGGCAGGATGGCCCAGTACTGCATCGGCACGAAGAACATCTCATGCCGCCGGTGCAGCAACACGCGCTCACCGGTCCTGGCATCGATCAGCTCGCGCGGCGGGCGGCCGTTCAGCCGCTTCCCGGACCACCAGATCGCGGCCGCCGCGGCCAGGCAGCCAATGGCGGCGCCCACCGGCTCCAACTGCGGCAGGCCCATCTTCCGGGCCAGCACGGCCAGCCCGCCGCCGATCACCAGCCACGTCACCACGATGATGGGTAGGGTCAGGATACCCCAGCCGCGCCAGATCAGGATCATGCTTCCAACGCCCAGCCTTGTTGCACAGGGCCTGGATAAACCATGTGGCCCGGCGATCGGCCACAAGCGGCAGCCGGGCCGGCGTTCAAGACCGCTTCAGGATCATGGGCGGATGTCCATGTTCACTCGGGGTAGATCATCTTTCGCGTCATGCCGCCGTCGGTGATGAACTCTGCGCCGGTGACGAAGCCGGCATCCTCGCCCAGCAGCCAGGCGGCGAGGGACGCGACGTCCTTCGGCTGTCCCACCCGGCCGGCCGGGTGCTGGGCGTGGTCCTCCGGCCGCAGGGCTTCGTCGGAGACGTTGATCCAGCCCGGGCTGATGCAGTTCACGCGGATATCCGGACCCAGGCTGACCGCCAGCGCGTGCGTCAGCGCCATCAGCCCGCCCTTGCTGGCGGAATAGGATTCCGTATCCGGCTCCGACATATGCGCGCGGGTGGAGGCGATGGTGACGATGGCACCGCGCCCGGAGGCGCGCAGCAGCGGCGCGGCGGCCTTGGTCAGCAGGAAGCTGCTGGTCAGGTTGGTATCCAGCACCCGCCGCCACTCGCCGAGCGAAAGCTGCTCCACCGGCTTGCGGATCATGATGCCGGCATTGCAGACCAGCCCGTCCAGCCGGCCCTCGGTCTCCGCCACGCCCTGCAACAGCGCGGCCACCGCCGCTTCATCCGCCACGTCGGCGATGGTGTGGCGGCCGGGGGCATTGGCGGGGGCGGGCTTCATGTCCGCCGTCACCACCCGCCAGCCCTTCGCTGCGAGATGCGCGGCGATGCCGGCGCCGATACCATGGGCGCCACCGGTGATGAGCGCGACGGGCGTGTCTGCGGACATGAAAAGCCTCCTGCAATGGAGAGCCCCGGGCCGTTCAGGCACGGCGTCCCAGGGCTCCCCGCCTCGAAACGATGCCGGCCCGCACAAATCCGCTGCCGGGGCAGCCGACCTGCTTCAGGCCGCTGGTCACTTAACGGGCGCCGCCGCGTGGTTCAGCCTGCGGCGGCGCGCTGGATCGTGGCGGCCTGAGTTGGACTCACCGGAACGCCTGGACCACGGACCAAACAACGACACGGAGCGTGGTGCGTGGATGAAGGCGAACGCATCACGCTCTAATTCGGCGGCACCAGCCCGTCCTTGCCGACGGTGACGCTGGCGGCGGTGACGGCACCATCCGCGGCACGGCTGCCGCTGAGGATGATCTGCGCGCCCGGCACCAGCATGGCGCGCTCCCCCGGGCCAAAGGTGACCACGGGCACATCCTCCGGCACCAGGATACGCTGCTCGCCGCCGGCATAGCGCACGGTTAGCACCATGTCCTGCCCGGTGCCGACGCTGCCCACCGTACCGTTGGTCATGCTGGCGACCGTGCCGTTGGTCATGGTGCTGCTACCGCCCAGGTCCCACGGGCGGTGGCCTTCGCCGACACCGCGCGCGGCGGGTGGAAAGATCGTCACCTGCAAAGCGCGCAGGGTGCCATCGGGTTGCGGCACGGCGGCGGAGCCGACATAGCTGTCCGCCTGGATGTCACTCAGCTTGGCAGCCATCATCTGGCTGACGCGCAGGTTTTCCGGCAGGCGGGCGGTCACCTTGGCGCCGTCCCGCGTCGTCATCTCCAGCGTGGCGGGGTCGATACTGTCCAGCACACCGCGCAGCCGCACGGGCTGGGTACCAGCGGGGGCCTGGGCCATCGCCAGCCCCGACGGCAAAGCAAGGCAGGCCGTCATGGCCAGAATCATCCGTCGCTGCATGGCGTATCTCCCATCGGCCATCCTTGGCCTTAGGGATAGATAAGCACGCGCCGCTGCCTGCCAGCAGCGGCGGCGCATGACAAAACCGTTGGTTTTTACATCATCGGTGCGTAGCGGGCGATTTCCGTGAAGATATCCCGCACGGCGTCCGACACCGTCTTGTTCAGCGACTCGTGGCGGGAGACGGCGTCGATGCGCGGCTGGGCCCGTTCCAGCTCCTCCGGCGCCAGCAGCATGGGGAACAGCCCCGCCGCCCGCGTCAGGCCGATCAGCAGGGAATCGCGTGCATCCGGCGGGCCGTCCTCGAAGATCACGCTCATCAGCCGCGCCTTCACCTCGCGCTCCTCCTTGTCGGAGATCACGGGGTAGCGGCGCTCAGAGAAGATCCAGAGGAAGCGGCCTTCCTCGGCCCGCAGGATGCCGCGCTGCACCAGCCGCTCGAAATAGGCGTTGCGGAAATCCTCGGCGTCGCGGACCAGGGTTTCCACCCACCAGCGGCTGTCCTGCGGCTCCGGCTCGGCGGTGATGCGGGCCAGCACGCCGTCCAGCACCGTGTCGCCGGTAGGGGCGGGGTTCTTCACCCGCAGGCGCGGCGGGTCGGCGTCGATCCGTTCCTCCAGCGCCAGCTCGGCCAGCATGGCGCCCACCAGGGCGTAATCGCCAGCCGGGGCGGCACGGTCGGTCAGCCGGCCCGTCTCGTCATCCAGCATCAACAGGAGGATTTCCTCCGGCATGGTCAACGGCATCGCGGCGCCCTCCTCTTGGCTCCATTGGCCAAGGCAACGCTGCGGCATCCGTTTCGGTTGCGGCGGCGGCGCAGATCGCAGGAGGCCGCCGGTCTCTGCTGGCCCGGCTGCGGCCCGTTTAGCCGGCGTCCTGGCGCGCGGCGGTGACGAAGGCGGCCAGCCCGTCCTCCACCACGCTGCGGGGCAGGTCCCGCAGGATGAACACCAGACGGGACTGCCGCGCTTCGCCCTCCGGCCAGCCGGAGAGCACGGTAGGGCTGTGCCAGACATGCTGCACGCCATGGATGGCCACCGGCTTGTCGTGCCCTTCCAGGTCCAGGATGCCCTTCACGCGCAGGACGGAGGCACCGCGGGTGGCGGTCAGCATTTCCAGCCACGTCGCCAGGCCTTGCCACGGCAGGGGGCGGTCGAAGGTCAGGCAGAAGGCGTGGATGCTGGCATCGTGCCGGTTGGCGTCATGCCGGCCGGCCTCGTGGTGGTGATGGCTATGGCCATGATGCGCGTGGCCGTGCCGGTGCGTATGGCCTTGATGGTGCGCATGCGCGTCCCAGGCCGCCGGGGCCAGCCAGCCGCGCACGGCCTCGCCCCGCTCGGCGGGGTCGAAGCGCGCCTCACCCAGGAAGGCCTCGACCGGGGCGGCGCCCTGCGGCGCCAGGGCCGGCACGGCACCGGGGTTCTGCGTCCGCAGCCGCTCCTGCAGCGCCGCCAGGGCCGCCGCATCGACCAGGTCCGGCTTGCTCACCAGCAGGCGGTCGGCCACCGCCACCTGCCGCACCGCTTCCGGCTGGCTGTCCAGCGTCGCCATGGCGTTGGCGGCGTCCACCAGCGTCACCACCCCGGCCAGGACGAAGTGGCGCTGGATGGCCGGGTCGGCCAGCAGGGTCTGCAGGATGGGCACGGGGTCGGCCAGGCCGGTCGTCTCCAGCACCACGCGGCGCACCACCTGGCCGGCTTCCACCCGCTCCGCCAGCCGCAGCAGCGCGGCGGAGAGGTCGCCACGGATGGTGCAGCACAGGCAGCCGGCCTGCAGCAGGATGGCGTCCTCCTCCAGCGTCTCGACCAGCAGGTGGTCCAGGCCGATCTCGCCGAACTCGTTGATCATCACCGCCGTGGCCGCCATCTCCGGCTGTCGCAGCAGGTGGTTCAGCAGCGTGGTCTTGCCGGCGCCCAGGAAGCCCGTCAGCACCGTGACAGGAATGGGCGCGGCGACCGGCTGGGCCGGCGGCTCAGTGGCCATGGGCGTGGCCGTACAGGGCTTCCGGCTCCACCTCCGGCGCCGTGATGGGCACCAGCTGGTCCTCCCGCAGGGCCTGGAAGAAGCAGCTGCGGCGGCCGGTGTGGCAGGCCACGCCTTTCTGCTCCACCACGGCCAGGACGGTGTCCCCATCGCAATCCAGGCGCAGGTCCACCAGATGTTGCACCTGGCCGGATGTCTCGCCCTTCCGCCACAGCGCGTTGCGGCTGCGGCTGAAATAGACGACACGTCCGGTGGCTAGGGTTTCCTCCAGCGCTTCGGCATTGGCCCAGGCCATCATCAGCACCTCGCCACTGCCCTGCGCCTGGGCGATGACGGGCACCAGCCCATCGCGGTTGAAGCGGATGGCGGCCAGGAACTGGGCGCGGGCCTCCGGCGAGGGGGCGGGGCTGCTGGGGGCCGTCGTCATGGCGGAATCCTCGGAACGATGTGTGTTACAGTATAACGATGCGGGCGGGCAGGAGAATGGCGATGGCGGCAGGTCAGGGCAGCGCGAGTGGAACGGATGGCCAGGATACGCCGGCACCGGATGTCGCGCACGCCCTGGCGGCGGCCGATGCCCGCTGCGCCCGCGCCGGCGCCCAGCTGACGGAGCTGCGGCGGCAGGTGCTCGGCCTGGTGCTGGAATCGGACCAGCCGCTGGGCGCCTATGCGCTGCTTGACAAGCTGAAGGCCCTGCGCCCCGGTGCCGCGCCGCCCACCGTGTACCGCGCGCTGGACTTCCTGCTGGAGCAGGGGCTGATCCATAAGGTGGAGCGGCTGAATGCCTTCGTCGGCTGCGTCGAGGCCGGGCACGACCACGCCCATGGCCACGACCACCACCACCCGCACCAGTTCCTGATCTGCCGCGATTGCGGCACCACCGTCGAGATCAGCGACCACGCCGTGGCGCATGCCCTTGAAGCGGCGGCGCAGCGGGTGGGCTTCACCGCCATCCAGGCGACCGTCGAGATCGAGGGCCGCTGCGCCACCTGCTCCGCCGCCGCCTGAGGCACGCTTGCCGCGCGCAAGGTGAAGGGCACCACTCCACCGCAGGGGATGCGATCCCCGGCGCCGCGATCGTCTGGACCTTCATCCTCAACTGACGCGCCCGCCCGCTGAGTTTCCCATAGCCAGATGTTCTTCGCCCCCCGCGCCCATGAATGGGTTTCCAAAGGCCTCGGGCCTTTGGCACGGGGATCGAGAGGAGCAGCGCCCCTCTCGATCCGCTCCACCCGATTTAGGGGGACGCCACAATCCCCGCCCGCTGCCATGATCGCCCGCGATGGATGGAGTGCGTGGGATGTCGGGTCAGGCGGGTAACGGGGCAGCGGCTCGGGGTGGCTTGTTGCCGGGGCTGGCCTGGGGGCTGGGCGGCGTGGTGGTCTGGTCCGGCTCCTTCGTGCTGACGCGGCTGGGCGTGAAGTCCACGCTGACGGCCTACGACATCATCGCCCTGCGCTACGGCGTCGGTGCCATCCTGCTGCTGCCCGTCCTGCTGAAACATGGCCTGGCGCTGGACCGGCTGGGCTGGCGCGGCTTGCTGATGCTGGTGGCCGGCGGCGGCGCACCCTATGCGCTGGTCTCCGCCATCGGCATGACCTATGCGCCCGCGTCCCAGGCCGGGGCGCTGATCCCGGGCATGATGACGGTGATGGTCGCCATCCTCGGCGTGCTGCTGTGGCGGGACCGGCCGCCCGGCCAGGCCTGGTGGGGTGCCGGCGCTATCCTGGTGGGCAGCCTGATGATCGGGTGGTGGTCCTCCCAGCCCGGGCAGGGGCCTGGGCATGTGGCCTTCGTCTTCGCCGCGCTGCTCTGGGCCGGGTATGTGCTGATCCTGCGCCGGGCACGCCTGCCGGCGCTGCACGCGGCGTCGCTCTCCGCCATCCTCTCGGCGGCGGCGTATCTGCCGGTGTACCTGCTGTTCCTGCCGAACCACCTGACCACGGCGCCGCTGGCGGATATCGCGCTCCAGGCCGGGTACCAGGGCGTGCTGACCACCGTATTCGGCCTGCTGGCCTTCAACCGCGCGGTAGCGCTGCTGGGTGCGGCGGCGGGGGCCTCGCTCTCGGCCCTGATCCCGGTCATCACCATGGCGCTGGCGGCGCTGCTGCTGGCGGAAATCCCCCAGCCGCACGACGTCGCCGCCGCGTTCCTGATCGCGCTGGGCGTGGTGCTGCTGACCGCCAGCCGGCCCAAGGCACCGAGAGCCTGACTGGCCGCCGGCCGCATGACCCGGCGGCGTGCATCAGGCGCAGGCGCGGATCGACATTTTGGCTCGGGGTAGGAAGGCCGGGGAAGGAATGCCCCGGATCCCATCTTTTGTTTGCGAGTCTTTGGGGCGTGGCTGTGGAAGCGTCAGCCTCAAGCCTTGGCCGGGGCGGCGGCGAAGATCTGTGGCCTCCAATGACCACGCGCAGGGCTATGGCTTTTGATATTCATCAAGGTCGCGCCTGCCAGCCCTGAAGCCCCACACCAAACTCGCAGAAAAAGATGGGGTTTCAGGGGAATTCCTTCCCCTGACCTTCCTCACCTTTGTTGAACGTGGACTGGCCCTAGAGCAGCGACGCGACCGTATCCGCCGGCCGGCACAGCCTTGTTCCGCGTGGGGTGATGACGATGGGTCGGTTCACCAGCACCGGCCGTGCCACCATCGCATCCAGGATGGCGTCGTCCGATGCATCCGCCGGCAGGTCGGGCGCTTCCTTGGCACGCAGGATATCGCGTGGGGTGGCGCCCATCGCCGCCAGCAGGCGCTGCAACTGCGGGCGGGTCCAGCCGGCCTTGAGGTATTCCACCACCAGCGGCTCATGCCCGGCCTCGCGTAGCGCGGCGAGCACCGTGCGGGACGTGCCGCAGGCAGGGTTGTGATAGATGGTGATGCTGTCTGCCATGATCGGTTCCCCCGGCGATGAACGCCGATGATCCGGGATACCGCGGCGGAATGCCAGGGCAGGGGCGTCGAATGGAGCACCTGCTCCCCAAGCCCGTTCTCCCACGGCGGCGAGCCGTGGTGGCGGTAGGGCAAACGGGCCGGGGGATGTCTCCCCCGGCCTGTTCCGGCGTCAGGTCTGATGGCGGCGCTGCTGCGTCCGCAGGCGGAACAACAGCAGGGAGCGGCCGGTCACCGTATAGGTCTCACCGATCGGGAAGGCGGGCTCCTCGTCCTCATCCTCGCCGGTGACGTTGGTGTCCAGCAGCCGCACCCAGGCACGGCCGTCCTGGCTGGCCGGCAGGGTGAAGTCCACCGCCTCGTGGTGCGCGTTCAGGATCAGCAGCAGCGTCTCGTCATGCGCGGCCACCTTGATGCCGCTCTCCTGCGCGCGGCCATCCAGCATGCGGGCGAAGCACTTCGTGTTCGGGTCGTTCCAGTCGTCCGGCTCCATCTCCTCGCCGGAGGGCTTGTACCAGGCCAGGGCCTTGCTGCCGCTGGCCTCGTGGAAGTCGCCGTTCAGGAAGCGGCCGCGGCGCAGGACGGGGAAGCGGTTGCGCAACTGCGCCAGGCGCTGGGTGAAGGCGACGAGGTGATCCCCCTTTTCCCCCCAGTCCCAGTCCAGCCAGGAGATCTCGTTATCCTGGCAATAGGCGTTGTTGTTGCCCTGCTGGGTGCGGCCGAACTCGTCGCCTGCCAGCAGCAGCGGCGTGCCCTGGCTCAGATACAGCGTGCCCAGCATGTTGCGGATCTGCCGCTCACGCGTCGCGTTGATCTCCGCGTCGTCCGTTGGCCCCTCGACGCCATAGTTGTGCGAGATGTTGTGCGAGTGGCCGTCGCGGTTCTCCTCGCCATTCGCCTCGTTGTGCTTCTCGTTGTAGGTGACGAGGTCGTTGACGGTGAAGCCGTCATGCGCCGCCAGGAAGTTCACGCTGGCCCAGGGCTTGCGGCCATTATGGTCGAACAGGTCGCCGGAGCCGGAGAGGCGGTTGCCGAGGTCGGCGGCCTTGCCTTCCTCGCCCAGCCAGAAGCCGCGCACTGTATCGCGGTACTTGTCGTTCCACTCGGCCCAGCCGGGCGCGAAATTGCCGACCTGATAACCGCCGGGGCCAATGTCCCACGGCTCGGCGATCAGCTTCACATCGGCCAGCACCGGGTCCTGCATGCAGGCCTTGAGGAAGGCGGATTGCGTGTCGAAGCCACCCGGCTCACGCGCCAGGATGGTGCCGAGGTCGAAGCGGAAGCCATCGACATGCATCTCGTTGACCCAGTAGCGCAGGCTGTCCGCGACCATCTGCAGCACCCGGGGGTGGGAGAGGTTGACGGTGTTCCCGGTGCCGGTGTCGTTGATGTAGTAGCGCTTCTGGTCCGGCAGCAGGCGGTAGTAGCTGGCGTTGTCGATGCCCTTGAAGGACAGTGTGGCGCCGCGCTCGTTGCCCTCGGCCGTGTGGTTGTACACCACGTCCATGATGACCTCGAGGCCCGCGTCATGCAGCCTCGCCACCATCTCCTTGAACTCGGAGAAGGCGAAGTCCGGCGTGCGCGCGTAGCGACGGGCCGGGGAGAAGAAGCCGAGGGAGTTGTACCCCCAGTAGTTCACCAGCCCCTTGTTGATCAGGTAGTCGTCGTTCAGGAAAAAGTGGATCGGCAGCAGCTCGACCGAGGTCACGCCCAGCGACTTGATGTGCTTGATGACGTCGGGATGCGCCAGGCCGGCATAGGTGCCCTGGGCGTCCGGCGGCACCAGCGGGTGGCGCTTGGTGATGCCCTTGACGTGCGTCTCGTAGAACACCGTGCGCTCCCACGGGATGCGCGGGCGGCGGTCATTGCCCCAGGTGAAGGCGGGGTCCACCACGCGGCACTTCGGCATGTACTGGGCGCTGTCCCGCTCGTCGTAGGACAGGTCCTCGTCCTTATGACCGATCGTGTAGCCGAACAGCGAGGGGTCCCACTTCAGGTCGCCGACATGGCTGAGCGCGTAGGGGTCCAGCACCAGCTTGTTCGGGTTGAACCTGTGGCCTTCCTCCGGCGCGTAGGGGCCGTGGACGCGGTAGGCGTAGACGGTGCCGGGCCGCGCATCGGGCAGGAAGCCGTGGAACACCTCGTTGGTGTATTCCGGCAGCTCGATGCGTTCCAGCTCAGTCTCGCCCGAATGGTCGAACAGGCAGAGCTCGACCTTGGTGGCATTGGCCGAGAACAGGGCGAAATTGACGCCGAGCCCGGTCCAGGTGGCGCCCAGAGGGTTCGGGCGGCCTTGCGAGATACGCGATTGGTTGAACGAAGGTGGCACGGTGAACCCCTGGTTGGAGAGCGCCACGGTTAAGCGTGCCGCGCCTCGCGGAGTTGCGAGGCGCGGCGCGGATTTCAGCGCGGCAGCGTATCAAGCCCCGCCGCGATGTCGGCGATCAGGTCCGCCGTGTCCTCCAGCCCGATGTGGAAGCGCACGGTGGGGCCGCCCAGCCGGTCGGCGCTGGTGGCGGTGCGGCTGACATAGTTGGTGGTCGGCAGAGCCAGGCTCTCGAACCCGCCCCAGGAGGCGCCGATGCCGAACAGCTTCAGCCCGTCCACCACGGCGTCGATCTGCGCCGTGCTGTAGCGGGGCTGGAACACCACGCCGAACAGGCTGCACGCGCCGGTGAAGTCCCGCTTGAACAGGGCGTTCTGCGGGTGGCTGGGCAGGGCCGGGTGCAGCACCCTCAGCACTTCCGGCCGGCCCTCGAACCAGCGCGCGACCTCCAGCCCAGCCTGTTCCTGGTGCTTCAGCCGCACCGCCATGGTCCGCAGGCCGCGCAGCGCCAGCCAGCAATCGTCCGGGCTGGCATAGTGGCCCATGTAGCGGCCGGCGGCGGCAATGGCGTGGAAATCCTCGTCATTATTCACGGTAATGCTGCCCAGCAGCACGTCCGAATGCCCACCGACATACTTGGTCAGCGCCTGGATGGAGACGTCCACGCCATGCTGGAAGGGCTGGTAGTGGTGGATGCCCCAGGTGTTGTCCATCAGCACCTTGGCGCCGGCGGCGTGGGCCACTTCAGCCAGGGCATCGATGTCCTGCAGCTCGAAAGTGTGGCTGCCGGGGCTCTCGGTGTAGAGCACCTTTGTGTTGGGCCGCATCAGCGCCCGCAGCCCCTCGGCGTCGATGGTGGGGTCGTAGTAGGTGGTCTCGATGCCCCAGCCCGCCATCATGCCGTCCGCCAGCCGGCGCGTGGGACTGTAGACCGTGTCCGGGATCAGGCAGTGGTCGCCGGCCTTGAGGTAGGCCAGCAACGGCACGGCGCAGGCGGCCAGGCCGGTGCCGACGATCATGCAGCGTGTGCCGCCCTCCACCTCGGCGATGGCGTCCTCCAGCGCGAAATGCGTCGGGCCGCCGGCGGTGCCGTAGGTCAGCGCGTGCTTGTCGAACGACGCATCGTTGATGGTGCCGCGCGCCGCGCAGGACGGGTACAGCACGGTGGAGCCGCGATGCACGCCGTGATTGACGAAGCCATGGCTGCGGACCGAAGGCCGGCTGACATGGGTGACGCGGGTGGCGAAGCCCTGCCCGTCGGTGGCATGCGGCGGCTTGGAATGGTCGTCGGGCATCAGGCGCTCTTCTCTTTCTGCGTTTCGGGGCGAGAGGCCCATTCGGTCCAGGAGCCGTCATAGATGGCGGGTTCCGGCAGGCCGGCGCGTACCAGGCCCAGCGCCACCACGCAGGCGGTGACGCCGGTGCCGCAGGAGGCAATGAGCGGCTGCGAGCCGTCGATGCCGGCCTGGGCGAAGATGGCCCGCAGCGCATCCGGCGGCAGCATGGTCTGGTCCGGCGCCAGCAACTCGGTTGCCGGCACGTTGCAGGCGCCGGGCATGTGGCCGGAAGGCAGGCCGGGGCGCGGCTCGGCCGCCGTGCCATCGAAGCGGCCGCGGGCGCGGGCGTCGATGATGCGCGCCGAGCCATCGGCCACCACGCGCTTCACATCGCCGATGCCGGCCAGGCGGCGGGCGATGAAATCGGCCCAGAAGGTCTGGGGGGCAGGGGCGGGGGCGGGACCTGAGGCGGTGTCGCCGCCTTCCGCGCGCCATTTCGGCAGGCCGCCATCCAGCACCGCCACCCGCTCATGCCCGAACAGCCGCAGCAGCCACCAGCCGCGCGCGGCGGAGAACAACCCCTTCTGGTCGTAGAACACGATGCGGGCGTCGTTGGAGACGCCGAGCTGCCCCAGCAGCCGGGCGGCACGGCCCGGGGTGGGGGCCATGTGCGGCAGGTCCGTCTCCGGGTCCGCCACTTCGTTGATGTCGAAGAAGCGGGCGCCGGGGATATGCGCGGCGTCGAACAGCGCGCGGGCGTCCTTGCCCTCGGGCGGCAGGTAGTAGGTGGCGTCGAAGAGCACGAGGTCGGGCTTGCCCAACTCGCCCTTCAGCCAATCGGCGGATACCAGGTCCTGCATGGCGTTCAATCCTCCACCACCAGGTAGACCCGGCGGTTCTGCTTGCCCTTGTTCTCGAGCTTGGTGACGGTCACGGTGCCGATCTCGCCGGTAGCACGCACATGCGTGCCGCCGCAGGGCTGGAGATCGACGGGGGCTTCACCCTCGCCGATCCGCACCAGCCGCACCACCCCCGCACCGCGCGGCGGCTTGACCGAGAGGGTGCGGACCAGGCCCGGATTGGCGTCCAGCTCGGCCTCATCCACCCAGGAGGTGCTGACGGGATGGTTGGCGGCAACCAGGGCGCGCAGACCCTCGGTCAGCGCCTCCTTCGTCGGTGGCTCCGGCAGGTCGAAATCCAGGCGGGACTTCTCCAGCCCGATCTGCCCGCCGGTGACGCCGGCGCCGGGGATCAGGCTGCACAGCAGGTGCATGGCGGTGTGCATGCGCATCAGCCGGTGGCGGCGTGGCCAGTCCAGCAGCATCGTCACCGCTGCGCCCTCGGGCGGCAGGGTGGCGCCTTCCGCGGGCTTCAGCAGGATGGCGCCGGCCTCGCCTTTCACGGTATTGGCCACCGCCATCTCGCCGCCTGCCCAGCGCAGCGTGCCGGTATCACCGGGCTGGCCGCCGGACTGGGCGTAGAAGATGCTACGGTCCAGCCACACGCCCTCGGCCGTAGCGGAGAGCACCTTGGCCTCGGCTTCGCGGGCATAGGCGTCGGCGTGGAACAGGGTCTCGATGGTCATGCGGTCCATTCCTGCCGCAGCCGCGCGCTGTGCACCTGCAGCCACAACAGGCTGAGCGCCGCGCTGGCGTTGCGGATCTCGTTGCGCGCCAGCATCGCGAAGGCCTCATCGGCATCGACGATGGTCACGCGGGTTTCCTCGTGCTCGCTCTCCAGCCCCAGCGTGCCGGCCTGGCCGGGCTCGGGCAGGTGGACGCGGGCGGCGTAGAAATTCAGCTTCTCGTCGCAGCCGCCCTGCAGCAGCATGAACTGGCCGATGGATTCCAGCTTGTCCGGCGTCAGCCCGGCTTCCTCCTGCACCTCACGCGCCGCGCATTCCTCCGGGTCCTCGCCTTCCTCCAGCAGGCCGGCGGGGCATTCGCGGGAGATCGGGTCCTCGCCGGCGGCCAGGCACGGCAGGCGGAATTGCTCGATCAGGGCGATGCGGTGCGTCCAGGGGTCGTAGGGCAGGATCACCACGGCGCGGCCGCGCCGCCACATCTCCCAGGTCAGCAGGCCGGAAAGGCTGCCATCGAAGCGGCGGTAGCGGAAACGCACGCGTTGCAGCGGGAAGCGGCCATCCCAGACCACCTCGTCGCTCTCCGGCACATACAGCGGATGCTCCGGCACCACCGGGGCCTTGGCGGGCCTCGCCATCATGCGCGCGGGCCTTCAGGGGCGTGGCGGACGGTTGCGCGCCTCGCGGTGTGATGCCAAGCCTTGCTGCGGAACGTCCAGATCATGCAACAAACCATCCTTTCCGATTCTGCCCGCCCCTCTGCCGAGGCGCAGGCCGCCGAGACCCGCCGCATCAGGGCCGCGCGCCAGAAAGCCATTCTGTGCGTTCTGGGCGCCGCCGCAACCTTCGCCCTCGCCGCGGCTGCCGTGAAGGCGCTGCGGGGCGAGGTGCCGGTGATGCAGGTCATCCTGTTCCGCAACCTGCTGGCCATCCCGGTGCTGCTGGCGCTGGCGGTGCTGGCGGCCCGGAAGGCGGGGCGCAATGCCTCCCTCGCCGCGCTGCTGACGACGCGCCAGCCCTTTGCCCATGCGCAGCGGGTACTGTGGGGGCTGCTGGGCATGTTCGGCAGCTTCTACGGCTATGTGCACCTGCCGCTGGCGACCGTCACGGCACTCAGCTTCACCATGCCGTTCTTCCTGGCCGGCCTGTCCGTGCTGATGCTGGGGGAGACGCTGCAGCGCGGGCGCATGCTGGCGATGCTCGCCGGGTTCGGCGGCGTCCTGGTGATGCTGCGCCCGTGGGAAGGGCTGGAGCAGACCGGCCTGCCGCTGGTGCCGGTGCTGGTGGTGCTGGCCGGCGCGCTGGGCTGGGCGCTGGCGATGATCACCATCCGCCGCATGGGCGAGAACGGCGAGTCGGGCGCCACCATCGTGCTGTGGTTCGCGTTGGGCGGCACCGTCGTTGGCGCCGTCGCCGCACTGCCGGGCTGGGCCTGGCCGGATGGGCGGCAATGGGCGCTGCTGGTGGCGGTCGGCGTGATCTCGGCCTTTGCGCAGTTGCTGATGACGGCGGCCTATCGCAGTGGCGACACCACGCTGATCGCCCCGTTCGAGTATTCCGGCATCCTGTGGACCACCGCCCTCGGCGCGCTGGTGTGGGAGGAGTGGCCGGATGCATGGAGCGTGGCCGGCATCGCCATCCTGGTGACCGGGGGGCTGGCCATGTGGTGGAGCAACACGCGCGGCAACGCCCGCGGCGGCTAGGGCGGTCCGATATTCGGTCGCTGAGGCGGGCATGGAAGGTCAGGGGAAGGAATTCCCCTGAAACCCCATCTTTTTTCCGAGAGTTTGGCGTCAGGCTTCAGGACTGAGGCGGGGTCCACGAAGAATATAAAGGGCCGCCTGAACTGAACCCTCAGCTGCCGGAGGTCATGGACCCCTGACATGCGCCCAGGTTGGCTTCAAAAGGCTGACGCATCGGCAGTCACGCCCGAAAGACTCACAGAAGAAAGATGGGGGCCGGGGAATTCTTTCCCCGGCCTTCCTATTCGAAGCCGAATGTCGATCACTCCGAGGAAACGTCGCCGGGGCGCGGCCAGACAGCAGCCGCCATCTCGCAGGTACGAATGGATTGCTGCCGCCACCGCATCGGCCAAACTGGCCGATCCATCACCTCCGCAGAGCCGGGGGTGCTGGACCCAACCAGCTACCCGGTCAGCCCTGGCGGTAGCGCGTCGCCACGTCGCGGCGTGACAGATACGGGCCCATGGCGGTGCGCGCTGCCTCGTAGGCCTGCCACTGGCCTTCATCTTCCAGCGGCGGGATGGTCACCACCTCGCCCCGCTCGAAGCCCAGCAGGGCGGCTTCGACCAGATCATCGGCCTCCATGACGATCCCGTCCGGGAAGGCATCCACGTCCTTGCCGGACCGCTCCCAGATCTCGGTGCGGGTGGCGCCGGGCAGCACGACCTGTGCATGCACGCCGGTGCCCTTCAGCCCGGCGGCCAGGGAAAGCGTTAGGTTCAGGATGTAGGATTTGGAACCGCTGTAGATGCCCTCGAACTGCTCCGGCGCCATCGCCACGACCGAGGAAATGTTGATCAACCCGCCCTTGCCGCGCGCCACGAAGGCCTTGCCGGCCGCGCTGGCCAGCAGCGTCGGCGCCGTGATGTTCAGCGCGATCACCCGCTCGATCGCCGCCGGCTTGCTATCCAGTAGCCCGCCATCCAGCGCCATGCCGGCGTTGTTGACCAGCAGGGTGATGGCGGCGTCCTCCGCCAGGCGCTGGGCCACCTGCGCCAGCGCGGCGGGGTCGGTCAGGTCAGCAGGCAGGATGTCGATGGTGCGGCCGGTCTCGGCCCGCAGGGTGGCGGCCAGGGCCTCCATCCGCGCCTGGTCCCGCGCCACCAGGGTCAGGTCATAGCCGCGCTGTGCCAGCTTACGGGCATAGACGGCGCCGAGGCCGGTGGAGGCGCCGGTGATCAGGGCGGTGCCCAGGCCGGAAGCGGGGGTGGTCGAACTCATGGGAATCTCCGTTGGCCACGGGGTGGGCCAAGTCACTTGCAATACGATAGTAAGTTGCTATCTTTTTGCAATGGACACTGACGCACTTTCTCATGGGCCCTGCCCGGTGGCCCGCGGCCTCGCCCGGGCCGGCGATGGCTGGAGCTGGCTGATCCTGCGCGATGCCGGGCTGGGCGTGGCGCGCTTCGACGAGTTCCGCACGCGGCTGGGCATCGCCCCCAACATCCTGACGAGCCGGTTGAAGGCGCTGACGGCGCATGGGCTGCTGGAAAAGCGCCGCTACAGCGAACGGCCGCCCCGCCACGAGTATGTGCTGACCGAGGCGGGGCGGGACTTCCTGCCGGTGCTGCAGGTGCTCGGCGCCTGGGGCGCACGCCATTGCGGCGGCGGCACGCTCAACCGGCTGGTCGATGCCGAGACCGGCCACACTGTGCGAGCCGTGGTGGTCGACCAGACCAACGGCGCCCCCCTCGGCACCCGCAGGCTGCGGATGGTGACGGCGGAGGAGGCGCTGGCGGAAGCCTGAGCCTCAGGCGGCCACCGCATCCGGCAGCCGCGCCAGCCGCGGCACGGGGGAGGCGGCGATCAGCAGGAACTGCACCAGGAAGCAACCCGCCGCGACCGCCAAGCTGGCTTCCACCCCCAGCCGTGCCGCGACCAGCGCGCCGATCGCGGCCCCCAACGGCCGGGCACCGAAGGTGGCCGTCATCACCACCGCGGAGACCCGGCCGAGCACCGCCTGTGGCGTCACCGCCTGCCGCAGCGTCGTGGTGGCAATGGTCCAGAGGATCGGCCCCACGCCGAACAGGAAGAAGGACAGCCCCGCCAGCGCCGGCAGCCTCACCCAAGCGCTCAGCAGCATCAGCAGGGCCCCCGCCAGCCCGCAGGCCGGCCCGACCACCACCAGCGTGCCAAAGCCGATCCGCGCCGCCAGGCGTGGTGCTACCCAGGCCCCCATCACCATGCCGCCGCCATAGATGGCCAGCGTGACGCCGACGCCCCAGGCCGTCAGCCCCAGATGCTGCACGGCATACGCCACATACACGGCCTGCAGCACGAACCAGCCGGTGTTGAAGAACACCGCTGTCAGGAGCACCGGCCGCAGCAACGGGTGCGTGCCGACGAAGCGCGCGCCTTCCCGCAATTCATCCAGCGGGTGGCGGCGGGGCCGAGCGGGGGCCTGGCTTTCCGGCAGCCTGGCCAGCGTCAGGGCCGCCAGCAGGGACAGCGCCGTGGCCAGCACATAGGCGGCGGAAGCGCCGGTCCATCCCACCAGCGCACCACCCAAAGCCGGGCCCGCCGCGAAGGCAATGCTGCGCGCCAGTTCCAGCCAGCGATTGGCCGTGGCCAGCTGGTCCCGCCGCACCAGTGACGGCACCAGCGCCGGCGCCGCCACGCTGTAGGCCACCGTGCCGATGGCACCCACAAACCCCAGCGCGGCCAGCAACGGCAGGTTCAACGCACCGCCCACCAGCAGCGCCAGGACCACCAGCAGCGACGCCGCGCGCAGGAACTCCGCCCCCGCCATCAGCCAGCGGCGGGACATCCGGTCCGCCAGCACGCCGATGGGCAGGGACAGCAGCAGGAACGGCAAGGTCTGTGCCGTTTGCAGCAAGCCGGCCTCCGCCGCCCCGGCCCCCAGCAGCAACACCGCCACCAGCGGCGCCGCCGCCAGCGCCACCTGCTCGGACAACTGCGCCGCCAGGTTGGACCAGCTCAGCCGGCGAAAGGCAGCGGGAAGGGCGGTGTCGGCGGACATGGGGCGAAGACCTTTGGATGCGGTCTGGCCAGGGTGGCGGAGCAGCCGGATGCTGGAACTCCGCTTCTTGCTGTCAAATCAGGATTGCTTCTTGGGGCGAAGGCCGGGGAAGGGATTCCCCGGACCCCTTCTTCTCCTTTCTCGAGTTTTTTTGGGCGTGGCTGTCGAAGGGAGCGCACCTGAGAAACGGCTGAATGCGCCAGAGATCCTGGACCTCCTGCGACTGAGATTTCAGCCCGCGTGGCCCATTAGAATCATCAAGCCGCGTCCGCTTTCAGTCCGACAGCGCCACGCCAAACGCGCAGAAAAAAGAAGGGGTCCGGGGAATTCCTTCCCCGGCCTTCTCCTCTAACGCCACAAACCCATCAGGGCGCCGGCGCGCGCGGGTCCTGGCCGTCGAAGCGCTTGGCGAACCAGTAGCGCCGTTGGCCGTGCGGCCTTCCTTCCAGTCCGCCCAAGGCGACGTATCCGTGCCGCTGGTAGAAGGCAGGCGCCTGGAAGCTGCTGGTGTTGAGATGCGCGCCGACCGCGCCGTGCTGTCGGGCCGTTTCTTCCGCCTGGGCCAGCATGCGGCTGCCGATGCCCTGGCCGCGCAGGCTGTCATCCAGCCAGAATGCCTCGACATAGAGCCAATCCAGCACCACTTCGCCGACCAGCCCACCCAGGATGCGGCCGGAGGGGTCCCGGTGCACCAGGCAGAGCGGCTGGCTGGTGGCATTGAAGCCCAGCGCGGCGGCCCGGTGGGCGCGCAGGCCTTCGCTGATGGCCTTGGCTTCGGGCCCGTGACGGTCCTCGATGAGTTCGAAGGTCGTTGTATCGTTCATGCGGCTCCCAGCGCCTTGCCGGTTTTCAGGGCGGCGACGGCCTCGGCCACCGCGCGGGCTTCGTCGGCGGCGGCGCTGCGGGGCGCGCTTTCTACCACGCCCAGCCCCTTGGCGAAGGCGGTGGCAAAGGCGGTGCGGTTGCCGAAGCCGGGTTCCAGCAAAGGCAGTTCCCGCCGCAGCAATTCGCGCGCGATGTCTTCCCGCAGCTTGCCGGCGGCGGGCACGCGGTTCAGCACCAGCATGGCGCGCCGCCGTTCCTCCGCCACCAGGGCCAGGGTGCCTTCCATGGCCCAGACATCGGCGGGGGAGGGTTGCAGCGGCACCAGCACCAGGTCGGCGCCGCGGATGGCAATGCGCGCATCGGTATCGGCATGCGGCGGCGTATCCAGCACCACGACGTCATGCGCCTTGGCCATGCGCTCGATCATCGCCGGCAGCCGCCAGCCGGAGGGTGCCTCGAAGGTCAGCGCTGCGGCGCGGGTGCCGGCGGCCATGCGTTCCTGCTGCCAGCGGGCCAGGGTCTGCTGCGGGTCGGTATCCAGCAGGGCGACGCGCAGGCCCTGCGCGGCGTAGGTGGTGGCCAGTGTCGCGGCGACGGTGGACTTGCCGGCGCCGCCCTTGCGTTGTGCCACTGCTACCACGAAGGCCATTGGTTCGGTTTCCCCAGGGCATGAACACCGGTGGCGGAAGTGCCAGCCAGCAGGAACCACGCGCGCCGTCCCGACGCCTCGTGCCGACGCGGGGTACCGCGTTGCACGGTGCGCATGATCGCGCGGGTGGCCAGCGGCGGGAAGCGCGAATCATCCCTGGAGCGAATCGAGGAAAGGCGGGGCGGTGCGTCCAGGTCGGAACGCGTGTTGCGGGGGTGGGGCCTTCACGCCCCCGCACGCGCCCCGCGCCGTACCTGGAATGCCAGCAGCAGCGCGCAGCAGGCGATCAGCGTACCGGCGATGCTGATGCCGGGCAGGCCCGCCACGGCGATGGCGATGCCACCCGCCGCCGCGCCGCTGGCCTGGCCGAGATAGACGCCGGATGCATTGGCGGCCAGCACGACGCCCCGCGCATCCGGCGCCAACGCGATCAGGCGGGACTGGACGACGGGCATCATGGCGAAGATGGCCATCGAGGAAACCAGCAGCGCCAGCCCCTGCGCGGCGATGGCCAGCATGCTGCCCTGCAGGAAGCCGAGCAGCAGGGAAGCCTGCAATGCCTGCGCGGCCACGATGGCCGCTGGTACCAGCCAGACGGTATGGACGCCCGCCTTCTCGTACATCCGCGTGCCCAGCGGCAGCCCGAAGATGGAAGCGACGCCGGAGAGCGCCTGCATCAACCCGACGCCGCCGCCGCTCAACCCGCTGACGGCATTCACCGCCGGGCCGATATAGGCCGAGGTGGCGAAGGAGCTGGTGAAGCAGAAATAGGCCAACCCGATGGCCGGCAGCACGCCGCCGCGCCGCAGCACGCCGAGGCTGGCGCCGCCCCGGCCCTCGCCCGGCACCTCCGGCAGTGCCATGCGGATGGCCAGGGCGCTGGCGGCGCAGAGCACGGTGGTCAGCCCGAAGGCGCCGTGCCAGCCGAAGGTGGCCCCGGCGACGGAGCCCAGCGGAATGCCCAGCAGAAACGCCGCCGTGGTGCCGCCGATGACCAATGCCAACGCCCGCGCACGTTTCTCCGGTGGCGCCAACACCACGGCAACGGCGCTGGCGGAGGGGACGATCAGCGCCGCCGCCATGCCGCACAGCACCCGCAGCAACAGCAGCGCCCCGAAGCTGGGCGCCAGCGCCATGCCGAGATTGAGCAGCGCCATGGCGGAAAGCGCCCCGACCATCAGCCGCCGGCGCGGCACCCGCGCGCACAACGCCGCCAATGGAATGGCCGAAAGTCCATAGGCCAGCGCGAAAGCGGTGCCGAGCTGCCCGACGTGGGCGACGGCGACGCCCAGGTCGTGCGACATCTCATTCAGCAGGCCGGCATAGACGAAGGACTGGGTGGAGGTGGCGAAGGACGCGGCGGCCAGGACAGGTACTCGGCCCATGCCGCGCGAAAAGGATGACGCTGAAATGGCCGCACGCTCCGCCAATGCTATGATGCCACGGTGGCACCGGGCCGTTGTGCAGTGCAAGGCCCGTGCCGAGATGGACGAAGCGCCTGAGGGCGCCCACATTCGACCTAACTTCTTGAGGGAGAGCCGCCATGAGCGTTGCCGACGTCACCCCCCGCGCCGCCTGGGACTCGCTGCGAACGGACCATGACGCGGTGCTGATCGATGTCCGCACCGACGCCGAGTGGAACTTCGTCGGCCTGCCGGACCTCACGGAAGCCGGTAAGCAGCCTGTGCTGATCCCCTGGCAGGTCTATCCGTCCATGCAGGTGAACGCGGCCTTCTCCGAACACCTGCGCAAGGCGGGCGTGACGCCGCTGAACAAGCTGTATTTCCTGTGCCGCTCCGGTGCCCGCAGCCTGGCGGCCGGGCAGGCGGCGCAGGCCGCCGGCTTCCCCAACGCATTCAACGTGGCGGACGGGTTTGAGGGGCCGCCGGATGCCAGTGGCCATCGCGGCAGCGTGGCGGGCTGGAAGGCCGAGGGGCTGCCCTGGCGCCAGCGCTAAGCAGCCACGGGGGAGCGCGCGGAAGATTGACCCGCGCGCGATCCCTCTGGCCTTTAGCGATAACGGGGCCGCCTGTTCCGCTGGCTTAGCTGGCGTGGGCCTTGCGTGTTGCCGCCGCCTTCTTGGCACTGGCGGAACGCGCGGCGGCGGAGCGGGAGGCCGAGGCCTGGCCACCAGCCTTGCCGCCCTTGTGGGACGCGGCGTTGCTGGAGGGATGCCCACGGCCGGAACCGCTCTTCTTCCCGCCGCCCTCGTCCTTGTTCACTGTCGCCCAGGCGCGCCGCTCGGCCTCGCCTTCCGGAACGCCGCGGGCCTCGTAGCCTTCTTCGATATGCTCGGCCTTGCGCTTCTGCTTGTCGGTATAGGCAGACTTGTCACCACGGGGCACGGCGTCCTCCTTCCGTTGCATGAAGGACAAACGCTGTGGGGCGCGCCGGGTTCCCCAGCCGTCCGGCCCAGCGGCGCTCGCTGCCGCGGGGCCTTCACGCAAGCGGCCGATTTGGCGTCTGTTTCAAAAGCCTGCCGGGTCAGGCGCGGCGGCGGTCTTTTCCGCACCAGATGTGTCGGCGGCTTGGCCCAATGTCCCTGCATTGGTCCAAGCCACCTCCGTGCTGGCACGAAAAACTCCGGCCGCGCCTTTAGCCAGCAGACTTCTGAAATAGTCTCTTAGCTGCAGCGCGGCTCGTGCGGCGTGGCGTCGTAGCCGGCCAGGCCGGGAACACCATAGCCGGGGAATACCGTGTTCTCGGCATCGTCCGGGCCGGGCTTCACGCCGAACCACTTCTCGGACAGCGCCGCCAGGCTACCGTCCTTCTTCATGCATTCCAGCACGTTCTCCACCGCATTGCGCAGTTCCGCATTGTCGCGGCGGAACGGCGCACCCCAATGCGCGCGGGTCTCCTTGATGACGAAGTCCGGCACGAAGTTCGGCGTGCGCGTGGCGGCGTAGCGGATGACGGTGTTGCCGCCGAGCGTGGCATAGGCGCGGCCGGCCAGCACCGCCTGCACGGCATCCGGCTGGCTCTCGAAGGTCTGAGCCGTGAAGCCGTACTTGGCCGCGTTCGCCTGCGCCCACGCGTCGTAGGCGGAACCCTTGTTCACGGCGATGACCTTGCCGCGCAGTTCCTCCAGGCTGGTGATCGGCGTGGTGCCCTTGCGGATGCCGAACTGGAAGGCGGTGTACAGGTAGCCCTCGGTGAACAGCAGGTTCTCCGCCCGCTCCGCCGTGACCGTCACCGGCGCCGCCAGGAAGTCGTAGCGGCCTGCATTCAAAGCAGGCACCAGGCCGGAGAAGCTGGCACTGTCGATGGTGATGGGCCGGCCGAGACGGCGCGCGACCTCGGTGAACAGATCCACGTTGAAGCCCTGCACGCCGCCATCCAACTTGGGGAAGGCATGCGGGGCAAAGGTGCCGTCCACCGCCGTCCGCAGCGGCTGCTGCGCGGAAGCAGGGGTCGCCAACAGCCCGAAGGCCAGCGGCGCGGCAAGAAGGCAGGCAAGGAAACGCATCGTTCAAAGACTCCTGGCGGCCAAGTTCGCCGCGATGGTGGCGCTGGCCAGCGCCGATTGCCAGCAAGAAGCGTGCAACATCCGAAGGGAAACGGGAAGGAAATGTCCCTAAGGCCGACGTTTGCCGCAAAAAATATCCTTCGGTGCAGGGCACGCGTGGGCTTGGGGCGGGGGGTGAAGGCCGGGGAAGGAATTCCCCGGACCCCTTCTTTATTTTCTGGGAGTTGGGGTGGCGCCGTAGGAATGAGAGCGGACGCAGCAGCTGATATTCAAAATGGGCCCACAAGGACTGAACCGTCAGTCGCCAGAGGTCTAGAACCTCCGGCGCACCCAGCCGTCTCTCAGACCCGCCCTCTCAACGCCTACTTGGCAAAACTCGAAAAAAGGAAAGATGGGGTCCGGGGAATTCCTTCCCCGGCCTGCCTCCATCCCCCTGTCACCCGGTCACCCGGGCCCGCAATGGCAACAGCAGAAACGCGGCGAGCCCGGCGACGCAGCCGGAGCCGACCAGCAGGCCGGTCGCGGGCAGTGCGGCAATGAAGGGTGCCGCCACGGCGGGTGCGGCGGCCTGGGCCAGCAGCACCGGCAGCGCGATCCAGCCGAGCAGGGCGGCGTAGCCGTTGGGGCCGAAGACCAGCATGGGCAGCGTACCGCGGTTGATGGTGAGGATGCCGTTGCTCATCCCATAGAGCAGCGCGAAGCCGAAGGCGGCAAACGGGCTACCGGAGAGCAGCAGCAATGCGCCCGCTGGAAACAGCAGCGCCCCCAGCCTCGCCCGCCACAATGTGCCGATGCGCGGCGCCAACTGCCATTCCAGCAGGCGCCCTGCCACCTGGCCGGGGCCGATCAGCATGGCGGCGGCCAGAGCCTGGCCGGGGCTGAGGCCGAGCCCGGCCATCAATGGCAGGACATGCGCCGCCATGGCGGAGGTGATGAACCAGCGGAGGGTGAAGAAGCTGCCCATGCAAGCCAGCATCACCGCCCTGAGACGGTGGGCGGCCGTTGGGCCGGTTGTGGCGGCGGCCGGGGCGGGCGGCTGCGGCGGCGCTTGGGGTACGGCCCACAGCACCAGTGGCAGGTTCACGGCCAACTGCACCAGGGCATAGACAACCAGCACGCCGCGCCAGTCCAGCAGGCCGAGCAGCGCCATGCCGGCCGGCCAGCCCAGCGTGCTGGCAAAGCCGCCGAGCAGCGAGATGCCGGTGATGGCCGGTGCCACGCCAACGCCGAGCAAGGTGCCGGCCGTGGCGAAAGCGGCATCGTACAGCCCCAGCGCCATGCCGATTCCGAGCACCGCCCAGCCCAGATACCAGCCGCCCACACCTTGTGCCCAGGCCAGCAGCAGCAAGCCCAGCCCCAGCACCACCGTGCTGGCCGCCAATGAGAAGCGGCCGCCATGCTGGCCGATCCATCGGCCAACATGTGGCGCGCAGAGGCCGGTGATCAGCAGCGCGCAGGAAAACCCGCCCATCAGCAGGGCGGTGGAGACGCCCATTTCCGCCGCCGCCGCCCCGGCGATGACAGCCGGCACATAGAAGCTGGTGGCCCAGGAGAGCAGCTGGTTGACCCCCAGTGCCCAAGCCAGGCGGCGGACCGGTACTGGGTTCTCAGGCATCGCGGGGCTGTGGGGGCGTGGTGGCGCCGGCGCCGAGGCGGCGCTGGAACAGCACGCAATCCAGCCATCGCCCATGCTTGTAGCCGACGGTCTCCAACGTGCCGACGCAGCGGAAGCCATGGCGCTGATGCAGCCGGATGGAGGATGCGTTGGCGCTATCCCCCACCACCGCCATCATCTGCCGGAAGCCGCGTGCCTCGCAGGTCTCGATGAGGGCCGCCAGCAGCATGGAGCCGATGCCGAGCCCAAAGGCATCCGGCCGCAGATAGACCGAATCCTCCACCGTGTTGCGGTAGGCCACGCGCGGCCGATAGGCACCGGCATAGGCGTAGCCAAGGACGTCGCCGCCGCGCTCGGCCACCAGATACGGGTACTCCTGGTCCAGCAGCGCGGACCGGCGCCGGGCCATCTCCGCCTCCGCCGGTGGTTCCGTCTCGAAGGAGGCGCTGCCGTACAGCACGTGGTGGCGGTAGATGGCGGTGATGGCGCCGAGATCGGCGTCAGCGACGGGGCGGATGGTGGTCTGGGTCACGTTCGATCTGGCCATGGAGGGTGCCGGCCCATGGTCGGGCTGCCAGGCCGTATCGGAAAGAAAGTTTTCTGAATGCGCCGCATCAGAATAAGTTTGCCTTATGGACACCCCGACGTTGCGCCAGCTTCGCACCTTCATCGCCGCCATCGATCTCGGCAGCGTCACGGAAGCCGCGCGCTCCCTCAACCTGACCCAGCCCGCCGCCAGCCAGCAGTTGCGGGAGATGGAGCGCATCCTTGGCGCCCGCTTGCTGGACCGGGCGGAGGGACGCGTGGTGCCGACCGCCGCCGGCCTGGCCATCCTGGAACCCGCCCGCCGCGCCCAGGCCGCCGCCATCGAAGTCACCACCGCCGCGCTCGCCTGCCGCTCCGGCGATTTCGGCCGGGTGCGGTTGGGCACCGGGGCCACCGCCTGCATCCACCTGCTGCCACCGGTGCTGGAGGCAGCGCGTCGGCGCATGCCGGGGCTGGAGATCCTGGTCGTCATCGGCAACACGCCGGAGATGCTGCGCCGGGTGGAGGAAGGCAGCCTGGATGCCGGCCTGGTCACGATGCCGCGCAGCCTCAGCCGCAGCCTGGCGCGCATCCCGCTGCGGCGGGACGGCCTCGTGGCGCTGGTGCCGCGCGGCAGCCTGGGGGAAGGGCCGCTGACCCCTTCCCAACTGGCGGGGCTGCCGCTGATTCTCTACGAGGCCGGCGGCGATACGCGCGGGATCGTCGACGCCTGGTTCCGCAAGGCCGGGGTGGCACCGAAGCCAATCATGGAACTGGGCAGCGTGGAGGCCATCAAGGTGCTGGTGGGCGGCGGCCTTGGTGCGTCCGTCCTCCCTGGGTTGGCGCTGCCGGAGGACGTGCCGGGCGCCGAACGCCGCCCGCTACGTCCGGCGACCTCGCGGGAACTCGTGCTGGTGATGCGGAAGGAAAAGGTGCTGGACCGCGGGCTGCGGGTGATGTCGGAGGCGTTGCAGGACGCGGGCTGAGGGTGCGCCGCTTTTCATGCCGCGGTGGGAGAAGGCCGGTGAAGGAATTCCCCGGGCCCCTTCTTTTTTGCGAGTTGTGTGGCGTGGCTGTGGGGGAGGGTCGTTCGGTTGAAAGAGGGCTGGGCTGGGCCGAGACGGGTATCGGGCGGCGGCGACGCCTTCAGCCGGCACTGCCTGCCGCAGCAACCGGCAGCCGCCTCACCAAAGCACGGATGGCCTCTCGCACAGCCCAACGCGAAGAAAAGAAGATGGGGGCTGGGGAATTGCTTCCCCAGCCTTCCATCAACCGTGCCCCGTCAGGCCGCCTTCGCCGCGAACTCCGGATACAGTCCGAGCAGCCCGGCTTCGGAGGCATCGCAGCGCCCGCGTTCGGTGATCAGCCCCGTCACCAGCCGGGCCGGCGTCACGTCGAACGCCGGGTTGGCGCCGGCGCTGCCGGGGGCGGCGGTACGGACCGTCACCACCTTGCCATCGGCCGTCTGGCCCGTCACGGTCAGCACTTCCTCGGCGGCGCGCTCCTCGATCGGGATCTCGCGCAGGCCGTCCCGCACGGACATGTCCAGCGTGGAGTGCGGCAGCGCCACCCAGAAGGGCACGTTGTTGTCGTGGCAGGCCAGCGCCTTCAGGTAAGTACCGATCTTGTTGGCCACATCGCCATGGCGCGTCACCCGGTCGGTGCCCACCAGCACGATGTCCACCTGCCCATGCTGCATCAGGTGACCACCGGCATTGTCGGCGATCACGGTATGCGGCACGCCGTGCTTGCCGAGCTCCCACGCCGTCAGCGCCGAGCCCTGGTTGCGCGGGCGGGTCTCGTCCACCCACACATGCACCGGAATGCCGGCATCGTGCGCCTGGTAGATGACGGAGAGCGCCGTGCCGTAATCGACCGTCGCGATCCAGCCGGTGTTGCAGTGGGTCAGGATATTGACCGGCTGCCCGGGCTTGCGGGCGGCGATGTCCTGGATCAGCGGCAGGCCGTGCTGGCCGATGCTGCGGCAGGTCTCGACGTCATCCTCCGCGATGGCGGCGGCGGCATCGTAGGCAGCCTGGGCGCGCGCGGCCGGGGCCACCGGGCGCAGCGCCGCCAGCATGCGGGCCAGGGCCCAGCGGAGGTTGATCGCGGTCGGCCGCGTCTCGCCCAACATGGCGGCGACGCTTTCCAGCGCGGCGTCGGAGGCATCGCGGCGCAATGCCAGCGCCAGCCCGTAGGCGGCGACGGCGCCGATCAGCGGTGCGCCGCGCACCTGCATGGATTTGATGGCGTGCGCCACCTGCTGCTCATCCGTCAGGCGCAGGATGTCCACGGTCCAGGGCAGGCGGGTCTGGTCCAGGATACGGACGGACCAGCCATCCTCGTCTACCCAGACGCTGCGATAGGCGACGCCGTCGATCTTCATGGCAAGGCTCCGTCCGTGGAGGGCCGCGCGGTGCGGGCGGGGCAGGGGGTCTCAGGCCCGGCATATAGGGTGTTTTCGCGCGCTTCGTCATGCCCATCGCAAAGGTGAGCTCTGCGCGCGATCCTCTGATGTGACAGAGCTTGAACCGGGCGGCAGCATCCGCCGCATGTCAGACAGCGACTCGCGGCCCGCGCCCGCACCGGCGGCCGGCATCGCCGCCGCCCGCATGATCATCGGCCTGTTGCAGGGCGTGGCAGGCTACGGGCTGTGGCGCCTGCTGGCGGACGACCCGGCACCTTGGCTGCTGCGCAACCCCAAGGGGTTTACGCTGCTCTGCCTGCTGGTAGCCTTCCTGCCGCTGACGGTGCTGCTGGGGCTGGGCCATCTGCGCCGCCGCGTATTGGCCGGCTGGGTGCTGACGGCCGGGGTGGTGATTGTGCTGATGGGCTCGCACGACCTGCGGCAGAATAGCAGCGGCGGCCTGGCCGAGCCGTCGCTGCAACTCATGCTGTCCCTGCTGCCGATGCTGTTCGTGGCGCATAACCTGGTCGCCGCCGCCGACGCCTCCCGCCATTGGTGGCCGGGCTATGGCGCCTGTTTCGAGGCCGCGTGGCGCTCCGCCATTCAATTGCTGCTGGGCATCGCCTTTGTCGCCGCCTTCTGGGCGGTGTACCGGCTGGGGGCCTCGCTGTTCCAGGTCATCGGCATCGGGTGGCTGGACCGGCTGGCGGAGGAGGCCCCGTTCGTCATCGTCGTCACCACCACAGTGGGCGCTGCCGCGCTGCACCTGGCCGATGCGCAGGACCGGCTGACACGTGGGGTGCGCATCCTGGGGTTGACGCTGCTGGGCTGGCTGACGCCGCTGCTGGCGGGGCTGACCACCTGCTTCCTGCTGGCGCTGCCCTTCACCGGGCTGACCCCGCTGTGGGAAACGGGCTATGGCGGGCCGCTGCTGATGACGGCCGCCGCCACGCTGGTGGTGCTGATCAACGCCGTGCACCAGGACGGCCATGCCGGGGCGCTGCCGTTGCTGCGCTGGTCCGCCCGGCTGGCCTGCTGGGTGCTGCCGGTGCTGGTGGCGCTGGCCGCCTGGGGCCTGTGGCTGCGCATTGGCCAATACGGGCTGACGCGGAACCGGGTGATCAGCGTCGCAGTGGTCCTGGTGCTGGCCTGCTATGCCGTGCCCTACGCGCTGGCGGCCCTGCGGCCGCGGATGCGGCTGCTGGAGCCCGCCAACATCGCAGTCGCCGGCATCGCCGTTTTGGTGGTGCTGGGGCTGAACACTCCGTTGGCCGACCCCAACCGGCTGGCCGTCAACAGCCAGGTAGCCCGGCTGCTGGATGGCAAGGTGCCGGTGGAGGCCTTCGACTTTCGCTTCCTGCAGGATTTTTCCCGCCGCTACGGCCGGCGGGCCCTGCAGGCGCTGACGCAGCACCCCGACCCGGCCATCGCCACGGCAGCGCGGCGCCAGGCCGAGCCGCCGCCGGATTCCGTCGTGGAGACACCCTCGCGGCCGCGCCTGGTGCCCTACCCGGCCGAGGCGGAGATCCCGCCCGGAATCGTGGCGTCCATGCAGGGCCAGTCCGCGTTCTGCCGCATCACCGATTGCGTCGCGACGCCGGTTGACCTGGAAGGCAACGGGCAGCGGGCGTGGCTGGTCGGCCCTGCCGGGCAGAGCTTCCTGGTGTTCCAGCAGATGGAAGGCGAGTGGCGGCGCACCGGCTCCTTCAACACCGGCAATTGCGGCCGGGAGGTAGCAGCCGGCATCCTGGCCGGCGAGTTGCGGCTGCTGCCGCCGCGCTGGCAGGAGGTCGAGGTCGCCGGCCGCCGCCTGCCGCCGAGCGGCTATACGCCCTACTGCGACTAGAGGCGCGAGAGACGCTGGGTAGCAGCGTTGCACCGATTGGTCGGGCCAGGACTAGGGGAGAATTAATTCTCCCCCGGACCCCCACTCCTTTTCTTTCTGTTCATCCAAGAGGTGCTGGCGAAGCGGGCCTTCTGCACGAGAAACCGTCCTGGCGCACGCGTGACTACAGCGGCCACATCTGAAACTGACAGAGAAAAGGAGGGGGTTCGGGGGAGTTCACTCCCCCGACCTTCCCACGCCATCTCTCCGGGGCACGCGTGCCACCCCCGCTCTATAGCGGGCGGTTTCAGATCCGCTGGTGCAGGGCGCAGACCAGGGTGAACAGGCGCCGCGCCGTTTCGAAATCCAGCTCCACGCGGCCGTGCAGGCGGCGGGCCAGCAGCTCGGCCCCTTCGTTGTGCAGGCCGCGCCGCCCCATGTCGATGGCCTGGATGCTGGACTCGTTGCCGCCCTCGGTCACCGCCCGCTCATGGCTTTCGACCACCATGTGGTAGTCCTTGATCAGCCGGCGGAACGGGCCGAGCGCCAGCATCAGCGCGTGCAGCGGCTGGTCGGCGGTGTCGCGGATGTCGAAGATCAGCCGGCCCTCGCGCAGCGAGAGATGCAGCGCATAGGGGCCGCCGGGCAGCCCTTCCGGGTCGAACCGGTTGGCCATCAGCAGGTCGGCCACGGCCTGGGTCCGGTCCGCCTCGGCATAGGGGCTGGGCAGCGGCGCGCTGTCCGGCAGCTCGATCCGCTCCAGCCGCTGGCTGGGGGCGGCGTTCATCTCGGGCTCAGGCATCGCCATCGGCCCGGGCGGAGGGGCGGGGCGCGATGGTGGCCTCCGCCGTGTCCCCCAACGGACCCAGCCGCAGCATCCAGCCCAGCACCGCGCCCTTCACCGGCCGCAGCATCAAGGTGCAAATGATGGTGAACAGCGGCAGCCAGAGCGCCATGTGCAGCCACATCGGCGGCATCCAGGTCTTTTCGACCCAGAAGATCACCGGCACCAGCAGGTGGCCGACCAGGAAGATGACGATATAGGGCGGCGCGTCATCGGCATGGATATGCGCGAAGGCCGCGCCACAGCGGTCGCAAGCCGGGGCGATGGTCAGGAAGCCGGCGAACAGCTTGCCCTCCCCGCAGACCGGGCAGCGGCCGCGCAGGCCTCGGCGGATCATGGTCATGAACGGGGGAAGCTCGGTCCCGCGGGGCTCGGCCGCGCGATCCGGTTCCCACCGCCTCAGTGGCTGGCTGGTCATGCGGTGTTCCTGGAAGGCGTTCCTGGACCCTACCCGGTGCAGTCTCCTGGGTGGGCCTTCTGATTTGTGCAACGCAATATCGTTCATTTCGCCCCCGCAGATCAAGGCTTGCGAGAGGGGCTTGCGACAGGGCAGCGGGGCAGGGACAAAGGTCAGATGGCAAGCCGCATCCTCGTCATCAACCCGAATTGCTCGCACAGCTGCACTGCCGGCATCGCGCAATCCCTGGCCCCCTTCGCCGCGCCGCCCGGCGCGGACGGGCGGCGCCCGCCGTTCGAGGTGGTTTCCCTGCCCGGCGGCCCGCCGGCGATCGCCACCTGGCGGGACTGGTTCAGCGTGGCGGAGCCGCTCTGCCAGATGGTGGAGCGGGAAGCCGCCCTGGCCTACATCATCGCCTGCGTGTCCGACCCCGCGATCGACGTACTGCGGACGGTGACGTCGCGGCCGGTGATCGGCCCGTTCCGCTCCGCCGTGGCGTCTGCCCTGGTCAGGGCGGAGCGCTTCGGCATCATCGCCTTCGTCGAGGCCTCCAAGGCAAGGCAGCGCAAGGTGCTGCAATCCATGGGCGTCGAGTCCCGCCTGGCGGCCAGCATCGCGCTGAACCTGCCGATGGAGACGCTGACCGACCCCACCGCCGCCCGCGCCGCATTGTGCGACACCGCGAGGGCGCTGGTTGCGGCCGGCAGTGAGGCCGTCATCCTGGGTTGTGCCGGCATGGCCGGGCATCGCGCGGCGGTGGAAGATGCGGCCGGCGTGCCGGTGATCGAGCCGTGCCAGGCGGCCGCCGCGCAGGCGCTGCTGGCGCTGGCGTAAAGTTCAGCCCCGCTGGGCGTGGTTTTCGGCGAGAATGGAGGCCCCTGCACGCCACGGCGCAACTCGCCGGGCGCTCATGGTTTCCCCATGACTGCTTGGATAGGCCCCCATGCTCGCCTTGGACGATAATTACGATACCTGGAGCCTGAAGCCCCGCGTGGGGCTGGGGGACATTCATTTCGGCATGACGCGTGGCGATGTGGGGAGCTTTTCCCAAAGCATCGGCGGGGTCAGCCGTGAACGTGCCGGGGACGATCTGGCCGAGCATGCCGAGGAAAGCCTACAGGCCTTCGCCAATCTGCTGGAGCCGGAGGAGATCACGGCGGCGGTGGACGCCATGCGGGAAGCCGCGCCCCTGCAGGCCAACCTGGTGACCGAGCAACGGGAAAGCGGGCTGATCCTGGATTACCGGGACGGCCGGCTGTGCGAGATGATCGCGCCGAGGCTGTGCTACCGCCTCAGCGTCGGCGGTGTGCGGTTGTTCGGCGTGTCGCCGCTGGAAGCCATTGCGGCCGTGCAGCGGGCGACGGGGGAGGCGCCGCTGATCAACCGCTCCTTCGTCATGTTCCCGGAGAGCCTTGTCGTTCTGTGCGATTTCGTCCGGCAGGATGGCCATGGCGGCATCGAGGTCGCCGGCGAGGGCAGCGACGATTTCGACGAGATGTCGGTCTCCTGGCGCTCACTCCCCTTTGGCCCGGGCGAGGAGTGGGGCGGGTTCGAGCCACTCCACCTGCCTTAAGGCAGACCCCCCAGATCCGGCATGCAGGCGGAGAGTGGCGGCACCGGGCCACCGTGACCTGCGGCCTGATGCCGAATGGCGCATCGGTCCGGGATAGCGCGCCTGACCAGCTTCGTGGGCACCTTGGCTACGGTCGGCGCCAGCCGTCGTTTCGCAGCCTCTTCGGCCCGGCGACGAGGCGATGGAGAAGGGCGGCGGACCGACCTTCTCCAAACCGTTTCACTCCCCGGCCAGCTCCTGTTCCACCAGGCTCGACCAGAAGGCGATGCCGGTTGGCAGGATGGCGTCGTTGAAATTGTAGCGCGGGTGGTGGGTGGCGAAGTTTTCCTTCGACATGTCCACCTGGCCGAGGCGGATGAAGCAGCCCGGCACCGTGTTGGCCATGTAGGCGAAATCCTCGCCGCCCATGGTGGGCGGGCGCTCCCGCACCAGCCTTGCCTCGCCGGCCATGGCGGCGGCGGCCAGCTGCGCGCGTTCCACCGCGGAATCGGTATTCACCACCGGCGGGTAGCCCCGCGCGTAGCGGATCTCCACCTGGGTGCCATGGGCGGTGGCGGTGGCGGTGATGACGTTGCGCAACTGCTCCTCTACCGCATCCCGCGTCTCCGGCAGCAGGGTGCGCACGGTGCCGGTGATCGTCACCTCTTCCGGGATGACGTTGCGCGCGGTGCCGCCATGCACGGTGCAGAGCGAGATGACGGCGGAATCCAGCGGGTCCGTATGCCGGCTGACCACGGTCTGCGCCGCGACGATGATATGCGCCGCCGCCACCACCGGGTCGATCGCGGTATGCGGCCGCGCGGCGTGGCCGCCCATGCCCTTCACCACGATGTCGATGGAATCGGCCGCCGCGTTGGTGGTGCCACGGGTGATGACGAAAGTGCCGGCCTCGGTGCGCGAGTCATTGTGGATGCCGAAGACGGCATCGCAGGGGAAGCGGTCGAACAGCCCTTCCTTCACCATCACCTCGCCGCCGCCGCCATCCTCCTCGGCCGGCTGGAAGATGAAGTGGACGGTGCCGTCGAAGTTCTTCGTCTCCGCCAGGTACTTGGCGGCGCCGAGCAGCATGGAGGTATGCCCGTCATGCCCGCAGGCATGCATCTTGCCCGGTGTCTGGCTGGCATAGGGCAGGCCGGTGATCTCCTGCATCGGCAGCGCGTCCATGTCGGCGCGCAGGCCGATGGCGCGCGGGCTGTTGGCGCCACGCCCATCGCCCGCTGCCGCGCGGCCGCCGCGCAGCGTGCCGACCAGCCCCGTGCCGGCGATGCCGCGCGTTACCTCGATGCCCCAGGACTCCAGCTTGGCGGCGACGAGGTCGCTGGTGCGGTGTTCCTGGAAGGCCAGTTCCGGGTGGGCGTGGATATCGCGCCGCCACTCGGTCGCCTCGGCGGCGATGGCGGCAACGCGGGCGTCGGTTTCTTTCGGCATGCAGCAGGCTCCACGGTCAGCAAGTCGGGACCGGGATGCTCCGCCCATGACGGCGTGATGACAAGATGGCGGCGGCGTTAATCGTCATCATTGTCGCGGCGCCTCGTTCCCCACAACGCCATCCCCGCACAGCAGGTCAGCGGCGGAGTCTCCTCACCCTTCCCAGCGTGGCTGCGGGCGTTCGATGGCGCCATCGATTGTCCGGTCAGACAGGTCGAGCGACGTGTCCAACGCATCCAGCCGCGCGGTGAACGCGGCGCGCAACGCGGCCTTGCGATCCTCCGGCAGCCAGCTGGCGTCGATGCCGTTCAGGCTCAGGCGGCGCGCATCGGCGGGCTGCCAGCCGGTGGCGGCGAACAGCGTGCGCCAGCAATGGCCCATGGTGGTGTGGAAGAAGGTGGGGTCGTCCGTGCCCAGCACGATCGTCAGCCCGGCCTCGTACATCCGCTTGATGCGCTGCTGGCGCGGCCCGCGATTGGGCAGGATCGAGGACCAGCAGGCCATGGTGAAGGGCACGCCTTCCGCCGCCGCGCGGGCGGTGATGGCCGGGTCCGCCAGCATGTTGTAGCCGTGGTCCAGCCGGTCGCAGCCCAGCGCATCCCGGCAATGGGTGAAGTGGGTGGGCGGGCCTTCGAAGAGGGTCTGGTTATCCTCGCAGACATGCGCGGTGCGGCGGAAGCCGGCGCGTCCGGCGCGGCGCCAGGCTTCCACCCACACCAGCGGCGGGCCGGCGCGTTCCGCGCCATCCAGCCCGATGCCGACCACCTTCTCGCGCGGGTGTTGCTGCATCCAGTCCAGCATCTCCAGCGCCTCGGACGGCAGGCACACGCTGCGGTCGATGCAGGCGATCAGCAGCGCGGAGGTGCCGAACGCGGCTTCCGCCCGCGCCAGGCCGTCCAGCAACCCGTCGACGATCTCGGGGTAGGTGGCGCCGTTGGGCGTGTAGTAATGCGGGTTGAAGAAGATCTCGGCATGGCGGACGTTGCCGTGCCGGTGCAGATCCTCGATGCATTCATAGGCGATGCGGGCGAATTCCTCCCGCCGCCGCACCGCCAGAGCGCCGAGGCGCAGGATTTCCAGGAAGCCATAGAAATCCGGCCACTGGTACAGCGTCTCTGCCGGGCGCGGCAGGCGCACGCCATTGGCTGCCGCCAGTTCCACCAGAGTGGTGGCGCGCACCGCGCCGGCGATGTGGAGGTGCAACTCCACCTTCGGCACCAGGTCCAGATAATCGGAATAGCTCAGCATGGCGCTCACCGGGCGCCGCGCCCGATGTTCCAGAGGAACATGGCCGGGCCGGTCGGCACGTCGGTCAGCTCGGCCCGCCAGGCGGAGGCGGCGACGAACTGGCCAAGCGGCATGTAGAAGCCGGCCTCGGCGGCGCGGGCGTGGATCGCCTCGGCCAGAGTCTTGCGCTCGGCCTCGCTGTTGGCGGCGGCGAAGGCGGCGCGCAGCCGCTCCACCTCCGCATCCTCCGGCCAGCCGGCGAAGCCCGCCGGGCCGGGGCCGGCGCCGTTCAGGTAGACGTTCTGCAGCGGCGTTTGCATGTCCGGCACGGTGTTGGTGGTGTGGAAGATGTTCCAGCCTTCCGGCCGCGCCCGGCGGCCGAAGAAGGTGTTCAGGTCCATGCTCTGCATGTCCACCTTGAAGCCGAGGCGGGTCAGCAGGTCCTGCGTCACCAGGCCGAGCGAGGCGATGCCCGGCGCATCGGCCGGATGCAGGATGACGACGGGCACGGAGAGATCGGCGCCGCTCTCGGCCAGCAGGCGGCGTGCGGCTTCCAGGTCCGGCTTGGCCGGCATGCCGGCATTGGTCTCGTAGGGCGTGCCGCAGCCGTAGAAGCTGCGGCATTCCCGGCCGAACTCGGCGCGGCCGGCGACGCCGGGCAGGTAGTCCGCCTGGTCCACCGCCATCATCACCGCGCGGCGCACCTTCGGGTTGTCGAAAGGGGGCAGGCGGTGGTTGAAGCGCAGGATGCCCTGGTAGCCGAACGGGCTGACCACCTGCACCTTCACCTGCCGGTTGCGCTCCAGGATCGGCAGCACGTCGGCGGGCAGGCGCTCCAGGTAATCCACCTCGCCCGTGGTCAGCGCGCTCACCTGGCTGGAGACATCCGGCATGGCGATCAGTTCCACCCGGTCGAAGCGCGGGTGCTTGCCGCCGCTGGCCCAGACGGAAGGCTCCGGGCGCGGCTTGTAGGCGGCGTGGCGGGCCAGGACGATGCGGTCGCCCGGCCGGTACTCCTCCGCCACGAAGCGATAGGGGCCGGAGCCGACGGGCTCGGTGATCGGCCGGGTGGCCGGCGTCTCGGCCAGGCGCTTCGGCATGATCATCGGCACCATGGCGCCGGGCTTGGCCAGGGCTTCCAGCACCAGGCCGAAGGGCTGGCTCAGCACCAGGCGGAAGGTGGCGGCGTCCACCGGCTCCAGCGTGCCGGTAGCCCGTAGCAGCAGGCCGCCCAGCGCATCCCGCGCGCCCCAGCGGCGCAGGCTGGCGACGCAATCCTCGGCGGTGACGGGGCTGCCATCGTGGAACACCAGGCCTTCGCGCAGGGTGAAGGTCCAGGTCAGCCCGTCCTCGCTGCGCTGCCAGCGCTCCACCATCTGCGGCTGCGGGCGCCACTGGTCATCGACGGCGAAGAGCGTGTCGAATACCAGGTAGGAGAAGTCGCGCGCGGTGAAGCTGGTGGTGAAATGCGGGTCGAGGATGGTGGTCAGGGTTTCCGGCACCACCCGCAGCGTCCGGGCCCGTGCGTCACTGCCCTGTGCGAAGGCGGGGGCGGACGCCAGCGCGGGCGCGAGGACAGCGGACAGGAAACTGCGGCGGTGCATGACGAAAACCCTTGGCGTGTGATGGAGCGAATTCATGTCAGCGCGGAAGCCGGCCGCTCATGCCGGCTTCCGTCTCGTCTCGCGGCCGCGGCCGGCCGCGCCTAGTCGGTTACTCGGCGGCCTTGGCGGCGGGCGCCCACTCGGCGGGCGCCACGCTGCCGGTCTGCTCCAGGATGCGGCCATAGGCCTCGACCCGGCGATGCGCGGCGAAGTTGAAGATCGTCGTGCGGCCCAGATTGCACATGTCGAGGTCGCAATCAGCGACAATCAGCTCGTCATCCCAGCTTGTCGCCTCAGCCATGATCTGGCCCTGCGGGTTGACGATGATGGAATTGCCGAACAGCTCGCACCCATCCTCCACGCCCGCCTTGGCGACGGCGACGCCGAAGGTGGCGTTCTGGTAGCAGCCGGCCTGGATGGAGAGATGGCTGTGCGCCACGCGCAGGTGATGCGCCTCGAACCCCTTGGCGTCCTGGTTGATGGAGGGCGTGTTGTAGCCCAGCATCACCAGCTCCACCTGCTGCAGGCCCATCACGCGCCAGGATTCCGGCCAGCGGCGGTCATTGCAGATCATCATGCCGATATTCACCGGGCCGGCCTGGCCGATCGGCGCCCGCACGACCGGGAAGCCGAGATTGCCGACCTCGAAGTAGCGCTTCTCCAGGTGCTGCACCTTGCGCGCGGGGTCGAATTCCTTGTGCCCGGGCAGGTGCACCTTGCGGTACTTCAGCACCACCTCGCCCGAGGGATGCACGTAGATGGCGGTGTTGAAGTGGCGCTTGCGCACCACCCCGGTCTCGTCCGCCTCGTAGGCGATCTCGCCATAGCCGAGGTGGAAGCCGATATTGTACTTCCGCGCGGCCTCGAACAGCGGCGCCGTCTCGTTGGACGGCATCGCGCTCTCGTACCAATGGTCGGCGTTGTTGATGTCTTCCTCGTACCAGCGCGGGAAGAAGGTGGTCAGCGCCAGCTCGGGGAACACCACGACTTCGGCACCGCGCTTGTGCGCGGTCTCCATCAGCCGCACCAGGCGGGCGACGACCACGTCGCGCCCCTCCGCCTTCTGGATGGGGCCGAGCTGGGCGGCTGCGACGGTGAGACGACGGGTCATGCTGTGGTCACTCCTTCAGACGGGCGCGAAGGCCGGGACCCGGCGGCCGCCGGAGGTGGCGACGCCAGGGCCGGCCGTTGCCTGGCCGCGCGATAAGCCCGGCCGATGCTTCGCACCTTGGGCGGTCACGCTCTAGCAAACCGGATGCCAGGAACTCGGTGGCGAGTATGCGAGGGGACGGCGAGGGAAGGAATTCCTGCCGGCCATCTTTTTCATGGGATTTTTGCGGTGCGCGGCCTGCCACGGCTCGGGAGGGGCAGGAGAAGGAAGGCCGGGGAAGGAATTCCCCGGACCCCATCTTCTTCTACGAGTCCGCGGGCTGCGGCGGGAGGCGAGCACGGGTCAGACGTGTCAGGCGGGGCGGTGTGCGGGCCCGGGTCACCGAGGGCGCAGGCCAGGTCGCCTGGAAGGGAGAACAGGGATGCGAAGGAGGGTGCCTCCCACACCCCAGCCCCACTCAGTGGCTCGCGGCCGGCGGCATCGGGTCGATGAAATCCTCGCCGTGCTCGATTTGTGTCTCGGCGATGGCGCGCATGAAGGCATCGTCCCACGCGTCTTCCAGCGCATCCATCAGCGCCTCGGCCGCATCCTGGGTGCGCAGCAGGGCGATGCGCTCCTTCCCGGCGATCCAGACGGAGAATTCCTCGTCGCCTTCCTGGCGGATCTCGAACATCGGCTTGTTCCTGGTGGCTGGCGGTTCAGGGGTGGTGGCGGTGGCGCGGCCGGGGCCGCAGCACCTGGGACGTGCCGGACGGGGCCGGCACCGGGTCGTTCTGGTCCGGGATGCGCGGACGCAGCAGGATATAGGCGACGCGGCCGACCAGGGCGGCGAACAGCCCGCCGCCCAGCGCCAGCAACAGGGATGTTCCCGGCCCGGTCGCCCACACCCATAGCGCCAGCGCCAGGACGATGGAGAGGCAGATCAGGAACACCCGCATCGCGTGTCAGCCTTCGCCCAGATAGGTGTCGCGATGCTGGCGTGGCACGAAGCGGCCGGCGCCGGGGTTGGCCAGCACCGTCTCGCCATCCCACAGTTGGGTGCCGCGCAGGAAGGTGGCGGCGACGCGCGCCTTGATCTTGCGGCCGTGATAGGGCGACCAGCGGGTGGCCTCCCTGTCCTGGATGATGGCTTCGTCGAAGATGAAGTCGCCTTCCTGCATCACCAGCACGTCGGCGTCGGAGCCGACGCGCAGCGCGCCCTTCTTGGGGAACAGGCCGTGGAACTTCGCCGTCCGCTCAGACGCGTACTTCGCCATCAGCGTCAGCGGCAGCCCGCGTTCCACCAGCAGGGAGTAGAGGACCGGCGCGAAGGACTGCAGGCCGGTCAGCCCGGCGCCACAGGCGAAGATGTCGTCGCCCAGCTTCTTCTCGCGCGGCCAGGGGGCATGGTCCGTGGAGATGTAGGCGACCTTGCCGGCCAGCAGCGCCACCCACATGCGCTCCACTTCCTCGGCGGTGCGGAAGGGGGGGTTGCACTTGCCGAAGCCCTTGAGGCGGACCAGGTCCTCCTCCGTCATGCAGAGATACTGCAGGCAGGCCTCGCCGGTGGAAAGGCCGCCCTGGGCGCGGAAGCTCTCCGCGATGTCGAAGCCACGGGCGACCGAGGAGTGCGCGATGTGCACGTGCGCACCCGTCTCCATGCCGATCTCGAAGATCTCCAGATCCGCCATCGTCTCCGCCAGAGGCGGGCGGGTGCGGGCGTGCATGATCGGGTCGACGCGGCCGGAGGCCTTGGCCTCGGCGGTCAGCCGCTCCACCAGCTCCTGGTCCTCGTTGTGCAGTGCCACCATGAGGCCGGTCTTCGCGATCTCGCGGAAGGCGGCGACCATGGTGGGATGGTCGATGCGCGGGAAGCGCACCGCGTCGTATTCATAGGTGGAGAGTTTGAAGGAGCAGGCGCCAGCATCCGCCAGCCCGGCAATGGCATCGATGCCGCCCTGCTTGGTTATAGTGCCGTAGAGCGCGACATCGACATGCGAGGTGGCGTTTACCACCGCCACCTTCTCCGCGAAGATCTCCGCGTTGGTGACGGCGCGGGGCACATCGTAAGGCATGTCCACGCAGGTGGTGACGCCGCCGGCGGCGGCGGAGCGCGTCGCGCCCTCGATACCCGGCCAGCCCAGCGCGCTGCTGGTGTGCATGTGGCCATCGACCAGCCCCGGCAGCAGGGTGTGGCCGCTGAAGTCATGTACCTCGTTCGCCGGGGGAAGCTCTCCCTCGCCGATGGCCGCGATGGTCTCGCCCCGGATGGCGATGTAGCCGTCGGCGACGACACGATCGGGGAGGACGAGATTGCCGCGAAGCACGCGGTCATAAGGGAGAGTCATACTGCACACCGCCTTTGCACGTGGGACAGGCGGGCAGGATACCGTGGATCGCGCCGCTGCGCGATCCACCAACCGGGCTTAATCCGGTGCTCGGCGGGCGGGGCCCGGCGCCCCGTGCCGCTTACTGTGCGCCGGTTACTGGGCGCTGGGGGAGAGCACCATGCATGGGCCGCGCGTGGCGCGGCAGGTGCCACGCGCCGCATCGGCGGAGAGGCCGGTGACGCGGGCGCGCCAGAACCAGTTGCCGTTGACGCGCACCCGCTCCACCTCCGTGCGGCCGCCACGGCCGGCGGCCTTCTGCGCGGCGGTCTGCGCCGGGCCGCGCGCCGCGAAGGCGCCGACCTGCACGGCCCACTGGCCAG
>NZ_JACTVA010000034.1 GCF_014490485.1 Teichococcus aerophilus | reverse complement strand
CGGAACTGCTGCGCCGCGCCGCCGCCAAGGGCCTGCGCCGGCCCACTCCCGAAGCCCTCAACTTCGCCATCTGAGGCGCGATCGTCACAGGTTAGAGCAGCCTGGGGCTTGAAGCACGCGGGAAGCGGCGCCCCGGAAGGACTTGGCGAACAGGCCTTGGCACGCGTTTCGTAACGGCCGGGGGCTGGCCTGCGCCTGCTGGCCGGTCCACAAATGCGGGACAGCATTCCTGGAGGAAATCCCGCATGGCCACCGATATCGCCGCCGCCGCCGAAGCGCTACTGAAGGCGCGCCGCGACCGCGTCTGGCTGGACGCGCTGCCGGAAGGCGCCCGCCCCGCCAATCTGGAGGAAGCCACGGCCGTGCAGCAGCGTGTGGCTGAGGCGCGCGGGCCGGTCGGTGGTTTCAAGGTGGGGGCCGCCAACCCGCAGGCCGTGCCCGGCGTGGCGCCGCTGAACACCGTGGACCTGATCATGACGCCCGGCCCGGTCGCGGCCAGCCGCTTCCACGTTGTCGGCATCGAGGCCGAGATCGCCTACCTGATCGGCCGTGACCTGCCGTTGCGCGATACGCCCTACACGCGGGAAGAGGTGTTGGACGCAGTGGAAAGCCTGCATCCGGTGATCGAGCTCGTCGATACCCGCTTCACCCGCCTGGGCGTGACGGAACCGATGAGCCACGTCGCCGACCAGATGAATCATGGCGCGCTGGTGGTCGGGCCCGCTCTGGCCGACTGGCGCAAGATCGATCCGGTGAACCAGCCGGTGCGGCTTTCCTTCAACGACAAGACGGTGGTGGACCATGTGGGCGGCAACACCGCCGGCGATCCGGTCCGCCTGCTGCAGTGGCTGGCCGATACCGGGGCGCGGGCCTATGGCGGCCTCGTCGCCGGCATGGTCGTCACGACCGGCAGCTGCACCGGTATGCTGATGATCGAGCCGGGCACCCGCGTGAAGGCCGAATTCCCAGGCCTCGGCACCGTCGAAGTCGCGGTTGAGTGACAGGGTGCGGGTATGGCGGCCATAGGCTGCCGTACCTGCCGGCGTGCCGGCTCAGGCGCCGGTACGGCCCGCGATGAAGCCCGGTGGCCGCCACGACCGGCCATTCCGAACGTCCGGCCCGGCCTCGGCCCGGCCACTACCAACAGGGAACTTCCATGACCGAATTCACCTTCGACCATTTCCATCTGCGCAGCCCGGACCCTGAGGCCGCCGCTGCCTTCTACGTGGACTGCCTGGGCGCCGAGATCCGCGACCGCGTGATGAATGGCGAGGCGCTGCGCGTGGTGATGAATCTGGGCGGCGTGGCGATGTTCATCGAGCAGGTGCCCGCCAGCACCCCGGCCGCGCAGGCGACGCCGCATCAGGGCCTGGAGCATATCGGCCTGAAGGTGACGGACCTTGCCGCCACGGCCGCCGCGCTGAAGGCCAAGGGCGTGCGCTTCACCATGGAGCCGAAATCGCCGAAGCCGGGGCTGAGCATCGCCTTTCTGGCGGCGCCGGATGGCGTGATGGTGGAATTGCTGCAGCGGGGCTGACGCCGCCGGGCCGGGGAGGTTCCTTCCCGGCCCTGCTTCCCGCAAGGCCCGCCAACAGGCCTGCTGGTTTCGACTACTCTGCCTCGGGCTCTGCCGTGGCGTGATGCCCGTGATGCGCCGTGTGCCCTGCATCGATCATCAGCAGCCTGCCGTGCCGCACGCCACGTTCGGCAATCACGGCCTCGCCGAAGCCACGCACCTGGGTGGCGTCGCCTTTCAGCACCGTGACTTCCATGCAGTTCTCGTGGTCGAGATGCACATGCATCGTCGCGACGGAAAGGTCGTGGTGGTCGTGGAAGCTGCTGGTCAGGCGCTGGGAGAGGTCGCGCCGCGCGTGGTCGTACACATAGGCCAGGGCGGCGACGCAGGGCCCTTCCCGCCTTCGTTCCTCTGCGGCTTCGCGCAGCCCGGCGCGCGCCAGGTCACGGATGGCTTCGGAGCGGTTCTGGTAGCCAAGAGCATCGATCTCGGCCAGCAGCGTGTCGTCCAAGGTGATGGTGATGCGCTGCATGCGGCCTCCTCGCGGGTCTGGGCTGGACAGGGCGGCGTACCCAGTATGATATTTGACCTCAGACATCACACTGATGGTCCCGCTGACGGTCCCTTGGCGGCCCCGCCATATGGAGACGCCCTTGCTGCGCCGGTCCCTGCTTGCCACCGCCACCCTAGCCTGGATGCCGCAGCCCGTCAGCCGCCCGCGCGCCGCCACGGCCGCGGCGCGCAGCCTGACCTTCTCCTGGCCCGTCAATGCCGGGCCGCTGGACCCGCACGGCTACTCGGCGAATCAGATGTACGCGCAGTCGATGCTGTACGAGCCGCTGGTGCGCTACGTGGAAGGTGGCGGCATCCAGCCAGCCCTGGCTACGGCCTGGCGGCAGGAAGGCCGGGACTGGGTGTTCACGTTGCGCCGGGGCGTGCGCTTCTCGGACGGTACGCCGTTCGATGCGGCTGCCGTGGTGGCGAATATCCGTGCAGTGCTGGGCCGGCGGCAGAACCATGCCTGGCTGGACCTCGTCGCGCAGATCGAGGATGCGGAGGCGGTGGATGCCGGCACGGTCCGGCTGCGGCTGGCGCACGCCTATTATCCCGCGCTGCCGGAACTGGCGCTGATCCGGCCTTTGCGCTTCGCCTCCCCTGCCGTGCTGCGGCCGGAAGGCGGTGTCTCCGCCCCCGTCGGCACCGGCCCTTGGGTGCTGGCCGAGACGGTGTGGGGGGAGCGGGACGTCTTCACCCGCAACACGCTGTATTGGGGTGAGGCCCCGGCGTTGGAGCGTGTGGTGGTGAAGGTAGTGGCCGATGCCAACACCCGGGCCCTGACGCTGGAGACCGGCGAGATTGATCTGACCTACGGTACCGACCAGCTGGACGGCGATACCTTCCGCCGCTTCGCGACCGACCCGCGCTTTACCACTGCTGTCTCCCCGCCGCTGGCGACGCGGATGCTGGCGGTGAATTCCGGCCGCTCCCCCACCGCGGAGCTGGCGGTGCGCCAGGCCATCCAGCACGGGGTGGACCGTGAGGCGCTGGTCCGCCACGTGCTGCTGGACGCCGAGCCGGCGGCGCAGACGCTGTTTGCCCCGAACTTCCCCTACACCGATCTCGGCCTGCCGCCCTTCGGGTTTGACCGCGCACGGGCGGAGGCCTTGCTGGAGGAAGCCGGCTGGGTCCGGGCCGCCCAGCGGGGCGGTAGCCGCCGCAAGCAGGGCCAGGAGCTGGCCTTCGACCTGTGCTTCGTCGGCAGCGATGCCCTGCAGAAGGCCCTGGCCGAGGCGATCCAGGGTGACCTGGCGCGCATCGGCATGGCGGTGCGGCTGCTGGGCGAGGATGCGGCCACCTTCTACGGCCGCCAGCGTTCCGGCGAGTTCGGCATGATCTTCGCCGACACCTGGGGCGCGCCCTACGACCCGCATGCCTTTCTGGGCTCGATGCGGCAGCCCGCCCATGCCGACTACCAGGCCCAGCGCGGCCTGCCGATGAAGGCGGAGATCGACCGCCGCATCGGCGCCGTGCTGGTCTCGACCGAGGAGGAGCATCGTGCGGCGGAGTACCGCTGGCTGCTGACGACGCTGCACGAGCAGGCGGTGTACTTGCCGGTATCCTTCCTCACCAACAAGCTTGTTTACCGCAAGGGTTTCGGCACCGTGCCGTTCGGGGACACGCGTTACGAGATTCCCTTCGCGCAGATGCGCCGGGGCTGAGCGGTGCTGGGCTTTGCCGTGCGGCGGCTGCTGACCCTGGTACCGTTGCTGCTGATCGTCTCCCTGGTGTTCTTCCTGATGCTGCGGCTGGGGCGGGGTGATCCGGCGCTGGATTATCTGCGCCTGTCGCAATTGCCGCCCACCGATGACGCACTGGCCCTGGCGCGGGAGCAGCTTGGCCTCGACCAGCCTTTGGCCGCGCAATATTGGAGTTGGCTGTCCGGCGCGCTGCGGCTGGATCTCGGCCGGTCCTGGAGCACGGGGCGGCCGGTGCTGGAGGAGGTGCTGCACTTCCTGCCCGCCAGCCTGCAACTGGCGGGTACGGCGTTGCTGCTGGTGGTGCTGGTCGGGCTGCCGCTGGGCCTGCTGGCCGCGCTGTACCGGGACCGCTGGCCCGACCACCTGACCCGAGCCATCGCCTTCCTTGGCGTATCGCTGCCGAATTTCTGGCTGGGCTTCCTGCTGGTGCTGCTGTTCTCCGTGCAACTGGGCTGGCTGCCGGCCATGGGGCGGGACGGGCCTGCCAGCATCATCATGCCGGCCGTGGCGACTGCCACCATGTCCGCCTGCGTGACGCTGCGCCTGATGCGCAGCGCCGTGCTGGGCGTGCTGGGGGAGCGACACCTGGTGTTCGCGCGGGCGCGCGGCCTGCCGCGGCGGACCATCCTCGGCCGGCATGTTGTGCTGAATGCAATGATCCCCCCCCTCACCGCCCTGGGCCTGCATGTGGGTGAGTTGCTGGGCGGGGCGATGGTGGTGGAGATGGTGTTCGCCTGGCCGGGGCTGGGGCGATATGCGCTGTTGGCCATCACCAATCGGGACTTCCCCGTCCTGCAGGGCTTCGTGCTGGTGATGACGCTGGTCTTCGTGCTGTGCAATCTGTTGGTGGACCTTGCCTATGCCTGGGTGGACCCGCGCATCCGCTTCGGGGCGCGCGCGGCATGAAGGTGCGTCTGGCGCTGTTGCTGGTAGCGGTTCTGCTGGGCGCCGCGGTGTTCGCGCCCTGGCTGGCACCGTTCGACCCGGCGGAGACCAGCCTGGCGAGCCGCCTGCTGCCGCCTTCCGCCCTGCACTGGCTGGGTACGGACCATCTGGGCCGCGACGTACTCTCCCGCCTGCTGTGGGGCGCGCGGGCCTCCATGGGCGCCGTGGCGATCATCCTGGCGCTGGTGTTGGCGCTGGGCTCGCTGGTGGGCGCCACGGCCGGACTGCTCGGCGGGGTGGTGGACGCGATGCTGATGCGCGTGGCCGATGCCTTCATGACGGTGCCGACCCTGGTGCTCGCGCTGTTCTTCATAGGCGCGCTGGGGACCGGCCTGACCAACGTCGTCATCGCCATCACACTCTCTCACTGGGCCTGGTATGCGCGGCTGGTGCGTGGGCTGACGCTCTCCCTTCGGGCCAGGGACTATGTGGCGGCCGCGCGGGTGGCAGGTGCATCGCGGCTGGACGTGGCCCGCCGGCACGTGCTGCCGGCCGTGGGCGGACAGCTGGCGGTCCTGGCCAGCCTGGATCTGGGGCACTGGATGCTGCATGTCGCGGGGCTGTCCTTCCTGGGGCTGGGCCTGGCGGCCCCGGCGGCGGAATGGGGCATCATGATCAACGACGCCCGCCCGTTTTTTCGCGTGGCGCCGATGCTGGTGCTGCTGCCAGGCGCTGCCATCCTGCTGACGGTGCTGGCGTTCAATCTGCTGGGTGATGCGTTGCGGGACCGGTTGGACCCGGCGCTGCAAGGCCACGCGCATTGAGCACGCTGGCTATCCAGGGACTGTGTGTCAGCGCCGGCGCGACGCCGTTGGTGCGGGATGTCTCCTTACAGCTGGCACGCGGCCGCGTGCTGGGGCTGGTGGGGACCAGCGGCGGCGGCAAGAGCCTGACGGTGTTGGCCATGTTGGGGCTGCTGCCGCCGGCCCTGCGCCAGACCGGCGGACAGGTGCTGCGCGACGGCGCGGTGCTGGCGGCGCAACAGGTTGCGGCCCTGCGGGGCGCGGTGGTCGGGCTGGTACAGCAATCGCCCCGCGCCTGCTTCAACCCCCTGGTGACCATCGGCCGTCATTTCGCCGAGACGCTGGCGGCGCACGGATTGGCGCGACGAGCGGCGGCGGACCGGGCGGCGGGGCTACTGGCTGAAGTCGGTTTCGCTGACCCGGCGGCCGTCCTGGCTTCCTATGCGTTCCAGCTCAGCGGCGGGATGTTGCAACGGGTCATGCTGGCGTTGGCCCTGTGCCGGGACCCCGATTTTCTGCTGGCGGACGAGCCGACGACCGACCTGGACCTGGCCGTCCAGGCGCAGATCCTGGCCTTGCTGGAACAGATGGTGGCCCAGCGTGGCATCGGGGTGTTGCTGGTGACGCATGACCTCTCCGTCATCGCGCGGCTGGCTGACGATGTGGCGGTGATGCAGGGCGGCCGCATCGTTGAGCAGCGGGACGTTGTCGGGCTGTTCGAAGCGCCGTGCCATCCGGCCACCCAGGCGCTGCTCCGCACGCATTTTGCCCTGTATGGTGAGGCGACGGAATGAGCCTGCTGCGGCTGAAGGGCGTGGAGAAGACCTACCGGGCAGGCGGCTGGTTCGCCCGGCGGCCGCCGGTGGCCGTGCTGCGTGGTGGCGAGTTGCACATCGAGGCGGGCGAATGCGTCGCGCTGCTGGGGCAGACCGGCTCTGGCAAGTCTACGCTGGGGCGTATCCTGCTGGGGCTGGAGCAGCCGGATGCCGGCACGGTAAACTTCGATGGGCTTCCCTTGCTGGACGAGGCCGGCCGCATGGCCCCCGCGATACGGCCACAGATCCAGGCGGTGTTCCAGGACCCGCATGGGGCCACCAGTCCCCGCTTCAGCGCCTTTGACGTTGTGGCCGAGCCGCTGCGCTACCTGGGAATGTCCGGTGCCGCGCTGCGACTGCGGGTGGAGGAACTGGTGCTGGCAGTCGGGCTTGAGCCCACGGAACTCGGCCGGCTGGCGCATCGGTTCAGCGGCGGCCAGCTGCAGCGCCTGTGCATCGCCCGCGCCCTGGCCCCTGCCCCGCGTCTGGTGTTGCTGGATGAGGCGGTGAGCAGCCTGGATCTGGAAACCCAGGCGCACATCCTCCGCCTGTTGGCAGGGCTGCGGCATACCACTGGCGTCGCCTATCTGTTCATCACCCACGACATGCGCCTGCTGCGCGGCTTCGCCGACCGCTGCTACGTCATGCAGGATGGCCGTCCGCTGGAAGTACCCGAGCCCTTCGGGGCTGGCGCGGTGCCCCCTGCCCTGGCGGCGCTGCGGGCCGCTATTCTGCCCTCCAGGCCGAAGCTGCGGACGCCGCAGGGAGCGCCTCAAGACGCCATGGCCTGAGGGGCGAACTCCCCTCCCCTTCCCCGAAGCCGGCATGATAGCCTTCTGAAAAGCAGGAGGAACGCCGCGTGACCGTTCAGCGCAGCATGCCATCGCGCACCTTGGGCAGGACAGGATTGCAGGTCTCGGCCATCGGCTTCGGCGCAGCACCGCTTGGCGACCTGTATGCCAGGCTGGATGATGCGACGGCCATCGCCACGGTGGAGGCCGCCGGCGCCGCTGGCATCACCTTGTTCGATACCTCCCCCCACTACGGTAACGGGCTGGCCGAGCACCGCTGCGGCACCGCCCTGCGGCGCATGGCACGGGACAGCATCGTCCTCTCCACCAAGGTTGGGCGCCGGATGGTGCCGGGAGCGCCGGTGGAGAGGACAAGCCAGGACGCCATTTCCCCCGGTTTCGCTGGAGGGCTGCCGCATAAGGCGGTGTTCGACTACTCCTATGACGGCACGCTCCGCGCCGTGGAGCAGTCCTTGCTACGGCTGGGGACGGACCGGATCGACCTGCTGCTGATCCACGATGTCGATGTCTGGACCCATGGCGATGCGCTGGAACAGCGCTTCCGCGAGGCGATGGAAGGTGCCTACCCGGCGCTGGAGCGGCTGCGGGCGGAGGGCGTCGTGAAGGGTATCGGCCTTGGAGTGAACGAGGCCGAAATGTGCGTGCGTTTCGCCGAGGCAGGCGATTTCGACACCATGCTGCTGGCCGGGCGCTATTCCCTGTTGGAGCAGCCGGCACTGGACGTGTTCCTGCCGCTGGCGCTGCGGAAGGGTATCGGCGTCATGATGGGCGGGGTGTTCAATTCCGGCATCCTGGCGACCGGGGCCGTGGCGGGCGCCCGGTATAACTACGCCGCGCCGCCCGAGCCGGTGATGGAGAAGGTGCGGCGGATCGAGGCTATCTGCGCCCGGCACCACGTGCCGCTCGCCCACGCCGCGCTGCGATTCCCGCTGGGGCATCCGGCCGTGTCCTCCGTCGTGCTGGGCGCGGTCAGTCCGGCGGAGGTGGAGCGTAACCTGCAGGCGCTGGACACGGTGATACCGGCGGCCTTGTGGGGGGAGCTGAAGGCTGCGGGCTTGCTGGCGGCGCATGCGCCGATACCGGGATAGTGCCATGCGGATCGATGCACACCAGCATTTCTGGCATTTGCAGCGGGGCGATTACGGTTGGCTGACGCCTGAGCTTGCCGCCATCTACCGCGACTTCCAGCCACCTGACCTGAAGCCGCTGCTGGACCAACAGGGGATTGGCGGCACCATCCTGGTCCAGGCCGCGCCAACCGTGGCGGAGACCCGATACATGCTGGGTCTGGCGCGAGAGACGCCCTGGGTGCGGGGCGTGGTCGGCTGGGTGCCGCTGGATGCGGAAGAGGCGCGCAGCATGGTCGGGGAGCTGGCCACGGACCCGCTGCTGGTCGGCCTGCGGCCGATGCTGCATGACCTTTCCGATGAGGCATGGGTTCTGCGCCCCGACGTCGCGGTAGGGCTGACGGCGATGCAGGAGCATGGCCTGGTGCTGGACGCCCTGGTCCGGCCGCAGCATCTGCCGCACATCCGCCGATTACTGGAACGGCACCCGGACCTGAAGGTGGTGATCGACCACGCGGCAAAGCCGGCCATCGGCCAGGGTGGGTTCCAAGGCTGGGCCGAGGATATGGCAGCGATTGCTGGTGCGAGCCAGGCGTGCTGCAAGCTTTCCGGCCTGCTGACCGAGGCTGGGCCTGGGACGGACGCTGCGGCGTTGCGACCTTACGTGGAGCACTTGCTCGCAGTGTTTGGGCCTAAGCGGCTGCTTTGGGGCAGCGACTGGCCCGTGCTGACCCTGGCGGCGCCTTACGCCGACTGGTGGGCAGTGACGCAGCAGCTCCTCTCTCCGCTAGAAGAGGCGGAGAGGGATGCCATTCTCGGAGGCAACGCACAAAGCTTGTATCTTTCCAGCCGTGGGAGGCACTGAGCCATGCTGAAGCACATCGACCCTCTGCTCACGCCTGACCTGCTCTGGGTCCTGGCCGCCATGGGGCATGGAGATGACTTGGCGCTGGTGGACGCAAACTTCCCGGCTGAGGCGGTTGCCAGGGCCACATCTTCTGGCCGCCTGCTGCGGCTTCCTGGATTGAGGATGGGCGCTGTGGCGCGAGCTATCCTGTCCGTCCTCCCCCTGGACGACTTTGTGCCGGACCCGGTGCGGTGCATGCAGGTGGTCGGCGATCCGACCTCCGTTCCACCCGTGCAGCAGGAGATGCGGGACATCATCCGCCACGCCGCTGGCCCTGGCGCCGCGCTGCATGGCCTGGAACGGTTCGCCTTCTACGAGGCATCCCGCCAGGCCTTCGCCGTGGTACAGGTGGGAGACGCCCGTTCCTATGGCGACTTCCTGTTTCGCAAGGGCGCCATCGCCGGTCTCTAGCCACTCCCGGCATCCAGTTGGATGCATCCAACTGGATGGCCCGGCGCAGCATTGTTCCCTTTTCTCCCCGCATAGGTTAACAGGACCGAGGAATGCGGATGAGGTGCGAGAGTGGATCAGCTGGCGGCCTTCCGGAACGTTGCCGAGGTTCTGCGTGCTGCCCAGCGCGTGGCCATCGAAGTCGAGAACGCGCCGGAGAAGCGGAAAACCCTCCGCAGCTTCTCCCTGTCTGAGAGCGCGGGCTTGCTCGGCGTGCCGCCGGCCGACCTGCGGGCGTTGGTGCGGGCCAGGTTCCCCAACCTCGCCCCCGCCAGCCGGAGCCGGCTGAGCTTCGATCAGCTTGGTACCTTGCGCGAGGTCCTGCCGGTCAGCGCTTCGCCCGGGGAACGAGCCCGCCGCAAACGCCGTAAGGGCGAGGAGGCGCCGGCGCGGATCGTATTCACCAACTTCAAGGGCGGCTCGGCCAAGACCACCAGCAGCGTGCACTTCGCGCAGTTCATGGCATTGGCGGGGTATCGCGTTCTGTTCGTGGACCTCGACAGCCAGGGCAGTGCCACCGCCCAGTTCGGCTTCGACCCCGCTTATGAGGCTGGGCTGGACCAGAGCTTCGCGGCCTGGACCGCCGCGCGCGCTGAGGGCCGGATCGATAGTCTGGATGTCGCCGCACTGTGCCGGCGGACCTACTGGCCCACCATCGATCTGGTTCCGGCGGGCGCAGCGCTTTCCGCGGCGGAAGAGGCGCTTGCGAAGCGCGCCGCTTCCGCCGAGGCAGAGGAAACGCTGTATTTCGATGAATTCAACGCGTTCCTGGCGGCACTGCCGACGCGCTATGATATTGTGGTGGTCGATACCCGGCCCGACGTGAACATGCTGATGACCACGGCTTTGCATGCCGCGACCGGCATTGTCGTGCCCACGCGTGCCACCATGACGGACCTGGCCTCCACCGGCGAGTTCTTCGCCCATCTGGCCAGCTACATGGCGGAATTCGCCAAGGCTTTCGGCGCCGGGCTGCAGCCGGCCTTCACCCGCATCCTGATCACGGATTTCGACCCGACGGATCGTAGTCAGGAAGCCCTGTTTTCCTTGGCGCGGGACCGCTTCGGCAAGATGGTGCTGCCGGAACCCTTCCTGCATTCGCGCATCCTCGGCACCGCCGGCCTGGGGAAGGAAACGCTGTACGAGTATGAGCCGACGACCGACCGTGCCGCCTGCCAGCGCGCGCTGAACAGCATCAACGCCGTGAACCGGCTGATCGAGCGTGATGTCCTGGCCGCCTGGACCAAGGCGTCTTCGGCCAAGCGGAACTGAGGAGATAGCCATGAGCCCACCTTCCGCCTCCCGCTTCACGCAACTCGCCAAAGCCATGCGGGAGCGGAGTGGGGACGCCGCCCCGGCCGCAGCCAAGCCCGCCGCCTTGCACAAACCCTCCTCGGCCCTGGGCACGGTGAGCGAGAGCCTGAAGGAACGCATCCAGCGGTTGGAGCAGTCCCTGGCCCATGCCGACCAGCGGGGCGAGAACCTGGAGCAGGAACTGACCCAGGCGAAGGCCCTGGCGGTCCAGGCCGGCAGCGATGCCGATGAGTTCCTGTTCCTCAGCCCGGACCTGATCACTGACTCCCTGCCGCGGGATCGCATGCGTCCCGCCTTCGAAGGCGCCGAGTTTGACGCGCTGCTGGAGGATATTCGCGCCAACGGCCAGAACGACCCCGTCACGCTGCGCCGGGCGGAGGAGGGGCGGTTCGAGATCGCCGCCGGCCGCCGCCGCCTGGAAGCTTGCCGCGCCCTGGGCCGCAGCGTGCTGGCCCGCGTTCGGCCGCTGGATGATGCCGCCATGCTGCGCATCCAGTTCTCTGAGAATGAGCGGCGGGAGGACATCTCGGCGCTGGAGCGTGCGCGCTGGTTCGCGGAGGTGAAAGGTCGGCTGAACATCCAGGCCAAGGATGTCGCGGCCCAGTTCGGCCTGGACCCCTCCACCTTGAGCCTCTACCTGCGCCTGGCGCGGTTTCCGTCGGAGATCATGGAGCGCCTGCGCGATCCCCGCCGCCTGGCGGTTCTGCGTGCCCGCCGGGTGATGGAGGCGCTGGACGCGGACCCGCTGGCCTTCCAGCGCATCGTCGATGCCCTGGACGCCCAGAAGGACCCTGACCCGGACGAGCAGGTCGATACCCTGATGCGTGCGGCGGAGGGGAGGGAGGTCAAGCGCAACGCCGCCCGCGCCACGCCGCCGGACCGCCGGCACATTGTGCATGACGGCCAGCGGATCGGCACGCTGACGCGCAATGGTGGCCAGTGGATGTTCCGCTTCGCGACCTCGATCTCCGAGGACATCATCCACGCCATTGCGGACCGGCTACCGGAGTTGATGCCCCCCGCCCAGGCACGCCCGAGGAAGGGCGCGGCCAAGGAGTGAGACGCCGCGCCCTGTGGGGGTCAGGGCGGCTTCTTCAGCCGTTATCCTCGAAGCCGGGATACAGCGTCATGCCGCCATCCACGAACAGCGTGGCGCCGACGACGTAATCCGCCATGTCGGATGCCAGGAACAGGGCCGCTTTCGCCACGTCCTCCGCTTCACCGATCCGCTGATACGGGATCAGCTTCAGTAGCTTTTTCGCGGCGTCTCCCTGGGTCGCCTCGGTATTGATGGCGGTGCGGATGGCGCCGGGGGCAATGGCGTTTACCCGGATGCGCTCGCCGGCCACTTCCTGCGCCAGGCTCTTCATCAACAGCGAAACGCCGCCCTTGGAAGCCGCATAGTTCACATGCCCGGCCCATGGGATCACTTCGTGCACCGAGCTCATGCACAGGATCTTGCCGTGGGCGCGGGAGACGCCGCGGTCACCTTGTGCACGGAATTGCTTAAGTGCGGCGCGCGCGCACAGGAACTGCCCGGTCAGGTTGGTATCCAGCACCTGTTGCCACTGCTGCAGCGACATGTCGCCGATCCTGGCATCCTTCTGGATGCCGGAATTCGCCACCAGGATATCAACGGCGCCAAAGGTCTCGACCGCCTGGGCGAACATCGCCTCCACGGCGTCTTCCTGGGCCACGTCCGCCTGCACCGCGATCGCCCGGCCGCCGCTTCCGATAATCTGGCGAACCACTTCCTCGGCGCCTTCGCGGCCGGAGCGGTAATTGACCACCACGGAGGCGCCCGCCTGGCCGAACAGCAGCGCGATGCCGCGCCCGAGGCCAGAGCTCCCGCCGGTGACCATGGCGACCTGGCCATCCAACCTGCATTCCATCGGCTGAGCTCCCCTCGGGTTACCGCAGCATAATCGCTGGGCCCGGAATAGGTTGTCAGCCGCCCACAGGAATGGAAGGGCGGGGGAAGATGGAGGGGGAGGGGGCTGCCCCTGGTATCAGCGCGGGCGGTTCCGGATGGCTTCGGCCTGGGCGTAGAACTTCTTTTCCCAGGCCTTATGGTTGTCGAGCCCCTCGCGGATGAAGGGGGTGAAGACCGCCATGTTCAGCAGCAGCCAGTTCACCAGCCGGGCGGGGAAGCGCAGCGGCTTCACGAAATCCACGAACAGCACCACGCGGGTATGCTCCGTGTGGTTCCAGGCCTCATGCTCATAGGCGTCGTCGAAGATCAGTGCCTTGCCTTCTTCCCAATGGCAGACCTGCTGGTCGACGCGGATGGCCAGCTTGTCACGTGGCTCCGGCACGATCAGGCCCAGATGCAGTCGCAGAACGCCGTTGTAAGGGCCGCGATGGGCCGGGAGATGCTTGCCGGGCTCGAAGATCGAGAACATCGCTGTCTTCAGGCCGGGGATCTTCTGGACGATCCGCCAGGTTTCCGGACACTGCTGAATATTGGCCTGGGAGGACAGGCCGTAGCCGGTCAGGAAGAAGGTCTTCCAGCGCGTATCGGCGCTGATGGTGGCCACGTCGGTGGAGATGTCATGGAAGCTCGGCAGCTCTTCCTGCCGCAGCAGCACCTTGTCCAACTCCGCCCGGATCAGCGGCCATTCCTTCTCGATCTCCGTCGCCCAGGGAAATACCGCGTTGTCGTAGACAGGAGGATTGCCGAGCTTGGCATGCCGCAGGTTGAGCCGCTCCGCCCAGGAGACGATGGACATGAAGAAACGCACCAGGCGGCTCTCGCCACCCATCGGGGCAATGCCGGCGGTGCCGAAACTCTGCTGGGCGTCCGTCGCGGCCGCGGTGTCCTGGCGATGCTGTTGCACTCAACTCTATCCTTATGTCAGTGCGCTCGATTGCCGACCGAGTCCCGTCAACCGACCTAACTCAGCATGGGGCGGCAGGGAGATCGAGGCGGCAATTCGTGATGATCGGGCAGCCTCTCCAGTCACGTTTCTGCGACTGACTCGCACCCTCGTCGCCCCGATTGGTACTTTCCCTTTTCTTTACAGAACCTTGATCAAACTTCCAATATGACAAATCCAATAAGCTCGGCGGCAAGGCTCATCAGGGCCGCAAGTTAATGAGAACGACTTGCAATCGCAATTGAGTGGAGTGCATTCTTTGGCCCCCGGCGCCGCGTGTCGGCCCATGCCCGGAGCGCACCGCCTTGCCCTATTGCCGTCCCGCCGAGTCCGTCGCGGCGCTGCCACTGGCGGAGCACGCCGTGCTCTGGTGCATGCGGCTCTGGGTGGACCAGGTCCGCCTTGGCGGACACCCCGGCGCACGTATCGCACAGGTCTTCGAGGATCTCGGCGTAGAGGGCGGCGGCCGTCGGCTAGAGGCCTGCCTGGCCTTGTGGCATCGGGGCGCCGGCCGCCTGCCCCGCGTCCATTGCTTGGGGGACCGGGTGGTGGGGGAGGAAGAGGCCCTGTTGCTGGACGCCATTGCCCTGCAGCAACGGCAGGGCACCGCCGAGGCTGTGGCGCTGCTCTCCTGCATCATGCCGCACCTCATGGCATTGCAGGCTCTGCCAGCCCTGGCCGGGATCGCCCAGGCGTTGGAGGCGAGGGGCCTGTGGCTGGCGCGCCGCCCGGCGGTGCAGCAACCGCCGTGGTTGCGTTGCTTCCCCGCCATGCCCGGCCCTGGCAGCCTGCATCCCGCCAACGGGCACTAACACGGGGCTCTTGCAGCGGCGGGGGGAACGGTGTCTTTCAGCTGGGTGGAGCCTGAGGGAAGAAGCACGCCATGAAGCCCGTTGTCATTGCCGTGGCGATCACCGGTTCGGTGCCGCGCAAGAAGGACAACCCCGCCGTGCCGGTCACCCCGGCCGAGCAGGTGGAATCCACCCACGCGGCGTTCGAGGCCGGCGCCAGCCTGGTCCATATCCATGTGCGCAATCCGGATGAAAGCTCCTCCTCCGATCCCGCCCTGTTCGCGCAGGTGCAGGAAGGGGTGAAGCGGCATTGCCCGGGCATGATCGTGCAGTTCTCCACCGGCGGCCGGGGGCGGGACCCCTCGTCCCGTGGCTCGTCGCTGAGCCTGCGGCCGGACATGGCCTCGCTGTCCACCGGCTCGGTCAACTTTCCCACCATTGTCTATGAGAACCCCACCTCCCTGGTCGAACAGCTGGCGACCGGCATGCGTGATCATGCGGTACTGCCGGAGATCGAGATCTTCGACCTGTCCCACCTGCATGCTGCCCGAAGGCTGGTAGAGACCGGGCTGATGCACGACCGGCCGCATGTCCAGTTCGTCATGGGCGTGAAGAACGCCATGCCGGCCGAGGAACACCTGCTGGACCTGCTACTGGGCGAATTGCGCCGGGTGCTGCCCAACGCGACCTGGACCGCCGCCGGCATCGGCCGCACCCAATCCACCGTGATGGAATGGGCCCTGGCCCGTGGCGCCGACGGCGTGCGGACCGGTCTGGAGGACAACATCCGCATCACGCGGGACCGCCTGGCCGCGAGCAACGCGGAACTGGTGGGCCTGGCGGCGGAGGCGGTGCGCCGCCACGGCCGGCAGGTTGCAACGGCTACGGAAGCCCGGGCGCTGCTGGGGCTGCGCGCCCAGTGACGTTCGCCGCGCTTGATTCCGCCCTCCTCGGCCCCCTCTCCGCAACCGAGGAAATGCGGGCGGTCTTCGCCGACGAAGCGAGGCTGCGCGCCATGCTGACGGTCGAGGCCGCGTTGGCGCGCGCGCAGGCCGGGCTCGGCCTGGTGCCCGCCACGCTGCCGGCGGCGATCGCGGCCACGGCGCCGCTGGATGCTGCCGCCATCGGCCGCCGCACCGCCCTTTCCGCCGTCCCCACCATTCCCTTCGTGAAGGATGTGCAGGAGCAACTTCCGGCGGAGCTGGAACGCGCCTTCCACAAGGGCGCCACCACCCAGGACATCATGGACACCGCCCTGGTGCTGCAACTGCGCCCGGCGCTGGACCTGGTGGCGGCGGAGCTGGACGCCATCCTGGCCGGGCTGTCCCGGCTGGCGGCGGCGCACCGGGCCACGCCCTGCGTCGGCCGCACCTACGCGCAGCACGCGGCGCCGCTGACCTTCGGCTACAAGGTCGCAGTCTGGCTGGCTGGCGTGTCCGAGGTCGCGGAACGCCTGCCGGAGATCCGCCGCCGGGTCCTGGTCGCCTCCCTGGCGGGGCCGGTCGGCACCCTGGCCGCGCTTGGCAAGGACGGGCCGGCGGTGCTGGAGGCCTTCGCGGCCGAGCTCGGCCTCGGCAGCACCAGCATCGCCTGGCACACCCGCCGGGCCCGGATGGCCGAGACCGGGGCGTGGCTGGCGACCGTGCTGGGCGCCGTGGCGAAGATGGCCACCGACATCGCGCATCTCTGCTCCACGGAAGTGGGGGAGGTGGCGGAACCCTACATTCCTGGCCGTGGCGGTTCCTCCGCCATGCCGCACAAGCGGAACCCGGTGTCCTGCACGGTCATCCTGGCGGCGCAGGCGGCCTCACGCGGCTATGCCGGCATCCTGGCCGATTCCATGGTCGCGCTGCATGAGCGCCCCGCCGGGGCATGGCACGCCGAGTGGCACGCATTGCCGCCGCTGTTCGGCCTGGTCTCCGGCGCTCTGCGAGAGGCCCGTGGATTGGCGGAAGGCCTGACGGTGGATGCGGAACGTATGCGCGCCAATATCGACCTGACGCAGGGGCTGCTCTTCGCTGATGCCGCAGCATCTCGCCTGGGCGGTACGATGGGGCGCGAAGCCGCCCACGCCCTGGTCGAACACGCGGCCGGCGAGGTCCGCCGCAGCGGCCGGCCGCTGCGCGCGGTGCTGGAGGCCATGCCCGAAGCGCAGGGCGTGGCACTGGACCCGGCCTTCGACCTGACCCCCTCCATCGCCGCCGCCGGCCCCTGGGTGGACCGCGCCATCCAGGAGGCCGATGCCGTCCGCGCCCTGCTCGCCACGCCGGCAGGCTGAGCCGGCCATGCCTCGGACAGCGTGGCCACCGGGCGCTTGACACAACCAGTTGATATCAACATTTCATGCTCATGCCTGACACTGCTGCCTTGGTTCCATTCGAGACGACACTGCTGGTGCGCGATACCTGCCTGTGCCTGCACGTGCAGCGGGCGGCCCGCGCGCTGGCACGGCGCTTCGACGACGCGTTGCGGCCGTTCGATCTGACGAACGGCCAGTTCTCCCTGCTCATGTCGCTCAACCGGCCGCACCCGCCCGGCATGGCGCCGGTGGCCCAGCTGCTGGCGATGGATCGCACCACACTGACGGCGAACCTGAAGCCGCTGGAGCGCCGTGGCCTGGTGAGGGTGCAGGTGGACGAAGCCGACCGCCGCAGCCGCCTGCTGATCCTGACGCAGGAGGGGCGGGCGCTGCTGGCCGCCGCGGTGCCGACCTGGAAGTCCACGCATGCGGAGGTCGAGCGCGCCTTGCCGGGGGCCGATCCAGGCCGATTGCGGGCCGACCTGATCGCCCTGGGCTGAGGCCGCCCCTGCCGCGAATCTTGCCCCGGGGTGATTCCCCCTGCCGCCATCACGTTCTAGGCTCGGGCAGGGCCGGGACGAGCCGGCTGGATCGTGAGGAGGATGCGCGGCATGGCGGATGAAACTGGCGGCACGGACATGATGGCCCGCCTGCGGCGCGCGGTGGAGGCGGGCCACGAGCAGCAAGTGGCCTTCCTGGCGGAGATGGTGCGCTTCCCCAGCCTGCGCGGCCAGGAAGCCCCGTTGCAGGACTGGATCGCCCATCAGCTCGCCGCCCGTGGCTATGCCGTGGACCGCTTCACCCTGGCCGACGTGCCGCTGACGGCGCACCCGAAGGCCAGCCCGATGGTCGAGGTTGACCCCGCCGGCAGCGTGCAGGTCGCCGCCATGCACCGTGCCGCGACGCCCGGCGGCCGCAGCCTGATCCTGCAAGGCCATATCGACGTGGTGCCGACCGGCCCGCACGAGATGTGGACCTACCCGCCCTTCTCCGCGACCATCCGCGACGGCTGGATGTACGGGCGCGGCGCCTACGACATGAAGGCCGGTGTCTCCTGCATGATCTTCGCGCTGGACGCGCTGCGCGCGGCGGGGCTGGAGCCGGCGGCGGATGTCTGCGTGCAGACCGTGACGGAGGAGGAGAGCACCGGCAACGGCGCGCTGGCGACCCTGCTGCGCGGGTACCGAGCCGATGCATGCTTCATCCCGGAATCGACCGGCCAGACACTGACGCGGGCGCAGAGCGGCGCGTTGTGGTTCCGCCTGCGGGTGCTGGGCTCGCCGGTGCATGTCATGGTGGCGCAGGCCGGCAGCAACGCCATCCTCTCCGCCTGCGACATGATCCGTGCCCTGCAGGAACACACGGTTGCCTTGAACGCAGCCGCCCGCAGCGACCCCTGGTTCGGCGAGGTGCAGGACCCGATCAAGTTCAACCCCGGTGTCATCCGCGGCGGGGACTGGGCCAGCAGCACACCGGCCTGGTGCGAGGTCGATTGCCGCATCGGCCTGCTGCCGGGTGCCGAGGTGGCCGATGCCAAGGCGGGCGTGGAACAGGCCATCCGCACCGCCGCCCAACGCGACCCGTTCCTGGCCAATAACCCGCCCGCCATCGAGTGGATCGGCTTCGAGGCCGATGGCGCGGTGCTGGAGCCGGGTGGCGAGGCGGAACAATTGCTGGCGCGCATCCACCAGCAGCTGCATGGCAAGCCGGTACCCACGCGGTTGAGCACCGCCGTCAACGATACCCGGTTCTACAGCCTGTATTACGACATCGCGGCGCTCTGCTACGGGCCGGACGGCGAAGGGCCGCACGCCTTCGATGAGCGCGTGCGCCTGGACAGCCTGAAGGAGACGACGCTGGCGATGGCTCTGTTCATCGCGGAATGGTGCGGCGTGGTGCCGCTGCGCCAGCAGAAGGCCGCCTGAACGACCCATGCCGCCACCTGGGTAATCAGGTGGCGGCGCTGGCCCGCAGCCCGGTGGCGATGGCCCGCACCATCCGCTGCAACTCGGCCCGGATCAGCGGTAGGGGCGTGGGCACCAGCTTCTCTTCCAGCCCCAGCAGCACGATGCCATGCACGGCGGAGAACAGCGTGCGTGCCAGCGGCGGCAGTGCTTCCGCCGCCATCCTGGGGCAAAGCGCCGCCAGCAATTCCTCCAGCCGGCGGAACATCGGCAATTGCCGTTCCTGGTACCAGAGCGGCTTCGGCTGCCCGCCGGCGATGCGGTGGGCGAAGAGTGAATCCCAGCGTGCTCGGTTGGCCAAAGCGAAATCCAGATAGGCTTCCGCCAGTTCCTCCATCCGCCGCGCCGCACCGTCTGGACCGGGGGAGGGCGGCGGCAAGGCGGCCAGGGCCTCGTTGATGGCATCCAGCGTGCGCGCATTCGCCGCCAGGATCAGCGCGTCGATATCCGGGTAGGCGGTGTAGATCGCCCCCACGGCACAGCCGGCCTGCCTCGCCAGGTCCCGGGCCCGTAGAGCGCCGATACCCTCTGTCGCCAGGATCTGTTCCGCCACGAGGAGGAGCCGCTCCCGCAAAGCTTGCTGGCGTGGCGAAGCCTCGGCCGTGCTCACGGCAGAAGATTTCTATGAACGACGTTCAAAACGCTCTTGAACAATGTTCAGATACCTTTCAAGGTGCTGTCTGTGAACATCGTTCAGGAGGCGCCGATGCTCAAGACCCTATTAACGCTCTGGCGTCGGAAATACGCAGTGGCGACGCCTGTGCCCGGTACGGGTTACGCCCTGGCCATGCTCGACCTTCAATTACGGGAAGCGACCGCGCGCCTACCGGCGACGCGCCGGATCCTCGTTACGGCCCAGGCCGGTGAGGCCATCGAGACACGGCGTCTTGAGGAGCTCGAACGGAAAATCCGGAGGCAGGAGGCGCATCTTCTGCAGCGTCTGGGCGGGCGCGGCGGTGCCGCTGCCCAGGCCGTCATCGTCGCCAGGATGGAGCAGGAACGGCGCGAAGCACTGCGGCGCCTGCAAGTGCTGCGTGCCGATGTGGCGAGGCTGAGGCAGGGCATCGCAGCCGACGAAGCCAGGATCGACGAACTGTACCGGTGCCGCCGGTTGGCAGAGGCGGCCCCCGCGGCGCGCACGCCGACGCCAGGGGTAAAGAGGCCAGCCTTCATCCCAACGGGCTTTGGATTGGTAATCCCGCAGCGTCGTGACGCTGTCGAACGGCGGCTTGGAATTAAAATTCTGTTTTGACGAAAATCCGGCAATGTGTTTCCATTCATGAAACACGAATAACCGCAGCGTCCCGCCCAGGAGGGTCGGAGCGCCGCGGGCTTAACGAGGAAATGTCCATGCCTGACCACGCCGCACCCAGCATCCGTGCCACGCGCGATGTCGCCGACGCACAGCGGGGCAGCGCGCCGGATACGGCGAGCCTGCGCCTGATGGCCAACGCCATCCGCGCTCTCAGCATGGACGCCATCGAGCATGCGGCTTCCGGCCATCCCGGCCTGCCGCTGGGCATGGCGGATGTGGCGGCGGTGCTGTACGGCCGCTTCATCAAGGCCGACTCGCAGCAGCCGCACTGGCCGGACCGGGACCGCTTCGTGCTCTCGGCCGGCCATGGCTCCATGTTGCTCTACGCGCTGCTGCACCTGATGGGTCATCAGGATATGTCCATCGCGGACCTCAAGGCCTTCCGCCAACTGGGTGCCCGCGCCGCCGGCCACCCGGAATACGGCCATGCCACCGGCATCGAGACCACCACCGGGCCGCTGGGCCAGGGCCTGGCCACCGCCATCGGAATGGCGATGGCCGAGCGGATGCAGGCCGCCCATTACGGCGACGCGCTGGTCGACCATCGCACCTGGGTGCTCGCCTCGGATGGAGACCTGATGGAAGGGGTCAGCCAGGAAGCCATCACCCTGGCCGGACGCCTAGGCCTGGGCCGGCTGATCGTCCTGTTCGACGACAACGATATTTCTATCGATGGCAATATCGGCCTCGTCGACGCGACCGACCAGATCGCCCGCTTCGACGCCTCCGCCTGGCACACGCAGCGGGTGGACGGGCACGACCATGAAGCCGTCGCCCACGCTATCGAGGCCGCGCTGGCCGACCCGCGCCCCAGCCTGATCGCTTGCCGGACCGTGATCGGGCTCGGCGCGCCGACCAAGCAGGGCACGCCGGCCGCACATTCCTCGCCGCTTGGCACCAAGGAAGTCGAGGGGGTACGCGCCCATTTCGGCTGGACCGCGGCACCGTTCGAGATTCCCGCCGATGCCCGTGCGGCCTGGGACGCCGCCGCCACCCGCGCCCGCGCCGCGCGCACGGCCTGGCAGGCGCGGCTGGATGCCGCCGCGCCGGAGACCAAGGCCGCCTTCCTGGCTGCCGTGAGCAATGACCGCCCGGCTGGCCTGGATGCCGCCATCGCCACGGCGAAGCAGCGCTTCCTGGCCAACCCGAAGAATATGGCTGTCCGCAAGGCGTCCGAAGCGGTGCTGGAGGCGCTGGTGCCGGCCATCCCCGAGATTGTCACCGGCTCGGCCGACCTGACCTCCGCCAACTTCACCAAAATCCCGGGCTTCGAGCCGATTTCGGCCGACGACTTCTCCGGCCGCTACGTCTATTGGGGCATCCGCGAGCATGCCATGGCCGCCGCGATGAACGGCATGGTGCTGCATGGTGGCATGATTCCGGCCAGCGGTACCTTCCTCGCCTTTTCCGACTATTGCCGCCCGGCGCTGCGTCTGGCGGCCCTGATGGGCGTCGGCTCCATCCATGTGATGACGCATGACTCCATCGGCCTGGGCGAGGACGGCCCGACCCACCAGCCGGTGGAGCATCTGGCCGCCCTGCGCGCCATTCCCAACCTGCTGCTGCTGCGCCCGGCCGATGGCATCGAGGCCGCCGAATGCTGGCAGATCGCCATCGAGGAACGCCGCCGCCCCTCCGTGATGGCGCTGTGCCGCCAGGAAGTGCCGCCGGTGCGGCTGGACGAGACGACCGAGAACCGCTCTGCCCGCGGCGCCTATGAACTGGCGGCCGCGCAGGGCAAGGCGCAGGCGACGATCTTCGCCACGGGCTCGGAAGTGCACATCGCCCTGGCGGGCCGCGACCTGCTGCGGGCGGCAGGGATCGAGGCGCGCGTCGTCTCCATCCCCAGCTTCGAGCTGTTCGCTGAGCAGAGCAGGGAATACCAGGATTCGGTGATCGGCGACGCGCCGGCCAAGGTCGCCGTCGAGGCCGCCATCCGCCAAGGCTGGGACGCCATCATCGGCCGCCATGGCGGTTTCGTCGGCATGCACGGCTTCGGCGCCAGCGGCAAGCCGGCCGACCTTTACAACCACTTCGGCATCACGCCGGAAGCGGTGCGCGACGCGGTGCGGCAGCAACTCTCCGCCCACGCCTGACGACCCCGCCCGCACGGGCGGACAACGAAAAAACAAATGGGGGAAATGCCATGACCAGTGATTTCGGAATTTGGCGCGACGGGTTGGCGGCGCTCGGCCGCCGCCGGTTGCTGCAAGGGGCCGCCGGTGCGGCCCTCGCCACGCCCTTCCTCCACCGCACGGCCCGCGCCGCGCAGGTGGTGAACGTGCTGGGCGTGCCTGGCCTGCACGTGAAGCTGTGGCAGGAATGGACTTCGATGATCCGCGAGGACACGAAGGGCGATGTCGAGGTTCGCTTCGACCCGCTGGGTTACGCCCCCGCCTTCGCCAAGATCAAGACCGAGGCCGAGAGCCGCAGCTTCGGCACCGACCTGTTCTACGGCGACAGCCCCTTCCCGGAGCGCCTGGCGCTGGACGGGTTGCTGGAGCGGCTGCCGTATGACGACTTGCCCCACACCAAGGAGCTGGAAGCCTTCGCGCGCGGCGAGTTCACGCTGGAAGTCTTCCGCACCAACTGGGGCGTCGCCGCTTTCAACACCAACTTCGTGCGTGCCAGCAGCTTCCAGACGCCGCTGACCTGGGAAGTCTTCGCCGACCCCCGCTGGAAGAACCGCCTGAGCTGGGCTGATCCGCGCGGCTTCCCCGTCTGGATCCCGATCGTCGTTGAGCTGTACGGCGAGAATGGCTGGATCGACTATTGCCGCCGCATCGACGCCAACGTGAAGACCTACAACGCGCGCTGGATCGATAACCGCATCGGCCTGCAGCGTGGCGACGCCTGGATCACCTTCATGAACCTGGCGAACATCTATATCAGCACGCAGATCGATAAGGCCTCGGTGTCGGGCTTCCCCATCACCAAGCCGGATGTCGGGCTGGGCGTGCTGCCGGTCTCCATCGCGCTGCTGAAGAACGCGCCGTCCCGCACCGGCGCCCTCAAGGTGCTCGATCTCATCAGCTCTGCCCGCTACGCGAAGGTGATGATGGATATCGGCCTGAACCCCAGCAACAACCCGGCCAACTACCCGCATCCGCTCTCGGACAAGATTCTGGAACTGAACAACGCCAAGCAGGTCGGGCTGAACTCCTGGGGCGATGTGCAGAAGCACACCATGAACACCAACTGGGTGGAGTGGGCCGGCAAGATGGACCGCTACGTCCAGACCTGGGAGGCCGAGATCCTCCGTCGGCGCGGCTGAGGCGAGGACTGCGACCATGCAGAAATCTGGTCTTATCCGGCGGGAGACGTGGCTGGCCTGGCTGCTGGTCGCCCCTTTCGCCCTCATGCTTCTGGGGCTGCTGGTCGCACCCTTCCTGTCCATTGCGCTGAAGAGCCTGTCAGGCTCCGCCACTTTCGGCCTGCCCTTCCTGGGCGGCGCCGACGGCCTGGCGGACATGCAGCCGACGGCGCGGCACTACGTCTCTATCCTGACTGAGCCGCACAACCAGGCCGTCATCCTCAACACGCTGGGTATCTCCGCTGTGGTGGCCAGCCTGTTGACGGTGATCGGCGTCGGCACCGGCTACTTCATGGCGCGCAACCGGGCGCTGGCACCGACCATTTCGGCCATCGTCACCTATCCGTCCCTGGCGCCGGCGGTGACGATCATCTTCGGCATCCTGTGGTTCATGTCGCCGACCGGACCGATCAACCACATCCTGTTCCACCAGCTGGAATGGATCGATGAGCCGCTGGAGTTCTCCGGCACCTTCATGGCCATCGTCATCGGCGACCTCGCGCTGTTCGCCACCCTGGCGGTGCGCATGATGGCCTCGCTCTTCGAGATGATCGATCCGGCGCTGGAGGACGCATCCTCCTCGCTCGGCGCAACGGAGCGCGAGACCTTCTTCAACGTGCTGCTGCCGCTGGCGGCGCCTGGCCTGGCGGCGGTGTGGGTGTTCATCTTCATCCGCACCATGGTCGCCTATGTCGCGGCGCTGGTGCTGGGCGGCGGCGCCAAGGGCATTGTCGTCTTGCCGTTGGAAATCTTCACCCGCATCCAGTCCCTGGGCATCTCCGGCACCATGGCGCAGATCTGCGCCTTCGCCGTCGTGCTCTCCATCATCACACTGGCCGGCCGCGCGATCTACCTCGTCATCGTCCGCCGCGCCTTCCGCGATCGCCTGAAGGGAGAGATCCTGTGAGTGGCCTCTCCGGCACCGTGGTGGCCGAAAAGCTGCCGACCGCTCCCGTGCCCGCGCCCCGCCGCGGCAGCTTCCTGCCGCCCTTCCGCTGGATCTTTCCCGCTACGACGCTGGGCCTGATCCTGTTCATCATCCTGCCGCCGATCACGCTGCTCTCGCTCTCGGTCAATGATAGGTTCGACCTGGTATGGGGCATCTTCCCCGCCGGCGTCAGCTTCGACCTGTACCGGGAATCCGGCCCGGCCATCCTGCGCTCCGTGGCGCACAGCATGCGCATCGCGGTGCCGACGGTGATATTATCCTTCCTCGTCGGCCTGCCGGTGGCCTATGCGCTGGTGAGGCTGCGCTTCCCTGGGCGTGGTTTGTTGGCGGAGCTGGTGAACCTGCCGCTGGTGTTCCCGCCCATCGTCCTGGCCTTCGGTCTGATGCAGATGTTCAAGCAGGGCCCGTTCGCCGGCGTCAGCCCTTGGGTGGCCATCGTGCTCGGCCACACCATCGTCTCGCTGCCCTTCATGATCCAACCGATCATCGCCGCCCTTCAGCGTGTCGATATCGCGGTGGAGGATGCCGCACGCAGCCTGGGCGCCAGCCCGTTGCGCGCGTTCCTGACCACCGTGCTGCCCATCATCGTCCCCTCGGTGCTGACCGGCGTGGCGCTGGTCTTCGCCCGCTCGATCTCGGATTTCGAGATCACGTTGCTGCTGACCACGCCCGAGATCAGCACCATGCCTATCGCGATCTACCAGGCTTTCGAAAGCGGCTCGACCCGTCTGGGCGCTGCCGTGGCCATGGCGACCAACCTGTTCGCCGTCGGTGTCATCGTCATTCTTGAAGTTGCTGTCCGGAGGGTACGCTGGTGGTGAACGCGTCCGATCTGTCCATCCAGAGCGTCACGAAATCCTTCGGCCCGAACACGGTGCTGGACGGCATTTCCATCGACGTGCGCCCTGGCGAGTTCATGACCTTCCTGGGCCCATCGGGCTGCGGCAAGACCACGCTGCTGCGCATGGTCGGCGGCTTTGGCGAACCCGATAGCGGCCGTATCCTGCTGGCGGGGCGGGACATCACCCACCTGCCGCCGAACCAGCGCGATTGCGGCTTCGTCTTCCAGTCCTACGCGTTGTTTCCGCACATGACCGTGCGTGCCAACGTCGCCTACGGCCTGAAGCTGCGGAAGTTGCCGGCCGCGGAGATCGAGAGCCGGGTGGCCACCGTGCTCAGCATGGTCGGCCTGGAAGCCTTCGCCGACCGGCACCCGAAGCAGCTCTCGGGCGGCCAGCAGCAGCGCGTGGCCATCGCCCGTGCCATCGCCATCCGCCCTTCGTTGTTGCTGATGGACGAGCCGCTCTCCAACCTCGACGCCAAGCTGCGGGAGCGCATCCGCTTCGAGCTTAGGGCGCTGCAGAAGCAGCTTGGTATCACCACCGTCTTCGTCACGCATGACCAGGAGGAGGCGATGGCCGTCTCCGACCGGATCGTGGTGATGAACAAGGGGCATATCGAGCAGATCGGCACGCCGGCCGAGATCTATGGCGAGCCCGCCTCGCTCTTCGTTGCCGACTTCGTCGGCGTCAACAACCTCGTGCCGGGCAAGGTGCGGGAGGCACGCGGCCGCACCGTGATGGTGGAAACCGCCGCCGGCCTGCTGGAAGCCTCGCACCGGTCGTCCTCGACCGGGGAGAATGTCCAGCTCGCGCTGCGGCCGGAGATGATCACCCTGGTGCCCGCCGGCCAGCCTGCCTCGGCCATGGGTGGCGAGTTGGAGGGCACCGTCCGGATGGCCGCCTTCCTGGGTGCCGCGACGCGCTACGAGGTGCAGGTCTCGGACGAGGTGGTGCTGAAGGTGGCCGCGCCGGCCGGCAGCCCGCCACATGCGCTGGGCAGCCGCGTCCTGTGCCGGTGGCCGGTCGAGAGCGCCCACGCCCTGCGAGCCTGACCGGATGGCCACGGGCAGGCGTGCCGGCAAGGCGGCGGCGCGGTATGACCTTGGCATGACCGAGGCTCATGCCGCCGCCGGCGGCCCCCCGACGACCCTGACCGCGCTGCGTGGACTGATCCTGCAGCAGCGGGCAACGCTGCCGAAGCGGCTTCTGCAGGCGGCCGAGTTCGCGCTGGCCCACCCGCAGGAATTCGCCTTCGGCACCATCGGCGAGATCGCGGCCCAGGCCGAGGTTCAGCCCTCCACCTTGGTGCGGTTTGCGCAAAGCCTGGGCTATTCCGGCTTCTCCGATCTGCAGGCGGTGTTCCGCGCCCATGCGCGGGATCGGTGGCCGGAGTACCGGGAGCGGCTGGAAACGGTGCGCGGGGAGGGGCCACTCGCCCTGATGCAAGGCTTCACCCGCGCCGCGGTCCATTCCGCCGAACGGCTGGCCGAGACGGTGGACGCCGCCACGCTGGAGCGCGCCGTGGCGCTGCTGGCTAAGGCGGAGACCATCTACCTGCTCGGCAGCCGCCGCGCCTTTCCCATCGTCACCTACCTGGCCTACGCCCTTCGCAAGCTGGAAATTCGTTGCCACCTGGTCGACCAGGCCGGCGGCCTGGCACCGGAGCAGGTGGCGCTGATGTCACCGCGGGACGTGCTGCTCGCCGTCAGCTTCTCGCCCTACACGCCGGCGACGCTGGATCTAGTCGGCAGCGCCGCGCAGCGCGGCATTGGCGTCGTCGCGCTGACGGACACGCCGTTCTCACCGCTGATTCCTTCGACCTCGGTGTGGCTGGAAGTGACGGAGGCGGATCACGCCGCCTTCCGGTCCCTCTCCGGCACCCTCGTCCTGGCGATGACCCTCGCCGTGGCGACAGCGGAGCACCGCAATCACGGTGGTGGAACAGAAATTCCATAATTGACTGGAATTAGGAATTCCAGTTCCATTGAGGCGGGCAGCACCGGCAGCAGACCGGCGCGCCCACGCCGCCAGGAGGAGATGGCCACGATGCCGGCACCGACGCTCGATCTCATCACCATTGGCCGTGCCTCGGTCGATCTCTACGGCCAGCAGATCGGTGGCCGGCTGGAAGACATGGCCAGCTTCGCCAAGGCGGTCGGCGGTTGCCCGACGAATATCGCCATCGGCGCGTCCAGGCTCGGCCTGAAGGCAGGCCTGATCACGCGTGTCGGCGACGAAGCCATGGGCCGCTTCATCCGCGAGCAATCGGCGCGGGAAGGCGTGGACACGCGCGGCATCCGCACCGATCCGGCGCGGCTGACTGCGCTGGCCGTGCTGGGCGTGCGCGACGACAAGACCTTCCCGCTGATCTTCTACCGCACCGACTGCGCCGACGCCGCGCTGGACGAGGGAGATGTGGAAGAGGATTTCATTGCTTCCGCTGCCTGCATCGTCGTCACCGGCACGCATTTCGCCCGCCCGAACACGGCGGCGGCGCAGCGCAAGGCCATGCGGATCGCCCGCGCCCATGGCCGCCGCGTCGTGTTCGATATCGACTACCGTCCCAACCTGTGGGGCGTCGCCGGCCACGATGCCGGCGAATCCCGCTATGTCCGGGCCGACCAAGTGACCCAGAGCCTGGCCGCCCTGCTGCCGGATTGCGACCTGATCGTCGGCACGGAGGAGGAGCTGCACATCGCCGGCGGTTCCGAGGACACCTTGCAGGCCCTGCGCAACATCCGCGCGCTGAGCGCCGCTACGCTGGTATGCAAGCGCGGGCCGATGGGCTGCGTCGTCTTTCCCGGCGCCATTCCGGCGCGGCTGGAAGATGGCGTCTCCGGCCCCGGCTTCCCGGTGGAAGTCTACAACGTGCTCGGCGCCGGCGACGCCTTCATGGCGGGCTTCCTGCGCGGCTGGCTGCGGCAGGAACCGCTGGAACGCAGCTGCACCTTCGCCAATGCCTGCGGCGCCATCGCGGTATCCCGCCTGCTCTGCGCACCGGAGTATGCCACCTGGGTGGAACTGGAACACTTCCTGGCCCACGGCGTCACCACGCCGGCGCTACGCAAGGATGCCGTGTTGTCGCACATCCACCGCGCCACCACACGGCGTCCCCAGCCGGAAAGTCTGATGGCGCTGGCGATCGACCACCGGCCGCAGCTGGCCGCCATGGCCGCTGAGGCCGGCGTTTCGGCCGATCGGATCGGGCCCTTCAAGCAACTGGCGGTACAGGCGGCGTCGCGGGTTGCGGCAGGCCGCCCAGGCTTCGGCATGTTGCTGGACGGCACCTATGGCCGAGAGGCGTTGTTCGACGCGTCGCACCAGGGCTTCTGGGTGGCGAGGCCGGTCGAATTGCCGGCCTCCCGCCCGCTGGATTTCGAAGGGCAGGGCGATCTGGGCGCGCATCTCGTCGAATGGCCGGTGGAGCAGACGGTGAAGTGCCTGTGCTTCTGGCATCCCGATGACCCCGCCGAACTCCGCAGCCGGCAGGAACGCGAGTTGCTGCGCGTGCACGATGCATGCCGCACCGTGGGGCGGGAGTTGCTGCTGGAAATTATCGCCGGCCCGCACGGCCCGTTGGAGAGCGGCACCGTGGCCGGCATCCTTGACCATCTCTACGGCCTGGGCATTCGCCCCGATTGGTGGAAGCTGGAACCGCAGGCCGATGCCCGCGCCTGGGCTGAGATCGAGCAGGTGATCCAGCGCCACGACCCGCATTGCCGTGGCATCGTCATGCTGGGTCTGGACGCACCGCTGGCGGAACTGGTCAGTGCCTTCCGCGCCTCGGCCGCCACGCCGCTGGTGCGCGGCTTCGCCGTCGGGCGCAGCATCTTTGCCGAGCCTGCCCGAGCTTGGTTCGCCGGCCGCATCGGTGACGAGGAAGCCATCGGCGAGATGGCGCAGCGCTTTTCCACTCTGGTGACGGCCTGGCAGGCCCGCCACCACGCCGCCGTCGCCTGAACGCGGGAAGGACACAGATGACATCGCCATTGCTGGTGCATCCGCAGAAGCCGGATGCCGAAGGTGCCACGCACCGCATCACGCCCCAATCGGCGAACTGGACCTATGTGGGATTCGAAACCTACCGCCTGCCAGCCGGTGCGAAGCTGGCACGGCGCCAGCAGGGGCGGGAAGCCTGCCTCGTCCTGCTCTCCGGCCACGCGCGCATCACGGCCGGCGGCCAGGATTTCGGCCGCCTCGGTGGCCGCGCCTCTCCCTTCGAGGGCAGCCCGTGGTCCGTCTACGTGCCCGCCGGTGCCGAGTGGCGGGTGGAATCGGATGGCTGCGAGCTGGCTGTCTGCACCTCCCCGGCGGAAGGCCGACTGCCGGCACGGGTGATCCCGCCGGAGGATGTCGGCGAGGAAACGCGTGGCAAGGGCACGAATATCCGCCATGTCCGCAACGTCCTGCCGGTCTCGGCGGAGGCGGAAAGCCTGCTAGTGGTGGAGGTCATCACCCCCGGCGGCCACTGGTCCAGCTACCCGCCGCACAAGCATGACGTGAACGACCCGCCGCGCGAAACGGCGCTGGAGGAAACCTATTACCACCGCCTGCAGCGCCCGGGCGGCTTTGCCGTGCAGCGCGTCTATACCGACGACCGCAGCTTGGACGAGACCTTGGCCGTCGGCGACGGCGACGTCGTGCTGGTGCCGCGCGGCTACCACCCGGTGGGTGCGCCGCATGGCTTTGATCTCTACTACCTCAACGTCATGGCCGGCCCGGTGCGGGACTGGAAGTTCACCATGGCGCCCGAGCATGCCTGGCTCGGTTGGTAACACTCTGTAGGGCCGCGTCGGAAGCCATTAGGCATCCGGCGCGGAACTGTGGCAGGCTTGCTTCCAGAAGATCCGTCGCCAGCGGACCGGCTTTTTTCTGGGGGAACCATGACGTTGTCTGGCCATGCCCACCACGCCGAACGCGTACACGCCCTGTTGCAGGACCGCTCCGCCGCGGTCCGGTCAGCCGTGGCAGCGTCCTGGCTGCGTTCGGTGCGCGATCATGGCCTCGATCCCGAGCATTGGCGCCGACCTGAATCCCTGGACGAAGCCCGCCTCCGCCATGCGCGGGAGCAGATGTCCCCACTCCTCCGCGCTGCCGAGCCCACGCTGGACCGTCTGCTGGATGCTGTGGGGGATAGCGGCTGCTGCATCCTGCTGACCGGCCGCGATGGCGTGCCGCTGCAACGGCGAGGCGTGGCGGGCGATGACGACGATTTCCGCAAGCTTGGCCTGTGGACAGGCGCGGTCTGGACCGAGGCGTGCGAGGGCACCAACGGCATCGGCACCTGCCTGATCGAGGGCCGGGCCATGACCATCCACCGGGACCAGCATTTCTACACGCGCAATATCGGCCTCTCCTGCACCGTCGCGCCCATCTACGACCATCTCGGGCGACTGGCCGGCTGCCTGGATGTCTCCACCTGTCGGCGGGATGCGGATCGCGGTGTCGTCGCGCTGATCGCGGCTGCGGTAGGCGACGCCGCAAGGCGGATCGAGGCCGCGCATTTCCGCCAGGCCTTCAAGGGCGTGCGCATCCTGTTGGGCCCGGACGGGGGAGAGGCGGGCGCGCTGATTGCCGTGGACCGCGACGACCTGCTGATCGGCGCCACCCGCACCGCCCGCCGCCTCTACGGCATCACCGATGAACGGCTGGCGGCCGGGCTGCCCGCCGCCGCTGTGCTGGGCGACGGGTTGGAAGAAGGCCTGTCGGATGCCGAGCGTGGCGTCGTGCAACGCGCCCTGGCGCGGGCGGGCGGCAATGTCTCTGGCGCCGCACGCATCCTGGGCGTCAGCCGCGCCACCCTGCACCGCAAGATCAAGCGGCTCGGCCTGCGCCTGTGTCAGGAGCAGGAGATTTTGGAAAATGCCACGCTGATGGCGGTATCTGCCGCGCCGGTCCTGGCTCACGCAAAGCTTGGCCGTAGCTGAACAGGGACTGGTGTGCGGGCGCTGATCGGCTTGCCTTACCGCCCACCCGCCAGAAGTTCCACGGTCCGCTGGTCCTCTTCGCCGCCAAAGTAGTGTTGCAGCGCCTGCCGGAAGGCGGCCTCGCCGGTGTCCGCACGGGCGAAGAGCGTCAGGCAGGACTGGAACTTCCTGTCATCCGGGCTGCCGAGGATCTGGTGCGCATCGCGCCCTTCCACGGCATTGAGCAGGTTGGTGCATTCCACCAGTCGCGGCCCCAGCACCGGATGCGCCAGGTAAGCCCTGGCTTCGGCCAGCGAGGAGACGCCGTAGCGCGTCGCCATCTCGCTCCGCCCCAATCCGCGCAGCTGTGGGAAGATGAACCACATCCAGTGGCTGCGCTTGTGCCCGTCCCGTAGTTCCTGCCGCACCTGGGCCAGCACCGGCCCCTGCGCACGAACGAATCGCTCAAGCTCGAATGTATCTGTCATGGGAATGGACTTAGGCAACCGGCGGCCCGATGAAAGGACCGCCGGCCAGGGAAACGCCGCCCCGTGCCTGCTCAGCTGAGCAGATGCACCAGCCACAGGCTGAGCCCGGGAAAGCTCACGCAGATCACCAACCGTACCAGATCCGTCGCCAGGAAAGGCAGCACGCCGCGATAGGTGCGCGCGATCGGCACGTCCGGCGTCAGCGAGGATACGACGAAGACGTTCAGCCCGATCGGTGGCGCCGTCAGGCCAATGCCGACGACGATGAGTACCAGGATGCCGAACCACAGCGCCGTATCGGTACTGTCCATGCCGAAATCGAGTGCGGTGATGACGGGAAAGAACACCGGTAGCGTCAGCAGGATCATCGCCAGCTCATCCATCACCGCGCCCAGGGCGATATAGGCCAGCAGCATGGCCGCCAGCACCCCGTAGGGTGGGAAGCCCTGTTCGGTGATCCACATCGCCAGCATGTCCGGCGCCTGGGACAGCGCCAGGAAGGCGTTGAACACTTCCGCACCCAGCAGGATGACGAAGATCATCGCGCTGGTCTCGGCACTCGCGCGGATGCTGGCGCCAATATCCCGCAGGCTCAGCGTCCGGCGCGCCACGCCCACCGCGAGCGTGGCGATAACGCCGACGGCGGCACTCTCCGTCGGGGTGAAGATGCCGCCATAGATGCCGCCGATCACCACGATGGCGATCAGCAGCACCGGCAGCACGCCGATCAGCGCGGCGCGGCGCTCCGCTGCCGGCAGGGCCGGATGCACCGGCGCGATGCGCGGCCGCAGCCGTGTGGTCACGGCAATGGCCAGCAAATAGAACGCTACCGCCATCAACCCCGGCACCAGCGCCGCCATGAACAGCTTGGCGATGTTCTGCTCGGTGCTGATGCCATAGACGACCAGGATCACGCTGGGCGGGATCAGCACCCCCAGCGTGCCGCCGACCGCGATGGCACCCGTGGCGAAGCCCGGGTCGTAGCCGAAGCGGCGCAACTCCGGCAACGCGGCGCGGCCCATCGTGGCCGTGGTGGCGACGGAGGAACCGCAGACGGCGCCGAAGGCGGTGCAGGCGCCGATCACCGCCATGGCCAATCCGCCGCGCCGCTGCCCGACCACGGCATTCGCCGCCGTGAACAGGTCCCGCGCCAGGCCGCCCCGCTCCGCCAGGCTGCCCATCAGGATGAACAGCGGGATGACGGAGAGCGTGTAGTTGGCGAACAGATGCCAAGGCGTCGTCTTCAGATAGTTCAGCAAAGGCGGCAGGCCGACGATGTGGTAGTAGCCCGCCGCACCAGTCAGCAGCATGGCGATGCCGATCGGTGCCCGCAGCGCGATCAGCACCAGCATCGCCGCGAAGCCGGTGCCGGCCAGGACGAATTCCGGCGCCATCAGCCACGCCCCCGTGCCAGCAGGAATACCCACCGAAACGCCGCCAAGGCGGTGACCCCGATGCAGAAGGCGCCGATCCCCACGGCCCACCAGGTAGAAAGCCCCAGCACCATGGTGGTGGTACCGGACCGCGCGGTTTCCACCGCGCCCTGCACCATGCGCTCGGCCAGCACCACCAGCACCACGGCCCAGACCAGGGACCAGAACGCGTCAATCCACTGGTTGACGCGGACGGGCAGCCAGGCGGTCAGCGTATCCACCAGGATGTTGGAGCGAGCCAGGGTGCCGAAGGCCAGGAAGCCAAAGGCACCGAGGCCGGAGCCGATGGCGATCAACTCGAAATCGCCCGGGATGGGCCATCCCAGCAACCAGCGGCTCAATACGCTGACGGTGCTGAACGTTGCCGTCGCCAGCAGGGTGATGCCGCCCGCCATGGCCAGCAGCGTGGCAAGGCGCGCCACCAGGCCACCCGGCGGCGGCCGGGTGGAGAACGCTTCGGGCATGCCGGGCTCCGGGCCGGTCGTGCCGCTCACCCGGCCGCCGTGGCGTGCTTGGCAATCAGGGCCTGGGCGGAGGCGAGCAAGGCGGCGCCATCGATGCCGCGCTCCTTCATGCTCGCCTGCCAGGTGTCGATGACCGGCTTGGTCGTCTCGATCCAGCGCGCCTTCTCGGCCTCGCTGATGGCGCCGATCTGGTTGCCGCGCTTACGGGCCATCTCCTCGACCACCTTGGCCTGCTCGTCATAGGGAATGGCGGCGGCGGCGGCGGCCTGGATGCCGCTATTGGCGTCGATCACCGCGCGCAGGTCGGCGGGCAGGCCGGCATATTTCGCCGGGTTCATCGCCAGGATGTTGGTGGCACTGTACAGGGTCGGGCTGCCGGGAATGGCGGTGTGGAAGCGCACCAGTTCCTGCAGCTTGATGCTCGGCACCACTTCCCACGGGACAACGGCGCCATCCAGTACCCGCTGGCTCAGCGCTTCCGGCACCTGCGGCACGGGCATGCCGATCGGCGCCGCACCCAGCGCCCGCAATGCCTCACCCGCCAGCCGGGTGGGGAAGCGCAGCTTCAGGCCGCGCAAATCCTCCATGGTGGCGATGGCGCGGTTGGCGTGGATCAGCCCACCATCATGCGCCCAGACGCAGATCGGGTGGACCTCGCGCAGTTCCTCCTGCAGATGCGCCTCGGCGTATTCCTGCGCGGCGCGGGCATTCACCGCGGCACGGGCATTGGCGATGAAGGGCAGCTCGAAGGCCTCCAGCCGCGGGAAGCGGTTGGGGGTGTAGCCCGGCAGCGTCCAGATCAGGTCCGCCACGCCGTCCCGCGCCTGGTCGAACAATTGCGGTGGCGCGCCGCCCAGCTGCATGGAGGGGAAGATCTGCACCTTGATGCGGTTGTTCGAATCTGCCTCCACCTTCCGCGCCCAGGGCGTCAGGAAGTAGCGCGGCACATTGGCCACGGGCGGCAGGAAGTGGTGCAGCCGCAGCGTCACTTCCTGGGCCCGGGCGGCCGATGGCCGCAGCAGGGCCGGGGCGGCCAGCATGGCTGGCAGCGCGGAAAGCAGCTGGCGTCGTTGAATCATGGGGTCGTCTTCTCCCGTGCGTGGTCTTCTTGGCGACAGCGTATGCCGCATGGCCTGCCCGCAGGGGCAGGCATGGCTGGCCATGGACGTCTGTGCCATCAACGCATGCCGCTTCGCGGTCTTTCAATGCGCTTTTCGGTACGCGGGAGGAGTTTCTTCCGGGCCGCCAGGCGGCCCGGGCTTTCAATCCGCCGGCGGGGGCAGGGCGGCGGCCAGCAGCAGGTGGCCCGCACGCTCCAGCGCGCCCGCGGCTTCGTCGTTGCCGAGATAGGCGGCGGCGGCGAAGGCGCCCTCCACCAGCATCAACATCGCATCGCCAAGGGTCGCAGGGTCCGGCGCCCCGGCCTCGGCGCAGAGCTGCCGGATCTGCTCCCGCTTCTTCAGTTTATGCGCGTCGGCCACCTTGCGGGCAGGGTGCGCCGGGTCCGGGAACTCGGCGATGGCGAGCCCGACGGCACAGCCCCGGAAGCCCGGCACGCGCAAGGCGTCGGCCGCAGCCTTCATCACGGCGGCCGGCCGGTCACGCAGGGGCAGCGCCGGGTCGAAGGATTGGTCGAGCTGGCAGGTGCTGTTCTCCTCGCACTCGTCCCGCACGACCGAGGCGATCAACTCGTCCTTGGAGGGGAAGGCGCGATACAGGCTGATCTTCGTCGTGCCGGCGAGGCGGCAGAGCTCCTCCACCCCCGTCGCCCGGATGCCCTGGCGATAGAACAGGTCCTTGGCCACCGCGTGCAGGCGCTGCGCCGCCGGGCTGCGGGGTTTGGTCACCGGGGTTGCTACCGGGGCATCCATGGCAGAAACGCTCCTCTCCAGCGGGGGAAGGCAGCTTAACGCTTGCTCGCGGAAGCAGCCATCGGCCCCCAAACCATTGTTACGCCGACCGATTTACCATGTCCCGCCATCCGGCCGGAAACGGCGGTGTTCATCGGCCTCTTGCATTTATACCGATCGGTACGTATTCATGGTACGAACCGGTCGGTATCACCCGGCCCCGGAGATAGGCCATGCCCATCCCTTTCCGCAAGACCCTTGTTCCCATGGCCATCCTGATGGCCCTGCCTGCGATGCCGATTCTGGCCCAGCAGCCGCCCCAGCCGACCGTGACCGTTGCCGAGCCCCTGCGCCGTGACATCACCGAGTGGGAGGAGCACATCGCCCGGCTGGAGCCTTCCGCCCGGGTGGAGCTGCGCCCCCGCGTCTCCGGCCTGATTGAGCAGGTGCATTTCCGCGACGGCCAGATCGTCAAGGCCGGCGACCTGCTGTTCACGCTGGACCGCCGGCCCTTCGAAATCGCCGTGCTGAGCGCCCAGGCTGAGCTGGACCGTGCCCAGGCGCGGCTGGACCTCGCCCGGCAGGACATCCGCCGCACCGCGCCGCTGGTGCAGGACCGCATCGCCCCCCAGGCCCAGCTGGACACCCGGCGCGGCGCCGAGCGCGAAGCCGAGGCCCAACTGGCCGACGCCCGCGCCAAGCTGCGCCAGGCCGAGCTGGAACTGACCTGGACCGAGGTGCGGGCCCCGCAGCCGGGCCGTGCATCCGACCGCCGCGTCGATGCCGGCAACCTGGTGCAGGCCAGTACGACGCTGCTGACCACCATCCTGACGCTGGACCCCATCTACGCCAGCTTCGACATGAGCGAGGCCGACTACCTCCGCCTGGCCCGTGGCGGCGGAGCCCGCGCCGGGGCGGAAGCGCCCAGCATTCGCCTGCGCCTGGCCGATGAGGCGGGCTGGGAGCGGGAAGGCAAGCTCGACTTCCTGGACAGCGAGATGCGCGCGCGTTCCGGCACCATCCGTGCCCGCGCCCTGCTGCCCAACAAGGATCTGTTCCTGACCCCGGGCATCTTCGCCCGCCTGCGGCTGCCGGTCGGCCAGGGAGAGACGCTGCTGGTGCCCGACGCCGCCATCGCCGCCGACCAGGCCAACCGCGTCGTGCTGACCGTGGCCGCTGACGGCACGGTGCGTGCCAAGCCGGTGACGCTGGGCCCGGTGGTGGATGGCCTGCGCGTCGTCCGCAGTGGCCTGTCGCCGAATGACCAGGTGATCGTCGCCGGCCTGCATCTGGCCCGGCCAGGGACGCGCGTGACGGCGGAGGCGAGACCGCTCGACGGCCGCCTCGCCGCCGCCCGTTAAGGAATCAGGCTATGCGGTTCGCCCAGTTCTTCATCTCGCGGCCGGTCTTCGCCGCGGTCATCTCCATCGCCATCCTGCTGATCGGCGCCATCGCCGGCCTGCGGCTGCCGATCAGCGAGTACCCGGAAATCGCGCCGCCGACCGTGACCATCACGGCGCAGTATCCGGGTGCCTCCGCCGCCGTCATCGCCGAGACGGTGGCCTCGCCGATCGAGCAGGAGATCAATGGCGTCGAGAACATGCTCTATGTCAGCTCCCAATCGACGGGCGATGGCCGGCTGAGCATCAATGTGGTGTTCCGCCAGGGCACCAATATCGACCAGGCGCAGGTGCTGGTGCAGAACCGTGTGGCCGTGGCCGAACCGCGCCTGCCGGAAGAGGTCCGCACCCTCGGGCTCATCGTGAAGAAGGCTTCGCCGGACATCATGATGGTGATCCATCTGGTCTCCCCGGACGGGTCGCGTGACGACCAGTATCTGGCCAACTATGCCTCGCTGAACATCAAGGACCGCCTGGCGCGGCTCGATGGCGTCGGCGATGTGCAGCTGTTCGGCGGCGGTGGCGACTACGCCATGCGCGTCTGGCTGGATCCCGCCCGCATCGCCGCCCGTGGCCTGACGCCGGGCGAGGTGGTGGCGGCGCTGCGCCGCGCCAACGTGCAGGTGGCGGCCGGTGGCCTGAACCATGCGCCGACCAACAACGTCTCCGGCGAGGCCTTCCAGCTGAACATCCAGGCGCTTGGCCGCCTGCGTTCGGTGGAAGAATTCTCTGACATCGTCGTATCGACCGGCGAGGATGGCGCCCCCCTGCGCCTGCGCGACGTCGCGCGGGTGGAGTTGGGCAGCCAGGACTACACGCTCCGCGCCTATCTGGGTGCGGAGAGCGCGGTGGCCATGCCGGTGTTCCAACGCCCCGGCTCCAACGCCCTCGCCACGGCGGCGTCGTTGCATGCCACGTTGCAGACCGCCAAGCGGGACTTCCCGCCCGGCGTCGACTACCGCATCGTCTACGACACCACCCAGTTCATCGAGCAGTCGATGGAAGCGGTGATCCACACCTTCATCGAGGCCATCATCCTCGTCGTGCTGGTGGTGATCGTGTTCTTGCAATCCTGGCGCGCCTCGATCATCCCGCTGGTGGCCATCCCGGTCTCCATCATCGGCACGCTGGCCTTCATGGGCGCGCTTGGCATCACGCTAAACTCGCTGTCCATGTTCGGCCTGATCCTGGCCATCGGCATCGTCGTCGATGACGCCATCGTCGTGGTGGAGAATGTGGAGCGGCACCTGGCCAATGGGTTGGACCCGGTGACGGCCACGCGTCGCACCATGGACGAGGTCGGGTTCGCCCTCGTCGCCATTGCCCTGGTGCTCTGCGCCGTCTTCGTGCCAACAGCCTTCATCGAGGGCTTGGCTGGTGCGTTCTACCAGCAATTCGCCGTCACCATCGCCGTCGCAACCCTGCTGTCGGCGCTGGTGTCGCTGACGCTGTCCCCCGCTCTGGCGGCCTTGCTGCTGCGGCCCCATTCGCATGAGAAGCCGAAGGGCTGGCGCGCGGTCGTCGGTGCGCCGTTCGGCCTGTTCTTCCGCGGCTTCAACCGCGTCTTCGATGCACTGTCCCTCGGCTACGGCGCGCTGACGCGGCGGCTGGTGCGGATGACGGCCATCGTCATGGTGCTGTTCGCCGGCCTGCTGGTGCTGACCGGCCAGACTGTCCGCACCACGCCCACCGGCCTGATCCCGCCGCTGGACCGTGGCTATCTGATCGCCGCCTTCCAGCTGCCGCCCGGCGCCACGCTGGGCCGGACGGATGCGGTGATGCGCCAGGCTTCCAAGGACCTGCTGCAGGTTCCGGGCGTGTCCAACACCGTCGTCTTCACCGGCTTCGATGGCGCCACCTTCACCAATGCGCCGAATACCGGCGTAATCTTCGTCACCCTCGATTCCTTCGAGAAGCGGACGGCCGAGCACATCTCCTACCCCGCGCTGATCGGCGCGGTGCAGGCCGCCGTCTCCGCCCAGCGCGACGCCTTCGCGCTGGTGATCCCGCCGCCTTCCGTCTCCGGCATCGGCACCGGTGGCGGCTTCAAACTCTACATCCAGGACCGTGGCGACCGTGGGGCGCGGGAGCTGGAGGCGGTGACCAACCGCATCGTCGGCGCCACCAACCAGCGGCCCGAGATCGCCATGGCCTTCACGCTGTTCAACACCTCGACGCCGACCCTGCGGGCCGAGGTGGACCGTAGCAAGGCCGAGATGCTGGGCGTGCCGCTCTCCCGCGTGTCGGAGACGCTGTCCGTCTATCTCGGCTCCGCCTTCGTGAACGACTTCAACATTCTGGGCCGCACCTACCGGGTGACGGCGCAGGCGGAGGAAGGCCAGCGCCGCAGCACGCGCGACGTCTCCCTGCTGCGCACCCGCAACGATGCGGGCGACATGGTGCCCATCGGCTCGATTGCGTCGCTGGAGCAGGATACGGGCCCCTACCGCGTGCCGCGCTACAACCTGTTCCCTGCGGCCGAGGTGCAGGGCGTCGCCGCGCCGGGCGTCTCCACCGGCCAAGCCATCGCGGCCGTGGCGCAGCTGCTCTCCAAGGAACTGCCGCCGGGCTACAGCTTCGAGTGGACGGAGATCGCCTTGCAGGAGACCACGCAGGGCAACACGGCGCCGATCGCCTTCGGCCTCGCCGTCGTCTTCGTCTTCCTACTGCTGGCGGCTCTGTATGAAAGCTGGCTGCTGCCGCTGGCGGTGGTGCTGATCGCGCCGATGTCGGTGCTGGCGGCGCTGGCCGGTGTCTCCTGGCGTGGGCTGGACAACAACGTGCTGGTGCAGATCGGGCTGGTGGTGCTGATCGGCCTGGCCGCCAAGAACGCCATCCTGATCGTCGAGTTCGCACGTGCCGCCGAGGCAGATGGCATGACCCGCTGGCAGGCGGCGGAGGCCGCGGCGCGGACGCGGTTGCGGCCGATCCTGATGACCTCGCTGGCCTTCATCCTGGGCGTGCTGCCGCTGGCCATCGCCACGGGCGCGGGTGCCGAGATGCGGCAGAGCCTGGGAACGGCGGTCTTCGCCGGCATGCTGGGCGTGACGGTGTTCGGGTTGATCTTCACCCCGGTGTTCTACGTCGTCGCCCGCCGCTTCGCGGGCCGGCAGCGGCAGGCTGCGGCGGCAACGCCGGTCGGCACGCATTCGGAAGCCTGACACGCACAGGACAGGCTTTCCGAACTGAATGGAAAACGGCACCCGGTTCCCCCCGGGTGCCGTTTTCTGTTGAGGGCTACTGCTTCTCGATCCCCGCCTGGGTCACCACGGCCTGCCACTTGGCCACCTCGGCACGGACGAAGGCCTGCGCCTCCTCCGGCTTGCTGCCGACCGGGGTGGCGCCCAACGCTGCCATGCGCTCCTGGATGGAGGGCACCTGCAGCTGCGCGATGGAATCCGTGGCGATCTTGGTCACCACCGGGGCCTGCAGGCCCGCCGGGCCGATGATGGCGCCCCAGGTGGAGGCCTCGAAGCCCGGAAAGCCGCTTTCCGCCACGGTGGGCAGGTCCGGCAGAATCGGCAGGCGCTGTGCAGCGGTGGTGGCCAGCGCCTTCAGCTTGCCCGACTGGACGTGGCCGATAACGGCCGCCAGCGTATCGAACATCACATCCACGCGGCCGCCGATCAGGTCCGGATGCGCGGCGGTCGAGCCGCGATACGGCACATGCACCATCGGCGCGCCAACCTTGTGGGCGAACATCTCCGCCGCCAGGTGCACGGCGCCGCCGGTGCCGGCGAAAGTGATGGCGCCCGGCTTGGCCTTGACCATCGCCGCCAGCTCCTGCACCGACTTCGCCGGGAAGTCCGGCGCGGTAACCAGCAGCAGCGGCACCGAGTAGATGACGCTGATGACGGAGAAATCCTTCAGAGTGTCGAACGGCGTCGTGTACAGCGCCGCATTCACCGCATGGTTCACCGAGACGAAGCCCAGCGTGCTGCCATCCGCCGGCGCCTTGGCCACCGCGTCGCTGCCGACGATGCCGTTGGCGCCGGTGCGGTTCTCCACCACGACGGATTGCTTCCACAGCGGCGTCAGCTTCTCCGCGATCAGCCGCGCGGCGATGTCGGAGGCGCCACCAGGGCTGTAGGGGACGATGATGCGCACGGTCTGGTTGGGGAAGGGGGCCTGGGCCCGGGCAGGCAGGGCGCGCCCTGCGGCGGCCAGGACGAAGGGCGCGGCCAGCGCCGCGCGGCGGGTGACGGTCATGACGTTCTACCTTTTTCTTTGCTTGGACATCGGTGTGGGAGGCGTGGGCGGAAGCGTGCCTGCGCCTGTGGTGGACTAGCCGGGACGGGGCTGCGTCATGCCGCTCCTCCCTCCTGCTCGAGCGCCTCGAGGATACCGCTGGCCTCCAGCGAGCGCTGGACATGCGCGCGCATCCGCGCCTCCGCCTGCACCGGGTCCCGGCGCCGCAGCGCGGCGAGGATGCCGGCATGCTCCCGCCAGGCCAGGCGGGGTTCCTGCGGCGTGGAGCGCAGGGCGAGCACCCGGCCGAAATGGTCGTAGGCCCGCAGCGCCTCCAGCGACCGGACCAGGAACGCATTGCCGGACATGCGGTGGATGACCTCGTGGAAATCCTCGTTGGCTTCCGCCAGGCGGGGGATCTCGTCCTGTGCCAGCGGGCGCATGGCGCGCAACCGGCGGTGCAGCTCCGCCAGGCTGGCAGGGTCGGCCCGCCGTGCCGCCAGCCCGGCTGCCGTACCTTCCAGCGCTACGCGGATCAGCCCCATCTCCGCCAGGCGCTCCGGCCCGAACTCCGCCACCAGGGTGCCGCGGCGGGGCAGGGTGACCACCATGCCTTCGGCTTCCAGCCGTTGCAGCGCCTCCCGCACCGGCTGGGCGGAGATGCCGAGCGAGTGGGCCAGGGAGCGTTCGGAAACCCGCTCTCCCCCCGGCAGGCTGCCATCGACGATCGCGTCGCGCAGCCGCCGGTAAGCCCGCTCGGCCAGGGACATGATGTCCTCGGCGGCCAGCCGTATGAGACCTGTCGGTGCATCGTTCAGCATGGGACCGATGCTACCAGCCAACGGCGAGGGGCTGCAATATCACATTGCAGCGCGTTAAGGTGGGGTTCGCTAGCCCGCGGGCGTTGCGCCGCATTTTCGCGCCAGCTCGGCCACGCCGGGCGCCGCGCCGGCGAGAGGGATGCGGGCGACATCGCCGCGCACGCGCACGGTCAGATGGCGGCCACGGCTCAGCACGTTCATCAACTCCGGCGTCAGGCTGGTCCGCGTACTCAGCACGAAGGAATCATCGAGTTCGCTGCGCTCGCCCTGCATCCGCAATTGCACCCGCCCACCTTCCGAGCTCAGTTCCAGCGGGATATCCCGGCTCCGCTGCCCGCTCGGATGCACGTAGCCGACCCGCAGGCTGCGGTCGCTGGCGTTGCAGTTGAACACGAGCGGCTGGTCATCTGTATCCGGCTTCTCCCAGGCCAATACGGCGCCGCTGGCGCTTTCCCGGTGCTGCCAGCGCAGGCCGTCCGCCGATGCGGGCTTGCCAAGGACGCCCAGGGCCAGGACGGCCAAGGCCAATGGGACGATAGGGCGGGCGCGGTGGCGCATCGGGCAGCTCCAGGGAATGGTGCAGCGTCTTTGCTGCCAGCCGGCATGCGGGCAAGCCTGCCTCGCGCATTCTTGTCGGCGTCACCTGGCGCAGAACTGCGACAGGTCCCGGGGGCCAAGGCGTCGCCACCCCTTACATCGCTGGCCGTGAAGGCGAAATCTTCCAGAACAAGGCGCCGCACGAGCGCGAGACCGGAGGAACACGATGACCAAGGTGGAATTCGACCGCACCGCACAACCGCCTTTCGAGGCGCGCTACGGCAACTTCATCAACGGCGCCTGGGCAGAGCCGGTCTCCGGCCGCTACTTCCAGAATACCTCGCCGGTCGATGGCCGTGTGCTGTGCGAGATCGCCCGGTCCGAGGCCGCGGATGTGGAGAAGGCGCTGGATGCCGCCCATGCCGCGAAGGAGGCCTGGGGCCGCACCAGCGCGGGAGACCGTGCCCAGGTCCTGCTGCGCATCGCGCAGAAGATGGAAGACAACCTGCCGCTGCTGGCGGCTGCGGAGACATGGGATAATGGAAAGCCAATCCGCGAGAGTACGGCGGCCGACCTGCCGCTGGCCATTGACCACTTCCGCTACTTCGCGGGCTGTATCCGGGCGCAGGAAGGCGGGATCTCGGAGATTGACCACGACACAGTGGCATATCATTTCCATGAGCCGCTGGGCGTGGTGGGCCAGATTATCCCCTGGAACTTTCCGCTGCTGATGGCGTGCTGGAAGCTGGCGCCCGCTTTGGCGGCCGGCAACTGCGTCGTGCTGAAGCCGGCGGAACAGACCCCGGCCTCCATCCTGCTATTCGCCGAGTTGATCGCGGACATCCTGCCGCCGGGCGTGCTGAACATCGTCAACGGCTTCGGGCTGGAAGCGGGCAAGCCGCTGGCCTCCAGCAACCGCATCGCCAAGATCGCCTTCACCGGTGAGACGACGACCGGCCGGCTGATCATGCAGTATGCCAGCCAGAACCTGATCCCTGTCACGCTCGAGCTCGGAGGCAAGTCGCCCAATATCTTCTTCGCCGACGTGGCGGCGGAGGATGACGACTTCCTCGACAAGGCGATCGAAGGCTTCGTGATGTTCGCGCTGAACCAGGGCGAGGTCTGTACCTGCCCCTCCCGCGCGCTGGTCCATGAATCGATCTACGACCGCTTCATGGAGAAGGCGCTCAAGCGGGTGGAGGCCATCGTCCAGGGCAACCCGCTGGACATGGCGACCATGGTCGGTGCCCAGGCCTCCAGCGAGCAGCTGGAGAAGATCCTCAGCTATATCGATATCGGCCGCCAGGAAGGCGCCGAGGTGCTTGCCGGCGGCGGCCGCAACGAGATGGAGGGCGCGCTGGCTGGCGGCTATTACGTCAAGCCCACGGTCTTCAAGGGACACAACCGCATGCGGATTTTCCAGGAAGAGATCTTCGGCCCCGTCGTCTCCGTCGCAACCTTCAAGGACGATGCGGAGGCGCTACACGTCGCGAACGATACCCTCTACGGCCTCGGCGCCGGGGTATGGACGCGGGACGGCAACCGCGCCTACCGCTTCGGCCGCGCCATCCAGGCCGGGCGGGTCTGGACCAACTGCTATCATGCCTACCCGGCCCACGCCGCGTTCGGCGGCTACAAGCAGTCCGGCATCGGGCGTGAGAACCACAGCATGATGCTGAACCACTACCAGCAGACCAAGAACCTGCTGGTCAGCTACAGCCCGAAGAAGTTCGGCTTCTTCTGACCCGACGGTGGGCGCCTTGCGGCGCTCATCGCCCCTGATTGGAGACGGGCCATGACCGAGCGTGTCGCCGCCACCCCCGCTGCCCTGGCCCTGCTGGCGGACATCCAGGCCGATCACGGCCCGGTGCTGTTCCACCAGTCAGGCGGCTGTTGCGACGGTTCTTCCCCCATGTGTTACCCGCAGGGTGATTTCCTGCTGGGTGACCATGATGTGAAGCTGGGCGAGATCGGTGGCGCCCCGGTCTATATCGGCGGTGCGCAGTTCGCGTTGTGGCGCCACACCCAGTTGGTCATCGACGTCGTGCCAGGGCGCGGCGGCATGTTCTCGCTGGACAATGGGCGGGAGCGTCGGTTCCTGACCCGCTCTCGGACTTTCACCCCGGGTGAGATGATGTCGCTGGAGAGCTAGGAAATCACTTTCCCGTCGCTGGAAGGTTTCCTATATGTACTGGTATGAGCGAAGCGCGCGGGTCGAGCCGAGGCAGCTACCCCTGGGATTTGCATCCTGCCCTCACGGAGGAGAGGCTGGTGGCATCCGCCCGCCTCCTGGTTCGGGGACGGGAAAGGGCGCTCGAGATGGCGGATTACGAAGCGGGTGATGACCCCTGGTCCGTCGGCTGCCGCGCTTATTCCTTCAGCCGCCATCAGGTGAAAGCCGCCGCCGAGGCCGGCCGCTACCCCTGGCTGAAGGTGCTGGACGCGACCCACCATTTCGTCTTCCTGATCGACGGCGTGCCGGTTCGCTTCTTCCGTGGTGATGCGGACGAGCCCAACAAGCGCACGCTGCGCCTGCAGGAAGACGAGGCGACCCAGATCGCCATGGCCTTTGGCGGAGAGGCCGAGACCGGCGGGCTGATGTTCCGCCTGGCGCTGGAGACCAAGGATCGCGGCGGGGTCGAGCGTGTGGTGTTTCTGGCCCTGCGGGGGGAGGAAGGCCGCACGGAATGCTTCTGGCCGGTGCCCATGCCGTCGCCCGTGCCCGTGGTCGCGCCTGCCCCCAAGCCCCGCTCCCTGCCGCAGCCCGCAGCGCTGCAACTGGCGCTGTTGCCCGGTGTCGCCCCGTCCTCGCCCCTTGGCGGGCGCCGTCGTGGGCCCCGCCGCAGCGCGGCCTGAGCTTCCGCGCAGCGTAGCTGATCCGGGCTTCGGAGCAGCTCGATCACCGTAAGCTGATCGGTTGGCCTCTCGGCGCCGTCCCCGCCCCGGCATAGAAGCGCGGGGGTGGTGAGGGAGCGACACGGTGCCGGTGCATGTAAGCAGCGATCTGCAGCTGGCCTATCCGTCCGACTGGACGGACCGCAGCATGACGGCCTTCGCGGCGCCGGTCGGCGGTGAGTTCAAGGTCCTCCCCAACTTCGTCATCACCCGTGATTCCGCCGGGGAAGCCCGCACCGTGACCGAGTATGCCGACCGCACGCTGGTCGAGCTGGCGCGGCGGCTGCCCGATTTCCAATTGCTGCGCCGGGCCGAGACGGCTGTGCAGCAGCACACGGGCCTCGACATGCTGTTCACCTGGGCAGGCGCCGAGGGTGTGCTGCAACAGCGGCAGCTGATCCTGCTGATGCCGGATGGCCGGGTATTCTCGGCCGTCGCCTCCGCCCTGCGCGGCGACTACCCGAAGGTCGAGGCGGTGTTCGACAAGATGTTCGCCAGCCTGCGCTTTCCCATCGCCTAGCAGCCCGCAGCGCCGATGCCCGAGGCCGCGCGCCTGACCGACCAGATCAACCACACCAGCGCCATGTCCGGGCTGTTGATGGGCGTGGTCGCGGGGGTGGTGCTGGCGGGGGCGGTGGTGGCCATCGTCGGCACAGGCGGTGTCGCGGCGGTGGCCATCGGCGCCGGTATCGCCGCCGCGGGCGCGGGCGGCGGTCTTGCCGGTGCCTTGATCGGCGAGCTGATTCCAGGCCCGCCCAGCGGCGCCATCATCAAAGGCTCGCTCAACGTCATCACCGGTGGCCTGCCGCAGGCACGCGCCCTGGCGGACATGTCCCCCTGCGCCGGCCCAACGGGGGTACATGGCGTGCCGGTCATCGCCCAGGGCAGCCCGACCGTGCTGGTCAACGGCTTCATGGCCGCCCGCAAGCAGGACAAGATGCTTTGCGGCGCCGCCATCGCCTCCGGCTGCTCCAGTGTCATCATCGGTGGCGCGTCCACCACCGTTCCGGGCCTTTCCATCGAGGATGAAGTGCCTGCGTGGCTGCGCAACACGCTGCTGGGCGTGATGATCGGTGGCACCATCATCGCGACCGGCGGCACCGCCCTGGCAGTGGGGTGGGGGCCGGCCTTGGGTGGGCTGGGTGGCAGCCTGGCGGGTGGCACGCTGCTGGGTGCGGCAGGCGGTGAGATTGGTGGCGCCATCGGTGCCCAGTATGGCGCCCCGGAGCTGGGCGAGCGGATCGGCACCGTGGCCGGTGGCACGCTGGGGGGCTTGGCGGGCGGCATGTTGGGTGCAGGCGCGGCCGGCAGGGCCAGGACGCCGGCACGGCCCACCACGCCGGAACCCCCGGCCACGACAGCACCGCCACCAGTGCCGCCGCCGGCCCCAAAGCCGCCCGTGACCGTCAGCCCGAAGCAGGGCCGCCACATCCCCGGGCAGCAGACCGACCCCAACCGCGGCACCATCACGGCAGACCCGCAGGTGCTGCTGAATACCCATGCCGGGCAGGGCCAGCCCGTCGGCAAGATCCCGGTCGGCCAGCCCGGCTCGAAGGAACGCTTCGACACGGGTGGTGAGGTGATCGGCGTCTTCCGACACCAGGATGGCCGCTCCGCGCCCACGACGCGTGGCATGATTCACTATGGCAAGGACGGGGCGCATGTCGTGCCCGCACGTCCCGATGGATGGGTGGAATGAACCAACCGCATGAAGACGCCGAGGCCTGGCGCACATGGCAGGAACAGGTCCGCTGGTCGGCCGAGCATGCGCTGGAGGACGCCCCGGCTGCGCTGGTGGCCTATTCCTGCGCAGTGCTGCCCGGTACGCGGCAGGCGCGGCTCAAGGCGCATTTCGACGCGCAGCCGAGCGAGGATGACATCGACGCCATCCAGGCCGTGGAAAGCGAAGTCATGGCCTATCTGCCGGAAGATTTTGATGTGGAAACGGAAATAGAAATCGTCCCGGCAGGGCGGTCACCGGCCTGCTTGCCAGCCATCGCTTACCGCCGTTCTGGCGGCGGACTGTAAAATCGCCCGTCACATCGTTGCGAGTGTCGCTATAATCTATACAGGCGTAGCCTCTGCCATCTTGGCAACGGTCCCGCGTGGCATTTACCTTCCGGCCGCCAGAAAAAGGAATGCCAGTTCATGCCAGTTCAAGCACGGCGCGCGGTTGCAGTGTTCACCTCCCTCAGCCTGCTCGCCGGCTGCGCCACGCCGCTGACGCGGGATGGGCGCATTGGCTCGGATGACGGGACGGATTCCTGCCGCACGCAGCTCGTCGCGCTGGACAGCACCGGCAATTTCTTTGGCGAGGACATCCTGAAGGGCGCGGCTCTGGGCGCCGTCGGCGGTGCACTGCTGGGTGGAGCCATCGGGCAGAACTGGCGTGGCGCGGCCATCGGCGCCGCTGCCGGTGCCGCGGCCGGCGCGGCCGGCGGCTATCTCTACGCGCAGCAGCAGCGCAACCAGGACCAGGCCAGCCTGCGCGCCTCCATCGCCTCCGACCTGGAGCGTGAGAACGCCGAGCTGGACCGCACCCAGCTGGCCTTCGATCAGTTGATGGATTGCCGCTTCAGCCAGGCGCAGCAGATCCGCGCCTCGGTCGCCAATGGCAGCCTGGACCGCGCTTCCGGCCAGGCGCAGATGGCGCAGCTGCGGGAGCGGACGCAGCGCGAGATCGCGCTGGCGCAGACCATCAGCCAGAATGTCAACAAGCGCGGCGCCGAGTTCGATACTGCCGTGGAAACCATCTCCCCCGGCACCACCAAGGCCGCGCTCGCCGCGCGCGAAGTGCCGCTGCGCAGCGTGCAGGTCAGCCGCCCCACATCCATCCGCCTGCGTCCGGACGCGGCTTCGCCGGAGATCGGCACCGTTGCCGCGCGCCAGTCGGTGCAGGCACGTCCGGCCAGCGGCAACTTCGCCCTGGTGGAGACCACCAACGGCCAGCGCGGCTACGTGACCACCGATTCCTTCGCCAGCCGCCGCTCGCTGGGCACGCCCCGCGTGACGCCGACCGGCGTGTCCGGTGACGCCCGCTCCCTGGCCGCCAGCAACATCGCCCGCCGCGACAACTTCGCGGAGAGCGTGACGCAGGCGCAGACGGCGGCGGCCAGCGGCTTCGAGCTGGCGGCGGGCTGAGCCCAGCCCCCATGCGCAGGGTCCTGCTCGCGGCGCTCCTGCTGGTCTCTGGCCCGGCATTCGGCCAGTTGCTGCAGGAGCCGCCGCAGCAGCCTATCCTGCGGATCGAGACGGGGGCGCATACCGCCCCCGTTGCGCGTCTGGCGACCGATGCCTCCGGCCGCCTGCTGGCCACGGTCAGCGATGACAAGACGCTGCGTCTGTGGTCCTTGCCGGACGGCACGCCGCGCGGCGTGCTGCGGCCGCCGATCGGCCCGGCGGAAGAAGGCGAGCTCTACGCGGTCGCGCTTTCGGCCGATGGCAGCAGGGCTTTTGCCGCCGGCAGCACCGGCCGTGCCTGGGACGGCAGCTTCTCCATCTATGTCTTCGACACGCAGGCTCGCCGCCTGGCCGCGCGCCTGCCCGGGCTACCGGCACCGGTGCAGCACCTGGCACTTTCCGCCGACGGTACGCGGCTGGCCGCCGCGCTGGGCGGCCGGGCCGGCATCCGCGTCTGGGACGCCAGGACCGGCCGGCCAGTCTTCGACGATGCCAACTATGCTGGCCCCGTCCGCATGGTGGCCTTTGACGCCCAGGGCCGGCTGATCAGCACCTCCGCTGACGGCAAAATCCGTCTCTATGATTCGCGCGGACGCAAGATCGGCGAACGCGTGCCGGTGGCGAATGGCCGCCCGTTCGGTCTGGCGGTGTCGCCGGACAGCACCCTGGTTGCCATCGGCTACGAAGACCGGTTGCGCGTGGACATCCTGGCACTGCCGGACCTGCGCGGCGTCGCTGTGCCGGACACGGAAGGCCTGCAAGGCGAGGGACTGCCGGCGGTGGCCTGGGCCAGCGATGGCAAGGGTGGCGTGCAACTGCACGCGGCGGGCTATGCGCGTGGCGCAGCGTCCGCCACCCGCGCCGCATCGGCGCCGGCGCCCCAGACCACTGGCGCGCGGGGCATCCGCCCGCCTTCCGCCGCGCCGGCCGAGCCGGCCAGCCCAGCTGCGGAGGACAATGCCGCGGAGCCACGCGGCTTCCTGATTCGCCGGTGGGCCGATTTCGGCCTTGGGCCCGCGACCGACATTGCGGCGTCGCGTGATTCCATCGCGCAGCTGCTGCCCTTGCCGCAGGGTGGGCTGGCCTTCGCCGCGGCTGATCCGGGCTGGGGCCGGCTGGCGCCGGATGGTGCGCTGGCGCAACCGCCGCGCTCGCTCACCGCGAATTTCCGCGCGACTGCCGATACGCTCGCCATCAGCCCTGATGGCATGCGGCTGCGCTTTGTGCCGCGCCCCGGCATGCCGGCCGTCAGCTTCAACGTGGCAACGGGCCAGTTGCAGACGACAAAGCCTCTGGCCGGCGATGGCTTCCTCTCCGCCAACGAGGCGGTTGGCACGACCCGCCTGACGCAGTGGCGCAACGCCACCCAACCGCGTTTGAATGGCCGTCCATTGCCACTGGGCGCCGGGGAATTCGCCCGCAGTGCCGCCGTGTTGCCGGGGGGCGAGAGCTTCCTGCTGGGGACTGATACGCATCTGCGGCTGTTCGATGCACGCGGCAACCTGCTCGATGCCCTGGCCGGGCCGGGCGCCACCTGGGGCCTGGTGCCTTCCGCCGACGGCACGGTGGTCGTGGCCGCGCATGCGGACGGCACGGTGCGCTGGTACGGCCTGGATGGCCAGAAGATCGCTGAACGCGCAGCGCTGTTCCTGCAACCTGGCACGACGCGCTGGGCGATGTGGACGCCGGAGGGACTGTTCGACCACGGCTCCGGCGGTGGCCAGGAACTGGTCGGCGTGCATCTGAATGAAGGCCGTGCCGCCACGCCGGAATGGGCGAGCTTTCAGCAGGCCTATCGCGCCCTCTACGCCCCGGCGGCGGTCCGGCAACGTGTGGCGGGGCAGATGCCGCGCCCCGGCATCACCGCCGGGCTGCGCGAGCGGATCGGCCACACGCCGGTCGCGAATCCCGGCGATGTCTGCGCGGTGATGCCGGACGGCTCCTGCCCCGCGCTCGCCTGGAATGGCGCAACGCTTCCCGCCACGGCGACGGCCCTGCGCTTCTCGGTCCTGCCGCAGGATCGTGGCCTCGGCCTTGGCCCGCTGGACGTGCTGGTCAACGGCCGCATCGCGGCCCGCATCGATGCCCCCAAGGCTGGGGCAGACCGTCGCGGCGATGCCGGCGCCGCGCCTATCCAGGCGGAAGTGCCGCTGGACCCGGGGCCGAACAATGTCTCGACTCGCCTCTACGCCGCCGACCGTGCGTTATTCGCCGAGGGCCCGGCGCTGGAGTTGCGGCGGGAAGGGCAGGCGACGGCCCCTTCCGGCGCTGGCCGGCTGGTGGTGCTGGCAGTCGGTGTCAACAACTACGGCAGGCAGGACATGGACCTGCAATTCGCCGTGCCGGATGCGCGAACAGTAGTGGAAGCCCTGCGCGCCGGCAGCGTCGGCTTGTTCGAGGGCGTGGACACCACATTGCTGACGGATGGCGACGCGACGCGCGACGGTATCCTCCGCGCGCTGGAGGCCGCGTCGCGCCGTGTGCGGCCACAGGATACTTTCGTCTTCTACATTGCCGGCCACGGTGTGCGCGTCGAGCAGACCGGCCGCTTCCTGTTCCTGCCGGCCGATATCGGCCAGCCGGCCTCGATGGCCGAGGCAAGCCGCGCTGCCCTGGATGACGACGCGTTGATCGCCGCCCTGGCGCGCATCCGTGCGCGGGATGGCTTTCTGCTGATCGACACGTGCTACGCCGGGCAGGTGGCGTTGGACAGTCTCTCAGCCATGGGTAATGAAACCGGGCGCTTCCTGCTTGCCGCCGCATCGTCGGTGCAGGAGGCGTTGGACAGTTACGACGACCGCAACGGCGTCTTTGCCTATGCCCTGCGGGAAGGCTTGAGTGGGCGTGCGCCGAAGGATGCCGAAGGCCGCGTCAGTGCGCTGGGCCTGGGCGAATACGTGTCCCGCCGCGTGCCCGAATTGGCGGCAGAGCGGAACCATCGCCAGGATGCGGTGTTCCGTACTGCCACGCGGGACCTGCGCAGCTTCCCGCTGAGCGCTACCCCGCCTTAAGCATGGTGCGTGGATATTCGTTCATGAACCACGCTCTCCGTCCCTGTTTGATTGCGTGATTCAGGCTTCGGTGATTCCACCTCAAGTCACCACGCTACAGCACGCCAGGGCTTACGGCAGTGCCACCGCAAGCCCCGGCCCATGCGCGCAATCACACGCGGATGATATCCCGATGCTGGCGGGCGAAGACGCGCACGTCCTCCACCTTCACCATCGTCAGTGTCTGCCGCCAATGGCTGCGCATGTCGGGGACGAACAACTGGATGACATTGCGATTGCCGCTGTAGCCCTGCCCGGCATCGACCGCGTTGCGGCCCAGGTAGCGCCCCGTGATCTCGACAGGGCGGCCACGTCCTTCATAGGCGTCCATCGGCTGCTGGAACACGGCGGAGATGACGATATCCGCCTGGCTCCACTCCCACGGCACCGCCAGATAATGCCGGGCCATTTGGGAGAGGTTCATGCCCGTGGCGGCGCAGCCGGACATCACCTTCTCCAGCTGCTCGTAATCCAACCACCAGCCGCCACCCTGCTTGGCGTCGTCGCTGCGCGCATTGGAATCGGCGAAGCGGTAGTAGACGCAATTGCGGGTGTAGAGGCGGGTGCGGTTCGGGTTCTCGATGCCACCATTGCGCTCCATGGCCGTGCCGCGTTGCGGGCGGCCATACCAGTCCTCGGTATTGAAGCCCTTGGCACGCAGCAGCCAGTGCGGCTGAGAGAAGGCGGCCTCGTTCAACGCCTGCATGGCTCAGTTCCTCCGGGGCGCGACATAGCCGCGCCAGATCTGGTCGGGTATTAATAGGGAGAGGGTCAGCGCGCTGGCAGGCCAGAACCAGGACCCCAGCAGCGGCAGATTTGGGAATGATGTGGCATGGCGCAGCCAAACCCATACCGCGCCGGCAAAGATCAGCGCCGCAACCGGCAGGACGAACGCAAGCCGCGCCGGCGTTTGGCCGGGCAGCGCCCGGCGTGCCCGCCGCGCACCCAGTAGCCAGCGCCACGCCAGATCCAGAGTGACGAGCGCAACCACGCCCCCCACGACGACCCAGAAGCGGTCGCCCAGCACCGGTCCCGCCGGCAGCCTCTCATAGCCGAGCCGGCGCATGGTGCCGATCAGCGCGGGCACGAGCCAGAGCAGCGACAGGAACACGAACCCTGCCCGCCGCCACGATGCGCCGTGCTCCACACGATTAGGCACGGATGCCTTGCGGCGCGATCGGCACCCGCTCCAGCCTGCCTTGCCGCTTGAAGGTGACGATGGTGGTGCCGCGCGCATAGCGCGTCAGGAACTCCGGCAGGTCCTCCCCGAAGCCGCTGCCCCAAAGGTCCAGCGCACCTTCGCCACCCTGCACGTTGATGGAGATGCCGATGCCGCCTTGCTTCTCCACCATCGCCACCAGGTCGGTAGTCTTGCGGATAGCGATCAGGCCTTGCGTTGCCTCGAACGGAATGCCCAGCGCACGCAGGCTGGCGCGAAGCTCTTCCTCCGCCTGCAGCACGGAGCCATCATCGATCAGTCCGGCTTCCTTCAGCAGGTCCCGCGTCGCGGCGCCGGCCGCGTGGCCCAGGCCGCCCCATTTCAGTGCCTGACCGGCCGGGCCGAGCCAGCGCCAGCTCTTGGTCTTCTCCAGGTGGCCGATAGCCTCGCCAGCGGCGGCGGCCCCCGCGCCCGGCAGGGAATTTGCCGTGCCTTCCGTGCTGACGCCGGCGACGAAGCCGGCGCTGCCTTGTGCGATGGGGTTCATCGCCACCCGTCCACCCACACGCGCCGTGGCCGCACCGCCCCTTAGCAACGCAGCGCCACCACGGATCAGGACAGGTGCCGCGATCCGCAATGCCGCGATGAGGATCAGCGGAATAGGCATCGGTCTGTACCCGGCCGCGTGTCGATGGACTGTCTCATGGTTCCCCCAGCATCCTTGTGGCTTGTAATCCGCAGGCGGAAGCCGAGCCAAGGCGAGGCCGGGGTGCGAACAGGCTGTCTCACGCGTTTGTCGGCGGTGGCATGATCAAGAAAGCGTTTGCTGGCACAGCAGAGTGCGCCTCTACCGTTGCGCCGCCGATCGTGGGAGAAGAGATCGACAACGCCAGCCAACTGGGTCTGCGAAGCCGCGCGCGTATCCGGTACCCATGGCGAATGAGGAGTGCCCGATGGCGGCCGACTACGTGCAGGCTGAACGGTTGCTGCAGATGACGACGCCTCTTGGCGCCGATGTCCTGGTGCTGCGTGCGCTAGATGTGGATGAGGCGATCGGCAGCCTCTACACCATCGAGGCCGAGGCCATCTCCCATCGCGCCGATATCCAGGCCGGGGAGTTGATCGGACGCGGCATCACCTGCACGGTCGCGTTGCCTGGCCGCCCGCCGCGCCACTTTCACGGAATCGTGCAAAGCTTCCACCGTGCTGGCGACTACGGCCGCGGCATGAGCCTGTATCGGGTAACGGCGGTGCCGCGTCTCTGGCAGCTCAGCCGCACCTCCGATTGCCGGATTTTCCAGAATCAGAGCGTCCAGCGGATCGTGCAAACTGTGCTGGAGGAAGGGCATGTCAGCCCGGTGCGCTTCGGCAACCTGCCCGCGGCCGCACGTGACTACTGCGTGCAGTGGAACGAGACGGACCTGGACTTCGTGCAGCGCCTGCTGGATGAAGTCGGCGCCGGCTTCTTCTTCCGTCATGAGCAGGGCGAGCACACGCTGCATGTTACCGGCGCCAATGCCGACTTCCCCACCATCGCCTGCGCGCCTGTGACCAACCGGCCGGGTGCGGAGAATGGCGGGCCCGATACGGTATGGGGCTGGTCCGCCGCCACGGCGCAGCGGCCGGGCCGGTCCGAGGCGCTGGATTACGACCAGCTGCGCCCGGCGGCGCTGCAGAAGACCTCGGCCAGCACCATGCTGGCGACCTCGGCCGCCGAGGCGGAGATGTTTTCCTGGCCCGGCAATCAGACGCCGCAGCCGGATGTGGATCCGGCCCGCCTGTCCATGGAACGTGGCGAGGCGCATGCCGAGGCGGTGCGCGCCGAGGGAGGCGAGCCAGCGGTCTTTGCCGGTGGCCGCCTGCAGGTGGCGCCGGCCCTGGGCGCTGCGCCGTCCAGCTGGCTGGTCACCGCGGTGCAGCACCGCGCGCGCGACGACAGCCATATCGCCGGCGGCAGCAGCAGCCACTACGGCAACAGTCTCAGCTTGATGCAGGCCGACCGTACCTGGCGCGGCGCGGCGCCGCGCCCGCGCCCGGTGATGCCGGGCCTGCAATCCGCCATCGTCACCGGCCCGCAGGGTGGCGAGATCCATTGCGACGAATACGGTCGCGTGAAGGTTCACTTCCATTGGGACCGCGCCGGGCCGCGTACGGAAGGTTCCTCGTGCTGGGTACGCGTGGCGCAGCCCTGGGCGGGGTCCTGGGGCGGCACCTGGTTCCTGCCACGGGTGGGAGACGAGGTCCTGGTCGGCTTCATGGATGGCGATCCGGATAAGCCCGTCGTGATCGGCAGCCTCTACAACGATGCCGCGCGGCAGCAGCACGCCATGCCGGGCAACATGACGCGCAGCTGGATCTCCTCCCGCTCCTCCAAGGGCGGCGGTGCCGAGAACGCCAACATCCTTCGGCTGGAGGATAAGGCCGGTGCCGAGGAATTCTACCTCCAGGCCGAGAAGGACCTGAACCTGCTGGTGCGGGACAACCGCGGCGCCACCGTGCAGAAGGGCAACGACACCCTGCTGGTGGAGAAGGGCAATATCAGTGTCACCGCCCAACAGGGGCGGATCGAGATCGAGGCCATGCAGTCGATCACGCTGAAGGTGGGTTCATCCAAGATCACCATCGATTCATCGGGCGTGACGATCGAGGGAACTCTGGTGACCGCCAAGGCCACTGGCACCGCGCGTATCGAGGCACCGCTGATCCAGGAGGATGCGTCGGGTTCGATGATCCTCAAGGGCGGCATCATTCACATCAATTGATGGGCACGACGGGGATGACGGCCGGAAAGCTGGCGGCGGCCGTGGCGCCGCTACTGCCACGCCTGGAGCTGGATGCGGCGGGCGTAACCTGCCTGCACGGCGTGGCCGATGCGGCGCAGGGCGTGCTGCGGCTGGAACACGCGCGGCGCTTCCCCGATGCCATTCGTCTGGCGGCTCACGCGCTGCCGAAGCGGGAGGCGGTCTGGTGGGCCTGCATGGCCGCCCGCGCCGTCCCGGCGCGCTACCCGGTGGATGCGGATGCCGATGCGCTGGAGGCCGCCGAAGCCTGGGTGCGCCAGCAAGACGAACCGGGACGCTACCGCTGCATGGAGCTGGCGATGCGCTCCGGCTGCCGGGGGCCGGAAGCCTGGGCGGCGGTGGCAGCCTTCTGGTCCGGCGGCTCCATCGCGCCCGCCGGGGCGCAAGCGGTGAAGCCGGCGGCGCAACTGACCGGCGCGGCGGTCACCAGCGCGCTGACCTTGGCGGCGGTGCGTGACGACCCCGCCCAGGCGGCATCCCGCTACAGCCGCTTCCTGGCGGCCCTACGCGACATCGCCGCAGGTGGCGCCGGCCGTATTCCGGTGGAGGACCCGATATGGAACTAACCCTGGCTGTCCTGCGCTGCCCCGATAGCGCGGTGCCCGAGACACGGCGGGTAAGGGGGGATTTTTCCATCGGTCGCGCGCCGGGGAATGACTGGGTACTGTCCGATCCGGACCGGGTGCTCTCCAAGCACCATTGCGTGCTGGAGTTCCGCGCGGGCGGCTGGCAGGTGCGCGACCTCAGCACCAACGGCACCTACCTGAACCAGTCCGCCGCGCCCCTCGGCCGCGAAGCCGCCGCGCCGCTCAATGATGGGGACCGGCTGCGCCTGGGCGCCTGGGAAGTGGAGGTGCGGGTCAGCGCCGTTGCCGCCCAGGCCGGGCCTCTGCCGTGGGGCGGCACCGACCCGTTCGCCGAGCCGCCCACGCCCGCGTATCAGGCGCCGGCCTCCACCGCGGCGCTGGACCCGTTATTCGACCCGATGGCGCCGCCCCCGCCTGCCTATACCCCCTTTGGACAGCCCACCACCTCGCGCGATCCCTTCGGGGAGGACGAGGCGCCAATGCCGGACCACCGGCCATCGGCGTCGGATGCCTTCCGGCCGCCGCCGGCACGGCCTGCCAGCGTCCTTCCGGATGACTGGGACCTGGACCTTAGCCCCGCGCCGGCCCCACAACCCTCCGCAGCCCCACCGCCGCCACGGCCGGTTCCCCCGCCGCAACAGGAAGCGCCCTTGCCCCTATTACCGGCGGAACCGGATTCCTTCAGCGTGGCACAGCCATGGTCGCCGCAGCCGGAAGCGGCGCCGCATGCGCCGAAGGTCACGGAAAGCGGCATCGCCGCCTTCCTCGCCGGGGCGGGCCTGCCGCCGCATGTGCTGGCGGCCACGGACCCGGACGCCGCGCTGCACGCCGCCGGCGTGGTGACGCGCGCCGCCATCGCCGGCATGCGCGCCCTGCTGATCGCCCGCGCCGACGTGAAGCGGGAGTTCCGCATCGAGCAGACGATGCTACGCGCCAGCGGCAATAATCCGGTGAAGTTCGCCGCTTCCAACGAAGCGGCGCTGCTGGCGCTGCTGACCATGCCGGGGCAGGCGGCGCTGGAGGAAACCGTGGCCGACCTTGCCGCGCATCAGGCCGCGACGCTGGCGGCAACCCAGGCGGCGGCCCGCGCCTTGTTGCAACGGCTGGCGCCGGCGCCGCTGGAAGCCGCCGATAGCGGCGGCGGCCTGATGCCCGGCGCGCGGGAGAAGCGGTTGTGGGAAGCCTACAAGGCCCTGCACCAGCAGACCGCCGAGCAGTTCGACGACGATTTCGACAGCGCTTTCGGCAAGGCTTTCGCGCGGGCCTATGAGGACGCCATACGCGGCGGGCGGGGCTGAAGCATGGTCTGGACCGATAAGGTTGTCTGGCAGGAAGGCATGTTCCTGCGCGCGCAGCACTTCCAGCAGCAGGACCGCTATGTGGAGCACCTGCTGCAGGCGCGCACCGCACCGCTGCGCCCGCATCCCTGGGGCCTGACGGAACTGGCGCTGGACCGGGACCTGCTGGCGGCCGGCAAGTTCGCCCTCGCCAACGCGGCCGGCATCCTGGAGGACGGCACGCCCTTCGCCATTCCCGGCACCGCCGACCAGCCGCAGCCGCTGGACCTGCCGGAAGGCACGCGGAACCAGGTGGTCTACCTCGCCGCGCCGCTGCGGCAGCCTGGCAGCCCGGAAGTCGCTTTCGGCGACATGCCGGAACTCTCCGGCGCCCGCTACGGATTGCGGAATTTCGAGGCCTTCGACACGCATTCGGATAGCACTCAGCCAGCGGAGTTGCAGGTCGGCCGTCCGCGGCTGCGCTTCCTGCTGGAGAGCGAGGAACGCGCCGGCTTCACTTGCCTCGGCATCGCCCGGGTGGTGGAGGTGCAGGCGGATCGCCGCGTCGTGGTCGATGACCGCTTCATCCCGCCTTGCCTCAGAGTCTCGGCCTGCCCTGCCATCGGCAACCTGGCGCCGGAACTGGTCGGCATGCTGGGGCAGCGGGCGGAGGCCCTGGCGGCCCGCCTCTCCGCTCCCGGCGCGCGTGGCGTGGCGGAGGTCGCGGATTTCCTACTGCTGCAGACGCTGAACCGGTGGTTGCCGCTGCTGGCCCATTGGTCGGATGCTGGTAACACGCACCCGGAAGCCCTGTTTGCCGTGTTGGTGCAGATGGCTGGTGAGTTGGCGACCTTCACCGACCCTGGCCGCCGCGCGCGCCCTTATCCGGCCTACCGGCACGACGATCTGCAGCGCGCCTTCGCCCCCGTGGTGGCCGATTTGCGGCGCGCGCTCTCCGCCGTGCTGGAGACCAACGCCGTCGCCATCCCGTTGCAGGAGCGCCGGCACGGTGTCCGCGTCGGCCCGATCATGGACCGCACCTTGCTGCGGGCCAGCCAGTTCGTCCTCACCGTACAGGCGGAACTCCCGGGCGAGCAGATCCGCCGCATCTTCCCCAACCAGGTCAAGATCGGCGCCGTGGAGCATATCCGGGAGCTGGTGAACGTCGCGCTGCCCGGCATCGCCATCCGCCCGCTGCCGGTGGCGCCGCGGCAGATCCCGTTCAATGCCGGAGCGGTGTATTTCGAGCTGGATCGCGGTAGCCCGCACTGGCAGCAGATGCAGGCCTCGGGCGGCTTCGCCATCCATGTCTCCGGCGATTTCCCGGCTCTGCAGATGGAACTCTGGGCGATCCGGGGATGAGCGATAACCCGTTCTCCGAACCGGAGGATGCCGACCGCACGATCATCCGTGGCCCGCAGCCACGTGCCGGCGCCACGCCGCCGCCGCCACGCCCGGTGGCCGCCTGGGCCGGGGCACCGGCCCCTGCCGCCAGCCTGCCCGCCGCCGTGGCGCGGGAGGTGGAGGCATTGCCGAAGGTCGGCATCTCCCCTCTCACGGCTGCCGCAGCGCCGTTGCTGGAACTGCTGGCCCAGCTGACCAACATGGCCCAGGTGGCGCGCCCTGATGAACTGCGCGAATGCGCCATCCGCGCCTTGCGGCAGTTCGAGGCCGATGCCCGCGCCGCCGATATCTCGCCGGATTCGCTGCGGGCGGCGCATTACGCCCTCTGCGCCGCGCTGGATGACGTGGCACTGGCCACCCCCTGGGGGCCGCCCAGCGTCTGGGGCGCGCAGTCGCTGGTCTCGACCTTCCACCAGGAAGTCCGCTCCGGCGAGCGGTTCTTCGACCTGCTGGCGGGCATGCAGCGCGACCCCGGCCGCTACCTGCCGGCGCTGGAGGTCGCCTACCTTGTCATGGCGCTGGGCATGCAGGGGCGCTACCGCCTGGCGCGCGGCGGTGGGTCGGAGCTGGACCGGCTGCGGGAAGGCCTGTTCCAGTTGCTGGCGCAGCTGCGGGGGCCGTGGGAGCGGGAGCTCTCGCCCCGCTGGCGTGGCGTCGACGCACCGCATCGTCCGGCCCGGCGCGGCGTCTCGGCCTGGATTGCCGTGCCGCTGGCACTGGCTCTGCTGGGCATCGGCTATGCCTATCTGTCGAGGGACCTGAACCAGGCCTCGGACGATCTCTACGCCCGGCTGGCTGCCCTGCCGCCGGCGACGCAGCCGGCCATTGCCCGCACCGCGCCGCCGGTGCCGCCCGCGCCCCCGCCGGCCCCCGTG
>NZ_JACTVA010000033.1:10225-60867 GCF_014490485.1 Teichococcus aerophilus | reverse complement strand
GGCCTGCGCTTCGCCATCCGCGAAGGTGGCCGTACCGTTGGCGCCGGCGTCGTCGCCAGCATCAGCGCGTAACGGACAGCGGGAAGAGATAGGCGCCAGTCATGGACAGCCAGAACATCCGCATCCGCCTCAAGGCGTTCGATCACCGCGTGCTGGATGGCAGCACGCGGGAGATCGTGAACACCGCGAAGCGGACGGGCGCGCGCGTGCGCGGCCCGATCCCGTTGCCGACGCAGATCGAGCGGTTCACCGTGAACCGTTCGCCGCATGTCGACAAGAAGAGCCGTGAGCAGTTCGAAATTCGGACGCATCGGCGTTTGCTTGATATCGTCGACCCCACCCCGCAGACCGTGGACGCGCTGATGAAGCTCGACCTGGCCGCCGGGGTGGACGTCGAGATCAAGCTCTAAGGCCGGGGGAATTACCATGGCCGCGAAGAATGGTCGCACCGGCCTGATCGCGAAGAAGCTGGGTATGACCCGCTTGTTCAACGACGATGGCTCCACTGTGCCCGTCACCGTGCTGCACCTGGATCAGGTGCGCGTGGTGGCTGCCCGCACGGCGGAGAAGGACGGTTATGATGCGGTTCAGCTGGGCTTTGGCCTGGCGAAGCCGAAGAATGTCTCGAAGCCCAATAAGGGTCACTTCGCCAAGGCGGGTGTCGAGGCGCCGCTGAAGGTTGTCGAGTTCCGCGTCGGTTCCGACGCTGCGCTCGAGGTTGGCGCGAAGCTCTCCGCGAATCACTTCGTGAAGGGCCAGATCGTCGACGTGACGGGTACGTCCAAGGGTAAGGGTTTTGCCGGCGCCATGAAGCGCTGGAACTTTGCCGGTTTGGAAGCCTCGCACGGCGTCTCGATCTCGCACCGCTCGCACGGCTCCACGGGTAACCGTCAGGATCCGGGCAAGACCTTCAAGAACAAGAAGATGGCGGGCCATCTCGGCGTTGAGCGTATCACCACGCAGAACCTGGAAGTCGCTGGTTTCGACCTCGACAAGGGCCTGCTTCTGGTGAAGGGCGCGGTTCCGGGTGCCAAGGGCGGCTACGTGCTGGTGCGGGATGCTGTGAAGCATGCACGCCACGCTGATGCTCCGTTCCCCGCGGCCGTGGCCTGAGGAAGTAGGACAATGCAGGTTCCGGTCATCACGCTGGATAACGGCAAGGCAGGCGATATCGACCTGCCGGACGACGTGTTCGCGACCTCCCCCCGCGCCGATATCATGGCGCGCGTGGTGCATTGGCAGCTCGCCAAGCGCCGCGCCGGCACCCACAAGGTGAAGGGGATGGGCGAGGTTTCGGGTACGACCAAGAAGCCCTATCGCCAGAAGGGCACGGGTAACGCCCGCCAGGGCTCGCTGCGCGCGCCGCAGTACCGCACCGGTGGTGTGGTGCACGGTCCCGTCGTGCGCGACCATGGCTACTCGCTGAACAAGAAGGTCCGCCGCTTGGGCCTGATCAGCGCGCTGAGCCAGAAGGCCGCCGAAGGCAAGCTGATCGTGCTCGACACGGTCTCGCTGGGCGCGGATGCCAAGACCTCCGCCATGGCCTCCAAGGTCAAGGCGCTGGGCTGGAAGAGCGCGCTGGTGGTGGACGTGACGGTGGAAGAGGGCTTCGGCCGCGCCGTTCGCAACCTGCCGCACGTGGACGTGCTGCCGACCCTCGGCGCCAACGTCTACGACATCCTCAACCATGATGTGCTCGCGGTCACCCGCGCGGCCATCGAGGCCCTGAAGGAGCGGCTGTCGTGAGCGAGACCACTGCGAAGAAGAAGCCGGTGCTGTCGCGCGAGAAGATGTATCAAACCATCCTCTCCCCGCTGGTGACCGAGAAGGCGGCCGGGCTCGGCGAGAAGAGCCAGGTCTCCTTCAAGGTGACGCTGGGTGCGACGAAGCCGGAGATCAAGGCTTCTGTCGAGGCTCTGTTCGGGGTGACGGTTGTCTCCGTGAACACCCTCGTCGTGAAGGGCAAGACCAAGCGGGTGCGCGGCCGTGAAGGCGTGCGCTCCGACTGGAAGAAGGCTGTCGTGCGTCTGGCCGAGGGCCAGAGCATCGACCTGACGACGGGGCTCGCTTAACGCCATGGCGCTGAAGCACTTTAACCCGGTTACCGCGAGCCTGCGCGGGACGGTCCTCATCGACCGTTCCGAGCTGTTCAAGGGTAAGCCGGTCAAGCAGCTGACGGAGGGCAAGAGCCACTCCGGCGGCCGCAACAATCATGGTCGCATCACCGTCCGGTTCCGTGGGGGTGGACACAAGCAGTCCTACCGCCTTGTCGACTTCAAGCGGCGCAAGTTCAACGTGCCCGCGACGGTCGAACGGCTGGAATACGATCCGAACCGTACCGCCTTCCTGGCGCTGCTGAAGTACGAGGATGGGGAGCTTTCCTACATCATCGCTCCGCAGCGCCTGAAGGTGGGCGATACGGTCGTGGCCGGTGAGAAGGTCGATATCAAGCCGGGCAATGCTATGCCGCTCGGTGCGATCCCGGTCGGCACCATCGTGTACAACATCGAGATGAAGCCCGGTGCGGGTGGTAAGATCGCGCGTTCGGCTGGCACCTATGCCCAGCTGGTCGGCAAGGATGCCGGCTACGCGCAGATCAAGCTGATGTCCGGTGAGCTGCGTCTGGTCCGTGGTGAATGCATCGCCGCCATCGGCGCGGTGTCCAACCCGGACAACCAGAACCAGCATCTCGGCAAGGCTGGCCGCAGCCGCTGGCTGGGCCGCAAGCCGCATCAGCGCGGTGTCGTGATGAACCCGGTCGACCACCCGCATGGTGGTGGTGAAGGCCGGACCTCGGGCGGCCGCCACCCGGTTACGCCGTGGGGCAAGCCGACCAAGGGTTACAAGACCCGCACCAACAAGCGTACGAGCAAGCTGATTGTTCGTCGCCGCAACGTTACGAAGGGCTGACCGCGATGTCGCGCAGTGTCTGGAAGGGGCCGTTCGTCGACGGCTACCTGCTGAACAAGGCGGAAGCGGCCCGTGCCTCGACGCGCAACGAGATCATCAAGATCTGGTCGCGTCGTAGCACGATCCTCCCGCAGTTCGTCGGGCTGACCTTCGGTGTCTACAACGGCAAGAAGTTCATCCCGGTTCAGGTTTCGGAGAACATGGTGGGGCACAAGTTCGGCGAGTTCTCGCCGACCCGTACCTTCACCGGCCATTCTTCGGACAAGAAGGCGAAGAGGGGCTAAGGCGATATGAGCAAGCCGAAGCACCCCCGCAGCCTGGCTGAGACCGAGGCGCAGGCCGTCACGCGGAACATCCGCGTGTCGCCCTACAAGCTGAACCTCGTTGCCGGTCTGATCCGGGGCAAGAAGGCGCAGGACGCGATCGCGATCCTGACCTTCTCCAAGCGCCGCATCTCCGACACGGTGAAGAAGACGCTGGAAAGCGCCATCGCCAACGGTGAGAACAACCACCAGCTCGACGTTGACCGCCTGGTCATCTCGCGCGTGGAAGTTGGTCGCGCCGTGGTGATGAAGCGCTTCCATGCGCGTGGCCGCGGCAAGGCGTCCCGCGTCGAGAAGTGGTTCAGCCACATCTCGATCACGGTGGCCGAAGCGCAGGCTGAAGCCGTGTCTGCAGAGCAGGAGGCCGCGTAACATGGGCCATAAAGTAAACCCGATCGGGCTGCGGCTCGGCATCAACCGGACCTGGGATTCCCGCTGGTTCGCTGATGCCGACTACTCCCGCCTGCTGCACGATGATCTGAAGCTGCGGAAGACGCTGAAGGACCGCCTCAAGGGCGCCGGCGTCTCCAAGGTGATCATCGAGCGTCCGGCGAAGAAGCCCCGCGTGACGATCCATGCCGCCCGTCCGGGCGTCGTGATCGGCAAGAAGGGCGCCGACATCGAGGTGCTGCGCAAGGACCTGGCCAAGCTGGCCGGGGCCGAAGTGGCGCTGAACATCGTCGAGATCCGCAAGCCGGAAATCGAGGCGCAGCTGGTGGCCGAGAGCATCGCGCAGCAGCTGGAGCGCCGCGTGGCGTTCCGCCGTGCGATGAAGCGCGCCGTGCAGTCCGCCATGCGTCTGGGTGCCGGTGGCATCCGCATCAATTGCGGTGGCCGTCTGGGCGGCGCCGAGATTGCGCGCATGGAATGGTATCGTGAGGGCCGGGTGCCGCTGCACACGCTCCGCGCCGATATCGATTACGGCACGGCTACGGCGAAGACCACCTACGGCACCTGCGGTGTCAAGGTGTGGATCTTCAAGGGCGAGATTCTGGGCCATGACCCGATGGCGCAGGACAAGCGCGCCGCCGAGCAGGCGCCTCAGCGCTAAGGGATTGGCACCATGTTGAGTCCGAAGCGGACGAAGTTCCGGAAGGCGCACAAGGGTCGTATCAAGGGCCTGGCGAAGGGTGGCTTCAGCCTCACCTTCGGCGCCTACGGCCTGAAGGCGCTCGAGCCCGAGCGTGTCACCGCGCGTCAGATCGAGGCGGCCCGCCGCGCGATCACGCGTGCGATGAAGCGCGCCGGTCGCGTGTGGATCCGCATCTTCCCCGACGTTCCCGTCTCCACGAAGCCTGCGGAAGTCCGCATGGGTTCGGGTAAGGGCGCGCCGGAGTATTGGGTGGCCCGCGTGAAGCCGGGTCGCATCATGTTCGAGATCGACGGCGTCAGCCTGGAGACGGCGCGCGAAGCCCTGGCTCTGGGTGCCGCGAAGCTGCCGATCAAGACCAAGCTGGTCACCCGTCTGGGTGCGGCGGAGCTCTGATCAGATGACGAAGATCGTGGACGTCCGGGCTAAGAGCCCGGACGAATTGAAGGCGATGTTGCTGGACCTCCGCAAGGAGCAGTTCAACCTGCGCTTCCAGCGCGCAACAGGTCAGCTTGAAGCGGTTTCCCGCATCAAGGTGGTGCGTCGCGACATTGCGCGTGTTAAGACGGTGCTTGCCGAGCAGTCTCGCTCGGCAGCCAAAGCCTGACGAGGAGACCCCGGCAATGCCGAAGCGCGTCCTCACCGGGCGGGTGACCAGCGATAAGCAGGACAAGACCATTACGGTTCTCGTCGAGCGTCGCGTTATGCATCCGCTCTACAAGAAGTTCATCCGGCGCTCTAAGAAGTACGCCGCGCATGACGACGCGAACCTGTGCAAGGAAGGCGACCTCGTTTCGATCGAGGAATGCCGTCCCATCAGCAAGCGCAAGACCTGGCTTCTGGTCGCGCGCAATGGCGAGCCCGTTGCGGCACCGGCCGGCTTTAATGCCGCGGCCGAGCCGGCAGCGGTCTGAGGTAGCGATCGATGATTATCGTCGAATCCAACCTGGAAGTCGCCGACAACTCCGGCGCTCGCCGGGTTCAGTGCATCAAGGTGCTGGGTGGCTCGAAGCGCCGCACCGCGTCGGTGGGCGACATCATTGTCGTCTCCGTCAAGGAAGCGATTCCGCGCGGCAAGGTGAAGAAGGGTGATGTGCAGCGCGCTGTCATCGTCCGCACCGCCTATCCGGTGCGTCGCGGCGATGGCACGGCCATCCGCTTCGACCGCAATGCGGCCGTTCTGATCAACAAGCAGAACGAGCCCATCGGCACCCGTATCTTTGGCCCGGTGGTCCGTGAGCTGCGTGCGCGCAAGTTCATGAAGATCATCTCCCTGGCGCCGGAGGTCCTGTAATCATGGCCGCCAAGATCAAAAAGGGCGATCAGGTCCAGGTCCTCACGGGCAAGGACAAGGGCAAGAAGGGTGAGGTTCTGCGCGTTCTGCCGGCCGATGGCCGCGCGGTGGTGCAGGGCGTCAACGTCGTGAAGCGCCACACCAAGCCCAAGAGCGCGGGCCAGGAAGGCGGGATCGTGGAGAAGGAGGCGACCATCGACCTCTCGAACCTGGCCCTGCTCGATCCGAAGTCCGGCAAGCCGACCCGCGTCGGCTTCAAGGTGCTTGAGGACGGCAAGAAGGTGCGGGTTGCCCGTCCTTCCGGTGAGGTGATTGACGCATGAGCGACGTGAAGGAGCTCCCTCGCCTTCAGACGCACTACGCCGAAGTGGTGCGGAAGAAGCTGGCTGAGGAATTCGGCTACGGCAATCCGATGGAAGTGCCGAAGCTCGAGAAGATCGTCATCAACATGGGTGTCGGCGAAGCCGCCGGCGACCAGAAGAAGCTCGACGTCGCGGTCGGTGAGCTGACGCTCATCGCCGGCCAGAAGCCGGTCAAGACCAAGGCGAAGAAGGCGATCGCGGGTTTCAAGATCCGCGAAGGCCAGGCGATCGGTTGCAAGGTGACGCTGCGTCGCGCCCGGATGTTCGAGTTCCTCGACCGTCTGGTGACGATCGCGCTGCCTCGCATGCGTGACTTCCGCGGCCTTCCTGCTAATAAGGGCTTCGACGGCCGGGGCAACTTCGCCCTGGGCCTGAAGGAGCAGATCCTGTTCCCCGAAATCAGCTATGATAAGGTGGATCAGATCCGCGGCATGGACATCGTGTTCGTCACGACGGCGAAGACGGACAAGGAAGCTAAGGCTCTGCTCAAGGCCTTCGACCTTCCTTTCGTCAACTGAGTTTGGAAAACCGCCCCGGCTGGCCTCTTGAGCCAGACCGGGCAGGTTCCGGAGGATTATAACCGTATGGCCAAGACATCGGCTGTCGAGAAGAACAAGCGCCGTGAGCGCCTCTCGAAGCTGCACGCTGGCAAGCGCGCCGCGCTGAAAGCCACGGTCATGGACCGTGAGCTTCCGGTTGAGGAGCGTTTCGAAGCGTCGCTGAAGCTCGCTGAGCTGCCGCGCAACGGCGCCCGTGTGCGCGTGCGCTTGCGCTGCGAGCTGACGGGTCGCCCCCGCGCCAATTATCGCAAGTTCAAGCTGAGCCGTAACGCGCTCCGCGACCTGGCCGCCGTTGGTCAGATCCCGGGTCTCGTTAAGGCCAGCTGGTAAGGAAGGGGGCTCTCCATGTCTCTCTCCGATCCCCTCGGCGATATGCTGACGCGCATCCGTAACGGACAGCGCGCCAAGCACAGCCGCATCGTTTCGCCGGCCAGCCGCCTGCGTTCCGACGTTCTCGATGTCCTGAAGCGCGAAGGCTACATCCGCGCCTGGCGTTCCGAGCAGGTGCGCCCCGGCGTGGCCGTGCTCGACATCGAGCTGAAGTACTCTGAGGGCGAGCCCGCCATCAAGGAGATCACTCGTGTCTCCAAGCCGGGCCGCCGCGTGTACTCCAAGATCAAGGAGCTGCCGAAGTTCTACAACGGCCTCGGCATCTCCATCCTGTCCACGCCCCGCGGCGTGATGAGCGACAATGAGGCCCGCGCTGCCAATGTTGGCGGCGAAGTCCTCTGCCGCGTGTTCTGAGGGAGGGAGAAGCATGTCGCGCGTCGGCAAATATCCCGTCTCCGTTCCCGCCGGTGTCACCGTCTCGCTGAACGACGGCGTCGTGACGGCCAAGGGCAAGCTCGGCGAGCTGTCCCTGCCGATCGTCACGGATGCCGTGGACATCGAGATCAAGGGCAACGAAGTGGCCGTCTCCCCCAAGGGGAACGACCGCCGGGCCCGCACCATGTGGGGCACCACCCGCAGCCTGATTAACGGCATGTGCATCGGCGTTTCCACCGGCTTCTCGAAGTCGATGGAGATCACCGGTACGGGTTACCGTGCCGCGGTGCAGGGTAAGGAGCTGGTGCTGAACCTCGGGTTCAGCCACGAGATCCGTTACCCGGTGCCTGAGGGCATCAAGATCACCTGCGAGCGCCCGACGGCCGTCAAGGTCGAGGGTTCGGACAAGCAGCGCGTCGGTCAGGTGGCCGCCGAGATCCGCGGCTTCCGTGGCCCCGAGCCCTACAAGGGCAAGGGCGTGCGCTACGACAACGAGACGATCCTCCGGAAGGAGGGGAAGAAGAAGTAAATGGCGAACAAACTCGCTTTGCAGACCCGCCGTCGTGCGCGTCTGCGCTTCCAGCTTCGCCTCAAGAGTGGTGGTCGTCCGCGTTTGTCGGTCTTCCGCTCGGGCCGTCACATCTACGCCCAGGTCATCGACGACAAGGCCGGCCGCACGCTCGCTGCCGCTTCGTCGCTCGAGAAGGCGCAGCGCGACAGCCTCAAGACCGGTGCCGACAAGGATGCCGCGACCACCATCGGCAAGCTGCTGGCCGAACGCGCCATCGCCGCCGGGGTGACCGAGGTCGTCTTCGACCGTGGGCCCTACCTGTATCACGGCCGGGTGAAAGCCCTGGCGGACGGCGCCCGCGAGGGCGGGCTGTCGTTCTAAGGAGCACAGAATATGGCACGTGAACCGAGGAGCGGTGGCAGCGACGAGAACCGTCGCGGCCGTGGCCGTGGCCCCGATCGCAACGCCGAGCGCGAGCCCGGCGATGAGCTGAAGGACAAGCTGGTCACGATCAACCGCGTCGCCAAGGTGGTGAAGGGTGGCCGTCGCTTCTCCTTCGCCGCTCTGGTCGTCGTGGGTGACGAGAAGGGCCGGGTTGGCTGGGGCGCAGGCAAGGCGCGCGAAGTGCCGGAGGCCATCCGCAAGGCCACCGAGCGCGCCAAGAAGACGATGATCCGCGTGCCGATGCGCGAGGGTCGGACGCTGCATCACGATGTTGTCGGCGATTTCGGTGCCGGCCGCGTGATCCTGCGTGCGGCGCCCGCCGGTACCGGCATCATCGCCGGCGGCCCGATGCGCGCGGTGTTCGAGACCCTGGGCATGGGCGACGTTGTCGCGAAGTGCACGGGTTCCACGAACCCGCACAACATGGTCAAGGCGACGTTCTCCGCCCTGTCGCGCTGCACCAGCCCCCGCGCTGTTGCCTCGCGCCGTGGCAAGAAGGTCTCCGACCTGCTGGGCGGCGGCCGCAAGGACGAAGCCGGCACGGAGGCTGTGGCCAATGGCTGAGAAGAAGACCGTCGTGGTGACGCAGATTGCGTCGCCCATCGGCCGCAAGCCCGGTCAGCGTGAGACGCTGATCGGTCTGGGCCTCAACAAGATCCGCCGTTCGCGGGAGCTGGAGGACACTCCGGCCGTTCGCGGCATGATCCGCAAGGTCGCGCACCTGATTCAGGTGGGCGAGACCACGGAGAAGTAAGATGAAGCTGAACGAACTGCGCGACAACGAAGGCGCGCGCAACAAGTTCAAGCGCGTTGGTCGCGGCATCGGTTCCGGTAAGGGTAAGACCTCCGGCCGTGGCGTGAAGGGCCAGAAGGCCCGTACCGGCGTGTCGCTGAACGGTTTCGAGGGTGGTCAGCTTCCGATCTACCGTCGTCTGCCGAAGCGCGGCTTCGTCAACATCTTCCGCAAGGAATATGCGCCGATCAATCTCAACACGCTGGAGGATGCCCTGGAGTCGGGCCGCCTTCAGAGCGCTGAGATCACCGAGGACGCACTGAAGGCCGCTGGCCTGGTGCGGACCGGTGGCAAGGTCGTCGGCGTGCGCCTCCTGGCGCGTGGCGAAATCAAGCGGGCCATCAAGGTCACGGTGTCTGGCGCTTCGGCGGCTGCCATCGCGGCGGTTGAGGCGGCCGGCGGCTCCGTCACCGTCACGGTGCCGGTTGCTGCTGCTGAAGAAGAAGCGCCGAAGGCGTAACGCCTTGCGCCCCCCTGCGTGGGGGCGCTAGGTGTCGCACTTGAGGGCTGGCAACGGCGCCGTGGGGCATGCTCCCGGCGCCGCAGTCATGTTGTAAGGGTCAGAACTGATGGCGTCCGCCGCTGAGCAGCTCGCAGCCAACCTGAACCTGGGCGTGCTTTCCAAAGCCACAGAGCTGAAGAAGCGCATCTGGTTCACCCTGGCTGCGCTCATCGTCTATCGCATTGGCACCTACGTGCCGGTGCCAGGCGTCGATGCCAATGTCATGGCCGACATCCTCCGCCAGCATGGCGGTGGCATCCTGGGCATGTTCGACATGTTCACGGGGGGGGCGCTGGGCCGCATGACGGTCTTCGCGCTCAATATTATGCCGTACATCTCGGCCAGCATCATCGTGCAGTTGATGAGCAGTGCGGTACCCAGCCTGGAGGCCCTCAAGAAGGAGGGCGAGTCCGGCCGGAAGAAGCTGAACCAGTATACGCGCTACCTGACGGTGCTGATCGCCATCTTCCAGGCCTGGGGCATTGCCATCGGGCTGGAGGCCATGCGCGGCAGCATGGGCCAGACCGCGGTGTATGAGAGCGGCATGTTCTTCCGCCTCTCCTGCGTCGTCACCCTGGTCGGCGGCACGCTGTTCCTGATGTGGCTGGGCGAGCAGATCACCGCCCGCGGCGTCGGCAACGGCATCAGCCTCATCATCTTCGCCGGCATCGTGGCCAACCTGCCGCATGCCGCGATCGCGACGCTGGAGCTGGGCCGCACCGGCGCACTCTCCACCGGCTTCATCATCGCCTTCCTGGTCATCGCCCTGGCCGTCATCGCGTTCGTGGTGTTCATGGAGCGGGCGCAGCGCCGCATCCCGGTGCAGTACCCGAAGCGCCAGGTCGGCAACCGCATGTTCGGCGGCGAGAACACTCACCTGCCGCTGAAGCTGAACACCGCCGGCGTCATTCCGCCGATCTTCGCGTCCTCGCTGTTGCTGCTGCCGGCCACCTTCGCGGGCTTCTCCGGCGGGGCGCAGCAGGAAGGCTGGCTGACCAGCATCGCCAACCTGCTGGCGCATGGCCGGCCGGGCTACATGATCCTGTATGTGGCGCTGATCATCTTCTTCGCCTTCTTCTACACGGCCGTGGTGTTCAACCCGACCGAGACGGCGGACCAGCTGAAGAAGAACGGTGGCTTCATCCCCGGCATCCGCCCGGGCCAGGCGACGGCCGATTACCTCGACCGCGTGCTGAGCCGGCTGACCGGCGTCGGCGCCATCTATCTCTGCATCGTCTGCCTGCTGCCCGAAATCCTGATCAGCCAGTACGGCGTGCCCTTCTACTTCGGCGGTACCTCCCTGCTGATTATCGTGTCGGTCACGATGGACACGGTGGCACAGATCCAGTCTCATCTCTTCGCTCACCAGTATGAGGGGCTGATCAAGAAGTCCCGGCTTGGTGGGCGTGGTGCTCCCCGCGTGCGCTAAGGCACGCGGGTCGTCTCAAGGGCCTGCGGGGGCCCGGTTTGCTGGGGAACAAGCGTCGATGAACCTGATTCTGCTCGGTCCGCCGGGTGCCGGCAAAGGCACCCAGGCCAAGCGCCTGGAAGAGCGCTACGGCATCGCGCAGATCTCCACGGGCGACATGCTTCGCGCCGAGGTCAAGAGCGGCAGCGAGATCGGCCAGCATGCCAAAGGCATCATGGAGCGCGGCGAGCTGATGCCGGACGCCATCATCACTGCGATGCTGGCCAACCGCGTCTCCCAGCCCGATTGCGCCAAGGGCTTCATCCTGGATGGCTTCCCGCGCACAACGCCCCAGGCGGAAGCGCTGGATATCATGCTGAAGGACAAGGGCCTGAAGCTCGACCACGTGATCGAGCTGAAGGTGGATGACGGTGCGCTGGTCGAACGCATCGCCGGCCGCTTCACCTGCGCCAAGTGCGGCGAGGGCTACCACGATAGCTTCAAGCCGACCAAGGTGCCGGGCGTCTGCGACGTCTGCGGCAGCACCGAGTTCACCCGCCGTGCCGACGACAAGGCCGAAACGGTGGCAGCGCGCCTCGAAGCCTATCACCGCCAGACGGCGCCGCTGCTGCCTTACTACTCGGCACAGGGCAAGCTGAGCCAGGTGGATGGCATGGCCTCGATGGCCGAGGTGTCGCAGCAGATCGGCGCCATTTTGGGTGAGCCGGGCTGAAGGGAAGGCTGGGGGAAAGAATTCCCCCAGGCCCCCATCTTTTTTCTGCAGCATTCGGGTGTTTGGCGCGGTGATGCCTCGCTCGTCGTGCCGAGGCGCCTCAGTCTTTAAATGGCCTGTCGAAGCGCCGCCGTGCCTGCCTTGAATGGCACCGCCAAGCTTCCAGAAAAGAAGAAGGGGTCCGGGTAATTGCTTCCCCGGCCTCACGGCACCGCCCGGTGCGGCGGCCCATCGCCCTGCCAGGCGAAGCACTTTTTCAAACGTCTTCTTGACTCTCGGCGGTACGGGGCCTACACCGCCGCCTCTTGCGGTCGCGGGGTACTCTCCGCGCCGTGAGGCTGTTTGCATTCCGCGCGTCATTCTAAGCGGGGTGTAGACGATCACCTCGCCTGGCGCATTCGGTGTCAGGCAGACGAACAGAAGCCCCAAGGGCTTCGGGAGCAGGTACGTGGCGCGCATTGCAGGCGTGAACATCCCCACCAACAAACGCGTTCTCATTTCCCTTCGCTACATTTACGGCATCGGTCCGGCGAATGCGAAGGTGATCTGCGAGCAGCTCGGCATCCCCGAGGATCGGCGCGTCAACCAGCTGACGGACGAAGAGATCGTCAAGCTGCGTGAAGTGATCGACCGCGATTATCGGGTCGAGGGCGATCTGCGTCGCGAGAACGCGATGAACATCAAGCGCCTGATGGACATGGCCTGCTACCGCGGCCTGCGTCACCGCAAGGGCCTGCCGGTCCGCGGCCAGCGCACCCATACCAATGCGCGCACGCGTAAGGGCAAGGCCGTTGCGATCGCCGGCAAGAAGAAGGTGACCAAGTAATATGGCCCGTCAGCCGAGCGGTCGTCCCCGCAAGAAGGAACGCAAGAATATTGCGTCCGGCGTGGCCCACGTCCTCGCCTCCTTCAACAATACCATCGTCACCATCACGGACAGCCAGGGCAACGCCATCGCGTGGTCCTCGGCCGGCAGCCAGGGCTTCAAGGGCAGCCGCAAGTCCACCCCGTACGCCGCGCAGGTCGCGGCCGAGGACGCGGGCCGCAAGGCACGCGAGCACGGGATGGAGACGCTGGAGATCATGGTGTCCGGTCCCGGTTCGGGGCGTGAGTCGGCTCTGCGCGCTCTGCAGACCGTCGGCTTCTACGTCACCGCCATCCGCGACGTGACCCCGATCCCGCACAATGGCTGCCGTCCGCGCAAGCGTCGGCGCGTCTAAGGCACACGGTCGCAGGAGGCACCCAATTTGCTCGAGCGCAACTGGCGTTCCCTGATCCGCCCCGAGAAGCTCGAAGTCGAGCTTTCCGGCGCGGAGCCGTCCCGCACCGCGACCGTGGTGGCGGAGCCGCTGGAGCGCGGCTTCGGCATGACGCTCGGCAACGCGCTGCGGCGGATTCTTCTGTCGTCGCTGCAGGGTGCCGCCGTTACGGCCATCCGGATCGACGGCGCACTGCATGAGTTCTCCAGCCTGCAGGGCGTTCGGGAGGATGTCACCGACATCGTCCTGAACATCAAGCGGCTGGCGATCCGCATGCAGTCCGAAGGCGCGAAGCGTCTTCAGCTCACGGCTACCGGCCCCGGCGAAGTCACCGCCGGGCAGATCCAGACGACTGGCGACATCGAGATCGCCAACCCGGACCTGGTCATCTGCACGCTCGACGACGGCGCCAAGCTGTCGATGGAGCTGACGGTCGATGTGGGCAAGGGCTATGTCCCGGCCAGCGAGAACCGCCCGGAAGACGCCCCCATCGGGCTGATCCCGGTCGATGCCATCTACTCCCCTGTCCGCCGCGTGGCGTACCAGGTGCAGCCGACCCGCGTGGGCCAGCGCACCGACTACGACAAGCTGGTGCTGACGGTGGAGACGGACGGCACCATCGCCCCGGACGATGCCATTGCCCTGGCCGCGCGCATTCTGCAGGACCAGCTCCAGCTGTTCATCAACTTCGATGAGCCGCGTGAGCGGAAGGTGGAAGAGGTGCAGGACGACCTGCCCTTCAACCGCAACCTGCTGCGCAAGGTCGATGAGCTGGAACTGTCGGTCCGCAGCGCGAACTGCCTGAAGAACGACAACATCGTCTATATCGGCGACCTCGTTCAGAAGACCGAGCAGGAAATGCTCCGCACGCCGAATTTCGGCCGCAAGTCGCTGAACGAAATCAAGGAAGTCCTCGCTTCCATGGGGCTGTCCCTCGGCATGACCGTGCCGGGCTGGCCGCCTGAGAATATCGAGGACCTCGCGAAGAAGATCGAAGAGCCGTTCTGATTTTCGGCCACCTGAAGGAATAGACCCATGCGTCACGGGGTTGCCGGCCGGAAGCTCGGCGTTACCTCCACCCACCGTATTGCGATGCTGCGCAATATGGCGACCAGCCTGATCAAGCACGAGCAGATCACCACGACTCTGCCGAAGGCGAAGGAACTGCGCCCCTACGTGGAGCGCATCATCTCCCTCGGCAAGCGTGGCGACCTGCACGCCCGCCGTCAGGCCTATGCTCAGATCCGCGACGAGAAGGTGGTGGCCAAGCTCTTCACCACCATCGCCGAGCGGTACAAGACCCGCACGGGTGGCTACACCCGCGTGCTGAAGGCCGGCGTCCGCTACGGCGACGCCGCCGACATGGCGGTGATTGAGCTGGTCGAGCGCGACGTGGCCGCCAAGGGCCTGGATTCCGGCCCGAAGCCGGAAGCCGAGGCCGAAGGCCAGCAGGACGCGGCGTAAGCCGCTTCCCGCAGCCAGGCGTGGTCCGCAGCGGCTTCACCGCCGGCGCGGATCGTGCATGGCCCAGGATCAGGGGCGGATGGGCAACCATCCGCCCTTTTTCTATGTTGGGGCGCCGAATGTCATGCTGTCAGACTTGATGGCGTGCGGGCGGCGGGAGACACTTTGTTTCATGCACGCTCCCGCCTTGCCGCCTCCACTGCCATGACGGCCGCTTTGATGGGCGATTCCGGCCAGGGGCCCGACACACCGGACCTCCCCGCCGACCTGCATGGCCGCATCACCTTCCTGGCCGCGCCGACCGAGGTCGCCGAAGCGGCACGGGATCGGCTGGTCGCCCTGCATGGCGATGCCGGGCCGGACGACGCCGTCGTGGTGGTGGCGCTGGGCGGCGATGGCTTCATGCTGGAAACCCAGCACCGCTTCCTCGGCCACAACATGCCCACCTACGGCATGAATTGCGGCAGCGTCGGCTTCCTGATGAACGCCTTCCATGAGGACGACCTGCTGGCGCGCCTGGCCGCCGCCCAGGCGGCGACGCTGCACCCGCTGCGGATGCGGGCCTGGGACGGCGACGGTACCCTGCACGAGGCCCTGGCCATCAACGAGGTGTCCCTGCTGCGAGAGACCCGCCAGGCCGCCAAGCTGCGTATCCTGGTCGATGGCAAGGAGCGCCTGCCGGAGCTGATCTGCGACGGAATCCTGGTCTCCACCCCCGCCGGCAGCACGGCCTACAACCTCTCCGCCCACGGCCCGATCGTGCCGTTGGGCACTAACCTGTTGCCGATGACGCCGATCTCCGCCTTCCGTCCCCGCCGCTGGCGCGGCGCGCTCCTGCCCTCCGAAGCCCAGGTGGTATTCGAGGTGCTGGAGCCCTCCAAGCGGCCGGTGGCCGCCGTCGCCGACTATGTCGAGGTCCGCGACGTCCGTTCGGTCGAGGTCCGGGAAGACCGCAGCAAACGCCTCACTTTACTGTTTGACCCTGACCATGGCCTCTCCGAGCGCATTATTGCTGAGCAGTTCACTGTCTGATCGCCGAGGAAACGCTTGAAATGAAACTGTACTGGTGCCCGAGGACCCGCTCGCTGCGCGCGCTTTGGATGTTGGAAGAAGCTGGCGCGGCCTATGAGCGGGTGCTGGTGGATATCCATGGCGGGCAGCAAAAAGACCCGGCCTTCCTGGCGTTGAGCCCGATGGGCAAGGTGCCGGTGCTGCAGCAGGGCGCTATCGTGATCGCCGATTCCAGCGCCATCTGCGGCTGGCTGGCCGACCGGATGCCGGAGGCCGGGCTGGCCCCGCCGCTGAACCACACCGATCGCGGCCGCTACCTGCAGTGGCTGATGTTCTCCGGCGGCTATATCGAGCCCGCCCTGGCCGAGAAGCTGGGCGGCTGGACGCCCAATACCATCGCCCATGCCTGGGGCGACTACGGCCGCGTGATGGCCACGCTGGATGCCGGGCTGGATTCCGGCCCATGGTTGCTGGGCCAGCAGTTCAGCGCGGCGGACGTCGTCGTCGGCTCCGCGCTGCGCTGGGGTGTGATGTTCGGCATGATCGAGGCAACGCCGGTCCGCACCGCCTACGTGTCCCGCTGCGAGGCCCGCCCCGCCTTCCAGCGCGCCCTGGCGATCGATGCCGGGCCGGAGGAGGAGTCCCACCCGCCGGCAGCCCCGAAGCTGCCGCCGGGGTAGCGCCTGCGGCTCAGCGCCGCGCGGTGTCGCAGTGCGCGGCGTACCATTCGAAGGTCTCGCGCAGCGCCTGCTTCAGCGAGGAGCCGGGCTGGAAGCCCAGGTTCTGCAGCTTGCCGATGTCATAGCTGCGCATTTTCTGTCCGTCTGGCTTGGTCCGGTCCCATTGCAGTTCGTGCCGGAGGCCGGAGATCTCCTTCAGTAGGCCCGCCACGTTGGCAATCGAGATGGCCTGGCCCGTCGCTAGATTAATGGGGCCGCTGAAGCTGCGGCCTATGAGCCGCATGGCGGCGGCGGCGTCCTTAACATAGAGGAAATCCCGTTCCGGCTTGCCGGTGCCCCAAATGGTAACCGGCTGATCCTCCTGGACCGCGCGATGGAACTTCGAGATCAGCGACGGCAGGACATGGCCGCATTCCTCGTCGAACTTGTCGTGGGGGCCAAACAGGTTGGTGGAGATGCAGAAGGCAAACTCCATCCCGTACTGGTCGCGGTAGGCTTCCAGTTGCGCCAGCATGCCACGCTTCGCATGGGCGTAACCTGCCTCTGAACCGTGTGGAGGGCCAATCCAGACCTCTTCCTCGACCATCGGTAACCGGACCATGTCCGAGTAGACGGCGGCCGAACCCATGGCCACGATTTTCCTGACGCCCGCGATTCGCGCCGCCTCGATGACGTTGGTATTCATACGGACATTATCGAGATAGGCTTGGCCTTGGGCACGCATGTTGCCCATGATGCCGGTGACTCGTGCAGCCAGGTGATAGACGATGGTGGGCCGGTGCCGCTCCATCATCTCCAATGTCTGCTCGAACTTGGTTAGGTCTGCGTCCTGACTCGAGACGGCGACCGTCGTGGTGCCTGCGGCATCGCGCAGTTCTTGCACCAGGGCCCGGCCCATCAGGCCTGACGCACCGGTGACCAGTGCGACATCAGAGGTGGTATTGGCCATTGTGATCTCGCTAAGAAATGCGCTTCAGCAGCGCTGGGGTAAATCATCAGGCGAAGAGGCTGAAGGCGTGGTCGTCGGCGGACGTACTGGCCGCAAACGTAATCACGCTATGGCCGCCAGCTTGGCGGCCATCAGGCTAGGCGGCTGAGCAGAAAATCATGTCCATGTCCGGGTTCATGTAGGCCACCGCCGTGGACACATTGCTGACCACGTGCAGCAGGACGTTGCACCGCGCCATGCAGTAGGCATCCCGCACCACTTCCCAGGCCATGGCGAGAGACCACTGGTCCCTCGAAGCTGCGACGAGGTGTTGTAGCTGGTGCCCTTCCTTGTTTTTTTCCTCGGCGGACAGCGCTTCGAAGACTGCGTCTTCGGCGGCACGGGTGCGGCGCACGTCATCAAAATAGGCCACGCGGTCGCCGAACTCGGCGCGGAACATGGCGACGACGCGTTCTTGATCGGTAGCTAGGAACACGCCCCAATCCTCGCTGTCCCGAGCGATGCCGCGCTCCTCCAGCACCGCGTAGATGCGGCGGATATAGCTGTCGGTATGCGCGATTTCTGCGTTGGGCTGCTCGACGGTGTGGCTGGGATGGCGGACATGAGCGGCAATCAGGAAGGGGTGCCGCAGATGGCGCTCCGCGAAGCCGTCAATTTCCGCCTGCAACTCAGGCCGCAGGCGCACGTGGTCCTGGAAGACCCGGTGATACTGGCGGCGCCAGCCCTCGAAACCCCGGCTGTGGTAGAGCTTGTAAGCATGCACGTAGGTCATGAGCGGTTCCCGTGCATAGTCACCGCCGATCGAGACGCCATCCGTATGGAGATAGAGCGCTGCCTCGTCATTCATCTCTGCTGCCGTGAAGCCGTAAAGCGGCTGGAACAGCCGGGTCCACAGGTTACCGTCGCCAGGCTGGCCGTAGCAGAAGCTCATGACCCGGGTATCACCCTGCCGCTCGATCAGCCGGTCGACATCCCAATCTGGAAGGGTCGAGTGGCAGCGGTCCTCCCGGATGTCCCAGGCGAGGTGATTCATAAAAGCATTGAAGATGGAGAAGAAACCGCCGTCATGCGCCGCTACCACGCGCCGGCGGGCGTGAGGGATGGCGCTGGCATGGCGGCCTAGCCGGCTTTCCACGACCGACCGGACGTCAGCGGGAATGGCAAGGAGTCGTCCGTCTTCCCGAGAGGGCCGGAACCGCCCGGTCCCAGGGTCGATCAATGCGGCGAAAGCGGCGGAGAGACGAGAGAAGGTGAAGTCCTGGGCAATGCCGCGGCGAATATGCAGGGTCTTCTCATAGTCGGGGGAGCGGACGAAGGCGAAAGCCTGTTCCAGCGCCGCCATGGTGGGCTGAACACGCACCGCGCGTTGTTGGCCAAAGACGCCGTTGTCGATCTCAGGGTAACGGGCAGGCAGAGCGACATCGGCAGCGATGGCGAAGACGCCCGGATGGCCTAGCAGGTCGCGGTGGCCACCGACATTTGAGAGGACCAGGCTCTTGCCATAGGCAAGGGCCTCGCGCGCGCCGATCGAGTAGCCTTCACCGCGCGAGCAGTTGGCAAAGACATCGAAGCTCTTGATCAGCTCGTTCTTCTGCTGCGAGCTCAGGGAACCGTGGCTGACCACCACGTTGGTCGCGCCGCTTTTCTCGATCAGGCGCTGCACGTCGCGGAAGGCTTCGCCGAAGGCCAGGTTGGAATGCAGGACCAGTTCCGCCTCGTCGGGACGGTTGCCGTAGAGCCGGAGGAAAGCGTCCAGCAGCGTCTGCACGCCCTTGCGGGGATGGAAGGCAGCGACCGAGCCGAAGCGCACCTTCTCCTCCCGCGGGCTGAGGCCTTCCGCCAGCATGCCATCGAGGTCGAGCGGGATTGGCAGGGTCGCGATCGGGGTCTCGACCTGGGAAGCGCGCGCAACCGGAATCATCTCGGGGCTTGAGGCGATGATGAGATCGAAATGCGTATTAAGCAGTTGGGCCCAGCGAGATGGCAACTCGTCCGAATCATAAACCAGATAGGCGAATTTCAGGCTGTTTGGTGGCATCAAGGCGTAGTTGAAATCATGGACGCCGTTCCATAGGACGTCGCAGAAGAACGACACCGAGACCGAGTCCGGATCCTTGCAGACAGGAATGCGTCGCCCGTTCGGCAGAACCACTGCTTCCTGCTGGCGAAGTGTCGGATCGGTAGGAAGGACGCAGATGGCGAAGCTGCGCGAAAGGACCTCGGCCAACCCATAGGTGATCGCGCCGATTCCTGTGTGGAAGTCACAGCGGCCGACGATACAGATGCGGGGGTCGGCATTGGTGAGATGCAGCATCCGCTCAGCCCCGGTGCTGACCGGGGGCCAGCCGACGCAAGGCCCGCAGCGGCAAGGTCAGACGCCAGGAGGTGCTGCGGCGGATGGCCTCGATATGCCGCCGGCCGGCTTCTGCCCCGCTGCGATGTAACTCGGCTTCCGCCCGCGCGGCCACGACCTCGGCCTGCGCTCTCGCAATCTCGGCTTGCTTCCTATCAAGCTCCGCCTGTGAATTCTCAAGGGCATGCTGAACGTTGTCGGCATAGGTCTGCAGTGGCGCCTGCCCGGCGGCAAGGCGATCATTCTCACTTTCGAGCCGCTCGATCTCCAGCCGCGCCGCTTTGAATGCGCGCTCTACATTTTCAGCATAATGCTGCAGCGGCCCCAGGCGCTCCAACAGGGACTGGCGCTCCTGCGCCAGAGATGCGGCGTGGCGGTTGGTCTCGAACAGTTCCTGCATCCAGCCGTTACGCTCGGCGGTCAGGCGCTCGATGTCCTCGCGCGGCGCAGTGCCGGCTGCCTGCTCTTGTGCGGCGCGAAGTGCCAAGGCTACCTCGTCGCGGGAAGCGATGCAGGCGTCGCGCTCCGCACGGAGCCGATAGGCCGTGGTGTGGAGTTCCTGGACAACCGCGGAATGGTCCGCCTCGATGCGTTGCAGGTTCAGCGCCAAGGCTTCGGAACTGCGGATGAATGCGTCGCGCACATTGGGCGGAGTGGTGAAATGGGCGTCGAGCTGCTCTGAATGCTCATCGGCGACATAGAAACGGTTCAGGCCGTCGAAATAGACAAAATGGTAGCCAGCCTTCACCAGCATGCCTTCCCATTCGGCGTGGCTGGGCATCAGGGTCACCGGGTCGATCGCTTCCACCAGGATGACCCAGGGGCGCCACCGGCCAAAATTTGCTCCGCGGATGACCTCGGCCTCGGCGCCTTCAACATCGATCTTCAGGAAGTGGATGGGGCCTGTGATATGTTCAGCGCACAGGTCGCGCAACGGACGGACCGCAATACAGGTACTGCGCGTGCCATGGCCAGCCTGGCCGTGCAGCCCGGCGACATCGTGCTTGGTGGTCGACAGGCGATCATCGTCTTCGACAATGAAAAGCTCGGTTTCCCCGATGACGTCGCCGACCGCCATATGGAGATTGACGTCGCGTTCTCGGTGTTCAGCGAGCTTTCGGTAAATATCGGGGTTGGGTTCTACATTTAGTCCGTGCCAGCCGCGGCTGTAAAATGCTGCGGTGACTGAATCGCGCTTAGGATCTCCAGCGCCTATATCAATATAGAAGCCGTCTTTAATTGACCGGAACGCACGCCACAACATGACGTCCTCATAATTTTGCGAATACGAAACAAAATTGGCCACGTCTCGGTCCTTAAATGCAAATCCAATATTTTTTGTTTTAGTCCGTGTTCCAGAGTTTCTACCTAACGGCGAAAATCCGTCTAGCCACACTTGGCGGGAAGCTTCTTTCTTTCAGCGAGTGTGGCACAGCTGCATGGCTGCCGGCGGAACAATGCCAAAAAAACCCCGCATCAAGCGGGGTTTTCAAGATCAGATGAGCCTGGGCCTTCTCAGGCCACCTTGTCGTTCAGGTGGCAGGCGCTGCGGTGGCCTGAGGCGACGGTCTTCAGCATCGGCCGCTCCACCTTGCAGCGGTCGAAGGCGAAGGGGCAGCGCGGGTGGAAGTGGCAGCCCGGCGGCGGATTGAGGGGTGAGGGGATCTCGCCCTTCACGCCGGCGAAGCTCTTCTTGCGCGCATCGATCCGCGGCACCTCGGACAGCAGGGCCTGGGTGTACGGATGGTTGGGGCGGGCAAAGATCTCCTCGGACGGCGCTTCCTCGACCACCCGGCCCAGATACATGATGACGACGCGGTCGGAGAGGTGCTCCACCACGCCGAGGTCATGGCTGATGAACAGGTAGGTCAGGTTCAGGTCGCGCCGCAGGTCCATGAACAGGTTCAGGATCTGCGCCTGGATGGACACGTCCAGCGCCGCGACGGACTCGTCGCAGACGATGAATTCCGGCTGCACCGCCAGCGCGCGGGCGATGCCGATGCGCTGGCGCTGGCCGCCGGAGAACTGATGCGGGTAGCGGCGCTTCAGGGTGGGGTCCATCCCCGCGCGGCGCATCTGCTCGTCCACGTAGCCGTCGTACTCGCTGCGCTTGGTCAGGCCATGCACCAGCGGCGCCTCGCCGATGATGTCGGCGACGCGGATGCGCGGGTTCAGCGACGACATCGGATCCTGAAAGATCATCTGCGTCTGCAGCTTGGCGCGGCGGCCTTCGCTGCCGGTCAGCTCCGCCAGTTCCTTGCCGTGCCAGCGGATGGTGCCGTCGCTGGCCGGCATAATGCCGGCCACCATGCGGCCCAGCGTGGACTTGCCGCAGCCGGATTCACCGACCAGGCCGACCACTTCGCCCTTGTTCACGGTCAGGTCCACGCCGTCCACGGCGTGCACCGTCTCGTCCCGCACCGGCGCACCCAGGCGCTGCAGGATCTTGCCGGCGAAATCCAGCTTCTTGGAGAAGCGCTTGGAGACGCCCTTCAGTTCGATGATCGGGGTGCTCATGCGGCCTCTCCCTGCTTGGCGGGGAACAGCGGGTGGAAGCAACGGACCTCGCGGCCCGGCGCCACCTCGCCGAAGGGAACCTCCTGCTTGCAGACCTCGGTGGCATAGGCGCAGCGGGTGCGGAAGGCGCAGCCGGGCGGCAGGCGCATCACGTTCGGCGTCATGCCCGGGATCTGCTTCAGCGGCTCGCCGCGCTTGTTGCGGCTGGGCACGCTGCCGATCAGGCCGGCGGTATAAGGGTGCAGCGGCATGTCGAGCACGGGCGCGACCTCGCCCTTCTCCACCACCTTGCCGGCGTACATGACCGCGATGTCGTCGGCCAGGCCAGCGACGACGGACAGATCGTGGGTGATCCAGATCATCGCCGTGCCGGTCTCGGCGCAGAGCTTCTGCACCTCGGCCAGGATCTGCGCCTGGATGGTCACGTCCAGCGCCGTCGTCGGCTCGTCGGCCACGATCAGCTCGGGGCGGTGCAGCAGCGCGATGGCGATGGCCACGCGCTGGCGCATGCCGCCCGAGAACTGGTGCGGGTAGGATTTCAGCCGCTCGTCGGGGGAGGGGATGCCGACCATGCCCAGCGTATCGCGGGCGCGCTGGCGGGCTTCCTCCTTGCTGACCTTGGTATGCGCCTGCACCGTCTCGATCATCTGCGTGTCGATGCGCAGGACCGGGTTCAGCGTCATCATCGGGTCTTGGAAGATCATGGCGATGCGGTTGCCACGCAGCTGCCGCATCTGCTCTTCCGACTGCTTGGCCAGGTCCTGTCCGTGGAACAGGATCGAGCCGCCGACGATGCGGCCCGGCTCGTCGACCAGGCCGAGGATGGAGAAGCCGGTCACGGTCTTGCCGGAACCGGACTCCCCCACCAGGCCGAGCACCTTGCCGCGGCCGACGCTGAAGGAGACGTCGTCGACCGCCTTCACCACCCCTGCGCGGGTGAAGAAATGGGTCTGGAGATTACGGACCTCGAGGGTCGGAGCCGCCGCCGTGAGGGCAGTCATCGGTGTGGGCATCCTTGCTTTACTTCTTCAGGCGCGGGTTCAGCACGTCGCGCAGATGGTCGCCCACCAGGTTGATCGAGACGATGGTCACGAGCAGCGCGATGCCCGGGTAGAAGCTGATCCAGTACTTGCCGGAGAGCATGTACTCGTAGCCGTTGGAGATCAGCAGGCCGAGCGAGGGTTCGGTGATCGGCACGCCGAGGCCGAGGAAGGACAGGGTCGCCTCCAGCGCGATGGCGCGGGCGATCTGCATGGTGCCGACGACGATCAGCGGCGGCATGCAGTTGGGCAGCAGGTGGCGGAAGATGACGCGGTGGGTCGGCAGCGCCAGGCACTGCGCGGCCTCGATATACTCGCGCCGGCGCTCCACCAGCGCGGTGCCGCGCACGGTACGGGCGTAGTAGGCCCATTCCACGATCACCAGCGCCAGCACGACGTTCGTGATGCCCTTGCCGAGGAAGGCCAGGATCATCAGCGCCGCCAGGATGGACGGGAAGGAGAGCTGCAGGTCGACCAGGCGCATGATGACGCTGTCGGTGCGCCCGCCGGCATAAGCCGCCAGCAGGCCGAGCGAGGCGCCGACCATGCAGGCGATGAAGGCGGAGCCGATGCCGACGGTCAGGCTGATCCGCAGGCCGTACATGATGCCGGAGAGCATGTCGCGCCCCTGGTCATCGGTACCGAGGAAGTAGGTGAAGCCGGCGCCGCCGACCGTACCCGGCTCCATCCGGCCGTCCATGATGTCCAGCTGGGCGAGGTCGTAGGGGTTCTGCGGCGCGATAAAGGGCGCCAGCAGGGCGATCAGAACCAGGCTGACGAAGACGATCAGCCCGACCGTCGCCGTCTTGCTCTCGAAGAACTCGGAAACGAAGCGGCGGAACGGCGTTTCCACCTTCAGCGCCACTTCGGGGACCGCGGCGGCCGGCAGGCCGGTCTTGGGAAGGGAACTCGCGCTCATGTCACTTGTTCTCCAGCCGGACGCGCGGGTCGAGGGCCGAGTAGGACAGGTCGACCAGCAGATTGATGGTGATGAACATCAGCACGATGATCATCAGGTAGGCGACGATCACGGGACGATCGAGCACGTTGATGCTGTCGATGATCAACTTGCCCATGCCCGGCCAGGCGAACACGCTCTCCGTCACGACGGAGAAGGCGATGGTGGAGCCGAGTTCCAGGCCGACGACGGTGACGACCGGGATCATGATGTTCTTGAAGACGTGGACAGAAATGACGCGGCGGTTGGTCAGGCCCTTGGCGCGGGCGAACTTCACGAAGTCCATCAGCATTGTCTCCCGCACGCCGGCGCGGGTGAGGCGGATGACCAGGCTGATCTTGAACAGCGCCAGGTTCAGCGCCGGCATCGCCAGGTGGCGCAGCCCGTCCCAGGTCAGGAAGGACCAGCGCATGCCCATCACGTCCACCGTCTCGCCACGGCCGGTCGAGGGCAGCCAGCCGAGCTGCACGGCGAAGACCATGATCAGCATCAGGCCCACCCAGAATGTAGGCAGCGAGAAGCCGAGGATGGAGCCGGTCATGATGCACTTGGCGCCGAAGGACTTCGGCTTCAGTCCGGCATAGAGGCCGAGCGGGATGCCGATGATCAGCGCCATGATGGTAGCGCCGAAGGCCAGCTCCAACGTCGCCGGCATGCGCTGCAGGATCAGCTGCAGGGCGGGCTCGTTGAACACGAAGCTGCGGCCGAGATCGCCGCGCAGCGCGTTGCCGAGGAAGGAGAGATACTGCATCCACAGCGGCAGATCGAGGCCGAGGGCCTTGATGGCGCGCTCACGCTCCATCTGGTCGGCGTCCGGCGAGATCAGGATCTCGACCGGGTCGCCGATGGCGTAGACGCCGACGAAGACGATGACGGACATCGCCAGCATGACGAGCGCGGCCTGGAGCAGCCGCCGCAGGAGGTAAAGGCTCATGGTGTCAGCGGGCCGCCGGGGCTGGGCGCACGTCCTGCGCGCGGGTCAGTTCATCGGCCCGGGCTTCGTGCGCCAGGCCAGGGCGCAAGGCCCAGACGTTCTTCTGAATATGGATCGGCATGATGCCCACGTCTTCCATGGTGATACGGGTGGCTTCCTGCAGCAGGACCTCGCGCTTGGCATCGTCCAGCTCACGCAGGGCGGCCTCCAGCTTGGCGTCGGCGGCGGGGTTGCTGTAGCGCCCGCGGTTGGAACCACCCCAGCCGCGATCCCGCGTGTAAGTGGCGGTCAGCGAGCGAAGCGGAGAGGAAGCCTCGCCCGAGGCGGTGCCCCAGCCGGCCAGGAACGCACTGAACTCCTGCCGCCCGGCGCGGGCGACGAAGGTGGTCCAGGGCTGGCCCTCGACGGCGGTGCGCACGCCGATGCGCGTCCACATCTGGCCGACGGCCTGGATGATGCGGGCGTCATTGATGTAGCGGTCGTTCGGGCCGTGCAGGGTCATGCGGAAACCGTTGGGGTACCCCGCATCGGCAAGCAACTTCCGTGCCGCGTTCAGGTCCGGCCGCACCGGCTCCAGGCCCGGCACGTAGCCGAAGGTGCCAGGGGGCAGGAATTGCGCGGTGGGGATCGCGCTGCCTTCCATCACCCGCTCGACGATCGCGTTGCGGTCGATCGACATGTTCAGCGCGCGCCGGACCCGCACGTCGTGCAGCGGATTGACCGTCAGCGGCTTGCCGTCATTGTCGGTGATGAAGGGCGAGCCTTCCGGGTGCGAATTGTCCAGCCCCAGGAAGATGACGCGCAGGCCGTCGGCTTCGGACAGGCGGACCCGCTCCTCGCGCCGCAGCCGGGCGATGTCGGTGGTCGGCACCTGGTCGATCATGTCCACGTCGCCGCTCAGCACGGCGGCCATGCGCGCGGCATTGTTGGTCATGATGCGGTAGGAGACGCGCTCGAAGGCCGGCTTGGGGCCCCAGTATTCCTCGTTCCGCGCCAGCTCCAGGCGGTCGCCGGAGCGGAAGGAGACGAAGCGGTACGGGCCGGCGCCGATGGCGACCTTGCCGGAGTTGAAGTCCTCCGTCGCCGCGCCGTCATGCGTCTCCCTGTCGAGCATGGAGACCTGGGCGAGGTCGTTGGGCAGGTTGGGGTAGGGGCCTTCGGTGTGGAAGCGGACCGTCATCGGGTCGACGACTTCCACGCTTTTGATGGCGCGGGTGTAGAGGGCGTAGGAGGACGGGCTGTTCGGCACCGTCGGCACCCGGGCGACGGTGAAGGCCACGTCCTCGGCGGTGAAGGCGTTGCCGTTGTGGAAGCGCACATTCGGCCGCAGCTTGAATTCCCATACGCTCTCGCTCACCGGGCGCCAGCTCTCGGCCAGGCCGGGCTGGATGCGGCCATGGGCATCGAAGCCGGCCAGCGCGCCGAACAGCATCTCGGCCACGGCGTAGTTGGGCGACAGCGCGTGGTAGTGCGGATCCAGTGAGGTGACCTGCGCGCCGACGGCGATCGTCACGCTCTGCACGTTCTGCGCCTGGGCAGGCACGAAGGCGGTCAGGCCGAACGCCGAAACGGCGGCCAACAAGGCCGCCTGCAAAGTTTGTTTCATCTCATCCCCCAGAGGCTGCCGCCTTCTTGCCATGAGACTGTAGCAGCGCACCCCTTGAATCGCTAGATGAACGGGGTTTCATGAAGAATCTTAAGGGGAAACGCCTTTGTTGAACTTCTCCCGCCCGCGGACCCGATTTCTGGCGGCCGCCCTTGCCGCCCCGCTGGGCCTGTTTGCCGCAATGCAAGGCGCCAGCGCGCAAACCTTGAACATCGGCATTGGCGGGGCCGTGACGTCCATCGACCCGCATTTCTACAACGCCTCGCCCAATAACGGCCTGGCCATGCATCTGTTCGACTTCCTGGTCGGGCGCGACGAGAAGGCGCAGCCCGTCCCCGGCCTCGCCGAAAGCTGGCGCGCGGTCGAGCCCACGGTCTGGGAATTCAAGCTGCGCCCTGGCGTGACCTGGCATGACGGCAAGCCCTTCACCGCCGACGACGTCGCCTTCTCCATCGCCCGCGCACCCAACGTGCCGAACAGCCCCGGTGGATTCGGCGGCTTCGTCCGCGCCATCACCAAGGTCGAGGTGCTGGACGATCTGACGGTGCGCATGCACACGGCCGCGCCGCACCCGTTGCTGCCGGTGGAACTCGGCGCCGTCTCCATCGTCTCCCGCCATGTCGGCGAAGGGGCCGGGACGGAGGACTATAATTCCGGCCGCGCCGCCATCGGCACCGGCCCCTACCGCCTGGATTCGTACCGGCCGGGCGACCGCGCCGTGCTGCGCCGCAATGAAACCTATTGGGGCGGGCGGGAACCGTGGGAAGTTGTGAACTACCGCTTCCTGCCCAATGATGGCGCCCGCAGCGCCGCCGTGCTGGCCGGCGATGTCGACGTGATCGACCAAGTGCCCTCCAGCGACCTGGCCCGGCTGCGGCGGGACAACCGCGTCGGCCTGTCCGAAGTGCAGGGCGTGCGGCTGATGTACATCTCGCCCGATGCGCGCGAAGGCAGCGTGCCCTTCGTCACCGACAACGATGGCAAGCCGCTGGCGCAGAATCCGTTCCGGGACCGCCGGGTGCGGCAGGCGCTCTCCATCGCCATCCAGCGGGACGCGCTGGCCGAGCGGATCATGGAAGGCACCGCCGCGCCGGCCGGGCAGTGGATGCCGGAAGGCACCTTTGGCTACAACCCGGACGTGCGCCCGCCCGCCTACGACGCCGCCGGCGCCCGCCGCCTGCTGGCCGAGGCCGGCTTCCCCAACGGCTTCCGCCTGACCCTGCACAGCCCGAACGATCGCTACCCGAACGACGCGAAGCTGGCCCAGGCCGTGGCGCAGATGTGGTCCCGCATCGGCGTGCAGACGCAGGTCGAGGCACTGCCGTGGACGACCTTCGCCGCACGCTCCGCCCGCCAGGAATTCGGCATGCGCCTGGCCGGCTGGGGCAGCACCACCGGCGAAGCCTCCTCGATGATCATCAACATCCTGGCGACGCACGACACGGCGAAGCGCCTGGGCAGCAACAACCACGCCCGCTACAGCAACCCCGAGCTGGATGCGCTGCTGACCCGCGCCTCCACCACCGTGGATGACGCGCAACGCGAGGCCGTGCTGCGCCAAGCGGTGAAGCTGGCGACGGACGAAGCCGCGCTGATCCCTGTGGTGCAGCTGGTGAACATCTGGGCCGTCCGCCGCGGCCTGACCTACGCACCGCGCATGGACGAGCGCACGACCGCCATGGGCGTCCGCGCCGCGCCCTGAGCACGACGCACGGCCTTCCAGGAGGAGGCGACTGCCTTCTCCTGGAAAGGCAATCCCGTCAGTAGCTGCCAGCGTTGTTCCGGTTTCTGGAATTTTTGGGGAAGGGAAGGCCGGGGAAAGAATTCCCCGGACCCCTTCTTTTTTTCTGCGAGTTTGGCGAAGCGCTTCAGGACTGAGAGCGGGCGCTGCTTGATGATATTTAAAATGGGCCACGCGGGCTGCACCGTCAGTCGCCGGAGGTCCAGGACCTCCGGCACACCCAGCCGTGTCTCAAGCGCACCCGCCCGAAAGCCCCGCCCTTAAACTCGAAAAAAAGAAGGGGCCCGGGGAATTCCTTCCCCGGCCTTTTCCCGCCCAGAAAAACGCCAAGGCAGCTGCTACTCCTCCGTTGCTTCCGCCACGGGCAGGATGGAGGTTTCCTTGGCCGAGCCGATGGCGAGGACGGTTTCCGTCCGTTCCACGCCAGGCTGGGCACGGATGTCCTCCGCCACGAAGCGCTCCACGGCGGCGAGGTCGGGCAGGCGCAGCTTGACCAGGTAGGTCCAGCTGCCGGTTACGCGGTGGCATTCCAGCACGGCTTCGGCCGCGCGCATCGCGGTGCGGAAGGCGGTTTCATCCTTGCCTGCGCGCAGCTCCACAAACACGAAGGCCAGCATGGCGCAGCCGATGGCGGCGGGGTCCAGGTCGGCGCGCCAGCCACGGATGGTGCCGCGTTCCTCGAGTCGCTTGACCCGCTCCGCGGTCGCGGAGACGGAGAGCCCTGCGACTTTCGCCAGTTCGGCGAGCCCCGAAGCCCCGTCTTCCTGTAGGGCAACGAGGATGTTCCGGTCGATTTCGTCCATGGCGGGACAGTATCCGGCACATGGCGGGCTTGAAACAAAAAAAGGCGGAGAGGTTTCCCTCTCCGCCCTGCCGCGCCCGGAAGGGGGAGCGTCAGATGTAGTGTTCGGCCAGCGGCGCGAAGCCGTTGAAGGCCTGGCTGGCATAGGTGGTGACATAGGCACCGGTCGCCAGCAGCTCGATCCGGTCGCCGGCGTCGAGCGCCAGCGGCAGGCGGTAGTTGGACTTTTCGTACAGCGTGTCCGTGCTGTCGCAGGTCGGCCCGGCGATCGTCACCGGTCCGTCCGCCCCGCCGTCATGCTGCGTGCGGAAGGCGTACTTGATGGCTTCGCCCTCGGTCTCGGCCAGGCCGCCGAAACGGCCGATATCCAGATACACCCAGCGCACCGGGTCGTCCTTCTCCTTGCGGGAGACAAGGACGACTTCGGAGGACAGCACGCCCGCATCGCCGACGACGAAGCGGCCGGGCTCGATCACCATCTCCGGCAGGTTGTTGCCGAAGGCTTCGACCATCGCGCCCATGATGGCGTCGCCGATCTCGCCGATCTCCGGCACCTCGCTGCGGTAGCGGACGGGGTAGCCGCCGCCGATGTTGATCATGCGCGGGTTTACGCCGGCATTCTTCAGGTCGGTGAACAGCATGCCGACCTTGGCGATCGCCGCCTCATAGGCCGCGGTGCGGGTCTGCTGGCTGCCGACATGGAAGGAAATGCCGAAGGGATCGAGGCCGAGCTCGCCCGCCAGCACCATCAGCTCCTTCGCCATCTCGACCTCGCAGCCGAACTTCTTCGACAGCGGCCACTCGGCGCCGACATTGCCGACGAGGATGCGGCAATACACCTTCGCACCCGGCGCGGAGCGGGCGAGCTTGCGCAGCTCCGGCTCCGAGTCGAAGGCGAACATGCGGACGCCGGCTTCGAAAGCGGCCTTGATGGCGCTTTCCTTCTTCACCGTGTTGCCGAAGGAGATGGCATCCGGGCGGGCGCCGGCGCGCAGGCAGGCCTGCACCTCTTCCCACGATGCGGCGTCGAAGGCGGAGTCGAGCGAGACCAGGCGGTCCAGGATCGGCGCCGCCGGGTTGGCCTTCACCGCGTAGTAGATGCGGGCCAGCGGCAGGGCCGCCTTGAGGCGCCCGTAGTTCTCCCCGACGCGGTCAACGTCGACGACGAGGCACGGGGTCGCCGGGGCGACATCGCGCAGGAAGCGGGAGACCTTCTGGGTCATCGCACACCCTCCAAAATATGGAAGGACCGCCCCGGTAGAAGGGGTCAGCCCCAAGTTGACGAAACGGTCGAACGAACCAGCGACCAAAGAGAGGCCGGATCGGGCTTGCGCCTTGTCCGGGGTTGCCAGAACGCTTGACGTCGTTGCGTAAACCTTTGGCCGGTCTTGCCGGCCTGGGGCCTAGAGGCACGTGCGTACTGCGTCTGAGGCGGCATATAGAGATGTTGCCCAGGAGGTGAAAGGGGTTTTTGGAGTCGGACCCGCTATTTTTCCGCATGCCACCCCTGCGGAGCCGGAAAGTTACCTTAAGGCTAGCGGGGGCACGGGTGGCCTCTCGCGTCAAAGCGCCGGTTCAGGCGAATCCGTCCGCCGGCACTCCGTGCAGGCGCAGGAATGTATCCGCCACCTGCTCCGCGATGCCCTGCAGCTCGGCCGCCGCCGCATCCTCCCCCACCAGGCCCAGCGTGGCACGGACGAACAGGTCGCCGCGCAGCAGAGAGAGGAAGTGCTCCGCCGCCTGTGCTGGCCGCACCTCCGGCCGCAGCCGGCCGCGCGCCAGCTCACCAGCCATCCAGCCGCTCAGCCAGCTATGCATGGCCTGGGGGCCGGCGGCGTAGAAGGCGCGGGCGAGGGCGGGGAAGCGCACGCCCTCGGCAATCATCACCCGGTGCAGGGCGCGCACCTGCCGGCGAAGCATGAAGCGCAGCCAGTGCAGCCCGAGTTCCACCAGAGCCTCCCGCAGTGGCCGGTCATGGCCGCCGAGGAATTCCTCGGCCTGTTCCCGCATATGCTCACAGCCCGCGGCGACGATCGCCTCGAACAGCGCTTCCTTGCCGGAGAAGTGGGCGTAGAGCGTGGCCTTGGAGACGCCGGAAGTCTTGGCCACCGCATCCATGGAGACGGCGGCATAGCCCTCCGCCATGAACAGCTCGGCCGCCGCCGCCATGATGGCGTGGCGCTTGGGATTGCTGACGTCGGAGAGGAACTCGGCGGTCGCTGACATGAAAGGTTAGTAATAGAGCCCTGTCGCGGCTTCAAGAGTGAACTGAACGGTTTGGTTCAGTCTTGACAAAAAGACACGAGGGACGCAACTCAACGCCTGCAAATGAACTGAACCGTTCAGTTCGAAGGCCCTTCCGAATGAACGCTCCCGTCTCCCCCTCCGCGGCCCTCGAGGCCAGCCGGTCCTCCGCCCCTGCCGCGCCGCCGCCGCGCAGGTGGACCGTCAAGCGCATCCTGCTGCGCGTCGTGCCACTCGTCCTGCTGGTGGCCGCCGTGCTGGGCGGCACCTGGTACTGGCAGACCGGCCGCTTCCTGGTCGAAACCGACGATGCCTATGTCCAGGGCGACATCAGCGTGCTGGGCGCCCGTATCCAGGCCGATGTCGCCAGCATCCAGGTGGCCGACAACCAACCGGTGAAGGCCGGCGACGTGCTGATCACGTTGGATGAGCGCGACCTGCGCAATGCGCGGGACCAGGCCGCCGCTACCCTGGCCGAGGCCGATGCCGCCATCGCCACGGCGCGGGAGCAACTGGCCCAGCAGCAGGCGCAGATCGACGCCGCCGGCGCTCAGGTGGAGCAGGCCCGCGCGGAGCAGACCCGCGCCATCGCCGATGCCCGCCGCACCCAGTCCCTCGTCGGCAGCGGCTACGCCTCTCGCCAATCCGCCGACCAGACGGTGGCGGACCAGCGTAAGGCCGAGGCCTCCGTGCAGGCGGCGCAGGCGCAGCTTTCCGTGCAGCGGCAATCGCTCGGCGTCCTGGCGGCGCAACTGCGGCAGGCCGAGGCCAAGCGTGCCCAGGCCGCCGCCGCCCTGGCCCAGGCCGAGACCAACCTGACCTACACCGCCATCCGCGCGCCGGTGGACGGCATCGCCGGCAACCGCGCTGCGCAGCTCGGCCAGCATGTGCAGCCGGGGCAGCAGCTGATCGCAGTGGCGCCGATGGGCGGGCAGCTCTTCGTCGTCGCCAACTTCAAGGAAACCCAGCTGGCCAGCGTGCGCCCCGGCCAGCCGGTCGAGATCACGGTGGATGCCATCCCGGGCCTGACCTTCCACGCCCGAGTCAACAGCTTCGCCCCCGCCACCGGCAGCCAGTTCAGCCTGCTGCCGCCCGAGAACGCCACCGGCAACTTCACCAAGATCGTGCAGCGCGTGCCGGTGAAGCTGGTGCTGGAGCCCGGCCAGGACGCCGATGCCCTGGCCCGCCTGCGCCCCGGCCTCTCCGTCGTGGCGGAAGTCGATACCCGCGACGACCCGACCGCCCCGCGCGGCGTGCTAGCCGCCATCCGCAGCCTGTTCTGAAGGCACACGCGCCATGAGCGCCACGACGATGCCCGCCGCCGCCGCCCCGCAAGCCCCGCCGCAGGTTATGCCGGCCCCGCCGCCGCAGGCCATGCCGACCAAGGTCCGCTTCGGCTTCATGGCGATGGTGTTCGGCATGTTCATGGCGATCCTGGACATCCAGATCGTCTCCGCCTCCATCTCCGAGATCCAGGCCGGCCTCGCCGCCAGCCCGGATGAGGCAAGCTGGGTGCAGACCAGCTACCTGATCGCGGAGATCGTCATGATCCCGCTCTCCGGCTTCCTCTCCCGCCTGCTCTCCACCCGCGTACTGTTCACCGCCTCGGCCGTCGGCTTCACCGTCTTCTCCCTGGCCTGCGCCATGGCGTCGAATCTCGGCATCATGATCGTGTTCCGCGCGGCGCAGGGCTTCATCGGCGGCGCGATGATCCCGACGGTGTTCGCCGCCAGCTTCATGCTGTTTCCGCCCAACAAGCGCGCCGGCGCCACGGTCATCATCGGCCTGACGGCGACGATGGCGCCCACCATCGGCCCCACCCTTGGTGGCTGGCTGACCGAGCAGCTCTCCTGGCACTGGCTGTTCCTCATCAACGTGCCTGTCGGCATCCTCATCGCCACCGCGGTCTGGCTGACGGTGGATATCGACAAGCCCGACCGCACCCTGCTGGCGAAGTTCGACTGGTGGGGTTTGGCCGCCATGGCCGCCTTCCTCGGCAGTCTGGAATACGTGATGGAGGAAGGCCCGCGCTGGGACTGGCTGCAGGACGAGACGGTGCGCAACCTCGCCGCCGTCTGCATCGTCGCCGGCATCGTTTTCTTCTGGCGGGCGCTGACGCGGCCGGAACCGATCGTGGACCTGCGTGCCTTCAAGGATCGCAATTTCACCATTGGCTGCCTGTTCAGCTTCACCATGGGCATCGGCCTCTACGGCTCGGTCTACCTCATCCCGCTCTTCCTGGGCCGGGTGCGTGGCTACAACTCCATGCAGATCGGCGAGGTGATGTTCATCACCGGCCTCTGCATGTTCTTCGCCGCCCCCATCGTCGGCAAGCTGCTTGGCAAGTTCGATCCGCGTATCCTGCTCGCCTGCGGGCTGTCGCTGTTTTTCCTGGCGATGTGGCTGACGGCGCGCCTTACCTCGCAAAGCGCCTTCCCGCAGATGGCCTTCCCGCTCGGCCTGCGCGGCGTGGCCATGATGCTGTGCATGGCGCCCATCAACCAGATCGCCCTCGGCACCGTCGCGCCCGCCGTGCTGAAGAACGCGTCCGGCCTCTACAACCTGATGCGCAACCTCGGCGGCGCCGTCGGCCTCGCCATCATCAACACCTTGGTCACCGACCGCTCCTACCTGCACCGCGTCCATCTGGACGAAGCCCTGAACTGGGCCCGCGCGCCCGCGCTGCATTACCGGGACACCATGGCCGACGCCCTGGCCGGCCAGGTCGGCCAAGGCGCCGCCGACATCGCGGCCCTGGCGAAGATGAAAGCCCTGGTCACCCAGCAGGCCCTGGTGCTGGCCTATAACGACGTGCTGCTGGTGATGGCCGGCTGCTTCCTGGTTTCCCTGCCCCTGGTGCTGCTGCTGCGCCGGCCACGAAAGGGCGCGGGTGGGGATGCGCACTGATCGGGGTGGGATGGAGAGGAAGGCCGGGGAAAGAATTCCCCGGGCCCCTTCTTTTCTTTTTTCGATTTTTCGGGCGCGGCTTTTGAGAGGGTGTTCTTGGGATACGGCTGGGTCCGCCGGAGGTCCTGGACCTCCGGCGACTGAGGGTTCAGCCCGCGTGGCCCATTATTAAAATCATCAAGACGCGTCCGCTCTCAGTCCTGAAGTGTTTTGCCAAACGCGCAGAAAAAAAGAAGGGGCCCGGGGAATTCCTTCCCCACCGATCTGCCCATCGTTGCATCACCACCACCGATACCCGGCATGGTCAAAGCCGATTGGCCCAGCCCAGGCTGCCGGGCGTAGAAGAATCCCAACGGAGCGGCACGCAGCCGCAGCCTAGTTGAAAGGAATTCTTTAGTCATGTTCAGCAAGGTCCTGCTTTCCGCGATCCTGGTGGCCGGTTTCTCCGGTGCCGCTTTTGCCGCCAATGGCGATGCCAATATCGATGCGCTGATGGCGCAGCAGCCGCACAGCCAGGCGGTCAGCCAGGGCATCGCCACGGTGGTCGGCAGCCAGGATGGCAGCCCGGTCATCCGCTACCACGGCCCGGCGGTTGGCAATCTCAGTGCCGGCGTGCCGGTGATTGTCGGCAACAGTGGTGGTGAGCCGGTGATCGTCTATCGCTGATCGCCGTTACGGCCTGTCGCGGACGCGGGCGGGGGGCAGGGGCCTTCCGCCCGTGTCGCCGTTTCGTCATGCCGGCGTCAAGGCGCTGCAACACGCACCCGGTAACAGCGCCACGCTGACGTAACCGGGATACAGACCACATGCGCAGGATCCTGCTGGCCGCCACGGCCCTGATCGCGACCGCCACCGCCGCCATGGCTCAGGAGCAGCGCTTCGACGCCCGCCTGGCCGGCCACGCCATTCTGCCCGCCTTCACCATGGAGCTGCCGCCGGCCGATGCGCCGCGCGATGCCCTCGTCTCCGGCAAGTTCACCGGCGATGCGCGGAACGAGCGTCCTGGCAGCGTGCCCGGCACCACCGGCCCGGCGCCGACTGGCCGCCCCACCGGCCTGTCGCTGCCCTTCATCGGCCAGCCGGTGCAGGGCTTCTCCGGCATCAAGCCGGTGGCGGGGGAGGCCGGCGCCTATTGGGTGCTGACCGACAACGGCTTCGGCAACCGCCGCAACAGCGGCGACGCCCTGCTGGCGCTGCGCAAGATCCGCCCGGATTTCCGCACCGGCCAGGTGACGGTGCTGCAGACCGTCTTCTTCTCCGACCCCGACCGCCGCGTGCCCTTCCGCATCGCCTACGAGGGCACCGACGCCCGCTACCTGACCGGTGCGGATTTCGACCCGGAGAGCATCCAGCCGATCGAGGGCGGTGGCTTCTGGATCGGCGAGGAGTTCGGCCCCTTCATCCTCCGCCTGGATGCGCAGGGCCGGGTGCAGCAGGTCCACCAGACCCTGCTGGACGGCAAGCCGCTGATGAGCCCGGACAACCCCGCGCTCTCCATCGGCGCCACGCCCGTCGCCGGCGCTAACTTCCGCGCCCGCCGCTCCGGCGGGTATGAGGGCATGGCGATGTCGCCCGATGGCAGCCGCCTGTGGGCGCTGCTGGAGCAGCCGCTCTTCATCGAGGGCACCGACCGCCCCGAGGGCAATTTCATCCGCATGATGGAATTCGACACCGCCCGCGGTGCCTGGACCGGCCGCAGCCTGAAATACCGCCTGGCCGAGGGCGCCGCCGCCATCGGCGACTTCAACATGATCGACGACCGCCGCGCCCTGGTGATCGAGCGCGACAACGCGGAAGGCGACCCGTCCCTGGCCTGCGCCCAGGGCCAGCAGCCGCCCGCCTGCTTCCATGCCCCCGCGCGTATCAAGCGCGTCTCCCTGGTGGATCTGGGTGCGCCGGATGCCGAGGGCTTCGTCCGCAAGATCGGCTATATCGACCTGATGGACATCCAGGACCCCGAGAACCTGGCCCGCACGCGTGGGGACCGCGGGCCGAACGCCCCCGCCAACCGCCTGTCCTTCCCGTTCTTCACCATCGAGAATGTGGCGATGGTCGACGCCGATCACATCATCGTCGGCAACGACAACAACCTGCCCTTCAGCGCCGGCCGCCACCTGACCCGCGCCGACGACAACGAACTGATCCTGCTGCACGTGCCGGAACTGCTGCGCGCCCGCTGAGCGGCTCGCATCGGCCGACAAGGTCGGCTGCGCTTGGTTTTTGCTGCCTGTGAGAGAGATTGGAGGAAGCAAGGCTGGGGAATGAATTCCCCAGACCCCTTCTTTTCTCTACAAGTTCGACGCGGCGCTTCAGGGCTGAGAGCGGGTGCCCCGATGATATGTCTAATAGGGGACGCGGGCTGAACCCTCATTCGCCGGAGGTCTAGGACCTCCGGCGCGAACGAGCCGTCACTCCAACCAGACAGCTCTCTCAACCGCCACACCTGCAAAACCCGAAAAAGGAAAAGAAGGGGTCTGGGGAATTCTTTCCCCAGCCTTCCTCTGTTCAGCAGCGCTCACCGCCCCCACCGGAGGCGCTGAGCGAGACCCGGGCTCTTGCCGTCGCCCGGAACCGACCTTACCCATGGTTCAGGCCCTCTCTGTGCGGGCCTGCGCCGTCCGGCTGTTCCGGCACCGGCGCCCATGGCGTGAGTGTTGGAGACTCCGGATGATCTATCGTGATGCCACCCAGGCCGACCTGCCCGCCATGGCCGCCATCTATGCGCATCACGTCCTGAACGGCACCGGTACCTTCGAGGAACTGCCCCCGGACGAGGCCGAGCTGGGTGCCCGCCTGGCCCGCAACCAGGCGCATGGCTGGGCCTGGCTGGTGGCCGAGGATGCGGGGGAGGTGAAGGGCTACGGCTACTACGCCGCCCTGCGGGACCGTTCCGCCTACCGCTTCGCCGCCGAGGATTCCATCTATGTGCGGGATGACGTGCGCGGCCAGGGCGTCGGCAAGGCGTTGGTGGAGGCCCTGTTGAAGCGGGCCGAGGCCGCCGGCTTCCGCCAGATGTTCGCCGTGATCGGCGACTCGGAGAATGTGGGCTCCATCGGCCTCCACCTCTCCCTGGGCTTCAAGCAGGTGGGCGTGCTGAAGGCGGCCGGGCTGAAGTTCGGCCGTTGGCTGGACGTGGTCTACATGCAGCGCGCGCTGGGCGCCGGCGACAAGACCGTGCCCCCGGCCTGATCTGGTCTGACTGGCCTGCGCGCCGCGAGGCGTGTGCGGCAGGCGGCTTCAACCTGTGCCAAGCTGGCGCCCGCACGCGGCGCGCCAAGGACGCCGCGGCAACAGGGAAGAAACGCCATGTACCACGTTCTCGCGTCCAGGCGCCGCACCGTGCTGGGCGCCTCCGCCTTCGCCGCCCTTTCCATGCCGGCCGTGCTGCGCACCGCCAGCGCCCAGGCCGTGCGTGACCAGGCCATCCGCGCCCAGCGTGACTATGGGCCGGACGCGCCGCCGATGCGCTACCCCGACCCGGACGTGGTGGCGCTGGACCCGAAGCGCTTCTCGGCCAAGCTGGGCAACAGCCGCATCCGCCGCCTGCATACCGGCCTGGGCTGGGCGGAAGGCCCCGCCTGGCACGCCACCGGCCGCTTCCTGATCTGGTCCGACATCCCGAACGACGAATGCCTGCGGCTGATGGAGGAGGACAACCACGTCTCCCGCCGCTTCCGCAGCCCAGCCGGCTATTCCAACGGCAATACTTTCGACCGGGAAGGGCGGCAGATCGCCTGCCGGCACTATCACCGGGACGTCGTCCGCTACGAGCCGGACGGCAAGCTGACCATCCTGGCGGCGCGCGGCCCGGACGGCCCCTTTAACGCCCCCAACGACGTGGTGGTGCACCCGAATGACGGCGCCATCTGGTTCACCGACCCCGGCTATGGCGGGCTGATGGACTACGAGGGCAACCGCCTGCCGCAATCCACCGACTCGCCCCGCCCATTGATCAAGGAAGCGGTCTATCGCATCGATCCCGGCAGCGGCGCGGTGGAGAAGGTCGCGGACCAGCCCTTCAAGCCGAACGGCCTGTGCTTCAGCCCGGACTACCGCACCCTCTACGTCGCCGATACCGGCATGTCCCACTACCCGGAGGCCAAGAGCATCGTCTGGGCCTTCGACGTGGACGGCGCCCGCCTCAGCAACCCCCGCACCTTCTGCAGCATGGAGATGGACGGCAAGACCGGCATGGGGGACGGCATCCGCTGCGACGAAGCCGGCAATGTGTGGGTCGGCGCCGGCTGGGTGGGGGATGGCTATGACGGCGTGCACATCTTCGGGCTGGATGGCCAGCGCATCGGCCTGATCAAGCTGCCGGAGATCTGCGCCAATCTCTGCTTCGGCGGCACGCGGCGGAACCAGCTCTACATGTGCGCCAGCCAGTCGCTCTACGTGCTGCCGGTGGAAACGCGCGGAGCGCATTTCTGTTAGAGCCCGATGGCATTCAGGCTTGGAAGGCCGGGGAAGGAATTCCCCGGACCCCATCTTTCTTCTGCGAGTCTTTCGGGGGTGGCCGATGCGGCGTTGGCCTTTGGAGGCCAAGGGCGGGATGACGCAGGAGGCTGATGGCCTGGCTAGGTGGCCCGTGATCTGTCTCACGGCCGCAACTGCCGGTTCCGAAGCCCCACGCCAACTGACAGAAGAAAGATGGCGTAAACGTATACGGGCCTGTCCTCAAATTGCGGATTTTCTTTTGGGGTCATGGGTGATTCATGGGTCTCCGGTGGAAGGGTCGGAGACCTGTGTCATGCGGGCGCTATGGTTTGCGGGATGATCAATGGGAGCGGATCAAGGATCTTCTCCCCGGCCGTGCCGGCGGCGTGGGTCGTCCGGCCCAGGACAACCGGCGCTTTGTGGAGGCGGTCCTGTTCCGGTATCGGGCCGGCATTCCCTGGCGCGACCTGCCGGAGCGCTATGGCCCCTGGAAAGTGGTGCATACGCGCTTCAGCCGCTGGGCGCGACGTGGTGTCTGGGAGCGTCTGCTTCAGGCCCTGGCGGTGGATGCGGACAATGAATACGCGATGATCGACGCGACCCTGGTCCGGGCGCACCAGCACAGTGCGGGGGCGGCTAAAAAACCGTGCCGAAGAAGCCATTGGCCCTGCCCGAGGCGGGCTGAGCACGAAGATCCATGCCCTGGTCGATGCGCTGGGCAATCCGCTGAGCTTTCACCTGACGCCAGGCCAGGCGCATGACCTCTGCGGCAGCGACGTGCTGCTGCCGCGCATCGTGGCGCCGACGCTGCTGGCCGATCGCGCCTATGATACTGACCAGCGCGTGATCGACCGGCTCCGGGCGGCCGGCAAAACCGCAGCCATCCCGCCAAAACGCCACCGCAAGCGGCCGCAGCCTTTCGACCGTGACCTGTATGCGGCCCGCCACCTCGTTGAAAACTTTTTCTGCAAGCTCAAGCAGTTCCGCGCTATCGCCACCCGCTACGACAAGCGGGCCATCCACTTCCTCGCCGGTGTCCACGCCGCAGCCGCCTACCTCTGGCTAGTTTGAAGACAGGCCCACGTTTACACAGGGGAATTCTTTCCCCTGACTTTCCTTCCCGCTCTGCGCCACGACCGTATCGGGGCGGCCTATCGCCCACCAGCCAGCCTGACGCGCGATCTGCCGACACATCACGCTCCAGGCCTTCCGGTGTCCCACCCTCAGGCGTTCACGCCCTACCCGCCGTCGCTGCTCCGCACGGTCCAGGTGAAGTCCCGGCTCTCGCCCGGCGGCAGCAGCAGGATGCCGGGCTTGTCGGCAATCTCGCCATCCCAGCCCACCGGGCTGGCCATGCTGAACCAGGGCTCGATGCACAGGAACGGCGCGCCGCCCGGCTTGGACCAGATGCCCAGGTCCTTGTACCCTTCCCACGCCACGGTCAGCACCCGTGCCGGCACCCCGTCCTCTCCCGCCGCCACGAAGCGGACGGAGCGGCTGGCGACACCCGGCATCACCAGCGCATCCTGGGCGAACAGCGCCGGGGAGAGCGGCAGCACGCGGCCGTCGAACGGAAGCTTCTCTTCCTCACCCAGCAGGCCGCCTTCCACCGCCAGCACCGGGCCGGTCTCCTGCGTGTCGAATTCCAGCACATGCGCCTCCTTCGCCACGCCGGCGGCCAGCGGCCAGCGGAAGGCCGGATGCGCGCCGACGCCGCAGGGCAGCACCGCATCGCCCGGATTGGTCACCCGCGCGGCGACGGAGAGCGTCTCACCCTCGACCGCGTAGATCATCTCCAGCAGGAAGGGGAAGGGATACACCGCCCGCGTCTCCGCACTGTCCACCAAGCGCAGCACGGCGCGGGTGGCGCTGCGCTCGGTCCAGGCGAACAGGCTGTCCCGCGCGAAGCCATGCTGCGTCACCCGGTACTCCTGGCCTTGGTGGCGCAGCGTATCCCCCGCCAGCCGGCCGACCACGGGGAACAGCACCGGGGAGTGCCGCGGCCATTCCGGCCCGGCCTGCCACAACAACTCCTCCCCGGCCGAATCGCGCAGGCTGGTCAGCTCGGCGCCCTCCGGCTTGATGGTGGCGGAGATCGCAGCGGTGCCGATGGTGTGCCGATCGCTCATGGTCGTCCCTGTCCCTGGCGGCGGCTGGATGATCCGCCCTGCGCCAGAGCAACGCCCTGGCGCGGGAAAGTCCACCCTCTCGCTGAGGGAAGGGGAAGGAAGGTTGGGGAAGGAATTCCCCAGACCCCTTCTTTATTTCTGCAAGTTTGGATGGCTGCGGGACTGAGGGTAGGCGCTCATGATGTTTTTAAAGGTCGCGTGGGCTGAACCGTGAGCAGCCGGGGGCCGCCTCGGAGGTAGTTATGAACCAGCCGTTAGGGGGCTGACTTGCAGGCTTTCCGTGGCGTGTTGCTGTGACAACCGAAGCGAGCTCATGGTTACCGGGGGACGATAACAGTCTCTCGCGCGGCCTACCCGTTTCCCGACCTGGGAAGACCCGCCACTGCCCCGCCCTCAAACTCGCAAAAAAGAAGATGGGGGTCTGGGGGAATTCCTTCCCCCAGCCTTCCCCACACTGGAGAAGGGCGCGCTCAGGCCATCCCCCGCACCAGCCCACCCTCCGCGCCGACATCGCCCGCGCCTGGGAAGGCCGCCGCAATGGTGCTTTCCGGCAGCCGCAGGTGGTCGCGTAGCAATCCCTTGGCGATGGCGCGCAGGTCCCGCGTCGGCTGCAGGTCGCGTTTCTCGAACAACTGGCCCTCGGCCAGCCCGGGCCAGTCGGCCAGCACGCGGCCGCCTTGCACGGCGCCGCCCAACAGGAAGGCCGCGCCGCCGGTGCCGTGGTCGGTGCCGTTATTGCCGTTGGCGCGGGCGGTGCGGCCGAATTCGGTCATGACCAGGATGGCGGTGCGGGACCACACGTCGCCCAGTTGGCCGCGCATGGCCGCCAGCCCCTGGTCCAGTTGCACCAGCACCGGGTCCAGCCGCCGTGCCTGGTCCGCATGGGTGTCCCAGCCGCCGATCTCCATAGCGGCGACCCGCGGGCCATGCGGCGCCGCCAGCAGCTTGCCGGCCGAAGCCGCCAGGGCGACGAAGCCACCACGCGGCGGCGGCTCCCCGCTCAGTACGCTGGTGGCGTAGCCGCGGCCGCGCAGCCCCTCCTCTACCGCCGGGCCGAGCAGCGGGTCGGCATGCAGCACGTCGGCCATGCGGGCATACAGGTCCGGCGGTGGCCGCACCGGGCGCGGCGGTGCCCACATGCCGACGGAATGCGGCCCGCGCATCAGCAGCGGCAGGTCCAGCCCGACCACCAGCCCGGTCTCCGGCTGGTCCGCCGGTGCATCCGGCAGGCCTTGCAGGGCGCGGTTCAGCCAGCCGGAGGTCAGGCGCTGCGGCGCCCCGCTCTCCAGCATGTCCTGCGCCTCGAAGTGGCTGCGGTTGCGGTAGGGGCCGGCGATGGCGTGAATGGGCAGTAGGCTGCCCTCGGTGAAGAAGCGATGGAAGTTCTCCAGCCGCGGGTTCAGGCCGAAGAAGCCGCCGCAATCCAGCAGCCCGCCTTCCTGCCCCGGCTCCGCCAGGGCGATCGGGCCGCGCAGCTCGCGGTAGCGCGCGTCCCCGTAGGGGGCCAGGGCGGCCATGCCGTCCATGGCGCCGCGCAGGATGACCACGACCAATCGATTGTCGGTGGCGGTGGGCACCAGGGGGGTCTCGGCGAAGGCCAGGCGCGCATTGGCCGTGGCGGCCATCGCGGTAAGGCCCAACAGCAGGCCGCGCCTGCCGATGCGGGGGAGGTGGCTGCTCATCGACGCTGGAACTCCGCGCTGGCGAGGAGGATGGCGATGGCATCGCGGGGGGAGCCGGCGCGGCGCATGGCCTCGCGCGTGGTGGAAGGCGCCAGCGGGCCGAGCGCCGTGTCCAGGATCGCCATCGGGTCCTGGCGGGTGAAGCGGCCGGCGGTCTCGTAGGCCCAGTCCAGCCGCTGCATCACCGGCTCGGGCCCCAGCCAGTCCGGCGCGCGGTCGGGCCAGCCATTCGGCTGCAGGGCGGTCCAGTAGGGCTGGTTCAGGTTGAAGCAACTGCCCCAGGCTGGGCGGCCCATCGCCTCCCCACTGGCGCCGCAGGCACGGTAGGCGGCGGTGATATAGTCCAGCGGGCTGCGCAGCTTCGTCAGCGGCGGGTCCCAGGCCTGCTCGATGCGCGGCAAGGCGCGCGCAACGGCGCCGAGGTCGCCATCGGTATCGCGCAGCACGCCTTCCAGCCGCGCCACCACCTCGGGCGGCGGCTCGTCGGTAATGAAGTGGCGGGCCAGCTTGGTGGCCAGGAAGCGGTGGGTGGCCGGGTGCGCGGCCAGGAAGCGCAACGCGGCCTCGGCCTCCTCCGGCCCTTGGCCGAACTCCCTTCCCATGACGGTCTTGCTGCCCGGCTCGTGGTTGGCGGGGCGGAAGAGAGTGCCGAAGGGCTCCTTGTTGCGCTCGTAGCCCCAGCCGGTCAGCAGCCGGGCGAACTCCGTCACATCCGCCTGGCTGTAGCCGGCGGCGGGGGAGACGGTGTGCAACTCCAGGATCTCGCGCGCCAGATTCTCGTTCAGGCCGCGGCCGCTGCGCTTGCCATAGGCGCTGTTCGGCCCCACCGAGGCCGCCTGGTCCAGATACCCCAGCATCGCCGGGTGCTTGAACACCGCCAGCAGCATGTCGGAGAACCGGCCGGTGACATGCGGGCGGATCGCCTCCCGCATATACGGCCCGATCACGGTGGAGACCGGGTAGCCGCCGCGCTTGCTGACCGTGAAGTGGTTGGCCCAGAACTCCACCAGTCGCTCCCGGTACGGGCGGGCGGTATCGATCCGCGTGGCCATGGCGGCGATGGCTTCGGCCTGGAAATTCAGCTCGATCGGGTTGGTCTGGCCCGGTCCGGGTTGCCCGGCGGCGTCCAGCGCTTTCCAGATGCGATAGCCGTCGGCGATGACGGGGGGCGCCGGCCAGCCGGCCGGCAAGGGCGGCACGTCCGGGCCATCAAGCTGCCCGTCCAGCCAGGCAATGGGGTCGGCAGGCACGGGCTGATCCGGGCGAGGCCCAAGGCCGAAACGGATAGCCGCCTGCAAGGGGCGCGTGTCCATGGCGCGGACGCTAGCACTCCGCGCCGCGCGCCAATCCATCAAAGAGTAACGGAAGCCTGGCTGATGAAGAGAATGTCATCGGCACTCTGGCCGACAAGGCGACCAACACGGATTCGTGCGGTTATTATTCAAAGGGCTGAGAAATAATGCCGGGTGGAAAGAACTCGGTGAGGGCCAGGGCTTTGGCGTCTTCGAATTCTCGTGAACCGGCGAGGGAGAGGAACGCCGGGGAAGGAATTCCCCGAACCCCAGCTTTTTGCGAGTCCGGCCATGAGCGAGCGTGAGCTGTATCGGGACGGGCGCGGGGTGAAGCGCGTGGCACCAGGCCGGTCCGGCGGCTCACAGCGCGGATGGCTTGCGCCGAGACGTCACTCCTCGGCCGGGATGAAGCGGAGCGTCCCAGCCCGGCGTGTCGGCTGCCCGGTGTCGTTGGTGTGGTTGATGCCGTCCATGACCGGCACCTCGGCGAAGTCGAACGGGCTGACCCCATCCAGGCAGGCGACGTTGACGGCATACAGGCTTTGGTCGGACCGCCGCTGGTGGTGGGTGTAGATGCCGCAGCGGGAACAGAAGAAGTGCTGCGCCGAGCCGGTGTGGAAGCGGTAGCTGGTCAGCGCCTCCTCGCCCCGCAGCAGCCTGACCCCGCCCATCTCCGCCATGACGACGACGGCCCCCCGCATCCGGCAATAGGAACAGGTGCAGCGGCGGATCGAATGGAAGCCGTCGCTGAGCGTCGCCTCGAACCGCACGGCGCCACAATGGCACTGGCCCGCCCGGAGATTCGTGTTGCCCGCCATGCCGCCTGTCTCCTGCTCAGATCACGTCCGCACCGCCCCGGATGGGCAATGCTGCGCCGGGGACCAGCCTACTCCAGGCTTTGGCGCCCGGCTGGCGCCGGGGGCCAAGGAATGCTGCCCGGGCTTCCGCGCCTCAGGCCGCGCCCGCTTCCCCGTTCGCCGGCGTCAGGGCGGAGAGCAGGGCGGCGCGCAGGCTGGTCAGCTTGCGCTCGTTCTCCACCTTCAGCCCGAACACGTCCTTCACGTAGAAGACGTCCACCGCCCGCACGCCATAGGTGGTGATGTGGGCGGAGGCGATCTGCAGCCCCTGCTCGCTGATCGCGGCGGTCATGTCGTGCAGCAGGCCCGGGCGGTCCCGGCCGTTCATCTCGATGACGGTGTGGGTGTTGCTGGCGTGGTTGTCGATCACCACGCGGCCCGGCACCTGCACCGCGCGCAGCCGCGCCGGCTCCCGCCGCACCTTGCGGATTTCCTGCTCCAGGTTGAGCCGGCCGGACAGCGCCTGCTCGATCAGCACGGAGAGGCGGGCCAGCTTGTGCGGGCTGTCGAACGCGCCGCCCTGGGCGTCCTGCACCCAGAAGGTGTCCAGCGCCCGGCCGTTGGTCATGGTGTGGATGCGCGCATCGACGATGCTGGCCCCCGCCACTGCCAGCGCGCCGGCGATGCGGCTGAACAGGCCTGGGTGGTCGGTGACATAGACGGTGACCTCTGTCACCGCCCGCGCTTCCAGCACGCGGGTGGAAACGGTCAGCGGCGCGCCGGTGGCCTCGGCCTCCCGGATCAGCCCGGCATGGCGGGCATGGGTCTCGGGGTCGAAGGAGAGCCAGTAGCCGGGGTAGCCCAAGGCCAGGAAGTTCTCCACCGCCTCCTTGGGTAGTTCCTCCATCATGGCGGCGGCGGCCTGCTTGGCGCGGGCCACGCGCACGTCGCGCTCGGGCACCGAAAGGCCACCGGCCAGCACTTCCGCCACGCGCCAGTACAGCTCCCGCAGCAGCGTGGCCTTCCAGCCATTCCACACCTTGGGGCCGACGGCGCGCATATCCGCCACGGTCAACACCAGCAGCAGGCGCAGCCGCTCGGGCGATTGCACGACCTCGGCGATGTCCAGGATGGTCTTGGGGTCGTCGATGTCGCGCTTGAAAGCGGTCTGGCTGACCAGCAGGTGGTTCAGCACCAGCCAGGAGACGGTCTCGGTCTCCTCCTGGCTCAGGCCCAGGCGGGGGCAGATCTCATGCGCCAGCTCGGCGCCCAGTTCCGAATGGTCGCCGCCACGGCCCTTGGCGATGTCGTGCAGCAGCGTCGCCACATACAGGGCGCGGCGGGATTGCAGCTGGCCGACCAGCTCGCTGGCCACCGGCACAGCCTCTTCCAGCTCCTGCTGCTCCAGCTGGTTGAGCACGCCGATCGCCTCGATCGTGTGCTCCTCCACCGTGAACACGTGGTAGGTGTCGAACTGCATGAGGCCGACGATGCGGGCCCAGTCCGGAATGTAGCGGGAGAGGAAGCCGACCTCGTTCAGCACCCGCACCCAGCGGTGGGATTCCTTGCCGGTCAGCAGGTCCAGGAACAGGGCGGCGGCGGCGGGGTCGTCCCGCAGCGACTGGGCGCGGGGGGCGCTGCGGATCAGCGCGCGCTGCGCCAGCGGGTGCAGTTCCAGCCCCCGGTCCCGCGCCGCGCGCAGCAGGCGCAGCATCACTGCCGGGTCGGCGGCGATGTCCTTGTCCGGCGCGAACAGCAACTTGCCGTCCGCCATGGCGATGCCGATGGTGGCCAGCGCCGGGTCCTGCGCCTTGGTCACGGCGGGGGAGCCCAGCGCCGCGCGCTCGATCGCCGGTTCCAGCAGGCGGGAGAGGCGGACCACGTCCCGCGCCGTCAGGAACAGGTGCTTCATGAAGCGCTCCACCCCGTCCTGCTTGCCGTGGCGGGTGTAGCCCATGCGGGCACCCACCACCGGCTGCAGGTCGAAGGTCAGGCGCTCCTCCGCCCGGCCGGTGACGTAGTGGAGGTGGAAGCGCACCGTCCACAGGAAGTCCCAGGCGCGGCGGATGGCACGGGCTTCGCGCGCGGTCAGCAGGCCGCCGCCGGGGCTGTCCTCCCCCACCAGTTCCGGCATCCGCTGCACGCCGAAGGCGTAGCGGGCCAGCCAGTACATGGTCTGGATGTCCCGCAGGCCGCCGCGGCCTTCCTTGATGTGCGGCTCCACCAGATAGGGGCTGTCGCCGTAGCGCTTGTGGCGCGCCGTGCGCTCCGCCCGCTTGGAGGTGAGAAACTGGCCGACGCCCCATTCCTGGCGCGCCAGGCTGAAGGCGGCGTCGAAGCGGTCGAACACCGCGCGCTCACCGGCGATGAAGCGGCTGTCCAGCAGCGCGGTCTGGATGGTGGCGTCGGCCCGCGCATCCACCAGACACTCGCGGATGCTGCGGGTGGCATGCCCCACCTTCAGCCCCAGGTCCCACAGCAAATACAGCATGAACTCCACCGCCCGCCGGCCGCGCGGCCCGAGCGGGGAGTCGGAGAGGAACAGCAGGTCGATATCCGAGAACGGGCCGAGCACGCCGCGCCCGTAGCCGCCGGTGGCGGCCAGAACGAAGGGCGGCTCGGCCGCCGTGAAGGCGCGTTCCCCGCTGCCGTCCGGTGCCACCTGGGCCAGCGTGTAGGCATGGATGGCGTGGATCAGCCCGTCCGTCAGCTCCGCCAGCGCGCGCGCGGCGGTGAGGCCGGAGAGGGCATGCGCCTCGAACGCTTCCTGGACGCGGGACTGGATGCGGCCAAGCTGCCGCCGCAGCAGCGCCAGCGCGATGTCGCGCGGTACCGGCTCGCCCGGGCGCGGAATGAGATCCTGCGCCAGGTCGGGCAAGGGACGCATGGGCCGTGCGCCGGTCAGAGAGGAAACAAGGGCGTCAGGCATGTCGCCGCTGTGGATCATCCGTCGATGTTATCCCGTGCCGCGCCGCGGCAACAGCACCCTCGACGCCATAAACGAGAGGATATCGCGGTGCAGTGGCAGTTTCGCAACCTTTCGGGGCCGGAACCGGCGCCGGGGCTGCCATGCCTGGGATACACGATGTCGCGGCCAGCTATCGCCTGGACGCAAAGTGGGCCCTGTGCGGTCGCGCCGTGCCTGCCGTCACGCTTCCGGTCATAGGTAGCGCATCGCCACCTGCGAAGCCTGCGCAGACCTCGCCAGCGCCACCCCTCCAAGCGCCGGCGCCAACCCAAAGCCCGAAGAAAAAAGAAGGGCCCGGGGAATTCCTTCTCCGGCCTTTGCCCTGCGAACTGGCCGGGGCCGCCCTCAGCCCGACAGCGCCTTCAGCCGGTACAGCGCCTCCAGCGCCGCCCGGGGGGTCAGCGTATCCGGGTCGATCTCGTCCAGCGCCGCGCGCAGCGTGTCGTCGGCGCCGGTATCGGCCGCCACCGGCACCGCCGGTGGTGCCGCGCGGGCGAAGAGAGGCATTTCCTCCGCCAGCGGGTCCAGCCCGCGCGCCCGCTCCTCCAGCGCCGCCAGCACGGCGGTGGCGCGCGTCACCACCTCCCGCGGCACGCCGGCCAGCTTGGCGACATGCAGGCCCCAGGAACGTTCGGAGGCGCCGGGCGCCACCAGGTGCAGGAACACCACCTCGCCCTTGTGCTCCCGCACCTTCATGGTGGCGGGAGTAAGTTCCGGCAGCTTGCCGGTCAGGGCCGTCAGCTCATGGAAGTGGGTGGCGAAGATGGCGCGGCAGCGGATGCGGTCGTGCAGTGCCTCCAGCACCGCCCAGCCGATGGCCAGCCCGTCCCAGGTGGCGGTGCCGCGCCCGACCTCGTCCAGCACCACCAGGGAGCGGGCGGTGGCCTGGTTCAGGATGGCGGCGGTCTCCGTCATCTCCACCATGAAGGTGGAGCGGCCGCCGGCGATGTCGTCCGCCGCGCCGACGCGGGAGAACAGCCGGTCCACCAGCCCGATGCGCGCCTCCGCCGCCGGCACGAACAGCCCGGCCTGGGCCAGCACGGCCATGATTGCGTTCTGCCGCAGGAAGGTGGATTTGCCGGCCATGTTCGGCCCGGTCAGCAGGCACAGCCGCTGCCCGGGCGAGAGGTCGGCATCGTTGGGCACGAAGGCGGCTCCCTTCAGCCGGTCCCGTGCCAGGGCGGCCTCCACCACCGGGTGGCGGCCCTGGCTGATGTGGAAGTCCGGCCGCTCCAGCATCGCCGGGCGGCACCAGCGGGCGCCGGACGCCAGCTCGGCGGCGGCGGCGTGGATATCGAACTCGGCCATGGCGGCGGCGGTGGCGTCGATGCCGGCGGCGGCCTCCAGGCACAGCGTGCGCAGGTGGCGCACCACCAGCGCCTCCCGCCGCGCCGCGTGCTGCCCGGCTTCGGAGAGCTTGCGGTCCAGCTCGGCCAGCGCGGTGCAGGTGAAGCGGATGGCGTTGGCCATGGTCTGCCGGTGCACAGGCGCCATCGGGCCCGGCGCCAGCGGATTGCGCAGCAGCTTCTCGCCCGCGGCGGCCGGCATCTCCGCCAGATAGCCGAATTGCTGGTGGTGGCGGATCTTCAGGCTGGCGACGCCCCAGGCCTGGGCGAGGTCCAGTTGCATGGCGGCGATGGCGGCGCGGCCATCGTCGCGCAGCCGGCGCAGCGCATCCAGCTCGCCATCGTAGCCGGGGGCGACGACGCCGCCATCCTCGGTGCGGGCGGGCAGGGTCTCGGCCAGGGCACGGTCCAGCTCGGCGCGGGGAGAGGCGGCGGGGATCAGCGCATCGGCTGCAGCCGCCAGCAGCGGCGGCAGGTCCCGGTCATGCAGGAACTCCGCCATCGCTTCCGCCCGCGCCAACCCGTCCCGCAGCGCGGCGAGGTCGCGGGGAGCAAAACGGTCCAGCGAAAGGCGGGCCAGGGCGCGCGCCATGTCCGGCGCGCCCTTCAGCTGGTTGCGCAGCGTCGCGCGGGCAGGCGCATCGGCCAGCAGGCAGGCGACGGCATCGTGCCGCGCGGCGATCGGCTCCAGCTCCGCCAACGGGCAGGCCAGCCGCGCCGCCAGCTCCCGCGCGCCCGGCGCTGTCAGGGTACGGTCCACGGCGGTCAGCAGGCAGTTGCGGGTGTCGCCGCGCTCGCTGCGGAGGATTTCCAGGCTGCGGCGGGTGGCGGCATCCATCCGCAACGTGCCGCCGCCGCCCGCCGGCTCGGGCGGCCGCAGGCGCGGCGCCGCCTCGCCCTGGGTGGCGCGGATATAGGCGAGCGCCATGGCGGCGGCGCCCAGTTCTGCGGCGGCGAAGCTGCCGAAGCCATCCATGGTGGCGACGCCGTAGAAGCCGGCCAGCTCGCGCGCCGCGTCGCGCGGCGGCTGCATCGGTGCGATGCGCTCGGCCAGCGCTGCCAAAGCGGGGTGGTGTTCCAGCGCATCCGGCGCCAGCAGCTCGGCCGGCTCCAGCCGGGCCAGCAGCGCCGGCAACTCGGCCTCCGCCAGCGCCTCGGTGCGGAAGGCGCCGGTGGAGAGGTCGGCCCAGGCGGCGCCCAGCCGGCCTGCATCCGGCCCACCCTCGGCCGCCGGGCACAGCGCCAGCAGCCAGGCGGGGCGGGCACCGTCCAGCAACGCGTCCTCGGTGATGGTGCCGGGGGTGACGAGGCGTACCACCTCCCGCCGGATGGTCGGCGCCTTGCGTGCCTTGGCCTGCTCCGGCGTCTCCCGCTGGTCGCAGATGGCGACGCGGAAGCCCAGCCGGATCAGCCGCGCCAGGTACCCTTCCAGCGCATGCGCCGGCACGCCGGCCATCGGGATCGGCTCGCCCCGGTGCTCGCCGCGATGCGCGACGGCCAGGCCCAGCAGGTCCGCCGCCCGGTGCGCATCCTCGAAGAACAGCTCGAAGAAATCGCCCATGCGAAAGAACACCAGCGCATCGGGATGCTGCGCTTTGGCCACGAACCATTGCGCCATGGCGGGCGTCGCGCCATCCGGCGAGCGGGGGGCGGTCTGGGAGGTAAGGACGGCGCGCTGCATGCGCCTTGTCCTAGACCGGATCGGGCCACGCCGGAATGCCGTGCTGCGGCGCGAAGGTGGAAGCCGCGGGGAAGGAAGCCCTCGGATGCCCTGTCTTCCCTTTGCCGTTGTTCAGCGTTGCTCGATGTCCAGGGTGCTCGCGCGGCCCCT
>NZ_JACTVA010000033.1:0-10209 GCF_014490485.1 Teichococcus aerophilus | reverse complement strand
GGGGGGGGGGGGGGGGGGGGGGGGGGGGGGGGGGGGGGGCGCTTCGGCGTGTCTCCACGCGCGCCGGCGTCCGCACCGGGCAGGGGCGGCGTCATGGCTGGCGGAGGCGGGAGAGAATCAATTGTCTTCGGACCCCTTCTTCTTCCTCCCTCTTTCACGACTGATCGACCTTCGGCCCAGGGTGGGAGGGGGCAGGTCAGGGGGAAGAATTCCCCTGCGTAAACGCGTACGTTTACGCCATCTGTTTCCTGTCAGTTGCGTGACGCCTCCGGACCGGCAGATGCGGGCGGGAGAAAGGTCACGGGCCACCGGGCTCAACCACCAGCCTCCGGCGTCACCCCGTCCTTGGCCTGGAAAGGCCGACGCCGCATCGGCCACACCCGACAGACTCGCAAAAGAAAGATGGGGTCCGGGGAATTCCTTCCCCGGCCTGTTCTGTCCAAGACTGAATGTCGATCCAGCCTAATGTTGGATCGCCGGCTAGGCGCCCACACCTGGACCGGAACAGCCCAGGCGACCGCGACCGCGTGCGGATCGGGCACGATGAAAACCCGGCGAAAAAGGAGGTGGCTCGGGGAGTTCGCTCCCCCGACCTTCCATCACCAACACCACCGGCAGGACATTCCTTCCCGGGCACCCCCCGGGCTTGCCCCACGGTCACAAAAGCAAGACACTGCCGCCAAAATAACGCAGCCAATGCGGTCACACGCTCCGCGGCCACTGCCAGGAAGGTTTCATTCGATGCATCGCCGTTCTCTCTTGAAGGCCGCCGCCGTGGCGCCGTTCCTGCCCTCCCTCGCGGCCCCCGCCCTGGCGCAGGACCCGCGTGCGACCACGCTTCGCTTCATCCCCCAGGCCAACCTGGCGGCGCTGGACCCGGTCTGGACCACGGCCACCGTCACCGGCAACCACGGCTACTACGTGTTCGACACGCTGTACGGCCTGAACGGCGCCGGCGAGGTGAAGCCGCAGATGGCCGAGGGCCACGAGATCCTGGAGGACGGCAAGCTGTGGCGCATCAAGCTGCGCCAGGGCCTGCGCTTCCATGACGGGGAGCCGGTGCGCGCCCAGGATTGCGTGGACAGCGTCAAGCGCTGGACCGTGCGCGACCCCTTCGGCCAGCTGCTGGCGAAGGTGGCGACCGAGTGGCGCGTGGTGGATGACCGTACCTTCGAAATCCGCCTGAACCGTGCCTTCCCGCTGCTGTCCTACGCGCTGGCCAAGTCGGACGGCGCACCCTTCATCATGCCGTCGCGCCTGGCGGCGACCGACCCCAACAAGGCGGTGACGGAGATGGTGGGCTCCGGCCCCTACCGCTTCCTGGCAGACCAGTTCAATTCCGGCAGCCGCGCCGTCTACGCCAAGTTCGACGGCTACGTGCCGCGCGATGAGGCGCCGGATTACGCCACGGGCGGCAAGGTGGCGCATTTCCCGCGCATCGAATGGCAGATCATCACCGACCCGGCCACCGCCGCCGGCGCGCTGATGAATGGCGAGGTGGATTGGTGGGAGCGCCCGCTGGCCGACCTGCAGCCCATGCTCGCCCGCAACCGGGACATCACCCGCCGCGTGACGGACAAGGCCGGCCGCCTGGCGCTGGCCCGGCTGAACTGCCTGCAGGAGCCGTTCAACGACGTCCGCATCCGCCGCGCCGTCCTCGCCGCCGTGGTGCAGGAGGACTACATGCGCGCCGCCCAGGGCGACGATGCCTCCGTCTGGACCACCACGCCCAGCATCTGGCCGAAGAACACCCCCTATTTCGCCGATAATTCGGACCTGATGCCAGGCGACGTGGCCAAGGCCCGCGCCATGCTGAAGGAAGCCGGCTACGGCAACCAGAAGGTGGTGATCATCAACCCCACCGACTTCCCCGATATCGGCCCGCTGGGGCAGGTGACGGCGGATACGCTGAAGCGCGCCGGCATGAACGTGGACCTGATGGAAAGCGACTGGGGCACCGTCATCCAGCGCCGCAACTCGCGCGAGGCGACGGACAAGGGCGGCTGGAGCATCTTCCACACCACCGGCCCCGCCAGCTTTTACGGCAGCCCCGCCATGTCCCCGCTGATCCGCGGCCAGGGCGACGCCGGCTGGTTCGGCTGGTGGAAGAGCGACCGCGCCGAGGCGCTGACCCAGGAATGGCTGTTCGCGACCGACGAGGCGGGGCAGAAAAAGGCGGCCGCCGAACTCGGCCGCCTGGGCATGGAGGAAGTGGCGACGGTGCCGCTCGGCCAGTTCACGCTGCGCACCGCCTTCCGCAACACCATCACCGGTATCCAGGATGGCACGGCGCCCTATCCGTGGGGCGTGAAGCGGGCCTGATGCGCCAGGTGGCCGGGGCGGTGCGGCGCCGCGCCGGCCTTCCGTGCTTGACGCACGGCGCATGGCGTGTCGAATCCCCGCTTTGGGTTCGATAGGTCCATGCCGCAGCTTTCACTGCTGACACCTCTCGGCGCGCTCACCCTCTCCGAGGATGAGGGCGCCATCGTCGCCCTCGACTGGGGCCGTGGGCGTGACCAGGAGGAAACGCCGGGTCTGCGCGCCGCCGCCGACCAGCTCCAGGATTACTTCGACGGCCAGCGGGCGGAGTTCGACCTGAACCTCGCCCCCTTCGGCACGCCGTTCCGCCAGCGCGTCTGGGCCGCGCTGCGCGCCATTCCCGCCGGCGAGACGCGCAGCTACGGCGACATCGCCCGCCTGCTCGGCAGTTCCGCCCGCGCGGTGGGGCAGGCCAATAGCGAGAACCCGATCCCGATCATCATCCCCTGCCACCGCGTGGTGGGGTCAGGCGGCCTGCTGGGCGGCTACTCGGGCGGCGAGGGCCCGGAGACCAAGCGCTACCTGCTCGAACTCGAACGACGCGCCCTGCGGCTGACGCCGGGCCAACAAGGATCGCTCGTATGAACCATGCCATCCGTGTCCATGCCCATGGCGGCCCAGAGAACATGGTGTGGGATGACGTGCCGGTGCCGACCCCGAAGCCGGACGAGGCGCTGGTGCGCCACGCGGCGGTGGGGCTGAACTATATCGACGTCTATTTCCGCACCGGGCTCTACAAGGTGCCGCAGCTGCCCGTCACCCTGGGCATGGAAGGCGCCGGCATCGTCGAGGCGGTGGGCACCGAGGTGACCAACGTGAAGCCCGGGGACCGCGTGGCCTACGCCATGGCCCTCGGCGCCTATACCGAGGCCCGCACCATCAAGGCCGACCGCCTGGTGAAATTGCCGGAAGCGATCGATTTCCGCACCGGCGCCGCGATGATGCTGCAGGGCATGACCGCCCAGTACCTGCTGCGCCGCACCTATCCGGTGAAGGCGGGCGATACCATCCTGGTGCACGCGGCCGCCGGCGGCGTCGGCCTCATCCTCTGCCAATGGGCCAAGGCGCTGGGCTGCACCGTCATCGGTACCGTCTCCACCGCCGAGAAGGCCGAGCTGGCGCGCGAGAACGGGGCGGACCACGTCGTCCTTGCCGGCCAGGAGAACCTGCCGGCACGGGTGAAGGAGATCACCGGCGGCGCCATGCTGCCCGTGGTGTACGACAGCGTCGGCCGCGATACCTTCATGGATTCGCTGGACTGCCTGGCCCCCTTCGGCACCCTGGTGTGCTACGGCAACGCCTCCGGCCCCGTGCCACCGTTCGATATCGGCATCCTGGCGGCCAAGGGCTCCCTGTTCCTGACGCGCCCGACGCTTGCCACCTACACCGCCCGGCACGACGACCTGGTGGCCACGGCGGCCGACCTGTTCGCCGCCGTGCAGTCCGGCGCCGTGCAGATCCGCATCAACCAGACCTTCGCCCTGAAGGACGCCGCCGAGGCGCACCGCGCCCTGGAAGGGCGCAAGACGACGGGCAGCACGGTACTCATTCCCTGAAGGGGAGTGCCGGGAGGTAGCGGGAAAGGCCGGGGAAGGAATTCCCCGGACCCCTTCTTTTACTTTTTCGAGTTTTCTGGGTGGCGTTGTTGCAAGGGAGCACTTGAAAGACGGCTGGGTGCGCCGGAGTTCCCAGCCCTCCGGTGACTGGGGGTTCAGCCCGCGTGGCCGATATTCAAAATCATCAAGAAACGTCGGCCGCCACCTTTCAGCGCAGCGCCAAATTTGCAGAAAGAAAAGAAGGGGTTCGGGGAATTCCTTCCCGGCCTTCCCCTTCACTTTATCCCCCTAAAGCCAGAAGCCCCCGCTCAGTTCTCCGCCGTGGCGGCCAGATGCGCCAGGAGGGCCTGCACATGCCCGCTGTCGCGCAGATCCGGCAGGTGGCTGGTCTGCAGCACGACGAAGACCGGGTTGGCCAGCACGGCGCGGCCCTGCTGCGTTGCTTGCTGCAGGAACTCGGCCGGCAGTTCGGTGGTACGGCCCTTGTGCACCACCACCCAGTCATAGGGCCCGGCGCAATCGGCGTAGACATCCATCTGGGCCGGGAACAACAGGGTGGGCAGGAAGTTCCGCGGCGCCAGCACCGTGTGGGCCTCGGTGGCGTGGGCACGCAGGAAGGCGGCGACTTCCTCCCACAGCGGGTCCGGCAGGGTCTGGTAGCGCGGCGGGGGCGGTTCCGGTGGGGGTAGGGGTTCGGGCGGGGGTGGCGGCTGCGGGGCGGGCGGGGTGGCGGCGGGCGGTTCGTCCGGTGCCAGGCCCACCAACAGCAACTCGAACGCCCGCAACAGGATGACGCCTTCGGCGGCGGGCGGCTTGCGCAGGCGGAACTCGAAATCCCGGCCCGCCAGCGCGGCCGGCACGGTGAAGGGCAGGGAGGCGCGCAGCCGTCCGGCCACCGGGAATTCTGCCAGCACGCTACGGCCGCCATGGGTATCGACAGCGAGCACCACCGGGTGCTCGCAGCGAACTTCCAGGTCCACCTCCAGCGCGAAGCGGCCGTGGCCCAGCCGCTGGTAGGGGCCGAACATGGCGGAGCCACCCTTGGGCGGAAAGCTGGCCCAGGCGGCATCACCCTCGATTTCCCAAGGCGTCGGGGTGCGCAGGTTGCGCAGGCCATGCCGGCGGTAGTCCCGCAGCCGCATGGGCTGGCCCGGGGCGCCGGCGAAGCGGCGGTGGTTCGCGGCGATGAAGTCGCAGATGGCGTCGATGCAGCGTGCGGCGGCTTGGCCGTCCCGCGGGCCGAAGGCCATGTCGGCCCAGTGGGCGCGGCGCCCGGCGTGGCTGGCGGGCTCGGCCAGGATGGCGTGCAGCGTGGGCACCAGGCTATCCAGCGTGCAGACCGGGCCGTAGTCGATCGGCACCGGCGTCTCCAGCATTCGCGCCAGCAGGTAGTCAGGCTCCGCCGGATTGTCGAGCAACACCAGCGGCATGTCGATGGCGCACAGCTCGAAGCCGATGCCGGAGGTATCCGTCACCACCGCGTCGAAGGCGACGAGGTGGTCGGTGCGGGACATCTCGGGCGAGAGGCGGAAACGCAGTTCCTCGATCTCGCTGCGGTCGAATTCCAGCGAGTGGGGCAGGGTGACGACGTTGAAGTCCCGTTCCAGCACGGTCTCAGCCTCCCGCAGCCGGTGGGCGCGCTGGGCGTGGTGCAGGGTGCCGTCATGGCGCCAGGTGGGGCAGTAACCGACGATGGGCCGTGCATCGAAGCCGTAGACCTCCCGCATGCGCTGCCGCAGGGCGGGGGCGGCGCGCCGGCGTTGAGCCAGCAGGTCGATCTTGGGAGAGCCGAGGTTGCGCACCACCTTGGCGCGGCCGCCATCCTTCTGATCGTCGACGATGCCCTTGCCCGAATAGGGCAGCAGCAGCAGGTCGACATCCAGGGTCAGGTGGCCGCGCTTGGCCAGGCCCAGGCCATGGGTGATGAACACGCGCGGGCGCGGCCCGCCCCGCAGGGCGATATCCTGCAGGGCGACGATGGCGTCGGCGTCGTAGCGCACGGCGCTGCGCAACCCTGTGGTGACCAGGTGGCGGCGCGCCCGCGCCTCGCGGATCAGCGGGGCGAAGAGGTCGTTGTACTGCGGTTCATCGAGAACGAAGTGCAGGTGCATGGGCGCGGCGTCGCTCTGGCCGGCCGGTCAGGCGCTGGTGCCGGGCCGGGGCGGCTGGATGGTGGGGGAGGCGATGCCCTGCTTGATGTCGGTGGTGGAGATGCCGTCCGTCCGCGGCAGGTAGACGACCTCGCACAATTCCCGGAACTGGTCGAAGCGCCCGGCCCAGTCGTCGCCCATGACCAGTACCCGGGCATTGTAGCGGCGGATGTAATCGGCCTTCTGCTCCAGGCTTTCCTCGCGGAACACCTCGTCGACGTAGCGGAGGCTGCCGACGATGCTCATCCGCTCTTCTTCCGCGAAGACCGGGTGGAAGCCCTTCTTGCGGTGGTTCAGCGCGTCGGTGGAGACGCCGACGACCAGCCTGTCCCCCAGAAGCCGCGCGCGGCGCAGGATATTCAGGTGGCCGATATGGAAGAGATCGAACGTCCCGAAGGTGATGACCGGGCGTGACAGCGAGGAAGACGTCATATCAAAAAGGGGCCGGTGCCTGCTTGGATTACGCCATGATGGCAAGCAGGTTACAATTTTATGTCATGCTTCGATAGTGGGATCTGTCTCAAAATCATGTCGAATGCGTGACGAATGGCGCGGAGGCGTCGATACCGGTTGCATAAGGCACTGGAATGTAAGGTTATGGTTGTCGTCCGCGCACGAGGCGGACCGCAAACCGTAAATCAATTGACGCGAGGGCGGTTTCCAGGACCGCCCCGGCGCCCGGCGCCCGGCGCCCGGCGCCCGTCGCCTCAGCCGGAGGGCAGGAAGTAGCGGTAGCGATACATCTCCCGCATCCCCAGCGCCTGGTACAGCGTCACCGCCGGCGTGTTGCCGGCCGAGACCTGCAGCCAGGCGGTATCCGCGCCGCGCGCGGCGGCCCAGTCCGCGCCGGCGGCCAGGATGCGGCGGGCCAGCCCCCGGCGGCGGAAATCCGGGTGCACCGCCACGTCGAAGAACCCGGCCAGGCGGCCATCCACCGCCACCTGCGCCGTCGCCGCCGGGCGGCCTTCCAGCCGCAGCAGGATCCAGCTCGCCGGGTGCAGCATCATGGCCGGTGCACGCTGCTTCTCCTCCCGCCGCGCCGGGGTCTGGTAGTCGGCGGTGGCGATGACGGAGAGCCAGGCATCGTCCGGCGCCGCCATCGCCACGGCCTCGGCCTCCGCCGCGCCAAAGTGCAGCGGGCCCGCCATGACCAGGCTGCCGGAATCGCCCCGGTAGCCGCGGGCTTCCAGCAGCCCGGTCAGGCCGGGCGGGTCCAGCGGGGTGGAACGGAAGCGCGGCGGCAGCGCCATCCGCGCATAGGCGGCCTCGATGCGTGGAATGCGCGCCGCCAGTTCCGCATCCGGCGCCGGGCTGAGGGAGCTGACGGCATTGGCGCGGCCGGTACCGCCGAGGAAGGCGCGCAGCAGGAACGGGCCGTCGAAGCCCGTTCGCGACGCCGGCACCGCATTGTGCGACGCCTGTTCCAGCAGCGCGGCCGTCGGCGGCTGCCAGCCCTCGTGGCGGCTGGTGTCCGGGGCGGGGGCCGGCTGGGGCGCGCGTGTGGTCTCGGCGGGCATGCGGTCGGCTCCTGCTCCAAGGCGGCTGAGAGGCTGTTCTGGATGTCTGCCGGAAAGACGCAGTAAGCCTTTCCATGCCGGTTTGGCCGTGGCCTTTCCCCGGCATTGGGCGAAGCCACCTGGTCTCCGGCACGGAATTTCAGGCCGCGTCTTTCCGGCAGACATCCCATGCAGTCGCTGACAGCTGTAGCGGGGCCAGGGCAGGGGGCAAGAGGGGCAGCCGCCTGCCCCGGCCGTGCGAACGTAACGCCCATGTCTCAACCGATGGCCGGGAATTCACCCCGACGCACGATGAACGTTCATCCAGGACTGCCGAGGTGCAGGAACAGGCGGGGCCCATAGCCCGCCGACCCGATCGGAGGATCGTATGATGAGCATCTCCCGCAACCGCACCGCGTCGCCCCTGGCACTGGGGCTGCTGGCCGGGGTGGCGCTGGGCGTCTCGATGGCCGCGCCCGGCAGCGCCCAGGCCCAGGGCGTCTCCAACGGCATCGCCACGGTGGACGGCTACCGGGCCGGCGAGCCGGTCATCCACTACGGCCCCGGCGCCACGCCCGGCGTCAGCAGCGGCATCTTCAACATGCGCGGCGGCTCCGAAGGCGGCGCGCGGGTGGAGCCGGGGCCGGGCGCTCACGGCAACTTCGCCGATGGCGGCATCCCGGTCTTCAGCCCCGGCGGCCATGGCGAGGTCACCTACCAGGCCGCCCCCCAGGGCCTGGCCACGTCAGCCCCAGTGCCTGCCCCGGAACCGCTGAGCATCGCCGCCGCGCCCGAAGCCCCCGCCCCGCAGCGCAGTGCCTTGCCGGACACTGTGCGCAACGAACTGGCCTCGGCCGAGGCGGCGCTGGAACACCACCGCCTGCCCCTGGCCGAATCGCGCATCGAAGCCGCCCAGACCACGCTGCTGAATGACCGCCAGGACGGCGCGCAAGGCTGGCGCCAGCCCATCCAGCAACTGGAGGCGGCCCTGGACGCGCTGCGCCACCATGACGCACGCCAAGCGGAAGCCGTGGTTATGCCGCTGTCGCATCAGGGATGACGCCTGGGGAAGACTGAAGGTTGGGGGAGGGAACTCCCCCAAACCCCCTCCTTTTTTTGGGGTGTTTAGGGCCGCGGCCTTAGAGATGGGGCGGCCAGGCTTAAGCGTTTGATTCAAAAGCCTGCTGGCGGAGGGCATGGTCGGGATTGCCGTGCCGGGACGGAGGCAGCTTGGCCAAACGCAGGGACATCTGGCCAAGCCGCTGACAAAGCTGGCGCGGAAAAGCCTGCCGCGCCTGATCTGGCAGGCTTCTGAACACTTTCTTCCGGATGGCCGAAGCGCATTTCCTCCGCAACGCGGAGATTTCATCAAATCGCGCCCTGGACCGCGGCTACGCACAGAGTTGAGCGTTCGCTTCCCCACCCAACTCCGCAAATTCGCAGGAAAAAAGAAGGGGCCCGGGGAATTCCTTCCCCGGCCTTCCTTCTTGACCCCCCCACCGCCTCAGGGCGCAGCAGGCTCCAGCCGCAGGATGCGCCCGCGTGTCTCATCCGTCAGCAGGTACAGCAGTCCATCCGGCCCCGGCAGCACGTGGCGGAAGCGGAGCTCGCCCCACAGCAGGCGTTCCTCACCGGTGATGCGATCGCCCTCGGTAGAGAGGCGCAGCAGGCCGGGGGTGTTCAGCGTGGCCAGGAACAGGCTGCCTTTCCACGCGGGGAAGGCGTCGCCGTCATAGAAATTGATTCCCGAGGGGCTGACCGCCGGTTCCCAGTGCCGCAGCGGCTCCTCCATGTCGGGGCGGGAGGTGCCTTCGCCGATCTTGCTGCCGTCGTAATCGACGCCGTAGGTGACGATGGGCCAGCCATAGTTCAGGCCCGGGCGCAGCAGGTTCACCTCGTCACCGCCGCGGGCGCCGAACTCGGCTTCCCACAGGCTGCCGGTCCAGGGGTTGCGGGCCAGGCCCTGTGGGTTGCGGTGACCGTAGGTGAAGATCTCCGGCCGGGCGCCTTCGCGGCCCAGGAAGGGGTTGCCCTCCGCCGGGCGGCCGTCACGCTCCAGCCGCAGCACCTTTCCGGCCAGGTCGTCCAGCCGCTGGGCGCGCATCTTGTCGCTGTAGCGGTCACCGGTGGAGAGGTAGAGCTTGCCATCGGTGCCGAAGGCGATGCGGCAGCCATAGTGGTTGCGGCCGCTGGATTGCGCCGGGGTGGCATCCAGCAGAGGCTGCACGGCGTCCAGGCGCGGCGTCGCGTCCTCGGCCAGCCGGGCGCGTATCAGGCGGGTGGCATGGCCCTGCTGCAGCTGCACGGCCTGGCAGAGATAGACCTCCCGGGTGGTGGCGAAATCGGGAGCGATCTGGATATCCAGCAACCCGCCCTGGCCGGCGGCGGAGACCGCCGGCACCCCGCCGAGTGGCGGGGAGACCGTACCGTCGCGCTCCACCAGCCGCAGGCGGCCGGGGCGCTCGGTCACCAGCAGGCGGCCATCGGGCAGGAAGGCGGCACCCCATGGGTGGTCCAGCCCGCCGGCAAAGGTGGTCACGCGGAAGGCGGCGCTGGCATTCCGCACCACCTCGCCCGACCCGGCGACGCGCTGGGCCTGGGCAGGTGGGGCGGCAAACGGCGCGGCGGCCAGCAGGGCCAGGCCCAGCCCGCCCGCCAGCGCCTGGCCGAAGCGGCGGCGCGGCGGGG
>NZ_JACTVA010000032.1 GCF_014490485.1 Teichococcus aerophilus | reverse complement strand
GGCTGGCGCGGGTGCCGATGCGCCGGCCGGCCTCCGCCCGCAGCAGCGCCAGGGCGCGGCGCGGCAGCTGGCGGCGCGCCCCGGTGATGACCACCTCGCCCTCCGCTAGGAAGCTCTCGCCCAGCACGTCCGGCTCGTGGCGGATGGCGTGCGGCACGTCGCCCAGCCGCACCACCGCGCCATCCTCCAGCACCAGGGCCGGGGCCAGGGCACCCAGGCGCTGGCTGGCCCAGGCGGCATTGGTCTGCAACAGCGCCACGCCCAGCCGGCGCGGCACGCGGGGCGGCAACGTCACCACCACCACACCCCGCACCGGGTCGATCCGCAGCGAGATGCGGCGCGCGCGGGGGGAGGGGCGCCAGACCACCGGGCACAACCAGCGGCCCAGCAGCACGTCCTCGGCCGCGCGTTCCCGGGCCGGGGCGGCAGCCGCCTCCGCCGGGGCGGCCGGCTTCATCCCCGCTGGGCCACGAAGCGGCGCAGGGCGGCATCGAGCTGCGCGATGCTGTAGGGCTTGTTGACGAACAGGGCGTCCGGCGCCGCCTGCCGGGCGTCGTCCCGCGCGCCGAAGCCGCTGGCGAAGATCACCCCCAGCCGCGGTCGCGTCGCCAGCGCCTGCCGTGCCAGATCGATGCCGGAGACGCCGGGCAGGCCAATATCGGTGAACAGCAGGTCGAATTCGCCGCGTTCCAGCTCCTTCAACGCGCCGCGCCCGTCGCGTGCCGTGGTGACCCGGCAGCCCAGGCCGGCCAGCATGTCCTCCGTGTCCATCAGGATCATCGGGTCGTCCTCCACCAACAGGACACGGAGGGCGGCTGGCACGTCTTTCATGGGCTCCTCGGCCGGCAGGCGGTTCACGGGCGGTGGTGCCAGGGGCGTGGCCGCGCGCGGCGCGGCCTCCCTGGCGGGCCCGACCCGGGACAGCGGGGGCGGGGCGGCAGGTGGCGGCGACGCGGCGGCCGGCCGGTTGTTCAAGGTGTGGCGGATCTTCCGCGCGAGGTCCTCGCGCCGGTACGGCTTGCTCAGCAGGTTCACGCCCGGGTCCAATCGGCCGCCATGCACGATGGCGTTCTCGGTATAGCCGGAAGTGAACAGCACCCCCACGCCGGGGATCAGCGCCTGCACCTGCCGCGCCAGGTCCGGCGCCCGCACCGGGCCGGGCATCACCACGTCGGTGAACAGCAGGTCGATGGCGATGCCGGCCCGCGCCAGCGTCAGCGCGCTCTGCCCGTCCGAGGCCCGCAGCACCGTGTAGCCGAGGTCCTTCAACAGATCGACCGTGGTGGCCTGCACCACCGGGTCGTCCTCCACCACCAGGATGGTCTCGGTGCCGCTCTCCACCGGCGCGGCGGAGATGGCGGGGAGGATCTCCTCCGCCTCGTGCGTGCGCGGCAGGTAGATGCGGATCGTCGTGCCCTGGCCGGGCTCGCTGTAGATCTTGATGTGGCCCTGGCTCTGCTTGACGAAGCCATAGACCATGGAGAGGCCGAGGCCGCTGCCCTGGCCGTCCCGCTTGGTGGTGAAGAACGGCTCGAAGGCGCGCTCCAGCACCTCCGGCGCCATGCCGCTGCCGGTGTCGGACACCGCGAGCATCACGTACTGCCCCGGCTCCACGTCGTGCTGCCGGGCGTAGTGGTCGTCCAGCATGGCGTTGCCGGCCTCGATGGTCAGCCGGCCGGTGCCGTCCATGGCATCGCGCGCATTCACCGCCAGGTTGAGGAGGGCGTTCTGTACCTGGTCCGGGTCGGTCAGGGTGTTCCACAAGCCGCCGGCGATCACCGTCTCCACGTCGATCGCCTCGCCCAGGGCGCGGCGCAGCAGCTCGTCCATCTCCCGTACCATGCGGCCCAGATGGATCGCGCGCGGTTCCAGCGGCTGGCGGCGGGCGAAGGCCAGCAACTGCGCCGCCAGCTTGGCGCCGCGGTCCACGGCGCCGAGGGAGGCCGCCAGGCGGCGCATGTCCTCGGCATCGTGCAGCCGGCGCTGAAGCAGCTGCAGATTGCCGCTGAGAATCTGCAGCAGGTTGTTGAAGTCGTGCGCCACGCCGCCGGTCAGCTGGCCGATGGCCTCCATCTTCTGGCTCTGGCGCAGGGCGCTCTCGGTCCGGCGGCGCTGCTCCTCGCTCTCCTCCAGCGCCCGGGTACGCTCCCGCACCATGTCCTCCAGGTGCAGGCGGTAGCGCTCCAGCTCCTGCGTCGCCCGCTTGCCCTCGGTCACGTCGCTGCCGATGACGAAGATGCCGGAGACGCTGCCATCCGGCTCCATGATCGGCTGGTAGACGAAATCCAGCGCCAGGCTGGTCATCGTCTCTCCGTCCTCGCCCAGCAGCGTCACCTCCAGGCCGCTGGCGCGATAGGCGGTGCCGGAGGTGTAGACGTCGTCCAGCAGCTCGTAGATACCCTGGCCCACCAGCTCCGGCAGTGCGTCCCGCACCGGGCGGCCGAGAATGTCGCGTCGGCCGGTCAGCCGCATGTAGGATTCGTTGGCGATCTCGAACACATGGTCCTCGCCGCGCAGGAAGGCGGCGAACACGCCGGCCTGTTCCAGCAGCCGGCGCAGGTGCTCGCGCTCCGCGTGCAGCAATTCCTTTTCCTGCTGCACCTCGGCGGCGCGGCGGAAGATGCTGCCCTCCACCCGGTCCTGCCCGGCCCGCTGGCGCAGCGTCTGCAGCTCCGTCACGTCGTCGGTCTGCTGCAGGATCATCGAGACCTGGCCATCCGCATCCAGGATGGGGGTGTGGCTGGCGCTCCAGTAGCGGTCCTCGAACACCGTGCCGTCCGGCGTCTCGTGCGGGATGGCGTAGCGGATCAGCGCCAGCACGTCCTGCGTCCTGGAGCGCAGCACGGCATTCAGCGAGTTCCGCAGCTGTTGGATGCCGGTGCCATCCGGGTCGTGCGGCCCGCCGGGGAAGGCATCGAACACGTAACGGCCGATGATGTCGTCCCGCGTGCGCTGGGTGGCGTGCAGATACGCCTCGTTCACCCAGAGGATGACGAAGTCCGGGCTGAGCAGCATGTACGGGTGCGGCGCGACGGCCAGCAGGGCTTCGAAGTCAGCGGTCGCAACGGCGGCGGGCACAGCAAGTCCTTCGGTCAGGCGGCAAGGCGGCAGCGTGCAGGCACGCAGGATGACAGGTGCTTACGGCGGGAACGTGGCGCTGCCGCGCCTGTCCAACGGCCAGGCAGCGCCCGCGTTTCAGCCCGGGCGCGACTTCAGCTCGATCTCGATGAAGCTGAACGGCGCGTCGCCGGCATTGACCACGTTGTGCTCGGCACCCGGCGGGCGCTCATAGGACACGCCGGGGGAGAGGGTGGCGGTCATGGTGTCGCCGCCCGGCAGCTCGATCACCATGCTGCCGGCATGCAGCGGCACCACCACATACGCGAAGCCGTGGCGGTGCCAGCCGGTCTCGCCCCCCACCGGGAAGTCCCACCGCATCACGCGCATGTCCTCGGTGTCGATCTGCACGGTCCCGGTGGCGGGGGGGCGGCAGCGCAGTGGCTCGTTCATCGGCTCTCCTTCTCAGCTTCCCTTACGGGGCGTCGGCACCGGCAAGCCTGCCAGCCGAGGCCGCGCTGCGGAAGGGGGGGAGGGCCATTCGCCTGGCCAATCTGCGATGTGGTCTTCCAGATCGCGTGCCTGCCGCTCCGGCACCGCGCCGCCGCGGACCGAGGCGCCGGAGCTGTGCACCGTCTCCGCATCGCCCGACACCAGCGGGTGCCACCAGGGCAGGTCCTGCCCCTCCGCCACCAGCCGGTAGGCGCAGGAAGGCGGCAGCCAGTCGATCGTCGCCACCTTCTTCGGCGTCAGCTTCACGCAATCCGGCACATGGTCCCGCCGGTTGGGGTAGTCCTTGCACTGGCAGGACTGGGTATCCAGCAGCCGGCAGGCCACCGTGGTCCAGACCAGCTCCTCCGTCTCCTCATCCCGCAGCTTGTGCAGGCAGCAGCGGCCGCAGCCATCGCAGAGGCTTTCCCATTCGCCCCGGCTCATCTGCTTGAGGGTCTTGGTCTTCCAGAAGGGGGGAGCATCGCTCATGCGGCGCTGCTTACTCCCATTCGGCCTTGACCTGCGAGGGAACAGAGTGCGAACTAAGCCGCCATGTCAGACCTGCTACCCCCTGAACGCACGCTGCGCGTCTGCCGCGCCGCGTCCCGCCTCTGCGCGCGGCTGGGCTGGACGGCCATCCCGGAGGTGCCGCTGCCCACCGGCCGCCGGCTGGACCTGCTGGCCCTGGATGGCGATGGCTGCTTCACCGCGATCGAGGTGAAATCCTGCGCGCGGGACTTCCAGACGGACGCCAAATGGTGGGAGTACCGCGAATGGTGCGACCGCTTGTACTTCGCGGTCGACCTCGACTTCCCCCAGGCGCTGATCCCCGAGGATGTCGGCCTGATCGTCGCCGATGACGGGGAGGCCGCGATCCTCCGCCACCCGGCCGAGCACAAGCTGGCCCCCGCCCGCCGCCGGTCCCTGCTGCTGCGCTACGCCCGGCTGGGCGCCGCCCGGCTGCAGTTCCTGTCCGACCCCGCCGGGGCCGCCGAGATGCGGGCCGCGCTGCGGGTGGAATAAAGCCGCTTCCGCCAAGCGATCCCAGGCGGGCTGTCCCAGGAACGTTGCCCCGGGAAAGCTGCAATGGCAGTTGACGGCCGGGCCGTTCCTGCCTCATCCTGCTCTCATGTTCGCGATGACGACCATTAAGCGCATTACCAAGACGACCGCTCCGGCGGGGCGTCCTTTGGTGTGTGCGCGGTGATCGACGCGGCATAAAGCACCAAAGGCCCCGCCGGAGACGGACGGGGCCCGCGCAAACAGCGCCCCCGTCTCTCCGGTCCCACACGGAAGAGACACATGCTGACCCTCGAAGATCCCGCCGACGCGCAGTTCCGCCTGGTTGAGGCCAAGGCCCCCGTCGTTGCCATCGTCGGCGCCACCGGCGCCGTGGGCGTGGAGCTGCTGCGCTGCCTGGAAAGCCGCGGCTTCCCGCTGGGCGGGCTGAAGCTGCTGGCCTCCCCCCGCTCCGCCGGCAAGACGCTGGACTTCAAGGGCGAGCCCGTCACCATCGAGGCGCTGACCGAGGAGAGCTTCGCCGGCGTCGACATCGCCCTGTTCTCCGCCGGCTCCGGCATCTCCAAGCGCTACGCCGCCGCCGCCGTGAAGGCGGGCGCGGTGGTGGTGGATAATTCCTCCGCCTTCCGCATGGACGCGGACGTGCCGCTGGTGGTGCCGGAAGTGAACGCGGCCTCACTGGCTGGGCATCGCGGCGTCATCGCCAACCCCAACTGCGTCGCCGCCATCGCCACCGTGGCCCTGGCGCCGTTGCACCGCGCCTACCCGATCCGCCGCCTGACGGCCGCCACCTATCAGGCAGCCTCCGGCGCCGGCGCCGCCGCAATGGAAGAACTGCGCGAATCCACCGCCGCCTACCTGCGCGGCGAGAGCTTCGAGCCCAAGGTGCTGCCGCACCCCTACGCCTTCAACCTGTTCAGCCACAACGCCGACATGGACGAGGAGACCGGCTACAATGGCGAGGAAACCAAGGTCGTCGCGGAGACCCGCCGCATCCTCGGCACGCCGGAACTGCCGATCGGCATCACCTGCATCCGCGTGCCGGTGCTGCGCGCCCACGCCATGGCGCTGACGGTGGAATTCGACGAAGTCGTCACGGTCGAGGAAGCCCGCACCATCCTGGGCAACGCCCCCGGCCTGCGCCTGGTGGACAACCGTGCCGCCAACTACTTCCCCATGCCGTCCGATGCCTCCGGCCAGGATGACGTGCTGGTCGGCCGCATCCGCCAGGATATCGGCGACCCCTCCGGCAAGTCCCTGGCGCTGTTCGTCGCCGGCGACCAGCTGCTGAAGGGCGCGGCCCTGAACGCGGTGCAGATCGCGGAACTGCTGCTGAAGCGCTGAGGGACAAGGGAGGGGGCTTTCCTCCCTGGTTCGTCCTGGCCTGGAAGGGTTTGGACGGAAGAAGGCTAGGGAATGAATTCCCCAGACCCTTTCTTTTTTCTTCGAGTTGGCGATCCGCTTGAGCACTGAGAGCGGGCGCTGCTTGATGATTTTAAATATCAGGCCGCGCGGGTTGAACCCTCAGTCGCCGGAGGTCCAGGACCTCCGGCGCACCCAGCCGTCTTCCAAGACCGTGCCCTCAGCAGCCCCACCCGAAAAACTCGCAGAAAGAAAAGAAGGGGTCCGGGGAATTCTTTCCCCGGTCTTCACCGTCCCCTGCCTCACCTAATCACCGAAGCCCATCCCACACTGGCAGCCCCAGCAGTGCCGCCAGGGCGATCAGCACGAAGCACGCCCGGCGGAAGCTGGCTTCGCTGGCCAGCCCGAACAGCTTGCTGCCGCCCCACACGCCCAGCGCGTAGGTCGGCGCCACCAGCAGCGCCAGCAGCACGACGCCGAGGTCCAGCAGCCCGCCTATCAAGTAGGTGGTGGCGCTGATGGCGCCGCTGGCGGCGAAGAACAGCACGATGTTGGCGCGCACCTGCGCCATGGGAATGGCGCCGCCCAGCCAGTAGGCCACCACTGGCGGCCCACCCATCTGCGACGCGCCCGAGCAGAAGCCGGACACGGCGCCGACGCCGAGCGAGAGCGGCAGTGCCGGGCGCCCGTGGTAGCGCCAGCCGGAGGCCAGCAGTGCCAGCATGGCCACCACCAGCACGCACATGCCCCATCGCAGCGCGGTGGGGTCCAGCCGCAGCAGCAGCAGCGTGCCGATAGGGGTGCCGACCAAGGCGCCGGCGGCCAGGGCCGCCACTTCGCCACGCGCGGCCCGGCGCCAGGCGGGCGGTACCAGGGGCAGGGTGGTCAGGTTGTCCACCAGCACCAGCAGTGGCGCCGCCACGCGCGGCCCCAGCGCGGCACTGGCCAGCGGGATGAAGATCAACGCGGCACCGAAGCCGGAGAAGCCGCGTGCGAGCCCGGCGAGCAGCGCGGCGGCGATGGCCGCCAGCACCGCTGGCAATGGCGGCAGGTCAGGAATGGTCATGGCGGTATCCGCCAGCGTGGCGCCTGCCAGGCCGGATGGGCGAGAGCGGAGGGGGCGGCATGGTCATGGCGCGGCCGGCGCGGGCCGTGCTTGCAGGCAATGCCCAGGGCACGCGCGCCCCGCCTTTCGGCGATGGCGGCGCGGCTCCCGGGCGCGCGGGCATCATCCCGCGCGGCGCATCATCGGTCGCTGAACAGCACGCCGCCCTTGGCCTTGGAATCCTTGGGGGATTCGACGATCTGCACGGTCACGGACTCGGCCGGGACCTGGAAGTTCTTGACCATCGCGTCCGTCAGGTCGCGGGCCAGGCCGCGCTTCTGTTCCACCGTGCGGCCTGCTGCCGCGAAGACCATGATTTCTGGCATGTCTGTGCCCTTTCCGAGACGTGTCCCGGCAGCATTCCAGAATTGCCGCGCCCGGTCGCGCGATTCCTTCGCGGCGTCCCTGGCCTCGTGGGTCGGAGTGCCAGGCGTGGGCGGCCGCTCAGGCGTGATGGCTGCAGGTGGACAGATCAGAAGCCCGAATCACGCGGTCAAACCAAGCGTCGAACTCCGGGAGCAGGTCTCCATCGGGTGAAATCACCCGATGGAGTGGCGATGCTCTTCAAAGCGGCAAGACAGAGAAGTGGCAGTGGACGGTGCGAACGGAAAACGGTCTAGAGAAGCGTGCCGCTCAGCACCAGCAGCGCCACGCTGAAGTAGATGACCAACCCGGTGACATCGACCAGCGTCGCCACGAAGGGGGCGGAGGCGCTGGCCGGGTCGAAGCCCAGCCGTTTCAGTGCGAAGGGCAGCATCGACCCCGCCATCGAGCCGAACAGCACGATGCCGACAAGCCCTAGCCCGACCGTCAGCGCGATCAGGAACCAGTGCTCGCCATAGTCGTAGAAGCCCAGCTGCTGCCAGGCGGCGATGCGCAGCATGCCCATGCCGCCGAGGATGGCACCCAGTGTCAGCCCCGTCGGCAATTCCCGCAGCATCACCCGCCACCAGTCCCGCAACCGCACCTGCCCCAGCGCCAGGGCGCGGATGAGCAGCGACGTGGCCTGGGAGCCGGAATTGCCGCCGGAACTCATGATCAACGGGATGAACAGCGTCAGCACGATCGCCTTCTCCAGCTCCGCCTCGAAATGCTGCATGGCGCTGGCGGTCAGCATCTCGCTGACGAACAGGACGCACAGCCAGCCGGCGCGCTTGCGCAGCATCTCCAGGAAGCCGATGCGCAGGTAGGGCTTGTCCACCGCCTCCATGCCACCGAAGCGGTGCGTATCCTCGGTCCCCTGGTCGACGATGGCGTCGATCACGTCATCGACGGTGACGATGCCCAGCAATTGCTGGCGCGCATCCACCACCGGCACCGCCAGCAGGTCATGCCGCGCGAACAGCCGTGCCACGTCGGTGCGGTCCGTCTCGGCCGAGACCGTCACTGGCTCCCGCGCCAGGGCCAGGTCCATCACCTTCTGCTCCGGCTCGCCGGTGATCAGGCGGCGGAGCGAGATGGTGCGCACCAGCGCCCGGGTGGCGGGGTCCAGCAAATAGAGTGCGTAGATGGTCTCCCGCGTCCGCTCCACTTCGCGGATATGGCGCAGCGCCTCCGCCACCGTGACGGTGGTGGGCAGGGCCACGAACTCGGTGGTCATCAGGCTGCCAGCGCTGTGCTCCGGGTAAGCCAACAGGCGGCGCAGCGTGCCGGCGGGCTCCGGCTCCAGCGGCGCCAGCAGCAGCGCCTGGGCGCCGCGGTCCAGCACCCGCAGCACGTCGGCCGCCCGGTCGGCCGACATCTCCCGTAGGATATGCGCGCTGGCAGCACCAGGCAGGGAGACCAGCAACTCGGACGCGCGGTTCAGCTCCGGCCGGTCGAACACCTCCACCGCCTGTTCCGGCGGCAAGGCGGCCAGGGCGGCGGCGGCCTCGTCATCCGGCAGAGTGTTCAGGTACTCGACGAGGTCGGCAACGTGCCCTTTGGCCAGGGTGTGGACCAGCAGGTTTCCATCGGCCGGGAAGGCCGTGGCGAAGAGGTTGTTCATGGCTCACCTGTTGTGTCCGCCGCCGGCGCGGCGCGGTGAGCCGGACCTCGCGATCAGGCTCCGGCGACGGCCGGCGTGGACAATCGACTGTGACTGTCGCTTGGACTGTCGCTGGGCATGATTGCGGTTGTTCCTGATTCGCTGCGGCGGCACGGGGCACCCGCGCCGTCGCCAGACCGGCGGCACATGAACCTGCGCGGCGCCCGCGTCAAGCACGCAGTTCCGCCCCCGTCACGGCCCGATGCTGCGCTGCGGCACGCCCATTCGGGCCGCCGGGGTTCACGCGGGCCGCCCCAGCCCCCACCTTGCCGGGGACCCTTTGCTAAGGAAGCGCGATGCATCTGTCCCGACCCCTGTTCCTGCTATGCCTGGCCCTGGCATCCTGCGCCCCGAGCGGCGCTCAGGTGACCGATGCGGCACGACAGCAACTGGTCGGTATGGATGTCAGCGACCTGCAGGCCTGCGCCGGCATCCCCAACCGGACCCAGACTCTGGGCGACGGCACCCGCCTGCTGTCCTACGAGCAGAAGAACGAGAATGTGGGCGGGCTGAACATCAGCCTACCGGTCGTCGGCGGCTTCAGCCTGGCCGGCAGCGGCACCTATTGCCACGTGCTGGTGCGCGTGGCGCAGAACCGCGTCATCGGCCTCAACTACACCGGGGACAACGACGACGTGGGCGGCCAGAACGGCGTATGCGCCCCCATTGTGCGCGGCTGCGTCCGCCAGCCCGTGCCCGCCTACGTGCCGCCGGAACTGACGCCGCAACCTTATGAGCAGTGAGGGGGCCTCCCCTCAGGATGTGCTGGTAAGAAAAGGAAGGCTGGGGAAGGAATTCCCCAGACCCCATCTTCTTTCTGCGAGTTGGCGTGGCGCTGGCCTGAGAGCGGACGCTGCTTGATGATTTTATCAATGGGCCACGCGAGCTGAACCCTCAGTCGCCAGAGGTCCCAGACCTCCGGCGCACCCAGCCGTGTTCCAGACCCAAATCCCTCAACAGCCTACACAGGCAAAACTCGAAAAAAGAAAGAAGGGGTCCCGGGAATTCCTTCCCCGGCCTTCTTCTTCCCCCGCGCCCCTAAAGTCCGCGCAGCCGCGCCGCCAGATTGGCTGCGTAATTATCCGTCATCCCCGCGACGAAATCGACGGCGCAGCGAACGGTCTCGCTGGCGGAGAAGCCGGCGCGCGGGTGGTAGTCCTGCATCAGGGAAAGCGCCTGGCGCGCGCGCAGGGGCAGCCGGGTCATCTCGCCCTTGGCCTGCACGAAGGCGACGCAGGCTTCCAGGAACACGCCCAGCGTCTTCTCCAGCACGTCGCGCGCGCCGATCTCGAACTGTACCTTGCGCGGGTGCAGGTACAGCTTTTCGGCATTGGCGCGGCTGAGTGCACGGAAGGGCTCCGCCAGCTCCGGCACGCAGAGGTCGACCAGGCTGCCGCGCGGCAGCTCGCCCCGCAGCAGGGGGCCGGCATGGGCCAGGAAGGCGTCGCGCGTCGCGCCGATCATCCGCCCGGCGGCGGCGGAGCGCAGCAGCGCCAGCTTCTGCGGCACGCCGTCCTCATCCGCGATGCGCTGGTCGGCCAGCCCGGTCAGCGGCTTCACCAGCGCCTCGTAATCGGCGTAGGGGACGATCTCCAGCTCCACCGCGTCCTCGAGGTCGGCGAGGCCGTAGGTGATGTCGTCCGCCGCTTCCATCAGCCAGACGGCCGGGTGGCGGGGCAGGGGGCCTTCCAGCCCGCACTCGGCGCGCACGGTCTCGAACCCCGCCCGCTCTGTCTCGAAGCGGTTGAACTTGGCGCCGGGCACGCCGTGCTTCTCGGCGCGCGGGTCAGTGGCGCCCCAGGGATACTTGATGAAGGCGCCCAGGCTGGCGAAGGTCAGCTTCAGCCCACCGCGCTCCCGGTAGCCGTCCGAGCGGGTGAGGATGCGGAAGCCCTGCGCGTTGCCGTCAAAGAAGCGCAGGTCCTCATCCAGCTCCAGCCCGGTGGTGCGGCGGGCCTCTGGCAGCCAGGTCTCCATGAAGGCGGCGATGGCGGCTTCCCCGGCATGGCCGAAGGGCGGGTTGCCGATGTCATGCGCCAGGCAGGCCGCCTGCACGAGGTAGCCGAGATCGTCCGGCGTGCGGCCGGCATTGGCAAGATCCGTGCGCAGCGCGGCCCCGACGCCGAAGCCAATGGAACGGCCGATCGAGGCCACTTCCAGCGTATGCACCAGCCGGTTGCGCACATGCGCGTTGCCGATCATCGGGTGGACCTGCGTCTTCTCCTGCAGGCGCCGGAAGGGGCGGCTGAAGACGATGCGGTCCTGGTCAATCTGGAAGGGGTTGCGGTCGGGGTCGTCGCGCGCCGGGCGGTCGGGGAAGCGCCCCGTGTTGAACAGCGCGCCCCACTCCATGGGCATCAGCCGCGGATGCGGGCGACGGTCGCGGTGGTCGAGTTGCCGGGCAGCAGCTCCGCCAGCTTCACCACGCCGCCCCATTCCTGCACCAGCTCGCCGCCGACCACCTGGTCCACGGCATAGTCGGCGCCCTTCACCAGCACGTCCGGCCGCAGCAGGCGGATGAGTTCGACGGGGGTGTCCTCCTCGAACACCGTCACCAGATCGACGGTGGAGAGGGAGGCCAGCACGGCGGCGCGCGCCGCTTCCTGCTGGATCGGCCGGCTGGGGCCTTTGAGTCGCTTCACGCTGGTATCGGCATTCACGCCGACCACCAGGCGGTCGCACCAGCTGCGCGCCTGCTCCAGCAGATGCACGTGGCCGGGGTGCAGCAAATCGAAACAGCCATTGGTGAAGCCGACGCGCCAGCCGCGCTGGCGCCAGCGCTCCACCTGCTCGGCCGCGCTGGCACGGCGCATCACCTTGCGCAGCGTGCCGCGCTCCGGCGTCAGGGCCTCAAGCAGGTCGTTCTCCCGCGCCACGGCGGTGCCGACCTTGCCGACCACCAGGCCGCCGGCGATGTTCGCCAGCCGCGCGGCCACAGGCAGGGCCAGCCCGCTGGCCATGCCGGCGGCCAGCACGGCCACCACGGTATCGCCGGCGCCTGAGACGTCGTGCACTTCCGGCGCCTCGGCCGGGAAATGGTGCAGGCCGTCGCCATCCAGCAGGGTCATGCCGTCCTCGCTGCGCGTCACCAGCACGGCGCCAAAGCCGTGGGCATCGCGCAGCGCGCGGCAGGCGAGGACGATCTCCTCCTCCGTCTCCACCGGCAGGCCAGTGGCCAGCGCCAGCTCGGCCCGGTTGGGGGTGATGACGTCGGCCCCGGCATAGCGGCCGTAATCCAGCCCCTTGGGGTCCACCACAACGCGGCGCCCGGCGGCGCGCGCGGCGGCGATCAGCCGCGCCGGCACTTCGCCCGCCAGCACGCCCTTGTTGTAGTCCGACAGCACCATGACCGAGGTGGCGGCGACGGTATCGGCCGCGATGCGCACCAGCCGGTCCGCCAGCCGTTCATGGATGGCGCGGGCGATCTCGTGATCGGCCCGCATGATCTGCTGGCCGCTGGCGATGAAGCGGGTCTTGCTGGTGGTGGCGCGGCCACCCTGCACCAGCAGCCAGGGCTCCACGCCCGGCTGGCCGCCGATCAGCCCGGTCAGGTCGCTGCCCGCCTGGTCATCCCCCACCACGGAGAGGAAGGCGACCGCGGCGCCCAGCGCCGTCAGGTTGCGCACCACGTTGCCGGCGCCGCCGGGCATGGCGACCTCGCGCTCCACCGTCAGGATGGGCACGGGCGCTTCGGGGCTGATGCGCTTGATCTGGCCGTAGACGTAGCGGTCCAGCATCGCATCGCCCACCACCAGCACGGAGGCGCGCTTGAGCTGCCGCACCGCCTCGCCCAGATCCGGGCCAGGGGCGACGGGGAAAGGCGGCGTCGTGTGGTCCGCCGGCAGTGCCGGATCGGCTGTGGGCACAGGGCCTTGCATCGCAACGGCCTAGCGCAGCCCAGGCCTGTGGCGCAAGACGCACCCCACGCCGATCTGCCCGGCGGCCGCTTAAAGCCCCGTTTCAGCTCGCCGAAAGGAAGCGCAGCCCGGCATCCTGCAGCACCAGGCAGGTCAGCGGGCCGCCAGCCACCGCGCCGGTATCGATGCCGATCCGATTCGCCCGCACCTGCGGCAGCTGCGCCGGGGTGTGGCCATGCACCACCACCCTGGGCAGTGGCCCGGTCCAGGAGAGGAACGGCTCCCGGATCCAGAGCAGGCTGGATTCCTGCTGCGCCTCCAGCGGCTGGCGCGGGTCGATGCCGGCATGGACGAACAGGTAGTCGCCCGCCTCCCAGGTCAGCTTCATGCCGCGCATCAGCGCCAGGTGCCGCTCCGGCACCCCCTGGGGGTAGCAGCGCTGCGTCGCCAGCCCGCCATTCATCAGCCACAAGGCCAGGGCCTGCCGGGAGGCGCCGGGCGCCACCGCATCCAGCATCATCGCCTCATGGTTGCCGCGCAGCGTGATGGCGGTGGCGCCGGGGATGGGCGGCGGACCGGCCACACGGTCCAGCACCCCGGCACTGTCCGGGCCACGGTCGACGAAATCGCCCAGGTGGATGATGGCGGCCTGCGTGGCGGGCGCGGCCCGCCAATCCGCGGCGATCTGCGCGTGTAGCCGCGCCAGCAGGTCATCCCGGCCATGCACATCGCCGATGGCGTAGACCCTTAGCCCCGAAGGCAGGCGGCCGGGGGCGGGCTGGCTGGGCGGCGCGGCTTGCATCCGCATAATGGAGCAGATTTTTCCTCCGCGCGCACCCGCACCGCCCCGGCTGAGGACGCCGGCACAACGCTGTCCGCAGCCTCAGCCGAACCAGAGCAGGTCCGACAAGGCGATGCCTCCGGTGGCGGGCAGCAGGGACTCGGCCGCGGCATCCCGTTGCCAGAGCTCCTGCGGCGGCAGCACGGACGCCAGGCCGATCGGCGTCCGGGCTTCCAGCTGCAGCGCCGCCGCGATGTCCTCCGCCAGTGCGGAAAGGCCGGATGCCGCCACCGGCTCCCCCGGCCAGTCCGGCCGCATGGTCAGCGCGATCTGCGCCGCCAGCAGCGGCAGGGGTTGGGATGGCTCGGGCGGCCAGGCCGCGGCCGGCGCGGGCTGCAGGGCGGTGAAGGATAGCGATGACATTTTGACACGCTCCACGCCCGTTCTGGGGCCTGCGGAGTATCGGCGGCTTGCTTGAACAAAGAGTGAACTGGCAGCACACCATTTGCCGCCGCCGCCAAAGCGCCTAAACACCCCGCGTGACCGCAACACGCTTTTTCCTGATCCGCCACGCCCTGGTCGAACCTTCCGCCCGGGCCGTGATGTATGGCGACATGGATGTCGCCATCTGTGCGCTGACCATGGCGCAGGACACCGCCAGCTACCGCTGGCTGGCCAGCCGGCTGCCGAGCGGGGCGCGGTGGTTCACCACCCCGCTGTCCCGCACCCAGGCCACGGCGGCCGCCATCTTCGCCGCCGGCTACCCACGGGCCGAGCTGGAGGTGGAGCCCCGCTTTGTCGAGCAGCACCTGGGCGACTGGCAGGGCATCAGCCACGAGGAATTCACCGCCCGGCTGACCGAGCCGCCGCATCCGTTCTGGCCGCACAGCGCCGGCGAGCGGCCGCCGCGTGGCGAGAGCCTGGACGACGTCATCGGCCGCGTCGGCCCGGCGCTGGACGGCATGGCGGAGCAGTTGCCCGGCCAGGATGTCGTCATCATCGCCCATGGCGGCTCCATCCGCGCGGCGGTGGCGCATGCCATGGGGCTGCAGCCGCAGCAGGCCTTCCAGCTCTCGGTCAAGAACCTGTCGCTGACGCGGCTGGAACGCCATGGCACCGACTGGCGCGTCGGCTCGGTCAACGAGGAACCGCCGCTGCCGGCGGCCTAGAGCCTATCCGGGCCAGGCGGCATCGCCTGCCCGGTGAAGAGGCCCTCAAGAACAAGAAGCTGGAGGCTGGCAGAGAGCCTACGCGAAACTGGCGGGCTCCAACCTGCGGCGGCCTTATCGCCGGCCGCCTGTCCCAGCCCAGATGCGACCTTCGCCTCCACGGAAGTTTGCCTTGCGGCCCAGGTGCCGTAAGGTCATTCCTATCCAAAGGCTTGGCGGAGGTTTTTCATGCGGCGCTCCATCTTCCCGAAGGTTAAGGCCTTGTCCCCGGCCCTGGCCCTGGCGGTGCTGTTGCCCGCCTGCGCGGCCACGGCCCAGGGCGAGGAACAGGTGCTGGTGGATCGCGCCACCCTGACGGTGCAGGAAATGCTCTCCGGCTCCGACGGGCCGCAGACCGATGCCGTCGGCCTGCTGCGCCGTGCCCGCGCCGTGATGGTCTGCCCGCGCGTCTTCCGCGCCGGCTTCATCGTCGGCGGCCAGGGCGGTGGCTGCGTGCTGCTGGCGCGGGATGGCGCCGGCTCCTGGTCCTCGCCGGCCTTCTACAGCATGGGTTCCGGCAGCATCGGCTTCCAGATCGGCGTGCAGGACGCGCAGGTCATGATGATGATCCTGACCGACAAGGGCCTCTCCGCCCTCATGGACAGCCAGTTCAAGATCGGCGCCGATGCCTCCATCGCCGTGGCGACGGTCGGCGGCGGCATCGCCGGCTCCACCACCGCGGCGGTGGGCGCCGATATCGTCACGGTGGCGCGCACGCGCGGCCTGTTCGCCGGCGTGGCCTTCGACGGCTCCCTGCTCAGCAGCCGCAGCGAGTCCAACCGCGCCTTCTACGGCCAGGGCTATTCGGCCCGGCAGATCGTCATCGACATGGCGGCGCACAACCCGGGCGCGGACCCGCTCCGCGCCATGCTGATGCGCTTCGGCCCGCCGAACAATCCGCCGGTGGCGGCGACCTCCTCCTCCGGCGCCACCCAGGCCCAGGGCCAGGCGATGCCGACCTACCAGCCCGCCCCGCAGGGCGGCGTGCAGGCAACGCCGCTGAACTGAGCGGCCAAGAAAGGGCCGGGGAAGGCTTCCCCGGCCCTTTTTCCGTTCGAACGGCTATTGCAGGCATCCAGCACCCACGGAAGCCGCCCTGCCATTTTGTGGAGGTCCACCGTGGAAAGTCCGCAAGATCCGGCTTGCAGGCTGATTCATGGCAATTCCCGGACGGACAGGGCCTCATCCCCGCTGGGATGACACCGCAAGCCGAGCATCCCCATCCCGTGTCAGAAGCCGCCTGCGCGCCCCGGGGTTGGTCGCCGCCGCAGCACGGACCACCCTCCGAACGGCATCCTGAACCGCCCGATGGCCCCAAGGCCCGGCAGCAAACGCGCAGGAAAAAGATGGGCCCGGGGAATGCGTTCCCCGGCCTGGACTGCCCTCCGCCCCGGCCGTTACAGCCCGCCGCCCTGGTCCAGCCCCGCGCGCAGGCTGCGGCCTTCCTGGCTGTCCGGGTCGATTAGCCCTTCGCGCAGGAACAGGTCGATCAGCACCAGGTTCACGTTGAACTTCACGCTCTCCGTATCCCGCACCAGCTCCAGCACCCGCTGGGCCGGCCACAGCTCGAAGAATTCCACCTCGTCATCCTGGGGGGAGGGGGTGAAGTCCTCCGGGATATCCAGGTCGAAGACGTGCAGGATATCCCGGCGCAGGCGGCCGTTCTCCTCCAGCATGTTGTAGCTCAGGCGGGCGACGGGGCGGGCGGCGGCCACCATGTCCGGCGGCAGGCCGGCTTCCTCCCCGGCTTCCTTGGTCAGGGTGCCCAGCGCATCCATCCCGGCGGGCGTGCCGCCGGCGACGATGTTGTCCCACTGCCCCGGCGCCACAGCCTTGGTAGGGGAACGGCGGCCCAGCCACAGGTGCAGCCCGTCCGCCCGCCGCACCAGCCCGTTCAGGTGCACGCCCTGCGAGATGATGCCGAAGGCTGGGATGGCGCCACGGTCCAGCCGCGCCAGCACAGCGCCGGCGGCGTTGGCGCGGACGTCGAAGGGCTCGTCCCGGTGCTTGATGTAGCCTTCCCGCGCCATGCCCTTCACCGCGTCGGCCAGCGCGGCGTCGCGCCGCATGATGCCGCGCAGGCTGGTGGCGAGGGAGACGCCCTTGGCATCGAAGTGGAAATGCTGCGGCCGGTAGGCCAGCCAGCGCGCCAGCTCCGGCGGCAGCAGCCCCACCGGCTGGCCGAGGATGTGGAAGGGGATCCGCCCGGCGGGGGAGCCCATGTTGTTACAGGCAGCGATGTGCCGCGCGAAGCCGTCCATGCCCTGGTTCTGGCCTGCCCGGGGCCCGCGGGCAATGGGGGCAGCCCCGCGTGCCGGCCGCATTGTCAGCCAGCGCCGGTACCGCCATGTAACCGGCAACCGACTAATCCGGAGTGCCCCCCTTTGTCTGCCGAGCCCAAAGCCACGCCTGCGCGGGAGCGCGGGCATGCCTCCACCTTAAGAACCCTCGCCCCCTATCTCTGGCCGAAGAACCAGACGGAGCTGCGTGTCCGCGTCGTCATCGCCCTGGTGCTGATGCTGGTGGCGAAGGGCGCCAACGTGCTGGTGCCGATCGTCTATGCCCGTGCGGTCGATGCGCTGACGCCGCAGCAGGGCGTCGCCGCCATCGTCGCGCTCCCGGTGGCGCTGGTGGTGGGCTACGGCCTGCTGCGCGTCGCCTCCTCCTCCTTCGCCGAGTTGCGGGACGCGATCTTCGTCAAGGTGCAGGCGCGGGCGGCGCGCGTCATCGCCCTGCAGGTGTTTCATCACCTGCATGCGCTGAGCCTGCGCTTTCACCTGGACCGGCAGACCGGCGGCCTCTCCCGCGTCATCGAGCGCGGCACGAAGGGCATCAACTTCGTGCTGGACTTCATGTTGTTCAGCATCATCCCGACGCTGCTGGAAGTGCTGCTGGTCGCCTTCATCCTGTGGGGGATGTTCGACTGGACCTTCGCCGTCGCCACACTGCTGACGATCGGCCTCTACATCGCCTTCACCCTGGTGTTCACCGACTGGCGGCTGCGCTTCCGCCGCGCGATGAACGAGATGGACCAGGACGCCAACACCAAGGCCATCGACAGCCTGCTGAACTACGAGACGGTCAAGTATTTCGGCAACGAGAAGCATGAGGAGCGCCGCTACGACGGTTCCCTCGCGCGGTACGAGGGTGCCTATATCCGCTCCGAGGTCACGCTGAACCTGCTGAACATGGGCCAGGCGGCGATCATCGCCGTCGGCCTGACGGTGGTGATGGTGATGGCGGCGCGCGGCGTCATCAGCGGCCGGATGACGGTGGGCGATTTCGTGCTGGTGAACACCTACCTGATCCAGCTCTATCTGCCGCTGAACTTCCTCGGCTTCGTGTACCGGGAGCTGAAGCAGGGCCTGACGGACATGGAGGCCATGTTCACCCTGATGCGGCAGGAGAAGGAGGTGGCCGACGCCCCCGGCGCCATCGCCCTGCCGCCCGGCCCCGGCGCGCTGGAGCTGGACGATATCCGCTTCGGCTACCGGCCGGACCGCACCATCCTGAAGGGCATCTCCGTCAGCATCCCGCCGGGCAAGACGCTGGCCATCGTCGGGCCGACGGGGGCGGGCAAGTCCACCATCTCCCGCCTGCTGTTCCGCTTCTACGACGCGCAGTCGGGCCAGATCCGCATCGACGGCCACGACATCCGGTCCGTGACGCAGGAGAGCCTGCGCCACGCCATCGGCGTCGTGCCGCAGGACACCGTGCTGTTCAACGACACCATCCGCTACAACATCGCCTATGGCCGCCCCGGCGCCTCGGACGCTGAGGTGGAGCAGGCGGCGAAGCTGGCGCAGGTGCATGACTTCGTGCTGCGCCTGCCGGATGGCTACGACACCAAGGTGGGCGAGCGCGGCCTGAAGCTCTCGGGCGGCGAGAAGCAGCGCGTGGCCATCGCCCGCACCATCCTGAAGGACCCGCGCATCCTGATCCTGGACGAGGCCACCAGCGCGCTGGACACCCGTACGGAGCAGGACATCCAGGCGGCGCTGCGCGGCGTCTCGGCCGGGCGGACCACGCTGGTCATCGCCCACCGCCTCTCCACCGTGGTGGAGGCGGACGAGATCATCGTGCTGCAGGATGGCCGCATCGCCGAGCGTGGCAGCCACACCGCCCTGATGGCGGAGGACGGCCTCTATGCCCAGATGTGGCGCCGGCAGTCCGAGGCCGTGGCGGCGGCGGAGGCAGCCGCGGCGGCCCAGGCGGCGGCCATGGCGGCCGGCGTGGCGCCGGACATGCCGACCGGCGCGGTGATGCCCGCCCGCCCGTAACCGGCCGGGAGGATCACGGCAGGGCGCGGGAGGGGTTTCCCCCGCGCCCCGCACTGACTATGTGACCGGTCCGTATCTCTGGAGGCATCGCATGCAACTCGACCCGCAGGGGATGGCCCCCGAGGATTTGAGCCACGCTGGTTCGGTGGTGGACAAGGCCATCGAATACATGATCGAGCAGAAGATCGCCCCGATCTCGGTCGCTTCCGCGTTGCTGGGCGGCGCGCTGGGGCTGATGGCCCGCAGCATGAAGGACCAGGCCATCGCCAATGTGCTCCGCAGTGCTCTGGCCTCGGTCGAATCGGGTGAACTGGACGAATTGCGCCAATCCGCGCCGCCGACGGCGGGGAATGGCTGAGCTTCCTCACCCGAATCCTTGACTCTGGCGGGAGGGCGGGCCATACGCCGCCCTCTGATTTCCACACTGTTAGGCGAGTGGCCATGCGTGCCCAGCCTGCTGCATACAAAGGGTAGTGCCATGGCTCGCCGTTGCGCGATCACCGGTAAGGGCGTCCAGGCTGGCAACAACGTCAGCCACGCCAACAACAAGACCCGTCGTCGCTTCCTGCCGAACCTGCAGGAGACGTCGTTCTTCTCGGACGTGCTGGGCACCTCGATCCAGATCCGCCTGTCCACCAATGGCATCCGCACCATTGAGCATAATGGCGGCCTGGACTCGTTCCTGATCACGACCCCGAACCGCAACCTGCCGGTCGAGGCGCAGGTTCTGAAGCGCCGCATCCAGCGCGCCCAGGCGAAGAAGGCTGCTTCGGCCGCCGCTGCCGCCTAAGCCCGGTCTGACCGGCTGAGTTCGAAAAGGGCGCTTCCCGCAGGGGAGGCGCCCTTTTTCATGGCATCGTCCGTTTCACGTTGTCTTGCGCGTCTCAATGATCGGGGCCGCCCTTAAGCCTTCCTTCATCGCTATCCCACAGCATGAGCAGCATGGAATCGCTGCTGCCGCCATTGCTGCTCGGGGGAGGCCTCCTCACCGCCTGCGCCCTTGTCTCCGCCTCCTTCCTGCTGGAGCGCCGCCAGGTGGAAGCGCGTGCCCGCCAGGCGGAGCAGGAGCTGGAAGCCCGTGGGCGCTACCTGGGCCTGCTGGCGCAGGAGATGCAGGGCCACGGCCTGGCCCTGCTGGGCCATGCCACGGCGCCGGAGCCCCCCGCCGCCAGCAAGCCGGGCACCAGCAAACCTGGCACCCCGGCCCTGGAAGGCCGTGCACGCGCCCTGCTGGGCCTTGCCGCCGATGTCTCCGACCTACTGGCCACCCAGGCCGGGCCACGCGTGCTGCAAGAGGAAGCAACGCTTCTGGGCCCGCTGCTGGACGAGGTGATCGGCCAGATCGCCCAGGCCCTGACGCCCGGCCGCCGCGCCTGGCGCGTGGCGCCGGAACTGCGCACTGTCACCCTGGCCGCCGACCGGCGAGCGCTGCTGGGCGCCCTGCGCCCGGTGATGACCCGCGTCATCCGCAACACGAAGGATGGCGACTCGGTGGAGCTGCGGCTGGTGCGCGCCGATACCAGCGTGGCTATCGTAGTGGAGGACGAAGGCACCGGGCAGACCGCCGAGGATCTCAACGGCCTCTCGGTCGGGCAGGGCACACGCGGCCTTGGCCTGGGGCTGGTCGTGGCGCGGGACCTGCTGCGCGCCCATGGCGGCGACCTGACGCTGGAAGCCGTGCCCGGCATCGGCGCCCGCGCCTGGCTGACCCTGCCGCGGGAACGGCTGGTAGAGGCGGCTTAGCCGGGGCGACCACGCTTCAATCGAACGTTCGGCTCGGATGCAGAGAGTAAGGTCAGGGGAATGAATTCCCCTGAAACCCCATCTTTTTTCTGTCAGTTGGCGGTGAGCTTCGGACGGGTCGGCGGAGCCATTTAAATATCCTGGACCACCCTGGCTGAGCCGTCGGCCTTCCACAGAGGCCCAGCTCTAGAAGCTGTTATGGGCCCGCGCGTAAGAATTTGATTTCAAGCATTTTTATCCCGCCGATGCACCCATAATGCTGAATGAAGTCATTGGCTTATGGGTGATCTGTAACAGCGACTAGCCACATAAGGCTAACATCCCCACAGCGTCGCCCAAAAAGACTCGCAGAAAAAAAGAAGGGGTCCGGGGAATTCCTTCCCCGGCCTTTAGCCCCGGCGAAACGCTCATCCGCCCGAGCGGAAGGCAAACAGCAGCAGCAGCCCCTTCTGCAGGAACAGCTCGTTGTCATCGGTCAGCAGGGCCACAAGTTGCCGCCCACGCCAGGGGAAGGTGCTCACCCCTTCCCAGTTCTCGCGCGGCAGCTCGATGGCCTCCAGCAGCGTCTCAGGCTCCAGGATGGCACCGGGGCGGGGGCTGGCCAGGGCGGCGGCGGGCAGCCGCTTCAGCCGGCCGCTGAAGCCGGGGTCCCAGATGTTGAAGCGCCGTTCCATCACCAGCGCGCCACCATCCGGCAGCGGCGTGGCATCGGTCGGCACGAAGCCGTGGGAGACGCGGTAGGAGATGGGGACCCAGGCGCCGGGATGGCCGACCCAGCCGCGCAGCAGGTCGTCGCCATCCTGCTTCAGCCCCTCGCTGATCGCCAGAAAGCGGCCATCGGTGAGCACCGCCAGGCTCTCCAGCCCCGCATTCAGCGGCATGTCCCGCAACCCGGACGGGGAGGGCGCCGGGCGGCCCCAGCCGGCCGGGTCGTCATAGGCGCGGATGCGGTGCCAGCGCTCGAAGCCAACCAGCCAGGTGCCGTCCGGCATCCGCGCCAGAGACTCGGCATCGTTGGCCACCTTGCCGGGCAAGCCGAAGACCAGCCCGTCCGACAGCCCGCCGGTGCGCACCGCCTCCAGCGCCCGTGGGCCACCCGCATCGTCCAGCACCAGCCGGGCCTGTAGCCAGTAGCCAAGGTCGCTGACCGAAGTCAGCGTCAGCTCCGCATCGATATGCAGGCCGGAGAGGCCGCCGAAGCCAATGGCGGCGCGGTTGAGCAGCAGCCCGCCCAGGGACACCAGGGGCGAGGAAGCCGGCAGCGCCAGCGGCGGCAGGGGGGTGGCGGGTGGCTCGGCCGGGCCGCCGACAGCGGGTAGCAGCAGGCCGCCCAGGACGGTCAGCAGGTCCCGCCGCCGGGGGCCGTCCAGGCGCTTGAGCAAGGGCGGGGTGGGCTCGCCGTGGCCGGCGCCACCGGGAGGCATCACCCCGGGGCCGTGGTCCGCGCCGCCGAGGGGCGGCGCGGAAGGTGGCGGGCGGGTCAGATGAGTGCGGGCGCGCGCTCGGCCGCGGCACGCTGGAAGGCGGCGGCCGCGTCCTCGTCGAACAGTTCGGCCAGCTTCTTCATCATGGTGCCACCCAGCTCCTCGGCATCCACGATCGTCACGGCACGGCGGTAGTAGCGCGTCACGTCATGGCCGATGCCGATGGCGATCAGCTCGACGATGTTGCGGCCCTCGATATCGTGGATGACCTTGCGCAGGTGCCGCTCCAGGTAATTGCCCGGGTTCACCGACAGCGTGCTGTCATCGACGGGCGCGCCATCGCTGACCACCATCAGGATGCGGCGCTTTTCCGGCCGTGCCAGCAGGCGGCGGTAGGACCAGTCCAGCGCCTCGCCGTCGATGTTTTCCTTCAGCAGCCCCTCGCGCAGCATCAGGCCGAGGTTCTTGCGGGCCCGGCGCCAGGGCGCGTCGGCGGATTTATAGACGACGTGGCGTAGGTCGTTCAGGCGGCCCGGGTTGCGGGGCTTGCCCTCCTGCACCCAGCGCTCGCGCGACTGGCCGCCCTTCCAGGCGCGGGTGGTGAAGCCCAGGATCTCCACCTTCACCGAGCACCGCTCCAGCGTGCGGGCGAGAATATCGCAGCACATGGCGGCCACCGAGATCGGCCGGCCGCGCATGGAACCGGAATTGTCAATCAGCAGCGTGACGACGGTATCGCGGAAATCCGCCTCCCGCTCCCGCTTGTAGGAGAGGGAGAGCATCGGGTTGATGACGATGCGCGCGAGCCGCGCGGCATCGAGCATGCCCTCCTCCAGGTCGAACTCCCAGGCGCGCTGCTGCTGCGCCAGCAGGCGGCGCTGCAGCCGGTTGGCGAGCTTAGAGACGACGCCCTGCAGATGGCTGAGCTGCTGGTCCAGCTGCTGGCGCAGCCGTGCCAGTTCCTCGGCATCGCAGAGGTCGGCGGCGTCCACTTCCTCGTCGAACTGTTTGGTGAAGGCGCGGTAGATGGAGGCATCGTCGGAGGGCGCGACATCCTTGCGCTGCTGTGGCCCACCCGGGCGGTCCTCGCCCTCGGCTGCGACGCCTTCCTCTTCCTCGGATTCACCCTCTTCCTCGGACGCCTCGCCCTGCATCGACTCGGGCTGGGCGCCAAGGGTGGATTCGCTTTCCTGCGACTCGCTCTCGCCCTCGGTGGAGCTGTCCTGCTGCGGGCTGGACTCGCCGCCATCCTCGCCCTCGGATTCCTCCTCGGACTCCGCTTCCACCTCGGCCTCGGCGAGATCGAGCGCGGTCAGCAACTTGCGGGCGGCGCGGGCGAACTCGGCCTGGCTGTCGCGCGCGGCGGCCATCTCGGCCAGGGCGGTGTCGGCCTTCTCGCCCAGCGTGTCCCGCCACAGATCCAGCACGCGTTGGGCGGCTGCGGGTGCCGGGTGGCCGGAAAGGCGTTCGCGCGCCAGCAGGGACAGCGCCGCCGGCAGCGGCAACTGGTCCTTGCGGGTCATGCGGTCGTAGCCCTCGGCCTCGCAGGTCTCGGCGAGGCGGGCATCCAGGTTGGCGGCGACGCCGGGCATGAACTGGCTGCCGACGACTTCCACCCGCGCCTGCTCCAGCGCGTCGAAGACCTCCTTGGCCTCCCGACGCTGGGGGGTGCGGGCGGCGTGGGCGGCCTCGTCATGGTGGCGCAGGCGCAGCGCAATGGCATCGGCGGCGCCGCGCAGCCGCGCCATCTCGGCGGGGGGTAGGGAACGGGTGGGTAGCGGCAGACGCGCCCGCTTGCCGGCCAGGCCGGACGGGCCGGGCTGGTAGGCCACCTGGACCTCGGCATTGCGGGCAATGGCGCGGAGTGCGCCCGCCGTCGCGCGCTTGAATTCTTCCTGGCGCGTCTGGTCCTTGGTGCCGCTCATCACTCTCTACTCCCGCCGCCGCAACGAAACCTTGGCCGGGAGGGGGCGTCTCCCCCTCCCGGCATACCGGTCAGCCCTTCTTGACGAGCAGGCCGGTCGGGATCTCCTCGTTGAAGCAGCGCTGGTAGTACTCGGCCACCGTGGAACGCTCGGCCTCGTCGCACTTGTTCAGGAAGGTCAGGCGGAAGGCGAAGCCGACATCGCCGAAGATGCGGGTGTTCTCCGCCCAGGTGATGACGGTGCGGGGCGACATGACGGTGGAGATGTCACCGGCGATAAAGCCCGCGCGGGTCAGGTCGGCCAGGGCCACCATCGCCTCGATACGCTTCTTGCCGGCCACGTCGTCGGCCTTGATGCCCAGCTTGGCGGCGACGATGCTGCTCTCCTGCGCGTGCGGCAGGTAGTTCAGCGTCGCCACGATGTTCCAGCGGTCCATCTGGCCCTGGTTGATCTGCTGCGTGCCGTGATAGAGGCCGGTGGTGTCGCCCAGGCCCACGGTGTTCGCCGTGGCGAACAGGCGGAAGGCCGGGTGCGGGCGGATCACCTTGTTCTGGTCCAGCAGCGTCAGCTTGCCCTCGACCTCCAGCACGCGCTGGATGACGAACATCACGTCCGGGCGGCCGGCGTCATACTCGTCGAACACCATGGCGCAGGGGTGCTGCAGCGCCCAGGGCAGGATGCCTTCGCGGAACTCCGTGACCTGCTTGCCGTCCTTCAGGACGATGGCGTCCTTGCCGATCAGGTCGATACGGCTGATGTGGCTGTCCAGGTTGACGCGGATGCAGGGCCAGTTGAGGCGCGAGGCTACCTGCTCGATATGCGTGGACTTGCCGGTGCCGTGGTAGCCCTGGACCATGACGCGCCGGTTGAAGGCGAAGCCGGCCAGGATCGCCAGCGTGGTCTCGCGGTCGAACTGGTAGGTCGGGTCCTTCTCAGGCACATGCTCCGTGGTCACCGAGAAGGCGGGGACCTCCAGGTCGCTGTCGATACCGAAGACCTCGCGCACCTTCACCGTGATGTCCGGCATGTTGATCGCGGCGGTGCTGCGGGGTTCGGAAAGGGTGGCGACCTTGCTCATCGGGCTTTGCTCTCGGATCTTCGTGTCGCGTGTGGGGCGGCGGTCAGGCTGCCCTACTGGAAGCCGCCGCGGCGGCCGTCGGGTCGGCGGCGGAGTCATCCGCGCGCGGGGTAGCCAGCCGTTTCTTCAGCAGGCTGTAGGCACGATTAATGTCCTTCAGCTTCTCTTCGGAGGAGCGGTCTCCCCCGTTCGCGTCGGGATGATAGCGCTTCGCCAGCTCCTTGTACCGGGCCCGCAGCGCGGTGTCTTCCAACGGCCAGCCGAGGCCGAGCATGTCCAGCGCCGCGCGCAGCTCCGGCGGCGCTTCCTTGGCGCTTTTGCGCGGGGTCGGCGGGGCTTGGCCGAACAGGCCGAGCGGGTCCCGGAAGATCTCCGGGTTCAGCTTGTTGGCACCGCCGAGGCGGCCCAGCGGCCAGGTCGGCCGCTGCCAGCCGGAGTCGCTGCGGAGATTGGTCTCAATCTCGTCGGACGACATGCCCTTGTAGTAGTCCCATGCCTGATTGTAGGCGCGGACATGCTCCAGGCAAAAATGATAGTAGTCGCGCAGGCGGGAACGGTCCCGCGGTGCACGGAATTCACCCACAGCCTCGCAACCGGGGGCGTCGCAGCGCGGCCCGGTGGGTGGGGATTTGTCGGATCTGAGACGTTCGCCGCGTCGGGCCATTTGACGTCTTATGATCGCGGATGCATGTCCCCGCAAGGCGGCAGATGCCGCAGCTTTCGCTTGGCAACCCCCCGGTGCCGTGGAAAAGAGCGCCCATGACGATCCGCGCCGACCGTATCCTTACTGTTCTTACCCAAACCTTCTCACCTGCCGAGATTGATGTTCAGGATGACAGCCATCAGCATGCCGGCCATGCCGGCGCCCGGCCTGGTGGCCAGACGCACTATACGGTCCGCATCGTGACGCCTGCCTTCGAGGGCCTGTCCCGCGTCGCCCGCTCCCGCGCCGTGCACGCGGCGCTGGAGCCCGAGTTCGGCGCTGGGCTGCATGCCCTTTCCCTGCGCCTGCTGACGCCGGCCGAGGCCGGGAAACCTGCCCGTGGCGCCTGAGCCCGCGTTGCCGGAGGAACCGCCGGCCCCACGCATCCTGTACGAGGATGCGGAGATCTTGGTCATCCACCGGCCCGCGCCGGCGGGGGTGGCCATGGCGCTGCCGCCCTTCACCCTCGTCACTTTCGCTGAACTGACCTTCCGCCCCGACGGCCATGCCGTGTGGGGTCAGGAGCCGGCCGCACGCCTCGGCCTGCCCGTCATCGGCTTCGTCGCGAAGCGGGAGAACTGGTTCCCCGCCGCCGCCGTCCAGCGTGCCGCGCCCGCGGTGCGCGCGGCACTGGGGGGCACGCAGGCGCTGGCCTATGGCTACAGCATGGGTGGCTACGCCGCGCTGAAATACGCCCGGCTGCTGGGTATCACCCGCGTCCTCTCGGTCTGCCCCCAGGCCTCGATCGATCCGGTGGATGTGCCGACCGACAAGCGCTTCCACAAATTCTTCGAACGTGGCCTGCACGCCAACATGCGCCCCTCGGCGGACGAGGCGCCGGAATTCGCCGTCATGCTGGCCGACCCCTACATGGAGGACGACCGCGTCAACGCCACGCTGCTGGCGGCGCCGGAACTCGGCATCCACTGGCTGCGCACGCCCTTCGTCGGCCATGCCTCGATCTGGCTGCTGGCGGAGACCGAGTTCCTGCAGAAGGTGATGGGGATGGTGCTGGCGGCCGACATGGCCGCGCTGTCCCATTCCATGCGGGACCGGCGCCACCACAGCCCGCAATGGTTCTTCCGCGTCGGCGTCAACGCCTTCATCCGCGGCCGCTACCACCTGGCCGCCCGGCTATGGGACCGCGCCGAGCAGATCGGCCTGCACCGCAGCACCCGTGAGCACGAGGTGATGCACATCCTCAGCGGCACCATCAGCCGCATGGTCAGCAAGGGCCGTAAGGGCGAGGCGCACCGCATGGTGCTCCACCTGACCGAGGTGCACGGCAACGACGCGGTGGTGCTGGCACAGATCGGCCACATCCTGATCGGGATGGGCGAGGGCGACATGGCGGAGGAGCCCTTCCGCGCCTCCCTGGCGCTGCGGAAGGACATTCAGCACGTCTACCAGGGCCTCAGCCTGGTGCTGGGTGGCAAGGGCAAGCGGGACGAGGCGCTGGCGATTGCCGAGCAGGGCATCCGCGAGGCGCCCGGCGATGCCGCCCTGCATATCCACCTGGGCTTCATGCTGCTGAACTTCGCCCGGCTGGAGGATGCCGAGACCCAGTTCAACATCGTGCTCAGCCAGATGCCGGATCATGTCGGCGCGCTGATCGGCAAGAGCCACGTGCTCGGCGCCTATGGCCGGCAGGCCGATGCGGTGGAACTGGTGAAGCAGACGCTGCCGCTGGCGCCCCACGATGCCGGCAACCGCACCTGGCTGGGCCAATTGCTGCTGGTACTGGGCCAGCCCGCCGAAGCGGAGGAGCACTTCCGCATCGCGGTGGAGCACGCGCCAGGCAACGGCGCCGCCCATATCGGCCTCGCCCGGTCGCTGGAGCGCACCGGCCGGCTGGACGAAGCGCGCCACGTGGCCGCCGATGCCGCCGCCGCTCTGCCGCACGATGCCCGCGTGCAGGCCATCCATCGCCGCATGGGCCCGCCGGCCGAGCCCCGGCCGGTGGAGGTGGAGCCAGTAGACCAGCGTTCCGGCCTGCGCCGCTTCCTCTCGGCGTTCTTCAGCCGGGAATAGGTCGATACCGGGCTCAGGCGGGAAGGGAAGGAGGAAGGTCAGGGGAAGGAATTCCCCTGAAACCCCATCTTTTTTCTGTCAGCTGGCGTCGTGCTGCAAGGCCGGAAGGTAGAGCCACGCGGCACATCGCGGGCCCAGCCGTCCGTCGCCAAAACCCATAAGAGACTGTTTCAAGACCCTGCCGGGTCGGCCCTGGCGGTCCCTTTCCATGCCAGAAGTCTCCGCGCCGGCGCGAAACAGCCCGACCGCGCTTTCAGCCAGCAGACTTCTGAAACAGCCTTTTAACCCTCAACGCGACCCCGCCCCGGGTTAAAAAAGCCTGACGTTTCCAGCCACGCCGCAAAAACGTGCAGGAAAAAGATGGGGTCCGGGGAATTCCTTCCCCGGTCTTCCTGCTTCACACGCCCTGCCGATCGGCCCTCAGTGCCCGCAGGGGAGGGTAGCCCCCCCCGGCGCCGCCATCAGCCGGTGCAGCCCTCTTCCCGCAGCAGCGCCTCGACTGTCGCGGCCGGTACGTCGCCGGCGGTGAAGACATCGCCGGGCGCGCGCAGCAGCACGAAGCGCAGACCGCCGTCCCGTGCCTTCTTATCCTTCCGCATCCGTCCCATCAGTGCTTCCACCGTGAAGCCGCGCGGCAGGTCCCGGATGCGTGCAGGCAGGCCGACAGAGGCCATGTGCGCCTCCACCCGCGCCGCCAACGCCGCGTCGCAATAGCCCAGGCGGGCGGAGAGGCGGGCGGCGAGGCCGAGGCCGATGGCGACACCTTCTCCATGCAGCAGCGTGCCGTCATAGCCACACTCGGCCTCGATCGCGTGGCCGAAGGTGTGGCCCAGGTTCAGCAGGGCGCGGCCGCCCTCGGCGCTTTCCTCCCGCTCATCGGCGGCGACGACGCCGGCCTTCAGGCGGCAGCTCTCCAGCACCGCGTGGCGCAGGGCGGCGGCGTCGCCGGCCACGGCGCGGGCCCCGAAGCCCTCGCACCATTCCCACATCGCACCGTGCAGCAGGCCGTGCTTGGCCACCTCGGCATAGCCGGCGCGGAGCTCCCGTACCGGCAGGGTGGAGAGCACGCCGGTATCGGCCAGCACCATGCGCGGCTGGTGGAAGGCACCGGCCAGGTTCTTGCCTGCCTTCAGGTTGATGCCGGTCTTGCCGCCGACCGAACTGTCCACCTGCGCCAGCAGCGTGGTGGGGATCTGGATGAAGGGCAGGCCGCGCAGGGCAGTGGCGGCCGCGAAGCCCGCCAAGTCGCCCACCACGCCGCCGCCCAGCGCCACCACCGTGGTCTGCCGGTCGACGCCCGCTTCCATCAGCGCCTCCAGCACCGTGGCAAGGCTGGCGACGCTCTTGCTGGCCTCGCCGGCCGGCACGGTCACGGTGGCGCGGATCTCGATACCCGCCGATTCCAGCCCGGCGCGCAGCGTGCCGAGATGCAGCGGGCCGACACTGGCATCGGTGACGATGGCCACGCGCTTCGCCGCCAGCACGGGCGCGATCAACGCCCCGGCGCGGGAGACCAGCCCGGCGCCGACCAGGATGTCGTAGCCACGATCGCCCAGCTGCACCGGCAGGCGGGCCGGCGGGCCCCAGCTGCCGACGGCGGCGGCCACCTTGTCCGTGGTGGTCTCGGGGCCTTCGTCGTCCAGGCAGTCGATCACGATATCGGCCTCGGCATAGATCGGGTGGCGGGCGGTCATCAGGCGGGTCAGCACCTCGACCGGGTCGGCATTCAGGAACATCGGCCGGGTGGCACGGCCGGAGACGCGGCGCAGCAGGGTCTGCATGCTGGCGCGCAGCCAGATGGCGGCGGCTCCGTTGGCCTTCACCGCCGCGCGGGTCTCGGGGTCGTTGAAGGCGCCACCGCCGGTGGCCAGCACCACGGGCGGCCCTTCCAGGATGCGGCCGATGACGCGGCGCTCGCCCTCGCGGAAATGCGCCTCCCCATAGCGGGCGAAGATCTCGGTGATGGGCTGCCCGGCCGCGGCCTCGATCTCGCTGTCCGCATCCTTGAACGGCAGGCCGAGGCGCTGGGCCAGCCGGCGGCCGACCGAGGTCTTGCCAGCCCCCGGCATGCCCACCAGCACCACCGTGAAGGCCCGCCCGGCGGTAAAGCCCTCACCCGGGGAAGCGGGCATGGTCATGGGCGCCGCCGCCATCGGGGCGGTGGGCGCGGGCGCCGGAGAAACGGCAGGCGGAACGATGGCAAAGCCGAGGTTGCGTGACACAAGGGCGGACGGTAGCACAGCGCGGTCCCGGCGCGTAGCGCTGGAAGCTACAGCCCGACTGCGCATCCCGCCCCCGATTCCGGCGCGATGGGCAGGCCACCTTAGGCGTCCCGCGCAGCATCCTTCCGCGCGGTGCGCAATGAACGTCCCGCTGCGCGGTGCGCAGCCAACCCCATCCGCGTGGCGCCGCCGCCCGCGCGCGAGGATCATCCGGCCGCCATGTTCCGACGCCCCCTGCTTCTCCTCGTCCTGGTCCTGCTGCTCGCGCTCGTGGGCGGCCTGCTCGTCATCGGCGCCTTCCCGCCGCCGGCCACGCAGCAGCCGGTGGAGCGCACCCTGCCCAACGAGCGCTTCACCACGCGCTGAGGCGGGGCGCTTCCGTTGGACCGCCATCTGGAAGCCTTCCTGGAAATGCTGGCGGCCGAGCGTGGCGCCGCCCGCAACACCCTGGCCGCCTATGAAGCCGACCTGAACGACTTCGCCGGCTTCGCGAAGCGGCGGGGCGGTGGCGTGGCATTGAGCGCCGCGGGGCCGGAGCTGCTGCGCCGCTACATCGCCGGGCTGACCGACCAGGGGCTCTCCCCCCGCACCGCCGCCCGCCGGCTATCCGCGCTGCGGCAGTTCCACCGCTTCCTGGTGCGCGAGGGCGTGCGCGCCGACGACCCGACCGAGCTGCTGGACAGCCCCCGCCTGCCCGCGCCGCTGCCCAAGGCGCTGCGGCGGGAGGAGGTGGTGACGCTGCTGGATGCCGCCGCCACCCTGCCGGGCAAGCGCGGCCCGGTGGCCCTGGCGGCGCTGGAGCTGCTGTACTGCTCCGGCCTGCGGGCCAGCGAGCTGGTCGGCCTGCCCGTCACCGCCCTCTCGGCCGAGGCGCCGCTGGTGATGGTGAAGGGCAAGGGGGGCAAGGAGCGCCTGGTGCCGATCTCGGCCCGCGCCCGCGCCGCCGCGCTGGGGCTGCAGGACCCGAAGAAGCCCTCCAAGTGGCTGTTCCCCTCCCATGCGGCCACCGGGCACCTGACGCGGCAGGGGCTGTCCCTGCTGGTGACGCAGGCGGCGCTGGCGGCGGGGCTGGAGCCGGCGCGGGTCAGCCCGCATGTGCTGCGGCATTCCTTTGCCACCCACCTGCTGGAAGGTGGCGCCGATTTGCGCAGCCTGCAGATGCTGCTGGGCCATTCCGACATCGCCACCGTGCAGATCTACACCCGGGTGCTGGAGGAGCGGCTGAAGGCGCTGGTGGAGGAGCACCACCCGCTGGCCCGGCCGGCGGAAGCGGCACCTCTGGCCTGACGGGCTGGCATTCATCCGCCGGGTGCGGTAGGGCAGGCGCCTCCCGCCCGGCTATCGCGGCATCGCACAAGACGGAATCGAGATGCGTCACTTCCTGGACTTCGAAAAGCCCCTGGCCGAGCTGGAAGGCAAGATCGAGGAGTTGCGGCGGACCACCGATGCCGGTGGCATCGACGTGGCCGAGGAAGTGGGCAACCTGCAGGCCAAGGCGGACAAGCTGCTGGCCAGCACCTACGCCAAGCTGACGCCGTGGCAGAAGGCCCAGGTGGCCCGCCACCCGGACCGGCCCAAGTGCCTGACCTACGTGAACGCGCTGATCGAGGAATTCACCCCGCTGGCCGGGGACCGCGCCTTTGGCGACGACGCCGCCGTCATCGGCGGCATGGGGCGCTTCCGCGGCCATTCCGTGATGGTGTTGGGGACCGAGAAGGGCTCGGACACCGAAAGCCGGGTGAAGCACAATTTCGGCATGGCCAAGCCGGAAGGCTACCGCAAGGCGCGCCGGCTGATCGAGCTGGCCGGGCGCTTCGGCCTGCCCATCCTCTCCTTCGTCGATACATCCGGCGCCTTTCCGGGCATCGAGGCCGAGGCGCGCGGCCAGGCAGAGGCCATTGCCCGCTCCATCGAGGCCGGGTTGGACGCGCCGGTGCCCTTCGTCGCCACCATCATCGGTGAGGGCGGCTCGGGCGGCGCCATCGCGCTGGCGGCGGCGGACCGGGTGTTGATGCTGGAGCATTCGATCTATTCGGTGATCAGCCCGGAAGGCTGCGCCAGCATCCTGTGGCGTGACGCCGCCCAGGCCAGCACGGCGGCCGATGCGCTGAAGCTGACGGCGCAGGACCTCTCCCGCCTCGCGCTGATCGACAGCGTGGTGGCGGAACCGCTGGGCGGTGCGCACCGGGATACCGACGCGACGGTGAAGGCGGTGGCGGACAAGGTCTGGTCCAGCCTGGAGCCGCTGCTGGAGCAGGATGCCGGCACGCTGCGGGCGCGCCGGCGGGAGAAGTTCCTGGAAATGGGCCGCCACGGCGTCGTCTGAGCGGCTTCCCGCCCGCGAGGGGCGTGATCGCCTGAGGAGGATTTCACCGGAAGGCGCGAGGCGCGTGGCCTCAGAGAAGGCCTGGAGCGTGTTCTGTGAACAGATCACGCTCCACGCTTCAGGTGCGGTTCAGGCGGGAATGGTCGGCGGGCTTCAGGCGTCGGTGCGGGCGGGGGCCTTTTCGCACCTGAGACTCAGCATCACCTTACCATTCGAGGTCAGCTCCAGCACATCGCCCTGGTCAAGCCGGGGAACGGCGGAAGCGACTTCGGTCATCGCGTCCTCATAGGCGTCGAAGATATGGCGCTCGCCGCGCAGGGCGCCGTTGCGGCTCGTCCATCTCAGCTGGCAATGCATCGGTCCTACCTGTTCCGACGGGGGGGGAAGATGACGCTATCATGGCAGGCGATCGCGAAGGAAATATTTCGATAGCGCTCAGGTCATGAAAAGCGCGGCGATAAAAGCCACGCTCCTGGCTGCTAAGTTCCGCGGCGCTTCACAGCCTCTTTGCCAGAATGGCCGTGCCAGCTTCGCCATCGGGCCAAGTCATGCTTGGGACAGATGGGAAACGATGCCCGCGCCCGGTTCCTGAAATGATGTGATCCGGGCGGGGAAACCCTGAGAGACTTGCGCGTTGCGGGGTTATTCTGTCGCATCCGGGCGACACTGCGGATCAGTATTGCCGCATGTTTCGATTAATTTGGAACTCGATGGCCCAGCGCGGGTTCAGCCACTATCCAGCGCCTGCTGGCCCACTCATTCCGAGAGAAGCTCGCCATGAAGGCCATCAATATCATCACACTGATTCTGCTGATCGTCGGCGGACTGAACTGGGGGCTCGTCGGCCTCTTCCAGTTCGACCTGGTCGCCGCCCTGTTCGGGGCCGGCAGCGGCCTGTCGCGCCTCGTCTACGTCCTGGTCGGCCTGTCTGCCCTGTGGCAGTTGGTGCCGCTGAGCCGCGCGATGTCGGGCGACACCCACGTCCACCGCTAGAGCGTGATGGCTTGAGGCGGGATCACCGAAGAGCCTGAATTACGCGGCCCAACAGAGGCCTGGAGCGTGGTGCGTGAACGAATGTGAGCGCATCATGCTTGAAGGAATTTTCGCCGCCAGGCGCGGGGCAAAGATCCTGAAATTGCGGGGAGCATCGGCTGGTACAGCCGATGCTCCCCGCGGCCATTTTCAGCTGCGATAGCTGCCGTTGATGTCGATGTAGCCGTGCGTCAGGTCGCAGGTCCAGGCAGTGCCCTTGCCCTTGCCGAGACCGATATCGACGGTGATCTCGATCTCCTTGCCCTTCATGTGGGCGACGACCGGTGTCTCGTCATAGCCCGGCACGACGCCGCCATCCTTCGCCATCCAGGTGCCGCCGACGGCGACCGAGAGCTTGTCCCGGTCCGCCGGCTCGCCCGCCTTGCCTACGGCCATGACGATGCGGCCCCAGTTCGCGTCCTCGCCCGCGATGGCGGTCTTGACCAGCGGCGAGTTGGCGATGGCCATGGCGATCTTCTGCGCCGAGCGCGTGGTGGTCGCGCCCGTCACGTCGATGCGGATGAATTTCTGCGCGCCCTCGCCATCCCGCACCACCTGCAGCGCCAGGTCCAGCAGCAACTCGTGCAGCGCCTTGACGAAGCCGCGCAGCATCGGCCCGCCCTCGGCCGGCACGCGGGGGTGCTTGGCCTGGCCGGTGGCAAACACCAGCACCGTGTCGCTGGTCGAGGTGTCGGAATCCACCGTGGTGCGGTTGAAGCTGGCGTCGGTGCCCTTGGCCAGCGCGGCCTGCAGCGCCGCCGCCGGGATCTTGGCATCGGTGGCGATGAAGCACAGCATCGTCGCCATGTCCGGCGCCACCATGCCGCTGCCCTTAGCGATGCCGGCGATGGTGACTTCCGTATCGCCGATCATTGCCGTGCGGACGCAGGCCTTGGGGAAGGTGTCGGTGGTCATGATGCCGCGGGCGGCATCGGCCCAGGCATTGTCGGTTAGCTTGGCGTGCAGGGCGGGCAGGGCGGCCGTCAGCTTTTCATGCGGCAGCGGCTCCCCGATCACGCCGGTCGAGGCCAGGAACACCTCCTTCGCCTTGCACCCGACCAGCTCGGCGGCGGCGGCGGCGGTGGCCTGCACGGCATCACGGCCCAGCTTGCCGGTGAAGACGTTGGCGTTGCCGGCATTCACCACCAGGGCACGCGCCTTGCCGCCCTTCAGCGCCGCGCGGCACCAGTCGATCGGCGCGCCGGGGCACTTGTTGCGGGTGAACACGCCGGCGACGGTGGTGCCTGGGGCGAATTCCATCACCGTCAGGTCCGCGCGCCCCTTGTAGCGGATGCCGGCGGCGGCGACGCCAAGGCGCACACCGGCGATCGGCGGCACCGGCGGCAGCGCGATGGCGAGGGGGGAGACGGGCAGGTCCTTACCGGCCATGGGCCATAGTCCTCAGATCGAAGCGGAGGCGGGAGGCCCCCGAGGGGGACAGCGCATAAAGAAAAGGCGGGGGCCCGTCGAGGCCCCCGCCCTGGTTGCTCAGCGGCGCTGGTTAGGCTGCGCCGGCGGCGGCGATGCGCCATCCAGCAGGGACGGCGCCGGGGCGGCGGCCCGCGGGCTGCCGTCCTCGTTGAAGCGCTCCACCTTCGCGGCGGCGGAGATGCGGGTGACGGTGGCGTTCACCGCTTCCTCGAACGCTGCCTGGCGCAGCTGCTCGGCGCTTTCCTCGAAGGTCGGCGCGGCGGCGGTGCGGCGCTCCTCCACCTTGATCACGTGCCAGCCGAAGGCGCTGCGCACCGGCTCGCTGATCTGGCCGGTCTGCAGGGCGAAGGCGGCCTCGGCGAACTCGGGCACCATGTCGCCCTTCTTGAAGAAGCCCAGATCGCCGCCCTGCTCGGTGCCGGGGCCAGTGGAGCGGGTGCGGGCGATGGCGGCGAAGTCGGCGCCCGGGCGGCGCACCTCGGCCAGCACCTTCTTCGCCTCGTCCTCGCTGGCGACCAGGATGTGGCGGGCGTGGATTTCCTCCTCGCCCGGCTTGCCGGCGATGTCGCGCTGGTAGCGGGCGCGCAGCGCTTCCTCGGTCAGCAGGGGCGCGATCTCACGCCGCAGCAGCGCCTGCTGCAATTCCTGGTCCTCGGCGCGGCGGATGCGGGCCTGCACCTCCGGGTCCTCGTTCAGCTTCTGGGCGCGGGCGGCGGCGACCAGCGCCTGCTGCGTCACCAACTGGTCCACCACCAACGGGAACAGCATGGCCTCCGGCGCCGCGCGCAGCTCCGGCGGCAACTGGGCGATGGTGGCCGTGACGTCGCTGCGGCGGATCTCGGCGCCATCGACGCGCGCCACCACCGGATCGGCCTCGGCCGGCTGGGCGGTGGCCGGGGCTGGCGTACCGGGCGTGGCGGGGGCCGGCGTCGCCGCGGGCGGCTGGGCCGGAGCCTGGGCCAGGCCGGGCGTGGCCAGAAGGAGGAACGGGAGGAGGAGGGCGGATGAGCGCATAACGGGCATGTGCCTTCGCGGCGGGGGAGCCGCAAGATGGCGCAGGGCTGGCCCAAGGGCAATTCGGCGCTAGGGAAGGCCGGATGGTCCGCCCCGGCATCGTGGTAGCCGGGGCAAGTAGTGAGGACCGGGCGTGCCGTCAGGCCAGGAACGGGCGATGGTGGCGCTCGAACTCGGCTGCTTGAAACTGCCCTCCCTCCGAGCCGGAAAGGGTTTCTCGCATGGTTTCCAACATATTCTCGGTTGCGGCCTGAATGCTGGGCGCGGGCAGGAGGTCCGGCTTCTCCGGGTCGGGTCCCAGCCAGGACTGCATGGCGGCATTTACAAAGTCAGGCGGGCCGGCATAGGCGGTAGACTCGTCTCCGTCGCAATGGATCAGGAAATCGCGCTCTTCCGTAAAGAACAGGACTGCGGCTCCGAAATGATTTTGTCGTACATGGTCCATATCGGCCAGATCGACCGGCAGGCGCCAAACGGCAGAGGGGCGAAGCAACCGGCCATCCACCTGTGTGGCCAGGATACTTCGGTGCCCACGGGCACGGATAGCTTGCTCGATCGAAAGCGCATTGTGGGGGATGACGTAGCCGCCAAGGCCGACCCGCCAGCGGTTCTCAGCCAACCATTTGGAAGAAATGCGGGTCCAGGCTTCTCTCCCGGGCGGACCCCAGACTTCCATGGCCTCCCAAGCTATCAGACTGAGGCGGCGCTGTTCGTCCTCTGTACCAGCGAGGAGAATGGTAGAATCATTCTTCAAGCCGTCGAAGTCGGTGCGGGGCAGAGTCTCATTCATAGCCAGGGAACCTTCTAGAGGCGTTCCCGGCACAGGGGGTGCCGGGACAGCCGTGCCGCCTATGACGCCTTGAATTCGGCGTAGCGCGACAGGAACGCCCGGATGAAGGTGCGACCCCTCTCCGATTCCTCGTATTCCTCCACCACTTCCTCGATAAAGTAGCGTTCGGCCTGGGCGAGGTCGCCGAGTGCCTCGCGCAGGAAAGCCGGTGGCGCGGCGAGGGTCGCGATGTTCTCGCCGTCCATCAGCAGCGCGAAGTCCCGCTCCGGTGTGAAGACGATGGTCGGTGAGTAAGGATAAAGCGCCAGAATGCCATCCATCGGGCGTTCCTCCAGCGGCATGCTCCAGACGGCCGTCAACTCCTGGAGATCGGGAGAAACGCCGGTCAGCAGAAGCTGCTGATGGCCACGTGCCGACAGAGCGGCGAACAGGCCGGCGCGTTCCTCGCTTTTCATAGGATCTTCCATGTGCGCGACCTGCCAGCCCTTATGGCGCAGCCACTCCGCGGAGAAGCCGGTCTCCGTCGCATTGATCGGCGGGGGAGACGTCCAGATTTCCACCATTTCCCAGGCCAACTGGCCCAGACGGCGTTCCTCGTCCGCCTCGCCAGCGCGTTGGACATGCTGGGGCAAGTGCTGTTCATCGCAATAACTGGGAAGCTGGGCCATCAAGGTGTCACTCCATAACGGAATTTGTGCGTTGCTACTGCGGGATTTCGGCCAGCTTCGCGCGCCGCATGGTCCTGAATCTCGAGCGTGATATCCTCCTGCCGGCGTGTTGCCCTACGGATCACAGCTGTTCGGCCATCAGGCAATGGGTGGGATATCACCTCAGGCCTACGAGGATCGGGCCGGCCGGGACCAGGTCGCAATGCCTGCAGATCGGCATCACGCTGGGTAACCCCGCCGCCCCGGTCATACTGGGGCGTATGCTCGGTGGCTGGATTTTTAATGCGCCCCCGGCGTGGAATGCGCGGTGTCTGCGCCGCCAGTTCCTCGACCGTCGGCGGTGAGGGCAGCAACGGCTCGGTGGATGCGGCATCCTTGCCTGCATCAGCGGCTTCACCTTCGCCGGGCTGCTCCGGGATCGTATTGTACCACCCGCGCGCACCAAGGCTGCCGCGCCGCGTATCGGCACGGACTCCAGGGCGGGCGGGGATGCTCCGCACCGGCGGGCGTGGCAGGGCGGGCCGGGTGCCTATCGGTGGCCCCAACAATAATGGCCTCTGACCCAGCACTGAGCCGCCAAAGACAGGGTCCGCGCCCGACATGGCCAATTGGACGCCACCTCGACCGGACACGGTGCCACGCTGATGGGCCGAAACATGGTGGGACTTGCCGCCGCGCGTCCGTTCATAGGCGCGGACGAACACCATGCCTTGACTCATCCGGCCCCCGGGCGCGGCGGCACCCAGGCTGTCCCAACCGCCGGTAACCCACCTGACATAGTCATTCCGCTCGGGGTGGCCGGCCTGCCAATAGCGCGGGTCCCGCATGGCGCGCTTCAAACTGGCTTCCGTTACAGGAACAAGTGTCATAGGGCACCTCCTGATATGGATTATATTCCTATAATAAGAAAAAAGTCAATGCCTCTCCCCCCATTCGCCACGCTTCGTTGACCCTGGCCTGCCTCACCCCTATCTGTGCGCGTGACGCAGCCTGTAGCCCGCCCCCATGGGTCGATGGATGTCGGCGGGACCTTATCCAAGGCCCGGCGCGCCCTGGATATCACTCGCACCACCGGGGAAGGGGTTGGGGGCGCTCTCGGAGAGACTCGAAGCACCATGTTCGCCCGCCTTGCCCGCGCCGTCTTCGGCACCGCCAATGACCGCGTGCTGAAGCAGTTCAATGCCCGCCTGTCCGCCATCGCCGGCTTCGAGCCCAAGCTGGCCGCCATGCCGGACGAGGAACTGCAGGCCCAGACCACCCGCTTCCGCGAGCGTCTCTCCCAGGGCGAGACGCTGGACGACCTGCTGCCCGAAGCCTTCGCCACGGTGCGGGAGGCCAGCAAGCGCGTGCTGGGCATGCGCCACTTCGATGTGCAGATGATCGGCGGCCAAGTGCTCCACTCCGGCCGCATCGCCGAGATGAAGACGGGCGAGGGCAAGACCCTCGTCGCCACCCTGGCGGTGTACCTCAACGCGCTGCCGGCCAAGGGCGTGCACGTCGTCACCGTCAACGACTATCTCGCCAAGCGAGACAGCGAGCAGATGGGCCGCCTCTATGGCTGGCTCGGCCTGACCACCGGCTGCGTGGTGCACGGCCTGACGGACGAGGAGCGGCGGGAAGCCTACGCCGCCGACGTCACCTACGGCACCAACAACGAATTCGGCTTCGACTACCTGCGGGACAACATGAAGTACCGTCTGGACGAGATGGTCCAGCGCGACTTCGCCTACGCCATCGTCGACGAGGTCGACTCGATCCTGGTGGACGAGGCGCGCACCCCGCTCATCATCTCCGGCCCCTCGGACGATAGTTCCGAGCTGTACCGCAACGTGGACGTCGTCGTCCGCCAGCTGGTGCAGGACAAAGAGACCTATGAGAAGGACGAGAAGCAGCGCTCCGCCTCCTTGACCGAGGCGGGGGCCGAGACGGTCGAGCAGATGCTGCGCGACGCCGGGCTGCTGGAAGAGGGCAACCTCTACGACAGCCACAACATCTCCCTGGTGCACCACACCAACCAGGCGCTGCGGGCGCATGTGCTGTTCGCCCGGGATGTCGACTACATCGTCAACCGCGAGGGCAAGCTCGTCATCATCGACGAGTTCACCGGCCGCATGATGGAAGGCCGCCGCTACTCGGACGGCCTGCACCAGGCTCTGGAGGCCAAGGAAGGCGTCGAGGTCCAGCCCGAGAACCAGACGCTCGCCTCCATCACCTTCCAGAACTACTTCCGCATGTACCCCAAGCTGTCTGGCATGACCGGCACGGCGGCGACCGAGGCGGACGAGTTCGCCGAGATCTACAAGCTGGAAGTGGTGGCCATCCCCACCAACGTCCCTGTCATACGCGCCGATAGCGATGACGAGGTCTACCGCTCCGCCCGCGAGAAATACGAGGCGGTGGCGGTGCTGGTGAAGGAAGCCCAGGCGCGCAACCAGCCCGTGCTGGTCGGCACCACCAGCATCGAGAAGTCCGAGCTGATCTCCGAGCTGCTGAAGAAGCAGGGCGTGCCCCACAAGGTGCTGAACGCCCGCTACCATGAGCAGGAGGCCGGCATCGTCGCCCAGGCCGGCCAGCCCGGCGCCGTGACCATCGCCACCAACATGGCTGGCCGCGGTACCGACATCAAACTCGGCGGCAATGTCGAGATGATGGCCGAGGCCAGCTTCGCCGGCCCGCATGAGGGCCCGGAGTGGGAGGCGCATGTCGCCGCCATCCGCGAGCAGGTGAAGCCGGCCGAGAAGATCGTGAAGGAGGCCGGCGGCCTCTTCGTCATCGGCACGGAGCGGCATGAGAGCCGCCGTATCGACAACCAGCTGCGCGGCCGCTCCGGCCGCCAGGGCGACCCGGGCGCTAGCCGCTTCTTCCTCTCCCTGGAAGACGACCTGATGCGCATCTTCGGCTCCGACCGCATGGGCGGGATGCTGGAGAAGCTGGGACTGAAGGAAGGCGAGGCCATCATCCACCCCTGGATCAACCGGGCGCTGGAGAAGGCACAGAAGAAGGTCGAGGCGCGGAACTTCGACACGCGCAAGAACCTGCTGAAATACGACGACGTCATGAACGACCAGCGCAAGGAAGTGTACGCCCAGCGCCGCGCCTTCATGCAGGCGCAGGACGTCTCCGAGACCATCGAGGAAATGCGCCGCGAGACCGTGGACGCCATGGTCGCCCGCGCCATCCCCGAGAACGCCTACCCCGACCAGTGGAATGTCGAGGGCCTGCAGCGGCAGGTGAACGAGACGCTGGGCCTGGACCTGCCCGTGGCCGACTGGGCGCGGGAAGAAGGCATCGACGAGGTGCAGGTGCGGGAGCGCCTCCAGCAGGCCGCCGACCAGGCCGCCGCCGCCCGCGCCGCCAATGTCGGCCCCGACCTGATGCGGATGGTCGAGAAGTCCCTGCTGCTGCAGGTGTTCGACGCCGTGTGGAAGGAGCACCTGCTCAACCTGGACCACCTGCGCCAGGGCATCGGCCTGCGCGCCTACGCGCAGCGGGACCCGCTGAACGAGTACAAGAGCGAAGCCTTCAACCTGTTCAACGGGCTGCTGGACGAGCTGCGGGAGCGCGTGACCTCCCTGCTGATGCGGATCGAGCTCTCGCCCAACGCGCCGCCGCCGATGCCGGAGCCGGTGCGCGTGACCGACATGCGCCACCCGGACCCCGCCTTCGCCGATGCCGCCGCGATGGCGACCGGCGGCGCCGAGGGCACCGGCTGGGACCACGCGCCGGCCCCGCTGGCCCAGGGCGGCGAGGAGATCGACCCGGCCGATCCCTCCACCTGGTACCGCACCCCGCGCAATGCGAACTGCCCCTGCGGCTCGGGCAAGAAGTACAAGCACTGCCACGGGAAGATGGGCTGAGGGTGTGAAGGCTGGGGGAAGGAATTCCCCCAGGCCCCCTTCTTTTCTTTTTCCGAATTTCTGGTTGTGAGGATCGGGGGCGTAGGCCCTTGATATCTGGCGGGCACTTGGCGAGCAGGGCTCTGCAAGCGACCTAATTACTCTACGACGTTCGCGTGAGCCTTGCGCAAGGCGAGGGTTACAACGAGCTTTGCCCGCTAAATCGGCGGCCGCCTGACATCGTCGGCATTTAGGTCGTTGCTTCCGCGGCTCTCAGGCTTCCGCAAAACCCGCATCCGTCGACCCCACCGCCAAACCCCCAACTCGAAGAAAAAAGGTGGGGGTTTGGGGAAGTTCTCTCCCCCACCCTTATCCCCCGCCGCCTTCAGCCCAGCCCGCCGAGCGACGCCTGCTGCCGGGCCAGCCAGACATGGATGCCTTCCGCCAGCGCCTTCGCCACCTTCGCGCGGTGGGCCGGGCGTTGCAGGGCGGCTTCGTCCCGCCGGTCGCTCAGGAAGCCCATCTCCACCAGGATGCTGGGGATGTCCGGCGCCTTCAGCACGGCGAAGGCGGCCTGCCGGTGGGTGTTGGGCAGCAAGGGCACCTCGCCGCCCAGGGAACGGACCATGGTGGTGGCGATGCGGTCGGACCCGGCGCGGGTCTCCTGCCGCACCAGGCTGAACAGGATGCGCTCCACCTCCGGCGAAACCGGCGGCAGGCTGAGGCCGCCACGCAGGTCGGCCCGGTTCTCCCGCTGCGCCAGCCCGGCGGAGAGGCTGTCCGACGCGCGGTCCGACAGGGTGTAGACGCTGGCGCCGCGCGCCCCGGGGGCGCTGTCCGCGTGCAGGGAGATGAACAGGGTGGCCTGCCGCTTGCGGGCGAACTCCACCCGGCCGTTCAGCGGGATGAACACGTCGCGCGCCCGCGTCATGGCAACGCGGCAGCGGCCGGTGGCCTCCAGCTGCCGCTTCAGCTCGGTGGCGGCGGCCAGGGTGATGCGCTTTTCATGCGTGCCGGTGACGCCGATGGTGCCCGGGTCCTTGCCCCCATGGCCGGGGTCCAGCACCACCAGCGGCAGGTCCCGCGCCGCGACGGCCGGGGCGCCGGAGCCGACATTGCCCTGGGCAATGGTGCCGCGCGCCAGCCGGGCGAAGCCGGCCTGGGTGCCAGGGCCGATTTCCAGGATCAGCTGCCGCCCCGCCGCCTCGGCACGGGCGACGCTGACCGGTCCGCCGAGGGTCAGCACCAGTTGCTTGGCGCGGTTGTTCCAGTTGGCGCCGCGCACCAGCCCGGCGGAGCCCAGCCGGGTGCCGCCGCGCCAGACGGTGCCCGGCAGGTGCAGCACCAGTTGGGTCGGGCGGGTATTGGCGGTCAGCCGCCAGGTTGCGTCGGAGTTCAATGTCAGTGTGAGGCGGGCGGTGCCGGATACGGCCTGCAGCCGCGCGGCGGTGACGGCGGCCTCCGCCACGCCGGGCAGCACGGCGCCCGCCGCGACCATGCCGAAGGCCATCTGCAACAAGCTGCGGCGGCTCGGCCCCGTGGTCTGTTCCGCCGAGTCCTCAGGCCCCTGGAATAATGGCATGGCGTGGGGTCCCCCTCTGCAGTGCAACAAGCCTCGCCACGTCCTCCGCCCCCCAGCGGGTCCATGGTTGGGCGCACCCTATACGATAAATCAGCAAGATCACGGCTTTACTGAATGTAACATGAGAATGCGGCTCAGCCTTGTGGAAGGGGCGGGCGGCGCCTATGGTGAGTTGCCCCGGCGGTCAGTGCCGCCGGTGGAGGTTTTGGGCGCGGCCGCCCGGCCTTTTCCCTGGTGCCATTCCGCCCTGTTAGGCGGGCGCCGGGCGGGGGCGGCCCGAAGGAAGTCTCCGGCACCGGGCTGTGCCTCCGCGTCTCGCGGGGTCCGTTTCCCGTCAGGCTGGAAGTCCCGTCGCCCGCTCCACCGGTTGTCGCACATCGGCATGAGAGGGGCGGTGAGGGCCGTCGCGGCCCGCCGCCTGGCTCGCTGCCTGTCCGCTGGCCCGCCCGCGCCTGAAGGTGCCGCGATTCGCGGCCGCCCAGGCTGCACGGGGCCCGCGCGAGGCGCGCGACAACAGGGCCGCCCCCGGCGAACGGGGCAACGGCCCGCCGAGAGAGGTCGGATCACAGCCGCATGGCCTGTACCGCGCCGCGTAGCCTGTGCCATTCCGCTCACTCGGGCATGCCCACCCATTGCTGCCGCCCCGCGCCTGAGAGCGCCGGCGGCACGGAGCATCCCGGTTCATGACCAAGCGCATGCTGATCGATGCCTACCACCCGGAAGAAACCCGTGTGGTGGTGCTGGACGGCAACCGGCTCGAAGAGTTCGACGTCGAGACCGAGAACAAGAAGCCGCTGAAGAGCAACATCTACCTGGCCAAGGTTGTCCGGGTTGAGCCCAGCCTGCAGGCTGCCTTCGTCGAGTATGGCGGCAACCGCCACGGCTTCCTGGCTTTCAGCGAAATCCACCCCGACTACTACCAGATCCCCGTCGCCGACCGTCAGCGCCTGTTGGAGATGCAGGCCGCCGAGGCCGATGAGGACGAGGACGAGTTCGGCGGCGAGGATGACGTGACGGAGGCCGAGGCCGACGCCATGGTCGCCGCCATCGAGCAGATCGCCGATGCGGATGAGGCCGAGCGCGCCGCCGCCAGCGAGGGTGCCCAGGCCAACCCCTCCGTCTTCACCGAATCCCCCGTGCATGAGGGCGCCAGCCCCCACCATGCCGAGCCGGACGAAGTGCAGGAGGCCGACCCGGCCGCCGAGCAGTCCGACAAGGGCCCCGGCCGCGCCCAGCCGATGTCCGTACAGGGCGAGAGCCGTTCCGCCACCCCGGAAGAGATGGTCGCCATCGAGGCCGCCGCCGCCGAGGCGCCGGTGCCGCACGAGGACGTCCCCGCCCCGGATGAGGACGAGGACGAGACCCCGCCCGAGACGCTGGGCGGCCGTGGCAGCAAGGACGAGGGCGACAGCGACGACAGCTCGCGCGAGCGCCGCATCCCCTCCCGCTTCATGCGGCACTACAAGATCCAGGAAGTGATCCGCCGCCGGCAGATCATGCTGGTGCAGGTCGTGAAGGAGGAGCGGGGCAACAAGGGCGCCGCGCTGACCACCTATATCAGCCTGGCCGGCCGCTTCTCCGTGCTGATGCCGAACAGCCCGCGCGGCGGCGGCATCTCCCGCAAGATCACCTCGGCCGGGGACCGCAAGCGCCTGCGCGAGGCGGTGCAGGATATCGGCCTGCCCAAGGGCATGAGCCTGATCGTCCGCACGGCCGGCGCGTCCCGCCCGAAGCCGGAGATCATCCGGGACGGCGAGTACCTGCTGCGCCTGTGGGACGAGATCCGCACGCGCACCATGGAATCCACCGCGCCCGCGCTGGTCTATGAGGAAGCCGACCTCATCAAGCGCTCGATCCGCGACACGTTCAGCGCGGGTATCGAGGAAATCCAGATCGAGGGCGAGGACGCCTTCCGCCAGGCGCGCGACTTCATGCGGATGCTGATGCCGCAGCATGAGCGCAAGATCCGCCTGTACCGCGACCCCTCCGCCTCCCTGTTCGCCCGCCACGGCGTGGACGCGCAGCTCGATGCAATGATGTCGCCGATCGTGCAGCTGAAGTCCGGTGGCTACATCGTCATCAACCAGACCGAGGCGCTGGTCGCCATCGACGTGAACTCGGGCCGCGCCACGCGGGACCGGCACATCGAGGACACGGCGCTGCGCACGAACTGCGAGGCGGCGGAGGAAATCGCCCGCCAGCTGCGCCTGCGCGACCTGGCCGGCCTGATCGTCATCGACTTCATCGACATGGAGGCGAACCGCAACGACGCCCAGGTCGAGCGCCGCCTGAAGGAAGCGCTGAAGAACGACCGCGCGCGCATCCAGGTCGGCCGCATCAGCCACTTCGGCCTGATGGAGATGAGCCGCCAGCGGCTGCGCCCGAGCGTGACCGAGCAGTCGTTCATCACCTGCGCGCATTGCAACGGCCTCGGCATCGTCCGCAGCGCCGATAGTGCCGCCCTGCAGGTGCTGCGGGCGATCGACGAGGAAGGGGCCAAGCGCAAGGCCGCCGAGATCGTCGTGCACGTGGCGCCGGAGCTGGCGCTGCACCTGCTGAACCGCAAGCGCGACCGCCTGACGATGATCGAGCAGCGCCACGCCATGACGGTGGTGTTCGAGCCCGACGCGAAGCTGCTGCCGCCGGCGTTGCGCATTGAGCGCGTCCGGCCGCAGCTGGTGGCCGAGGCTGTCTCCGCCCCCAGCGCGCTGCGCATGGACTACGCGCCCGAGGCCGTAGACGTGCCGGAACTGGCCGCCGAGGCCGTGCCGGAAGCCGTGCGTGCCGAACCCCGTGCAGCCGAGCCCCGCGCGGCCGAACCGCGTGCCGCCGAGCCGCGCAACGGTGCCGAGGCCCGCGCCCCCGAGGGTGAAGGCCTGGATGGCGAGGGCAAGAAGCGCCGCCGCCGCCGCCGCCGCCGTGGTGGCCGCCGCGAGGACGGTACGCCGATGACCGCGCAGGAAGCCGCGGCCGAGGAGGCCGAGGGCGAGGGCGAGGAAGGCGATGAGGCCGATGCGCCCGTCACCGCCGAGGCCGCGCCCCAAGCTGCCGCGCCCCAAGCCGCCGCGCCGCAGGGTGAGGCCGCGCCGCGTGAGGAGCGTGCACCCCGCGAGGAGCGTGGACCGCGCGAGGAGCGTGGGCCGCGTGAGGAACGGGGTGAGGATGGCCGCATCCGCCGCCGGGGCCGCCGTGGGGGCAACCGCTTCCGCCGCGACATCCCGATCGAGGGTGAGCGTCCGCAATCCCAGCCGGAAGCACAGCCGCAGCCGCAGCCGCAGGCCCAGCCTCAGCCGCAGGCCCAGCCGCGCTATGTCGGTCCGACGCCGGCCAACCCCTTCGCGGGTGGGTCGCTGGAGGACATCTTCGACGCCATGGCGGCGGCCGAGGAAGCAGCGGCGATGCGCGAGAGCGCCGCGCAGCGGCCGGCCCAGCCCGCGGTGACGAAGGCACAAGCCGAGCCGGCGAAGCCGGTCGAAGCCAAGGCCCCCGTGGCTCCTGCAGTCGAGGCCCCTGCCGTCCAGGCCCCCGCCGTCGAGGCTCCGGTGGCCGAGACGCCGGTGGCGCAGACGCCTGTGGCCGAGACGGTCCCGGAGGCCACGCCCGCTGCTGATGTGGCGGAGGTGACCGAGGCCGCGAAGCCGAAGCGCCGCGCCGCCGCCAAGAAGGCGGAGAAGCCCGCCAAGGCGGAAAAGCCGGTGAAGGCCGAGAAGGAGCCGAAGCCCGCCGCCAAGGCTCCGCGTGGCAAGAAGGCCGCCGTCGTGGCCGAAGCCGCGCCGGAGGTGGTGGAAGCCCCGGCGATGCCGGACGCCGAAGCGGTCGCCGAGGCCCCGGCCAAGCCGAAGCGCCGTGCCCCCGCCAAGCGTGCCGCAGCCGCGGTGCCTGAGGCGGAGGTCGCCCCTGCGGCGGAACCTGCCGCCGAGGCGCCCGCAGCCGACTCCGCCTTGTCGGAGCCGGTGGTGGCCACCGCCGTGCAGCCCGTGCTGGTCGAGACCGGCAGCGAGGATGCCGCCCCGAAGAAGCGGGGCTGGTGGCGCCGCTGATCTGCCTAACCCCCGCGGCGGCGCTGGCCGCCGCGGGGCCTTCTGGACTGGTTGAATGACCGTCGACGCTGACTTCTCCCCCCTCCGCACCGAGCGGCTGACCCTGCGCCCCCTGGGGCCGGAGGACGCCGCCCAGCTGCACCGCCTGATCAATGACTGGGACGTGGTGCGCTGGCTCTCCCGCGTGCCGTTCCCCTATCCGCGCGAGCTGGCGGATGACTGGATCGCCTCTACCCACAAGCAGCGCGCCGCCGGCGAGGCCTGGCACCTGGCCATCGTCGGGCATGAGAACGACAAGGACGTGCTGGTCGGCTGCGTCGGCCTGATGCTGGAGCCGGGCGAACGCTCGGCCGAGCTGGGCTACTGGGTGGGCCGCCGCTACTGGGGCCACGGTGTCGCCGCCGAGGCCGCCGGCAGGCTCGCCCGCTGGGGCCTGGCCAATTTGGATATCGACCGCGTCGTCGCGAACGTGTTGGAGGAGAATGACCGCTCCGCCGGCGTCCTGCGCGCCGTGGGCCTGCGGGAGAGCGGCAAGGGTGAGGCGCATTTCCTCGCCCGTGGCGGCCGCCTGCCGGTGCGGCTGTTCGAGGGCGGGCGGGACGAGATCCTCGGCCCGTTCACCGAGGCCGAGCCACTGCCCGCCACCCCCGCTTCCACCGCCGCCGTCCCGGCGGCCGATGGCAAGCCGCTGCTGCTGGTGGCCGCCTGCGCCCTAGTGGATACCGACAGCCGCGTGCTGCTGGCCCGCCGGCCGGAAGGCAAGCCGATGGCCGGGCTGTGGGAATTCCCTGGCGGCAAGCTGGATGCTGGCGAGACGCCGGAGGAAGCGCTGATCCGCGAGCTGAAGGAGGAGCTGGATATCGATGTCTCCGCCGCCTGCCTCGCGCCCTTCACCTTCGCCAGCCACGATGCCGGCAAGTTCCATCTGCTAATGCCGCTGTATCTGTGCCGCCGCTGGCAGGGCACCATCACGCCCCGTGAGGGCCAGGCGCTGGCCTGGGTGAAGGCCAACAAGCTGACCGACTACGCCATGCCGCCGGCCGACAAGCCGCTGGTGGCCATGTTGCGGGATTTCCTCTGAAGCTGCCCCATGATCCTGGCGGGCCGGTCCGGCCCGTGGCGAACATGCCCCTTGGAACGTGATCTGCTCAAAGGCCTTCACAGACCACGCTCCAGCCCTTTGTTTGATTGCGTGATCAGCCGGCCGGTGAACCCACCGCAGGCCGTCACGCTTGAGGAGCGCGTCCGTGACCAATCCTACCGCCTGCCTGCTGATCATTGGCAACGAGGTGCTGTCCGGCCGCACCAAGGATGCCAACCTGCAATTCCTCGCCTCCCGCCTTGGCGAGATGGGCATCCCGCTGCGGGAGGCGCGCGTCATCCCCGATGTGCCGGAGACGATCATCGCCACGGTGAACGAGGTGCGGGCCAAGTACACCTACGTCTTCACCACCGGCGGCATCGGCCCGACGCATGATGATATCACCGCCGAGTGCATCTCCCGTGCCTTCGGCGTGCCGTGGGAGCCGAACCAGGAAGCCTGGGCGCTGATGGCGGCGCACTACGCCAGCCGCGAACCGCCGACCGAGTTCAACGCCGCCCGCCAGCGCATGGCCACGATGCCGCGCGGCGCCACGCTGATCGCCAACCCGGTCTCGGTCGCGCCCGGCTTCATCATTGGCAACGTGCATGTCATGGCCGGCGTGCCGCGTATCATGCAGGCGATGTTCGACCAGCTTGCCCCCAGCCTGCAGGGCGGCACTCCGGTGCAAAGCCGCGCCGTGCACGCCACCGGCATGCTGGAAGGCAAGATCGCCGAGGGGCTGGGCCAGATCCAGGACCGCTTCCCCCAAGTCGAGATCGGCTCCTACCCCTATTACCGGGAGAATGGCGGCGGCGTCGCCCTGGTGGCGAAGGGAACCGACGTCGCGGCGATCGAGGCAGCGATTACCGAGATCACCGCGTATATCAGTGAGCTTGGCTTCACGCCGTTGGCGGGTGAGCCTGGGTGAAGGAAGGCTGGGGGAAGGAATTCCCCCAGCCTACCCCCTTCCAAAAAGGCTCCCCGTCAGCTCTGCCCCGGCGTCACATCCATCGCGCGTGTGCGTTCGTCCATGCGCGGGTCGTGCGTCAGGCCTTTACGCACGGCCCAGGTGTTCACCAGCTGGTGCAGCGGGATGATGGCGACGTCGTCCATCGCCAGCTTCACCGCCTGTTGCAGGATGCGTTCGCGCTCCCGGTCATCCAGCGTGGCGGTGGCGCGCACTGTCAGCGCATCCAGGTCCCGGTTGGAATAGCGGCCGGAATTGTTGGCGCCGAAGCGGGTCTCGGTGCTGTAGGTGCCGAGGATGTTGACCAGGGCGTAGGAGGCCTCGCCGGTGGCGCTGCCCCAGCCGACCAGCCGCATGCCGAATTCCTGGCGGTTGGAGCGGGTGGAGAAGGCGGCCCAGGGCAGCGCTTCCACCGTGGTCTGCACGCCCACGCGCGTCCACATCTGCGCCACGGCCTGGGCGGTCTTGGCATCGTTGGGGTAGCGGTCGTTCGGCGTGTGCAGGGTCATGCGGAAGCCCTGCGGGAAACCGGCCTCGGCCAGCAGGCGGCGGGCGCCTTCCAGGTCCTGCGCCAGCGGCGGCACGGCGTCGTTGAAGGAATACGCGCCGGGTGGCAACCACTGGCCGGCCGGCTTGGCGGTGCCTTCCATCACCCGCTCGGCCAGGCCGTCGCGGCTGATGGCCATGCTCAGCGCCCGGCGCACCCGCACGTCGTTGAACGGGTTCTGCGGCAGCGGCTTACCGGTGTTGTCGGTGACGAAGATGGGGTCCGCCGTGCGGCTGCGGTCCGGTGCCAGGTAGATGACGCGCAGGCCCTGGATCTGCGTCAGCTGCAGCCGTGCTTCCCGCTGCAATTGCGGAATGTCTGAGGACGGCACGGTATCGATGATGTCGACATCGCCGGAGAGGATCGCCGCCGTGCGCGCGGGCGGGGAGGAGATGACGCGGTAATCCACCGTGGCCCAGGACGGCCTGCCTTCCCAATAGGCGTCGTTGCGCGCCATCTGGGTACGGTTGCCCGGCGTATAGGCGGTGAAGCGGTACGGCCCGGTGCCGATGACGGCGCGGCCGGCGTTGTAATCCTCCGTGCTGGCGCTCTGCCCGACATGGCGGGAGATGATGCCGACCGAGGCAAAGTCCGTCGGCAGCAGCGGGTAGGGGGCGGCGGTGTGGAAGCGGATGGTCAGCGGGTCGATGATCTCGGTCCGCTGCACGCCGCGTACGAAGGCGCCGAAGCCGCCGGGGCTGTTCGGCACGTTCGGCGTGCGCTCGATGGTGAAGGCGACGTCCTCGGCGGTGAAGTCCCGCCCGTCATGCCACTTCACGCCTGGGCGCAGCTTGAACTCCCACACGGTCGGCTCGACGGCGCGCCAAGAGACGGCCAGCTTCGGCACCAGCTGCGCGCGGGCATCGAACTCGACCAGCTTGTCAAAGAAGTGGCTGGTGACGCTGTTATTGGGGGAGGCGTTGTAGAAATGCGGGTCCAGCGAGGTCACCGAACCGCCGATGGCGATGGTGACGGTCTGCGCCGCGGCCGGCTGCAGGGCGGCGAGCCCGAGCGTGGCGGCGCCCAGTAGAAGCTTGGATCGGAGCGACTTCATGGTGCCCTGCATCTCCCTGACATGACGATCGAGACATCAGCAAGAAACATGCCGGTCATGCAAGAAGGGAATAGCGGGCGATGTTTCAGACGTATCGGGCCAGCCGGATGGCGGTGTGGCCGCGCAACGCGCGGGGGCTCGGCATGATCAGCAGGCAATCATCGTGCGGGGTGCGGATTTCCTGGTCACCATCCAGCGCCAGCAGGGTGTTGCGGCGGGGAATGACGGTGCCGCCGCGGAACTGCTCCACGAAGGTGAAGGCGTGGGTGCCGGCGATGACGGTGCGCGTCACCTCCGCCAGCCTTCCGGGCGTCACGGGGGCAGGGGCGGGGGGGATCAGGCCGTATTCCTGCAACAGCGTGGTGGCGCAGCGTTCCAGCGTCTCCAGCGTCGTCTCCTCCCAATGCGGGCCGCCTTCCACCAGCAGGGCGGGGCGCTCGGCGAAGGCGGGGGAGTCGATCAGCCGGCGGCCGGTCTGGTGCCCATGGTCGGCCACCACCAGCGGCGGCGTGCCCAGGCGCAGCCCCAGCGCGCGGGATTCCGCCGCCTGGCCGGCGATGATCAGCGGGTCGGAGGGCCACAGCATGCTGTGCAGGTCCAGCAGCACATCGACCTCGTCCATCAGCGGGCGCAGCGCGCGGGCGCGCTCCAGCTCCGTGCTGCGGCGGGTGCCGGCCAGCATGCGGTCGTCCCACACGCGGTTCAGGTCCTCGTCGACGAAGCGGCTGATGGTGGGGTCGGCGGGGTCGAAGCGGGCGAAGGCGGCCAGATTGCCAAAGATGAAGGTTAGCCGCCCGCGCAATGGCCGCAGCCCCTCCCGCAGCCAGCGGGCCAGCAGCAGCGCGCCGGCGATCTCGTTGCCATGGATCAGGGAGACCAGGGCGACATGCGGCCCGGGCAGCGGGGCATCGAAGCTCCAGACCCCCGGCAGGCGGTTGCCCTCCAGCCAGGGGCGCAGGTCGGGGATCGGCAGCCGGACCGGGAAGGCCGGCAGATAGGGGTCGCGCCCCAGCCGGATCACGACCGCTGCCTCATGCGCGCGGCGGCCCCGGCGGGCGTGGGATGCCGCAATGGGGGCGGGTCGTGCCGGTCTGGCGTTGCGCCGGTTGCATCCTGCCCCTCCCTGTCCATTGCGGCGTGTAGTCTAGGATGCGTTTCGGCCCGTGGCCAAGCCGGGGCCTTGGGCGAGGCACGTGGCGATGTTGCCTCAGCCGCCCTGGCGTGCCTTGGCCACCAGCTGCTGCAGGGTCGCCAGGTCCACCGCCCCCGGTACCAGCGTATCGCCGATCACCAGCGCCGGCGTGCCCTGGATGGAAAGCGCCTGGGCCAGCGCCACATTCGCTTCCAGCCGGTGGGCGATGGCGGGGTCTTCCATGTCCCGCCGCAGCCGGGCCCAGTCCAGGCCGATGCGCTCGGCCTCGGTCTTCAGCACCGCCTCGGTCGGCTCGCCGCGCAGGCGCATCAGCGCGTCCTGGAACTGCACATACTTGCCCTGGCGCTGGGCGGCCAGCAGCGCCCGGCTGGCGACGACGCTGTTGGGGCCGAGGATCGGCAGGTCCTTCATCACCACGCGGATATTCGGGTCGGCCTGCAACAGCTGCTGCATCGTCGGGTGCAGGATCTTGCAGTAGCCGCAACGGGCATCGAAGAACTCGACCAGCGTCACGTTGCCCTGCGGGTTGCCCTTCACCGGGTCCGCCGCATTGCGCAGCAACGCATCGGCATGGGTGGCGATGGCGCTGCGCTGGGCATTGGCGCGGTTGTCCTCCTCCGCCGCCTGCATGGCTACGATCGCCTCGCGCAGGATGCTGGGGTCCTGCCGTAGCGCTTGGCGAAGCACCTCCACCACCTCTTGCCGCTGGCGGGGGGAAAGGCCCGCGCCGCTGGCCGGCGCGGCCTGCGACATCTGTGCGGCCGGTGGCGCCTGTGTTGCCTGCGGCGCTGGCGCCGGGGGCGTCATCTGTGTTGCCTGCGGCGCCGGTGCCGGGGGCGTCACCTGGGCGCCCGCCGGCATGGCGGCCAGCACACCGGCCAGCGCCAGCCCGCGCGCCGCAGCCGCGAGGAAGGCGGGGCGGGCGTGGGCCGGGGCGGACGTGGCCGGGCGGTGTGGTCTCACGGGCAATCTCTCCGGTAGGTCGGCGCCGGGCGGGCGCCGCGCATATGCTGACCGCTGGGGCGCCGCCGCGCAAATACGCCGCCGGTCACAGCCACGCGGGCAGCCGTGCCCCATGCCCGGCGAGGGGGCTGCCCGGGAAACCGGGGCAGGTGACACAGCCGTGCGCCGAACATCCGGTTGCCGGGCTCGGCGAAGGAGTCTATGGCCCCCAAGGTGTAGCCCGCCTGGGCGAAAGTTCTGCCCACGCAACGGTTTGACCGGAGTGAAGTAAGCCAGCATGACCAGCAGCACCGCCCCGCGCCGCCGCCGTAACGCCCGACCCCAGGCCGCCGCCCTGCTGGGGCTGATGACGCTCAGCGGTTGCGGCACCGTCGCCAGCGCCGTGGGCGCCGGCCCGTCGGTGGAGGCGGGCCAGCCCGGCTATGTCCGCGGCTTCCTGGGCGGCGTGGTGGCGGATGAGCCGCGCGCGGCGCTGGTGGCGCGGGATGTGCTCTCTGCCGGCGGCACCGCGGTCGATGCGGCGGTGGCGGCGGGCTTCGCGCTCTCGGTCACCCTGCCTTCCCGCGCCGGCCTTGGCGGCGGTGGCGCCTGCCTGGTCTACAACCCGGCCCGCAACACCACGGAAGCCGTGGTCTTCACCCCGCAGGCGCCCGGCACCACCGGGGGCGACCGCCCGGCCGCCATCCCGCTGATGGCGCGCGGCCTGTTCGCCCTGCACACCCGCAACCCGCGCCGGCCGTTCGAGGAACTGATGGCCCCGGCCGAGCAACTGGCCCGCTTCGGGACCGAGACCTCCCGCGCCCTGGCCAACGACCTGACCGCCGTGTCCGGCCCACTGCTGGCCGACCCTGGCGCCGCCGCCACCTTCGCCCCGCGTGGCCGCGCGCTGGCGGCGGGCGAGCAACTGGCCCAGCCGGACCTTGGCGCCACCCTGGCGGCACTGCGCGTCTCCGGCGTGGGCGATCTCTACCAGGGCGCCATGGGCCGCCGGCTGGAGCAGCTCTCCCCCCGCGTCGGCGGTGCGCTGACGGTCGACGCCATGCGCCCTGCTCTGGCGCAGGTGGTACCGCCGTTGCAGATGACGGTGGTCAGCGACACGCTCTCCTTCCTGCCGCCGCCGGCCGATGGTGGCCTTGCCGCCGCCGTCACCGCCCAGGCGCTACAGGCTGGCCAGCCGGCCGATGCCGCCGCGCAACGCGGCCTTGCCGCCGCCGCCGCCTGGCGCCGGGGTGGCGCCGATGCCGCCGCGCTGATGGCCAACCCGCCGGCGGGCGGTGCCGGCTTCGGCGTGCTGCCGGCCTCCACCAGCCTGGTGGTGCTGGACAATGCGGGCGGCGCCGTCAGCTGCGCCTTCACCATGAACAACCTGTTCGGCACCGGCCGCGTGGTGCCGGGCCTCGGCTTCTTCCTGGCCGCCGCGCCGGGCGTGGGTCGGGTGGAGCCGCCGTTGCTCTCCGCCGTCATCGTCCACAGCCGCAACCTCAGCGCCTTCCGCTATGCCGGCGCGTCCTCCGGTCAGGAGGCCGCCCCGCTGGCGACGGCGCTGCCGCTGAGCCGCAGCCTGATCAACCGCGCGCCGATCGCCCAGAGCCTGGCGGCGGTGCCGGAGCCCGGGCGCGGCAATGCCATCGACTGCGCCCGCTACCTGCCGGGCGATGCCGCCCAATGCGTCGCCGCGACCGACCCGCGCGGGGCCGGCCTGGCCGTCGGCGGCCTGCAGTAACATGGCGCTGAAGACGGGGAAGGGGGCGGAAGCGCCGCCCTTCCTGGTCATGGACGTCATCGCCGCCGCCAATGCGCGCGCGGCGTCGCTGCCGCCGGGCGCGCCCGGCGTGTTGCGGATGGAGGTTGGGCAGCCCGGCACCGGCGCGCCACGTGGCGCTGCCGAGGCCGCGATCCGCGCCCTGCAGGCCGGCCAGCCGATGGGCTATACCGAGGCCTTCGGCCTGCGCCCGCTGCGTGAACGCATCGCCGCCCATTACCGCGAGAAATACGGCGTGGTCATCGCGCCGGACCGCGTGGCGGTAACGGTCGGCGCCTCAGGTGCCTTCCCACTGGCCTTCCTGGCTGCGTTCGACGCCGGGGACCGGGTGGCGATGGCCGCGCCCTTCTACCCGCCCTACGCCAATATCCTGACCGCGCTGGGCATGGTGCCGCAGATCCTGCCCTGCGATGCCAGCACCCGATTCCAGCCCACCGTCGCGATGCTGGAAGCGCTGGACCCGCGGCCGGAAGGGTTGATCGTCGCCTCCCCCTGCAATCCCGCCGGCACCATGCTGTCCCGGCAGGAGCTGGACGCGATCGCCTCCTGGTGCGAGGCGAACGGGGTGCGGCTGATCTCGGACGAGATCTATCACGGCCTGTCCTACGGCGCGGAGGAATGCACCGCCGCCGGGTGCAGCGACAGCGCCATCGTGGTGAACAGCTTCTCCAAGTACTTTTCCATGACCGGCTGGCGCATCGGCTGGATGGTGCTGCCGGAGGATTTGCTGCGCCCGGTGGAGTGCCTGGCGCAGAACATGTTCATCAGCGCCCCGCATGTGGCGCAGGTGGCGGCCGAAGCGTCCTTCGGCTGTATCGAGGAGCTGGAGGCCAACAAGGCCGTCTATGCCCGCAACCGCGCCACGCTGCTGCGCGGCCTGCCCGAAGCGGGGTTCGACCGGCTGGCCGAGGCCGATGGCGCCTTCTACATCTGGGCCGATATCAGCCGGCTGACCAATGACAGCGTCGGCTTCGCCGCCCGCATGCTGGCCGAGGCCGGCATCGCCGCCACCCCCGGCGTGGATTTCGACCCGGCACGCGGTGGCCGCTTCCTGCGCTTCAGCTATTGCGGACCGGAAGCCGCGATGGCGGAGGCGGTGCCGCGCCTGAAGCGCTGGCTGTCGGTTTAGCGGACAGAGCGAGGGGGCGCCGCCCCTCGTGCTCCCCCGGCAGGGATACGACCCGCTACACCCGCGATCAGGAAGCAGCGCTTATCCCCGGCGCGCATCGCCCCAGCGGCCCTGACTGTATCATCCACCTGGCCTACCGCCAGCGGCGACCCGCGAACCATTTCAGCGGCCAGACATCCGGGTTTTCAAAGGCCTCGGGCCTTTGGCGGGGAGAGTTTGAGAGGGGCAGCGCCCCTCTCATGCGCGCCCGCGAAGCTGCGCCCTATTCCGCGAAGAAGAAGCGCTGCAGTCGCTGGAACACGTCGCGCAGGTCAAAACCCGGCTCCGGCGGCGGCGCGGCGCTATCGGCCGGCATGCGGGCGCGCAGGGCGGTCAGGGCCTCCGCCGTGCGGGTCAGCGGCAGGCTGCGCGGTTCCGCCTCCGCGCTGCCGGTGCCCAGCCCCATCACGCGGATCAGCACGCGTTGGGACCGGGCCAGTTCCTCCGCCGCGCGGGCCATGTCCGCCGGCTTCGGCGTGCAGACCACGGAACGGCCTTCCAGCCGGCAGGGCATCTCGAACATCGGCTGGGGCGGGAAGCGCACCTGCGCGGTGCCGGTGAAGGCCAGCAGGCCGCGGCCGGGATTATCCACCCCCAGGTCCCGCGCCGTCACCGCCGGCACCAGCATCCCGTCGCGGGCGACGACTTCCAGCCCCATGGCGGATTGGCCGGGGCTGGCGGGCTCCACCGGCTGCTCGTGCGTCATGCGGCAGGAATTGCGGTCGGTCATGCTGTCCGTCGCGCAGACCAGCAGCCAGGGGCCGTAGGTATCGGCCGCGGCGGCGGGGCGGGGGCCGGATGCCAGCAGCAGTGGGAAAAGCAGCAGGGCGGTGGTGGTCTGAAGGCGCATGCCCGCCAAGATAGGGATCAGCAACGGAGGATACCATGCACAGCACGACCCTCGCCGACGGAACACCGATCCCCACCCTGGGCCAGGGCACCTGGAAGATGGGCGAACGCGGCGCTGACCGCAGGGCGGAGGCCGGGACGCTGCGCGCCGGCCTGGACCTCGGCATGACGCTGATCGACACCGCCGAGATGTATGCCGATGGCGGGTCCGAGGAAGTGGTGGCCGAAGCGATCGAGGGGCGCCGGGATGAGGTCTTCCTGGTCAGCAAGGCCTATCCGCAGAACGCCTCCCGCAGCCTGTTGCCGCAGGCCTGCGAGCGCAGCCTGAAGCGCCTGCGGACCGATGTGATCGACCTGTACCTGCTGCACTGGCGCGGCAATGTGCCGCTAGCGGAGACCGCCGAGGCGATGGAAGCGCTGAAGCAGCAGGGCAAGATCCGCCACTGGGGCGTCTCCAACCTCGATGTGTCGGACCTGGAGGAACTGGGGGACGACCTCTCCCGCTGCATGACCGACCAGGTACTCTACAACCTGGAATCGCGCGGCGTGGAGTTCGACCTGCTGCCCTTCTGCCAGCAGCAACTGATGCCGGTGATGGCGTATTCGCCGCTGGGCCAGGCGGGGGCGTTGCTGGAGCACCCGGTGCTGCGCCGGGTGGCGAAGCGGCAGGGCTCCACCCCGGCGCAGGTGGCGCTGGCCTGGACGCTGCGGAACCCGGGCGTCATCGCCATCCCCAAGGCGTCCAGCGCCGCGCATCTGCGCGAGAACTGGGACGCGCACCTGATGGTGCTGACGCCGGAGGACCTGACGGAACTGGATTCCGCCTTCCCGCCGCCATCGCGCAAGCAATCGCTCGAAATGCTGTAGGGGGCGGCTCGGGGCCGGGCGGCAAACCCCGGCCCGGCGCCCAGCGGCTTTGCGCGGAATCGCCTTGGCTGCGCCAGCCTTCGGCGTGACCGAGCCAGCGAGCCGACGCAGCGAGCGTATCCGCCGCGTCGGTCGGCGGCGGATGCGCCTCAGCGCGTCGCGGCCTCGGCGCCGTCCCGGGTGCGGGAGATCTGGTCGTCGCGCGCGCCGGTCACGTTCCCGGCGCAGGTGCCGTCCTGCACCATGCGGCGGTAGCCGGCCTCCATGCGGGGGCAGGCGCCGGTGATGGAGGGGCGGTGCGGACCGCGGGCGTCGAAGACATCGCGGATGAATTTGTCCACCTCGGTATTCGCCGCCGCCTTGTCGGCCGCCAGCTTGGGAGAGGCGGCGATGCAGGCGCGCCAGGCCTGGGCCGCCGCATCGCAGGCGGCGTCGCCAGAGGAGGCCGGGGTATTGGCGCCGGCGATGCTGCGGCTGCGCAGTTCCTGCTCCTGCTGCGCCATGGCGGGGGACATGGCGGACAGGGCGCAGAGCGCGAGGCCGGCGAACAGCCAGGCGCGCAAGGTCAGGGCGGAGCAGGGGTTGGACACGGCTCGGGCCTCGGGGGAGGGGAGAGGCCGGGATGGCCTCAGCGTGGCGGCTGTTCTAACGCCATGGAGACGTTCTCGTAAAGTTAGATGCGTAATCCCGTCTTATGACACACGGATTCATATTCGATTCATTTCTCGCCGTTCATAATGCCGCATGGCGCCATTGCCCGAAAATTGAGCCTTACGAGAACTTTACTGGCAGCCATTCAATGATAGGTTGAGGCCGATTCGTTAACGCGACACGGTGTCGGCCGCATCGCGGGGATTTAGGGCAGGTGATGACGGGCAGGCGGCGGTTATTGCAGGGCATGGGCGGGCTGGCGGCCGCGTGGTCGCTTGCGGGTTGCGCCGCCCGGCTGCCGGGGCGGGAAGCCGCCGGCACGCCCGCGGCCCAGGTCAGCACCACCGGCTTCGCCGCCCTGCATCTGGGTGGCGCGCCGCGCGGCGCCGCGGTGGGCTTCGACGATTGCCACGTGCTCACCTGCGCCCACGTCCTCACCCAGGGTGGCGCCGTCACGCTGCGGCGGGGCCTGGATGGAGAGGAAGCGCCGGTCCTCGGCGTCCTGCGCAGCCGGCGGATGGATCTGGCGGTGCTGCGTGTGCCGGCCGGCTTCCTGGAAGCCCCGCCCCGCGCCACCGATGCCCCCCGCAGCGGCGAAGCCGTCTGGGCCGCCGGTGCCCCCGGCATCGGCCACAGCGTCGCGCAAGGCGTGGTGGAGGCCCCGGATGCTGAGATGCCGGGCTTCGGCCGTGGCTTCACCGCCCGCATGCCGGCGCTGATGGGCTATTCCGGCGGCCCGGTGGTGGATAGCAGCGGCACGCTGATGGGCCTGACCTCGGCCATGCCGGGCGGCGGCGGCGCCAGCCTGCTGGCCTTCCTGACCGGCGCGGATCTGGACGGGCTGGCGGGGGCGGACCGGCAGGTCTTCGTCCTCTCCATCCAGCGTGCCAGCGCGGAGGCGATGCGCCTGCTCGGCTGAATTCCCGGCCACGCCGTGGCGCCTGCACGATGCCGCGCGCGGCGCGATTTTTCTGGACTTGATGTAACCCGCTTCGTCATCGTTCCCGCTCTCCAATGAGCAGGCGGGCCTTGTCGCCACGTTTGGCGCCGGCCCGCGCAGCCGCGGAAAGGGAACGCCATGATCATTGCCAATATCCTGCGGGTGAAGGGCGCCAAGGTCATCGATGTGGGGCCGGAAGACGGCACCGTGGCCATCGCCCGTACCTTGACGCAGAACCGCATCGGTGCCGCGCTGGTCCGCGATGCGGCCGGCGAGGTGCTGGGCATCGTCAGCGAGCGGGACATCGTCCGCGCCCTGGCCGCCGCCGGCGACGCCGGCGGGCTGACCGCCCGGCAGTTGATGACCCGCGTGCTCTACACCGTCAGCCCCCGCACGCTGATCGGCGAGGCGCTGGCGATGATGACCGATCGCCGCGTCCGCCACCTGCCGGTGCTGGATGAGAGCGGCCAGCTGGCCGGCATGGTCTCGATCGGCGACCTGGTGAAGGCGCGCATCGAGGAGGCCGAGCTGGAGGCGACGGAACTACGCAACTATGTGACTTCCGCCAGCTAAGGGCATCTTCACGCCCCGTCCCGGCGTTGCATGATGAGGCAGTTGGGAATCGGGCCTGAGCCATGATGATGACACGCCGGGGCCTCTTGCCCGCCGGGGCAGCCGCGGCGGTCTGCCTCACGCTTCCGGACCGTCCCTTGGCCGCGCAGGCGCGATGGCAAATGGCCACCGCCTCCCAGGCCAATAGCGTCGCGGTACGCAACCTGCGCCAGTTCATTCAGGATGCGCGCGATGCCTCCGGCGACTGGATGGAACTGCGGCTGCATGCCGGCGGCGCGCTGATGAAGGGGTCGGAGCTGCGGCGCGGCGTTCAGACCGGCCAGGTGCAGATGGCGGAGCTTCTGCTCTCCGCCGAGCGCGAGCCCGACCCGGTGACGGAGCTGGACGTGCTGCCCGGCTTCGTGCGGGACTACGATCAATCCCGCCGCCTGGCCGCGCTGACCCGCCCGCTGATCGAGCGCCGGTTGCAGCGGGATGGGCTGACGCTGCTGTACCAGATGACGCTGCCGCCCAGTGGCCTCTACACCGGCTTCGCCATCGAATCGCTGGCGGCGCTGCGCGGTACCCGCATGCGGGTACGGACGCCGATGGGCGCGCGGCTGGCCTCCCTGCTCGGCGCAAACCCTGCCTCGCTGGACCCGGAGGAGGTGGAGGGCGCCTTCGCCACCCGCGTCGCCACCACCATGTTCACCTCGGCGTCCTCCGGCGTCGACATGCGGGCCTGGACGTTCAGCCGCTTCTTCACCGCCATCGACGCCAACTTCCCGCGCAGCACCGTGGTGGTGCAGACCCGTGCCCTGGAAGCCCTGCCGGCCGCCGCCCGTGCCGCGCTGCGCGAGGCCGCCGCCGCCGCCGAGGCCCGTGGCTGGGCGATGTCCCTGGCCGAAAGCATTGAGGCCCCCCAGAAGCTGGCCGAGCAGGGGATGGAATTGCGCCGCCCGTCCCCCGCCATGACGGGGGAACTGCAACGCATCTCCACCACGATGCTCGAAGAATGGATGGTGCGCGCCGGCGAACAGGGCCGGCGGTTGGTCGAGGCCTACCGGGCGGCCTGAGCCACTCAGCCCGCTTGGGCAACTTTTCCCGCCGGGGGCACGTTGAAGCCCTGTTTGGGCCCGGTCATGCCTCAGCTGCTTGGGCGTGGCGGGCCACAGGCCATCAAGGGAGAAGAACACCATGAAGCTGCATCTCGCAGGCGCCGCGGTCCTCGTCCTGGCATTGTCCGCCTGTGGCACCAATGAGCGTGATCGTGTGCAGGGCGGCGCGGCCGCCGGGGCCGCGACGGGCGCCGGTGTCGGCGCGCTGGGCGGCCCGGTGGGCGCGGGCGTCGGTGCCCTCGTCGG
>NZ_JACTVA010000031.1 GCF_014490485.1 Teichococcus aerophilus | reverse complement strand
CAAATCCGCGTACTGCGACGCCGCTCGGTTCACCGTAAACGCAATGCCCCACCCATACTCCAATCCATCCGCATCCTTCAGCGGCACCCAATGCGGAATATAGGCGCCGGTGATCATCTCCCGCCGCCAGATCAGCGACAACTCCTCCACCAGCACCGCCTCCTCCAACCGGAAGGCAATGCCGTCGCAGATCCCGCCCTCATCCAGCGCCAGCACCAGGCCCGGGTTCTCCGGCGTGCCACGGCCGATCGGCGTGCACAGGCAGAAGGAGCGGTGCCACCCCTCCACCCGGGCAAAGCGGCTTTCGGCGTAATGGATGGTCGGGTTCCAGATCAGCGAGCCATAGCCGAACAACCATACCGGCCCATCATCCGGCCGCGCCCGCAGCGTTTCCGCCAGCGAAGCCTCACGCGCCTCGTCGCTCAGCACCTGGTCGCCCAGCGCGGCACGCACCGCATCACCCAGGCGGTCGGACAGCAACGCCTCCCGCGTCAGCAGCATCGGCTGCGCCGGGCCGGCGCCCTCCAGCGTCGCTTCGGGGGTGGTATTGGCCACAGGGGCTGCTTGCTTCGTCATCGCCCCGGCATGCGGCAGCCAGCGCCGCCTGTCTACCCTGGACCTGCCGCCGCCCTGGCCCGATCATGCACTCCATGGCCGCCATCACCGCCCCGCTCCTGACCCCCCGCGCCGAGGCCGAGGCCGCCCAGCGCCGTGCCTCGGACCCGGATAGCTCTGCCTGGGTGGGCGCCTCCGCCGGGTCGGGCAAGACCAAGGTGCTGACCGACCGGGTGCTGCGCCTGTTGCTGCGCCCCGGCGCCAAGCCCGGCCGCATCCTCTGTCTCACCTTTACCAAGGCCGCCGCGGCCGAAATGGCCAACCGCCTGGCCCGCCGCCTCGGCGTCTGGGCCATCTCGGACGACGCCGCTCTGGCCGCCAGCCTGCAGGCCCTGACCAACCGCAAGCCGGCACCGGAGGACCTGCTGCGCGCCCGCGCCCTGTTCGCCGAGGTGCTGGAACAGCCCGGCGGCATGCGCATCGCCACCATCCACGCCTTCTGCCAGTCCGTGCTGCGCAGCTTTCCGCTCGAAGCCGGCCTGCCGCCGCAATTCACCCTGATCGAGGAAGCTGACGCGACCGAGATGCTGGCGGAATCGCGCGAAGCCGCGCTGGCCTCCGGCCGCCTGCCAGCGGATGCGGTGCAGGCCATCGCCGGCCTCGGCAGCCCGGAGGATTTCGCTGATACGCTGCGCGCCATGGTCAAGGACCGGGACCGGCTGGCCAGCGCCATCGCCCAAGCCGGCGGCCTGCCAGGCTGCGACGCCGTGCTGCGCCGCCGCCTCGCCCTGCCTGCCAGCGGCGACGAAGCCGAAGCGGTCGCGGAGGCCATCCGCGACATCCCCCCCGCGCTGGACCGCGCCGCCGCCCTGCTCGCCGCCAGCGGCAATGACGGGGACCGCCGCCGCGGCGCCGCGCTGAAGGCGTGGCTGGCGCTCCCCCCCGTCGCCCGCATCGCGCGGTGGGACGAATGGACGCGGATGTTCCTCACCGGCGACGGCAAGCCCTATGCCGACCGTTCCCTCGCCACCAAGGGCGGCCTGAAGGACAATTTCCCCGAAGCAATCGACATCTTGCGCGCGGAGGCCGAGCGTGTCTTCGCGGCGGAGGACAGCCGCAAGGCCTGGCGGCTGCACGCCGCCAGCCTGGCGCTGCTGGCCCTGGCGCAGCCGGTGCTGGCCGCCTACGCCACCCGCAAGGCCCATGCCGGCGCGGTGGATTTCGACGACCTGATCGTCGCCGCTCAGCGCCTGCTGACCGACCCGGGCAGCGCCTGGGTGCTCTACAAGCTGGATGGCGGCCTGGACCACCTGCTGCTGGACGAGGCGCAGGACAGCAACCCCGCCCAGTGGGACATCGCCGCCCGCCTGGCCGAGGAATTCTTCGCCGGCGAAGGCACTCGCGACGGCGTGCTCCCCCGCAGCATCTTCGCCGTGGGGGACGAGAAGCAATCCATCTACGGCTTCCAGGGCGCCGATGCCGCCGGCTTCGCCCGCTGGCAGCAGCATTTCTCCACCACCGTGCCGCAGGCCGGCGCGCGCTTCGAGACCGTGCCCCTCCAGGTCTCCTTCCGCTCCACCGCGCCGGTGCTGGCCCTGGTCGATGCCGTCTTCGCCGAAGGCTCCGCCCGCCGCGGCGTCGTGGCCGAGGGCACCACCCTCAGCCATCGCGCGGACCGCCTCGGCGAGGCCGGCCTGGTCGAGATCTGGCCCCCCCTGGCAAAGCCTCCCAACAGCAGCGCCGAACCCTGGCTGGTGCCGGAGGAAGCGGTGGCCGAGACCGATGCCGAGGCGCTGATGGCCGAGAGCCTCGCCGCCCGCATCGCCCGCATGGTGCGGCAGGAGACGCTGCCCTCTCAGGGCAACCGCCCCATCCGCCCGGGCGACATCCTGGTGCTGCTGCGCCGCCGCACCGGCTTCTCCAGCCTGCTCGTCGCCGCGCTGAAGGCCCACGGCGTCGCCGTCGGCGGCGTGGACCGGCTGCGGCTGGTCGAGCAGATCGCGGTGCAAGACGTGCTGGCGCTCTGCGACGTGCTCCTGTTGCCGGAGGACGACCTGCAACTGGCCGCCGTGCTGAAAAGCCCGCTGATCGGCCTGTCCGAGGACGAGCTGTTCCGCATCGCCCACAACCGCACCCAGCCGCTGTGGTGGCGGGTGCTGGAAGAGCGTGGCCGCGACACCGTGCTGGGCCGTGCTGCCGACTGGCTGGCCGAGCTGGCCGACCAGGCTGACCTGCACACCCCCCACACCCTCATCGCCGAGGTCCTCGGCATCCATGGCGGCCGCGCCCGCCTGCTGGCCCGCCTCGGCCCCGATGCCGCCGACCCGCTGGACGAGGTGCTGAACGCCGCCCTGACCTACGAATCCCGCCATCCCCCCAGCCTGCAGGGATTTGTCCAGTGGCTGCGGCGTGGCGGTGCCGAAGTGAAGCGCGAGGCGGAGAGCGGCGTCGATGCCGTCCGCCTGCTCACCGCCCATGGCGCCAAGGGCCTGCAGGCGCCCGTCGTCATCATCCCCGATGTCGGCAGCGGCCGGGGCGAGAAGCCGGTCCGCTGGTCCGAGGCCGCGCCGCCCTTGCCCTTCTGGGCCCCGCGCGCCCGCAAGGACTTCCACGCCCCCGCCTGGCTGGAACTGGCCGAAGCCGAATCCCTGGCGCGGGAGGAAGAGGAGAACCGCCTCCTCTACGTCGCCCTGACCCGGGCGGAGGACCGCCTGCTGGTCTGCGCCTGGGGCGACCCCAAGCCCGGCTCCTGGTACGACCTCGTCGCCCAGGGCTTCTCCCGCCTCGCCGGCGCGCGGGAGGACAATTTCGAACCCACCGCCTTCGGCGCGCCACCCGCCGCCAGCTTCAACGGCCCGCTCCGCTGGTTCTCCTCCGAGCAGACGGCCGCGCCGCGCCCGGCGCAGCGCCACGCCGGCGCCACCGCGCCGCTGCCCCTGCCGGAATGGGTGCACCGCCCTGCCACGCCGGAGCTCGCGCTCGCCACCCTCTCGCCCTCCTCCCTCCCGGGAGAGGAGGAAACCCCCACCGCCGCGCCGCACGGCGCCGCCGACCCCGCCGGCAACCGCTTCCGCCGCGGCCGCATGATCCACGCCCTGCTGCAGCACCTGCCCGACTACCCGCTGGACGAACGCCGCACCATCGCCGCCGCCTTCCTCGCCCGTCCCGGCCAGGGCCTCTCGCGCCCCGAGCAGGCGGCGACGCTCGACGAGGTGCTGACCCTGCTGGAAATCCCCGGCCTCGCCCCTGCCTTCGGCCCGGGCTCCCTGGCCGAAGCGCCGCTCGTCGGCATGCTCGGCAGCGTCAAGCTGGTCGGCCAGGTGGACCGGATGGCCATCTTCCCCGACCGGATCATCGTGCTCGACTACAAGACCAACCGCCCACCCCCGACCGAGCTGGCCGCCGTCCAGCCCCTCTATTTGCGCCAGATGGCTGCCTACCGCGCCCTGCTGCGGCAAGCCTGGCCCGGCCGCGCCGTGGAATGCTGGCTGGTCTGGACCTGGACCGCCCACGCCATGGCCCTCCCGGACGCCCTGCTGGACCGCCACACCCCCGGCGCCTGAGGCTCACGGCTGAGCGGGGAGGGGGAAGGCTGGGGAAGGAATTCCCCAGGCCCTATCTTCTTTCTGCGAGGTTAGCGTCGTGCTTCAGGGCAAAAGCGGACGCTCTTCGATGATTTTGAAGATCGGCCACGCGGGCTGAACCGTCAGTCGCTGGAGGTCCTAGACCTCCGGCGCACCCAGCTGTGTTCTCACGGGCTGTTTGGAAACTCTGGCGGCTGGGGGGCGCGGCCGGATTTCCGTGCCAACGCGGAAGTTGCTTGGCCAAATACAGGGACATTTGGCCAAGCCATCGGAAAAGCTGACGCGGAAAAGCCCGCCGTGACCGCCCCAGCAGAGTTTTCAAGCGGTCTCTAAGCGGGATGCCAAACTCGCGGAAAAAAGAAGGGGGCCGGGGAATTCTTTCCCCGGCCTTCGCCCCCGAACCCCAGCCCACCCCTCGTTTCAGCTTCCCCCAACCGCTCGGACGGACCGCCCAAGCGGCGTGACCCAGGCCATAAGCGCGCCGAGTTGATCCCCTCATTTCGTTCCGAAACTGTAATTTCAGAAACTCACGCAGGGACGACTTGTTCTTCCCGCAAATCCCCCAACCCCTGCTCCATCAAGGGAGGCTCCCCCCGTGCACCCCGCGACGGCCACCGGCTTTGCCGCCCTTCTCGCCCTCATCGCCCTGACCGCGTGCGACGATGCCGCGGACCAGGCCAGCCTGCCGCGCCCCGCCGCCGAGGCTGCCCTGGCCCGCGAGGCTAAATCCGCCGCCGAGGCCGGCCTGCGCCAGTCCCTGAACGCGGCCGTCGAAATCGGTGAGGTCCAGACCTTCCCGCAATCCGCCCCCGGCAGCATGGCCGTCTGCGGCCAGGTGGCCCTGGTCGGCAGCGGCCAGGCAGCGCCGTTCATCGCCATCGTCAACCGCCAGCCGGATGGCTCCCTGGCCGTCGAGCAGCATGTGGCGACCGAGCGCGCCTCGGCCACCCGCGTCTTCGTGGAAAGCCACACACGCTGCGTCGCCAGCGCCGCCAGCGGCCAGCAGCGCACCGCCGCCCCACCCCGCCTGCCGGTCGTGCCGACCGACCTCGCCACCCTGACCCCCGCCCCCTCCGCCGCCGTGGCGCGGATCGAGGCCGAGCAGCAGACCGTCCAGGGCGGCGCCGCCCTCCGCCAGGCCGGCAACATGCGCGCCCACCCGAATGGCGGCGGCGATGTCGTCCGCGTCGTGCCGCGCGGCACCGTCCTGCGCATCTTCGCCGAAGCCCCCGGCGGCTGGCTGCAACTGGGCGCCACCGCGCCGGAAGGCTGGGTGCATGCCAGCATGATTACCCGCACCGGCGCACCCGCCCCGGCACAGACCATCGCCACCGCCTCCCGCTGAGGCGACAGGGAGGCCGGGGAAGGAATTCCCCAACCCCTTCTTCTTTCGACCAGCTTGGCGCAGCGCTTCAGGCAGAGAGCGGACACTGCTTGATGATTTCAATCATGGGCCACCAGAGCTGAACCGTCAGTCGTTGGAGGCCCTGGATTTCCAGCGCGCCCAGCCGCCCCCTGACAGGCTGTTTGGAAACTCTGGCGGCTGAAGGCGGGGCCGGGATCTCTTATGCCAGCGCGGAGGTGCCGCAAGCCAGGTGCGGGGACATTTGGCCAGGCCACCAGCAAAGCTGGCGCGGAAAAGCCCGCCGTGACCGACCCACCAGAGTATCCAAACAGCTTCTCAGGCTACCCATTGAACGGCCGGCCCGCAAAACTCGAAAAAAGGAAAAGAAGGGGCCCGGGGAATTCCTTCCCCGGCCTTCGCTCCACCTTGCATGCCCCTGTCGCGCGCCGAACCCCCAGACTCCAAACCGCACCCGGCCCAAGCAATCGCGGCTTCTGTCCGCCGCGCTGCCGTTCTAGACCGTTCTCCGCCTTTCCATCCCGGAGATCCCAGCATGTCCAAGCCTCGCATCGCGTTCATCGGCACGGGGGGCACCATGGCCTCCATCGGGCGCGGTCCGCTGGATATCCAGGATTACGGCGTGGCTGGCATCGTCATGGATGCCCCCGCCATCCTCGCCCGGGTGCCGGAGCTGGCGGAGGTCGCCGATGTCTTCGCCGTGCCCTATGGCGCCGTCATCTCCACCCGTATCGGCTTTACCGACTGGCGCGCCCTGTCCCGCGAATGCAGCCGGCTGGAGGCGGAGGAACCCGGCCTCGCCGGCATCGTCATCGGCCACGGCACCTCCTCGATGGAGGAAACCGCCTACGCCCTTTCCCTCAGCCTCAAGGTCTCGGTGCCGGTGGTGATGGTGGGCTCGCAGCGCCCGGCCTCCGCCCTGTCCTCCGATGCCGGGATGAACCTGCTGAACGCCGTGCGGGTGGCGGCCAGCCCGCAGGCGCGCGGCCTCGGGGTGCTGGTCCTGCTGAACGACGAGATCCACGCCGCCCGCGATGTCACCAAGACCTCCACCTGGCGGCTGCAGACCTTCCGCACGCCCGATTTCGGCGCGCTTGGTCACGCGGATGGGGACCGTATCGCCTTCTACCGCCGCCCCCTGCGCCGCGCCGCGCCCGACACCGAATTCGACATCCGCGGCCTGGACGTCCTGCCGCGCGTCGACATCGCCTACGCCCATGCGGATGCGGACGGCACCGCCATCAACGCCTTCGTCGCCGCAGGCGCGCGGGGCATCGTCAGCGCCGGCTTCGCCCCCGGCTCCGGCACCCCGGCGGAGGCCGATGCCCTGCGCGCCGCCATGGCCGCCGGCGTGGTTGTGGTGCAAGCCAGCCGCGTCGGCAGCGGCCGCGTCGTCCGTACCGAGAAGATGGGCCGCGACGGCTTCATCCCCGCCGACAACCTGAACCCGCAGAAAGCCCGCATCCTGCTGGCCTTCGCCCTCTCCGTCACCCAGGACCCGGCGGAGATCTCCCGGATGTTCGAGACGTATTGAGAGGGGGGCGCTTCATTCGCGCTGGAAGGGCAGGAAAAGAAAGGCCGGGGAAGGAATTCCCCGGACCCCTTCTTTTTTCTGCGAGTTTGGCGTTGCGCTGGAGGGCTGAGAGCGGACGTTGCTTGAAGATTCTCATAATGGGCAACAAGGGCTGAACCGTCAGTCGCCGGAGGTCCTAGACCTCCGGCGCACCCAGCCGGGTCTCAGGGCCAACCGCCCAACAGCCACAGCCGAAAAACTCGAAAAAGCAAAAGAAGGGGCCCGGGGAATTCTTTCCCTGGCCTTCCTCCTCACCATCAGCAAAGCCGAAGAGGGGTAACCCCCCTAACGGCGACCGCGCCCGCCTCAGCAATCGTGCGGCAGCGGGTCCAGACTTTCCAGCACCCCGTTCAGGGTGAAGTCGCCAAAGTCCATCTTCATGTCGTCCGCGATGCCGTTGGCGAAGTAGCGCAGCCCCACCTGGTATTCCGGCGTGCCGGCCCCGGCCGAGGCCTCGCGGTTGAAGAAGGCGATATTCATCCGCGCGCTCGCTTGGTCGGCCAGCAGCGGGAAGCGCGGGTTGGCCTGCGCGGCGGTCCAGGCGGAGAGCAGGGTGGTGCTGTCCTGCGCGCCCTCGGCCGTCGTGCCGTCGAACAGCGGCGTCACCAGCATCCGCTGCTGCCCGGCGCGGGCCAGCGCCAGGGTGCGGATGGTGTGGGCCATGGGCAGGATGGTGCCGGGCGGCAGCGTCATCTGCGCCGCCGCGGGCTCCTCGTAGCGGACGGTGCCGCCATTCTCGCCATTCAGCTCGGCCTCGCCGGAGACGCGCTGGCTGATGGCGCCCTGGGAGGATTGCGTCATGGTGAAGCGCAGGCGCCGCCCGTCCTTGCTCTCCCAGGTGGAGTAGTCGGAGGCCGTCTGGATTTCCTGGCCCGCGCGGTCGACCACGGTCAGCGCCAGGCGCTGGCGGGTGGTCCAGCCATCGCAGGCGTCGCGCACCTCGAAGGCCATGGTGCCCTCGGCCTGGCCGATCTGCCCGTCCGGCCGCACGCTGGCCAGGTTCAGCCGGTAGGCCGCGCGGTGGGAGGCCATGGCCTCCGCCCCCGCCAACGGGGCCGCGGGCGCCTGGTTGGCGGCAGGGGCCGGCGGGGTGGCGGGCGGCGCGGCCGGCGAGGTCGGGCTTTGCGCCCCCGCCGGCAGCGACAATCCAAAGGCCAGGGCGGCCACGGCAGCGGTGGTACCCAGCAAGTCGCGCAGCCGCATGGCCAGTAGCTCCTTCGTCAATCCGGTCTCCCGGACAGTTAGGGAGTCTTAGGCGCCGCCGCACCCTTTGCCGGCGGCAAATCGAGCTTGATGGACAGTTCTTTAAGGCGCGCAGCGTCCACCGGGGCCGGTGCGAACATCATAAGGTCCTGGCCCTGCTGGTTCAGCGGGAACAGGATCACTTCACGGATATTGGGCTCGTCGGCCAGCAACATCACCATCCGGTCGATGCCGGGGGCCGAGCCACCATGCGGCGGCGCGCCGTAGCGGAAGGCGTTCAGCATGCCGCCGAACCGTTCTTCCACCGTCTGGGCCGTGTAGCCGGCGATCTCGAAGGCACGGATCATGATGTCCGGGCGGTGGTTGCGGATGGCGCCGGAGGAGAGCTCGATGCCGTTGCAGACGATGTCGTACTGGAAGGCCTTGATGTCCAACGGGTTCATGCTGTTGAGGGCCTCCAGGCCACCCTGCGGCATGGAGAACGGGTTGTGGCTGAAATCCACCTGCCCGGTCTCTTCGTTCAACTCGTACATCGGGAAGTCGACGATCCAGCAGAAGCGGAACTCGCCCTGCTCGATCAGCTTCAGCTCCTCGCCCAGCTTGGTACGCACCTTGCCGGCGAATTTCGGTGTCTCGTCCTTCTTGCCGGCGGCGAAGAAGACGGCATCGCCCGGCTGCAGGTTGCAGGCCACGCGGATGGCCTCGACGCGGTCGGCCTCCAGGTTCTTCGCGATCGGCCCCTTGGGCCCGTCCACGGCGAACTGGATGTAGCCCAGGCCGCCGGCGCCCTCGGCGCGCGCCCACTCGTTCAGCTTATCGAAGAAGCCGCGCGGGTTGGCGGCCGCGCCCGGCGCCGGAATGGCGCGGACAATGCCGCCACCGGCCACCACCTTGTTGAACAGCCCGAAGCCGGAGTCGCGGAAGCTCTCCGTCACGTCGGTGATCTTCAGCGGGTTCCGCAGGTCCGGCTTGTCGGAACCGTAGTCGAGCATCGCCGTGTCGTACGGAATGCGCGGGAAGGGCGCCTGCGTCACCTTCCGGCCCCCGCCGAACTCGTTGAAGATGCCCTCCATCACCGGCTCGATGGCGGCGAAGACGTCTTCCTGAGTCACAAAACTCATCTCGAAGTCGAGCTGGTAGAACTCGCCCGGGGAGCGGTCGGCGCGGCTCGCCTCGTCCCGGAAGCAGGGGGCGATCTGGAAGTAGCGGTCGAAGCCCGCCACCATCGCCAGCTGCTTGAACTGCTGCGGCGCCTGCGGCAGCGCATAGAAGCTGCCCGGGTGGTTACGGCTGGGCACCAGGAAGTCGCGCGCGCCTTCCGGGCTGCTCGCCGTCAGGATCGGCGTCTGGAATTCCGTAAAGCCCTGGTCGATCATGCGGCGGCGGATGCTGGCGATGACGCCGGCGCGCAGCATGATGTTCCGGTGCTGCTTCTCACGCCGCAGATCCAGGAAGCGGTAACGCAGGCGCAGGTCCTCGGGGAATTCCTGCTCGCCGGCCACCTGGATCGGCAGCACCTCGGCGTGGCTCTGCACCTCCAGCGCCTTGACCCGCAGCTCGATGGCGCCGGTCGGCAGCTTGTCGTTCACCGTGCTGCCCTCGCGGGCCACCACATCGCCGGTCACCGTGATGACGCTCTCGGCGCGCAGCGCGTCAGCCGCCTCGAACACCTCGGAGCCGGAGGGGATGACGCACTGGGTCAGCCCGTAATGGTCGCGCAGGTCGATGAACAGCAGGCCACCATGGTCGCGCTTGCGGTGCACCCAGCCGGAGAGGCGCGCGGTCTTGCCGGCATCATCGGCGCGCAATGCGCCACAGTTATGGGTCCGGTAGGCGTGCATCGTGAGTAAAACCCCGGCTGGCGGAAAAACGGGCGAAGAAGGGGCGGGCGAGGCTGGCCTGTCAAGCCCGCACTGCCCCTCCAGCCACGCGCAACCCCACTGGCACAAGGGAAATCGTCCCTCGGCGACCTATTGAGGGGGAGAGAAGGCCGGGGAAGGAATTCCCCGGGCCCCTTCTTTTTTCTGCGAGTTTGGCATCACGCATCAGGCCAAGGGCGGACGCTGCCTGATGATATTCAAAATGGGCCACCAGGGCTGAACCCGCAGTCGCCGGAGGTCCTCGACCTCCGGCGCGGCCGGCCAGACCTCAAACCAAACCGACCCTTCAACAGCCACGCCCCACAAATTCGAAAAAAGAAAAGAAGGGGCCCGGGGAATTCCTTCCCCGGCCTTAAACCTTCCCTCACCGTAACGCCGCCCCACCGCCAAGCGCGGCTTTCCGCCGCCCACGGGTTTGCGAGCGGCGCGTGCTTCGCTAGAAGCATATCCACAATGAGCCGACGCAATCAGGCCCAGGACGCCGCCCCTGTCCTGATCACCACCACAGACGCCCTGGCCGCGCTTTGCACCCGCTTGCGGGAAGAGCCGTTCGTGACCGTCGATACCGAGTTCATGCGCGAACGGACCTACTGGCCGGAGCTCTGCGTCGTGCAGCTCGGCGGTGCGGACGATGTTGCCGTGATCGATGCCCAGGCGGAAGGGCTGGACCTCGCCCCGCTGGGCGAGCTGCTGGCCGACCCCAAGGTCATAAAAGTGTTCCACGCCGCCCGGCAGGATGTGGAGATCTGCATCATCCGCTTCGGCGCGCCGCCCCGGCCGTTGTTCGATACGCAGATCGCCGCCATGGTTGCCGGCTTCGGGGACCAGGCCAGCTATGACAGCCTGGTGCGCGGCCTGGCCGGCGCCAGCATCGACAAGGCCCACCGCTTCAGCGACTGGGCGGCCCGCCCGCTCTCGCCCGCGCAGATCGCCTATGCGGCGGCCGACGTCACCCATCTCCGCCGCGTCTACACCGCGCTGGTGGAGCGGCTGACCAAGGACGGCCGCCTCTCCTGGGTCGCCGAGGAAATGGCGGAGCTGACCGACCCCGCCACCTATCGGCAGGACCCGGAAACCGCCTGGGAACGCCTGAAGCCGCGCACCACCAACCGCCGCTTCCTGGCCGCGCTCCGCGCCGCCGCCGCGTGGCGGGAGCGGGAGGCCCAGCGCGTCAACATCCCCCGCCAGCGCCTGGTGCGGGACGAGACGCTGCTGGAAATCGCCGCCACCCAGCCGGCCAACGCCAACGACCTTTCCCGCGCCCGCGGCATCAGCAAGGGCTTCGCCGAGGGCAAGACCGGCGCCGGCCTGCTGGCCGCCCTGGCCGCCGCCAAGGAACTGCCGGAATCGGACCTGCCGGAGCCGCCGCGCGAGCCGCGCCAGGGCCCGCCGGCCTCCCCCGCCCTGGTGGCGCTGCTGAAGGTCCTCCTCGCCGCCAAGGCCGAGGAACACGACGTCGCCCCCAAGCTGATCGCCAGCTCGGACGAGCTGGAACGCCTTGCCGCCGAGGCCGAGCCGGAAGTGCCCGCCCTGCACGGCTGGCGCCGCCTCGTCTTCGGCCAGGCCGCCCTGGCGCTGAAAAGCGGCAAGCTGGCGCTGGGCGTGGATGGGCGGAAGGTCAAGCTGATCCAGGACTGAAGGTCCTGGCGCTGAGGGCAGAAGGCCGGGGAATGAATTCCCCGGACCCCTTCTTCTTTTTGCGAGTTTGGCGTGGCGCTGCAGGACTGAGAGCGGGCGCTTCTGATGATATTTAAAATGGGCCACGCGGGCTGAACCGTCAGTCGCCGGAGGTCCAGAACCTCCGGCGCACCCAGCCGTCTCTCAGACCCAACCTCTCAACGGCCACCCCCGAACACTCGAAAAAAGAAGATGGGGTCCGGGGAATTCTTTCCCCGGCCTTCCTCTTTTCTCGCCGGCCGACAGCCGCCGTCCTCAGTCGATCACTGCAGCCGTCGCATCGAAGGGTGCCGCGACCACGTCGCCGGCCACCGGCACGACTTTCACCACGGCGCTGGTGGCACGGAAGGGCAGGGCCACCACGCCGCAGCCGCCCAGCCCGATCGTGGCGAGGAGCAGGAGCGCGGCGGGCCCCCACCGGCGGCGCATCAGCTGAATCATCGCATGATCTTTCCTGCAGGGCCGGGGCCGGCCGCTCGCCTGGCCAGCCCTCGGCACATGGGCCCACACACGGGGTTCGTGGTGGGCTGACCCTGGAATAACCGGGGCCGGGCCCGCCGGGTTCAACCGGTGCCTAGGCATGGAGCCTACCGGCTGGCCCCGCAATTTGCAAACCACTTGGTCTGTTTTTAGTATTGCCAGGGCCAGGGGAAGTGCCCCCCTGGCCCTGGCCGTCGCGTCAGGCCGCCTGCAGCGCCCGCCAGATGACTTCCGGCGTCGCCGGCATGTCCAGGTGGGTCACGCCGTCCGAGGACAGCGCATCCACCAGCGCATTCATCACGGCGGGCGGCGAGCCCACCGCCCCGGCCTCGCCAGCCCCCTTCACCCCCAGCGGGTTGGTCTCGCAGGGGATCTCCACCAGCTCCACCTCGATATCCGGCAGGTCGACGGCGCGCGGCAGCGCGTAGTCGTTCAGGCTGGCCGAGATCAGCTGGCCGGTCTCCGGGTCGTAGGCGGTGCGTTCCATCACCGCCTGGCCGATGCCCTGGGCCACGCCGCCATGCACCTGCCCGCGCACGATCAGCGGGTTCAGCGCGTGGCCGACATCGTCCACCACGATGTAGCGCAGGATGTCGGTGTGGCCGGTCTCCGGGTCCACCTCCACCTCGGCGATGTGGCAGCCATTGGGGTAGGTGCCGTGCGGCACGGCGGCCACCTCGGCGGCATCCAGCAGCGTGGCGGTCTCCCCGCGCGCGGCGCGTGCGCGCTGGGCGGCGGCCAGTTCGAGGATGCCGATGCCACGGTCGGTACCCGCGATGGCGAAGCGGCCCTCACCGGCCGAGAACTCGATGTCGCTGGGGGAAGCTTCCAGCGCCTCGCCGGCCGCCTGCTTGCCCTTCTCGATCACCGTGGTGGCGGTGGCCAGCAGGGCAGTGCCTTCCGAATACAGGCTGCGGGCACCGCCGGTGCCGCCCCCGGTCGGGATCTCGTCCGAGTCGCCCTGCAGGATGCGGATCTTCTCCATCGGGATGCCCAGCTGGTGGCTGGTGATCATCGCGTAGGCCGTCTCATGCCCCTGGCCGGTCGATTGCGTGCCGACCAGCACGTCCACCATGCCGTCCTGAGCGAAGCGCACTTCGGCCCGCTCGCTGGGGTCGCCGCCGGTGGCCTCCAGGTAGTAGGCCATGCCGATGCCGCGCTTCTTGCCCTTGGCCTCGGACGCGCTGCGCCGTGCCGCGAAGCCGGCCCAGCCGGACTTCTCCAGCGCCTTGTCCAGCACCTGGACGAAATCGCCCGAATCGTAGGTCTGGCCCACCGGGGTGCGGTGCGGCATGGCGCTGGGCGGCACCATGTTGCGGCGGCGCAGCTCCACCCGGTCGATGCCCGTCTCGCGCGCCGCGGCGTCGATCAGCCGCTCCACCAGGTAATTGCTCTCCGGCCGCCCGGCGCCGCGATAGGCGTCCACCGGCACCGTGTTGGTCAGGATGCCCAGCACGTTGGCGTAGATGGCCTGGAAGCCATAGACGCTGGCCAGCACTTTTGTTCCTGCCCCGCTCGGGATGAACGGAGCAAAAGTGGACAGGTAGCCACCCATATCCGCCAGGTTCAGCGTGCGCAGCGCCAGGAACTTGCCGTCCTTGTCCAGCGCCAGCTCGCCCGTCGTCAGGTTGGCGCGGCCCTGGGTGTCGGACTGGAACGCCTCCATCCGCTCGCTCGCCCACTTCACCGGGCGGTTCAGCTTGCGGGCGGCCCAGCAGCACAGGGCATACTCGCCATACAGATACAGCTTCATGCCGAAGCCGCCGCCGACATCTGGCGTGACGACGCGGAACTTCTCCGGCGGCAGGTGGAAGACGGACTTGGCCAGCAGGTCCTTCACCAGCCAGGAGCCCTGGGTGCCGGCATACAGGGTGAATTTCTGTGCCGCCGCGTCGTACTCGGCCAGGGCGGCGCGGCCCTCCATGCTGTTCACGACGATGCGGTTGTTCACCACCGTCAGCTTGGTGACATGCGTGGCCTGGGCGAACAGCGCATCCGTCGCCGCCTGGTCCCCCGCCGCCCAGTCGAAGCACACATTGTTGGGCGCGGTGTCCCACACCTGCGGCTGGCCGGCATCCCGCGCCTTGCCCAGCTCGGTGGTGGCGGGCAGCACGTCGTAGTCGACCATCACCGCCTCGGCCGCGTCCCGCGCCGCCTGGATGCTGTCGGCCACGATGAAGGCCACCGGGTCCCCCACATGCCGCACGGTGCCGACCGCCAGGCCGTAGCGCGGTGTATCGGCGCGCGGGGTGCCGTCGCGGTTCTTCAGCGGGATGGCGCAGGGGATCTCGCCCAGCCCGTCATCCAGCCAGTCCTGCCCCGTCAGCACCGCGTGCACGCCGGGCAGGGCGCTGGCATCGGCGGTGTCGATGGAGAGGATGCGCGCATGGGCATGCGGGCTGCGCAGCAGGATGCCGTGCAACTGCCCGGGTACGGAGATGTCGTCGGTATAGCGGCCGTTGCCCTTCAACAGCCGGGGGTCCTCGATCCGCCGCATGGGCTGGCTGAGGCCGAATTTCGCCATTGGTTCGTTTCCCGCATTCTGTCCCGGCCGCATCATCGGCCCAGCCAGCCCGAAAAGGGAAGTCCCCTTGCGATGACGGTTGGATCGGGGTGCCGGGCGGGGGCGTTGACCCGTTGCGCGCTGCCCCTGGCCTTGGCCCTGGTCAGCGTTCGGCTTGGGTTGGCGGGGAAGGTCAGGGGCAGGAATTCCCCTGAAACCCCATCTTTTTCTACCAGTTGGCGTGGGGCTCGGGGTGACCGATCACCCATGAGAATATCGTGGACTCCGGGGGCCCAACCATCAGCCTCCGGCGGTCCTGGACCTCCAGCGTAACCCCAGCCTGCGCTCTGAAAAGCTGACGCCGCCACAGCCACGCCCGAAAGACTCGCAGAAGAAAGATGGGGTCCGGGGAATTCCTTCCCCGGCCTTCTTGCCCAAGGCCACATTCGCCCGTGTCGTGGCCGTGGCCTGAGGCTCCTACCTCGGGTGCCCGCGTCTCCGCCCCTCGCCATCGTTCCATCCCTGAGCCGCAAATGCCTTCCGCCCGGCCCACCGACGCCGCACCCCTATTTGAGAACGCGGGCGGTGAAAAATCCGCGTCACCACGTCCGGCGCAGCCGGCACGGAATACCGCCCGAAAGGCCACCGCCACGGCCTTGCGTCCCGCCTGCGGCGGGCGCAGCTTCCGCTTCCATGTGGTTCCCTGCCCCCCGCGACCTGACCCCCCGCGTGCTCTCCCGCCTGCCGGAGCGCCATCGCAATCCCCGCCGCACCACCTGGGCCGACGCCAACAGGAGCGGCCAGGAAATCGACAGCTTCCTCGAAGGCCCGTGCTTCGACGCCGCCGGCAACCTGCACGTGGTGGATATCCCCTACGGCCGCATCTTCCGCGTCACCCCCACCCAGTGGCCGGTGGTGGCTGAATACGAGGGTTGGCCCAACGGCCTCGCCGTCGGCACCGCGGACAGCCTGCTGGTGGCCGACTACCGCCACGGCCTGCTGTCGCTGGACCCCTCCACCGGCGCCATCGCGCCACTGCTGGAAACCGTGGCCAGCGAAGGCTTCAAAGGCCTGAACGACGTCACCACCGGCCCGCACGGCCAGGTGCTGATGACGGACCAGGGCCAGACCGGAATGCAGGACCCCACCGGCCGCGTCTGGCGCCTGTGGCCGGACGGGCGGGTGGACAAGCTCATCGGCAACGGCGCCAGCCCCAACGGCATCGTGCTGAACCGCGCCGGCACCCACGCCTACGTCGCCATGACCCGCGCCTGCGAAGTCTGGCGCTTCGCCCTGCGGGACGACGCCTGGGTGGGCAAGGCCGGCGTGTTCTTCCGCACCCCCGCCGGCATCTCCGGCCCCGATGGCCTGGCCGTCGATGCGCGGGACCGCCTGTTCATCGCCAACCCCGGCCACGGCATGGTCTGGGGCGTCGACCCCTACGGCGCACCCCTCTTCGCCATCGACTGCCGCGGCTACGGCCGCATGCCCACCAATGTCTGCATGGCACCCGACGGCACCACCCTGCTGATCACCGAAAGTGACAGCGGCACCGTGCTGAGCGTGGATATCCCGGCGACCTGACGAAGCTTCGCGCTTTGAAGCGAAGGGAAGGCCGGGGAAGGAATTCCCCGGACCCCTTCTTTTCTTTCTGCGAGTTTGGCTAAGCGCTCCGGGACTGAGAGCGGGCGCTGCTTGATGATATTTATAATGGGCCAACTGGGCTGAACCCTCAGTCGCCGGAGGTTCTGGACCTCCGGCGCACCCAGCCGTCTCTCAAGCTCGACCGTCCAACAGCTTCCGCGTGAAAACTCGAAAAAAATAAAAGAAGGGGCCCGGGGAATTCTTTCCCCGGCCTTCCTTCCCACCCGCTTCCCCCCCGGCTAACCCGGCAGTCCCAGCATGTTCAGACCTCTGCCTTCGGGGGCAGCGGGAACAGCGTCACCAGCCGTTCCGCGAGGGCGCGGTCGCCCGAGAGGCGCAGGGCCCCGTCCTGTTCCAGTGCTGCCAGGGACTGCCCGCCATAGAGGACGGCGGCGATGCTGCGCGGTGCGCCGTCCAGTATCAGTTGCACACCCTCCACCGGCCCTGGTTCGATGGCGATGGTGCCGTGGGAGAGCCGGGCCAGGTAGGACTCGCCGTCCAGCAGCAGGCCGATCCGCGCCTCCAGCCCGGCGGCGCGCTCCGCATCCAGCATGGTGCGCAGGGATAGCAGCAGGGAGGCGGCGCTGAATGGCAGGCTAGGGTCGTGGGCGGGGGAGCGTGCGGCCCAGCGGCCAAGCGCCTGGAAGATCGGCTCGCTCTCCAGCCCCCAGGCGGTGAGTTCGTAGACCTGGGCAGAGGCCGGGGGCGGCAGGCGGCGGCGCACCAGCACGCCGGCGGCTTCCAGCCCGTCCAGCCGCTGGGTCAGCACATTGGCGCTGAGGCCGGGCAGGCGGGCGCGCAATTCGTTGAAGCGGCGGGGGCCGAACATCAGCTCCCGCATCACCAGCAGGGCCCAGCGTTCGCCCAGCAGGTCCAGCGCGTGGGCGGCGGCGCAGGCATCCTCGTACCATTGGCGTCGCCTGGCGGGCGCAGCTCTGGTTACTTTTTCTGACTTCATGGTTGCTTTTAATAACTCAACCATGGCATCACGGTCAAACACCGGCTGGCCAACAGCGCCGGCCCCAGAACAAGCCGAAGGAAACCTCCCATGCCGAAGCTGATTTTCGTCAACCTGCCGGTCCAGGACCTGCCGCGCGCCGTGGCCTTCTACGAAGCGGTTGGCGCCACCCGGAACCCGCAATTCAGCGACGACACCGCCGCCTGCATGGTCTTCTCCGAGACCATCAGCGTCATGCTGCTGACCCATCCCAAATTCGCCCAGTTCACCCCGCGCCCGATCGCCGACGCGCGGGCGGCGACCGAAGTGCTGGTCTGCCTCTCCGCCGAGAGCCGGGCGGAGGTGGACGCCGTAGTCGGCAAGGCCGCCGCCGCCGGCGGGCAGGCCGATCCCGGCCCGAAGCAGGATTACGGCTTCATGTACGGCCGCAGCTTCGAGGACCCGGACGGCCATATCTGGGAATTGATGTGGATGGACATGGCCGCCGCCCAGGCCGCCGCCACCAAGGCACCCGTGGAGGGCTGAGCCATGCAAGGTGTCGCCACCTGCCTGTGGTTCGACGGCCAGGCCGAAGAAGCCGCCGCCTTCTACGTCGATACCTTCCGCGCGGCGGGGCGGGAGGCCTCCCTCGGCCCCGCCATGCGCAACCCGGCCGGCGGGCCAGGGGCGGAAGGCCGCATCCTGCTGCAGACCTTCACCCTCGACGGCCACGCCCTGCAGGGACTGAATGGCGGGCCGGATTTCCACTTCAGCCCGGCCACTTCGCTCAGTATCCCCTGCCACACGCAGCAGGAACTGGATCATTTCTGGAATGCGCTGCTGGTCGGCGGGCAGCCCAGCCAGTGCGGCTGGCTGACGGACCGTTTCGGCCTCTCCTGGCAGGTGTTTCCGCGCGTCCTGCCGGAGCTGCTGATGGGAGCGGACAGAGCGCGCGCCGCCCGCGTCATGCAGGTCATGATGGGCATGACGAAGCTGGATATGGCCGCGCTGGAAGCGGCCTGAGGGTGACGGCGTGGAAAAGGCCGGGGGAATGAATTCCCCCGGACCCCCTTCTTTTTTCTGCGAGTTTAGCGAAGCGCTTCAGGACTGAGAGCGGACGCTCTGGATGATATTTAAAATGGGCCACACGGGCTGAACCCTCAGTCGCCGGAGGTCATAGACCTCCGGCGCGAACTGGCCGGGCCTCAAACCAGAACAAACCTCTCAACAGCCACGCCCGCGAAAACTCGAAAAAAGAAAAGAAGGGGCCCGGGGAATTCCTTCCCCGGCCTTCCTCCCCCCGACCGTCACCGCGCGAATCCCGCAATCCCTTCCCGCAGCATCTCCGTCCGCCCGTCCCGCGTCACTTCCCACAGCGGGTTGTCTACCGAGAGGCGTTGCCCGCCATCGCGCTGGATCGGCCGGATCAGCACGCCGCCGCGCCCGCGGCTATCGGCGCCGAACAGCGAGAGCGGGATGCGCACATACAGCCCCTTGTCGAACGACCCTTCTCCGAACTGCGCGGCGGAGACATTGGTCAGCGTGGCGAAGCCGCCCACCTCGATGCCGGAAGCGAAGCGGCGGCCGATCTCCACCGTGCCGCCCCAATCCCCCGCCAGATAGCGCCCGGCGCGCAGCACGCCGTACAGTCCCCACACCGGCAGGTCGGCGTAGAGGGAAAGATGCCCGGTGGCGGCGCTGTAGTTGCGGAAGCCAAGTCCGCCATCGAAGTCGCGCTGCTTCACCCAGTTCAGGTCCAGCCCCACCGCGAAGCCACGGTCATGCGGCCGCCACAGCACTTCGGAGGACGCACCGCCGAACATCGGCTCCAGCCACCCCACCGTGGCGCGGGCGAAGACGTCCGGCGCCAGGTTCCAGATCCGTTCGCCATACAGGCCGGGGATCGAGGTCTTCCCCTCGGCGGCGTAGCGGCCGTAATCGGTGCGCACATGTGGCAACAGACTGTCCGAGGCCGGGCCGTCCGCCAGGTTGCCCAGCAGCGTCTGCTGCACGCTGCCCGCCAGGCTGAAGCCCGAGCCGAGCGAGACCCGCCCGCCCGCCGCCACCCCGGTCTGCCAGCGCAGCGTGCGCGTCGGGTCGCCGAGCTGGAGGGAGAGGCGCGGCTCCACCGCCCAGTCCCAGGCGATGCCGGATGGCACCAGGCTGCCGGGGGCGATCTCGCCAGTGGCGGGAAGCGGGAAGCTGGTGGCCCAGGCTTCCTCCGGGCTGACGCGGCCGGTCATGCTGCCTTCCAGCACGGCCCGCGGCACCTCCAGCACCGCGATCTCCGCCCCCGCCTGCCACCAGCGCAGGCGCAGCATGTCGACCTGCCCCGGCAGCAGCCCCTGGGTGGCGCGCAGCACCCGCGCCGCCACCTGCGGCTGCCCGGCGAAGCGGCCACCCTCCACCGCGATTTCGGCCACCGTGCCATCCAGCCGGAAGGCGAGGGGGGTGAACCCGGCCTGCGCCAATGCCGCGAACATCTGCTCTGCCAATGCCGCTTCGTCGACCGGCGCCACGCTGGCGGCCGGCCGGGCGCGCAACGGCGGTGGCGCGGGCGGCGAGATGCTGGGCGGATCGTCCGGGTTCAGCCGCAGGGAAACGCGGAACAGCACATCCGTCCCATGCGTGGCGAAGACCCCGGCATCCAGCCATTCGTTCGACCATTGCAGGCCGAAGTTGAAGCGCGACTCCGCCTCGCCCCGCCCACCGGCGCGCCGGGCGGGATAGCCGCCGCGCTCGTCCCGCAACGCGTCGCCGGACCATTCCACCTTGGCGCGCAGCCCGCCGACGCTGCCCCAGGGCGTATCGAACTCCGGCACGCTCCACTCGACACCGCCGAACGGCGCCACGTCCTCGCCGCGGAACCAGTTGGTCTGCACCGTGCCACCACGGCCGACGCTGCGCGGCCGGCTGTTGAAGGCGCCGGAGGCATAGGCCAGCGGGTTGTTCCATTCCCCGCCCGTGCCCAGCCGCCCCCAGCCCAGCCCGGCCGAGACATCCAGCCCCCACCAGCGCTTGGAAGCGACGATGTACTCGCCGCTATACAGCCCGGTGCCGATGAAATCCTGCAGCCCCACCGCCACGGCGGGCGTGTAGTCCCCCTCCCGCAACAGCCGCAGCTTGAGGTCGAAGGAGCGGTCGGTGGTCATGCCCCGCCCGGCGGTGGCGTCCAGCCGCTCGGTCAGGCGGAAGGTCGTCTCCAAAAAGGGCAGGGCCTGGAAATTGACGAACCAGAAGCGCCGCTGGTGCCGCACCGCCGCCCCGGTCTCCAGCGTGCCATCGTCGCGGAAGCGGGCATTGCGCGTCTCGATCAACCCGACGCCGCCGAAATTGCCCCCGGTGGCCGGAATTTCCTCCGCCGCCGCAGGCGTGAAGGCGGCAGAGAGGGACAACACCGCCAGCGTCAGTCGAAGAAAGGGGCGCATGGCGAAGGCTGATCAGACACCGAGTTCACGAATCCGTGATATTTGCCCTAAGTGCAAACTCAAGGCGAGTCCGAACTTCGTCACTGGCTTTGCCGAGAGGCCGGGCTGTGTCGGCTCGGTACCGGATGCCCCGGTGGATCGAAGGGGCTCCGCCCCCTCGAACTCCCCCGGCAGGGGATGCGATCCCCTGCACCCGCGATGAGTGAATCGCGCCGTTACCTCGAGCGTTTCTAAATAATACTATTATTAATCAATTATTTAAAGGGATTGGCCGTAGGCGGAATCGACCCACGAACGGGTTTCCAAAGGCCCAGGCCTTTGGCAGGGAGAGTGTGAGAGGGGCAGCGCCCCTCTCACAAACCTGCGCGGCGTCACGAACCCCACCCCCATGGACAGCACCCGTCCCCCCGCGTTGAATGCGCCGTCATGACCTTCTCGCTCCTGGGCCGCTGCGCCCGCACCGGCCAGTTCGGTGCCGCCTGCACCACCTCCTCCATCGGCATCGGGGGCCGCGTGCCCTACCTGGCCGCGCAGACCGGCGGCGTGCTCACCCAGCACCGCACCGACCCCCGCCTCGGCCCGCGCGGCGTCGACCTGCTGCGCAGCGGCTGCTCGGCGGCGGAGACCATTGCCGCCCTGGTCGCCAGCACGCCGGACCACGGCTGGCGCCAGCTGGCCGCCATCGACGCCCAGGGTCGCACCGCGCATTTCCACGGCGCCCGCATGAAGCCTGCCCATGCCGACGCGCACGGCCCCGGCTGCGTCGCCATCGGCAACATCATGGCCAGCGCCGACGTGCCGCGCGTGATGATCGAGACTTTCCTGGCCAACTCCGACGCCCCGCTGGCTGACCGCCTGCTGGCCGCCCTGCAGGCTGGCGAGGATGCCGGTGGCGAAGGCCGTCCCCTGGTCTCCGCCGCCCTCCTGGTGGTGGACAAGGAAAGCTTCCCCTACGCCGACCTGCGCGTGGACCGGGACGCCACGCCCATCGCCACCCTGGCCGGCATCTGGCGGGACTACGCCCCGCTGGCGGACGAATACGTCCTTCGCGCCGTCTCCGCCGACAGTGCCCGCGGCGGCTGATCCCCGGGCCAGAACGAAGCATGAATCGGGGCGCCCGAGTCGCCCAGGTGAATCAATCACCTGCCCCGAGTCGGGAGAACGGATGTACGCTGTTCTCCACACGCAAGATGTTGTGGGCGTCCCCGATTCGGCACCCCAAGAGGGTGCCGGATTCGTTCCGGATGCTTTGGCCGAGTCGGGGGAAGGGCAGGGGCGCCGCCCCTGCATTCCGGTGGGGTGGCGGTGTCACCCCGCCCCCGCCATCAATGGGGCCGCGTGATGGGCAAGACGGCTGTTTTCCTGAATGGCCCGATCGGCTCGGGCAAGACGACGCTGGGGCGTGCGCTGGCGCGGCGGATCGGTGGTGTCTTCATCGATGGGGACGATTATTCGGACCCCGGCCGGCCTTGGTACTGCTCCATCCTGCGCACCAGCCGGGCGGTGGTCCGGGCCACCCAGGATGCCTTCGCGGTCAGCGACCATGCCGTGATCGCCTATCCCCTCGGCTGCGCCACCTGGATGTTCTACCGGCGGCATATCGAGGCGGTGGGCGCCCGGCCAGTGTTCGTGAACCTGCGGGCGTCCTACCCCCAGATCGTCGCCCCGGGCCGCTTGCGTGAATTCGATGCGGCGGAGCATGCGCGCATCCGGCAGATGATCGCCGAGGGTTATGCCGAACGCCCCTTCGCCGATGCGACGATCGACACTGGCACCGCGACCGTTGAGGAGACCCTTGTGGCCCTGCTCGCCTCCCTGCCTGAAAACTGACAGCGGGGTCCGGGGTGGATTTTCCACCCTGGCGGGGGTCCAGGGGCGGCGCCCGCTGGACCTACCTACCAGTCTTTATCGGGCGCTCAGGAAGGCACGGACCAGCTGGATGGTGGCCGCCGGGTTCTCCTCCATGATCCAGTGGCCGGAGTTCGGAACGATGCCTTCCGTGACGTTGGTGGCCGCCGCGCGCATCACGGTGGCCATCATCGGGCCGAAGGATTTCTCCCCGCCGAGGGCCAGCACCGGCATGGCCAGCATGCCACGCGCGGCCAGGGATGCCCGGTTGTCCACCGCATCCTGGTCGAAGGCGGCGAACTGGGCGAAGCCAGCCCGCATCGCGCCCGGCTGTGCGTAGAGCTGGGCGTAATGGGCACGGTCGGCCTCGGCGAAGCTGGCAGGGTCGGCGGAGAACTCGTTCCAGAAACGGTCCAGGTAGATGCGCTCCCGCCCCGCCACCAGCCGCTCCATATCCGGGCCACCGAAGCGGAAATGCCACAGCAGCGGGTTCTTCAGCACTTCGTCCCACGGGCCGATGCCGGGTACGGGCGCATCGATCAGCACCAGCCGCGTCACTTGCCCCGGATGCTCGATGGCGAAGGCGAAGGCCACCATGTTGCCGATGTCATGCGCCACCACATCCGCTTGCGTGATCCGCAGCGTATCGAGCACGCCGGCGATGTCGGCCGCCTGGTTCTTCTTGTCGTAACCTCCCGCCGGCTTGGCCGAGAGACCCATGCCGCGCAAATCCGGCACCACCACCGTGTGGTCCCGCGCCAGGTCGGTGGCCATCGCCGCCCACATGTCGCCGGTCTCGCCATAGCCGTGCAGCAACAGCACGGCGGGCCCCTGGCCGCCGACGCGGACATGGAGGGTGGTGCCGTTGGTCTCGATCTCCCGCGCCACGAAAGCGGCGGGAAAGGACAGGGTCTGCGCGGCGGCGGGACTGACAACGCCCAGCAGGGCGAGCATCAAGGCGATCAAACGTGGCATGTGCGGTGGCTCCCATGAAGGTCGACGGCCCAACCTGTGCCCGCCTCGCCAGCGCGCGCGATGACGAGGCAGCCAGCCCACCCGCGCCTGCCCCGCAGCGCTCTGCACGGGCGGAGACGATGGGGTGGCTGCAGATCCGCCCGGACAGTGCCGGGCCAGTCGTATCCGCGCGCGTCTTGGCTATGCCTGGGCGCCTTCTTCCACGCTGCCCACAGCACCTGCATGGCGGTGCGCCGTGATGACCGTTGCATATCCGGCATGGTCTGGGGAAGCGGGAACACGGCCTTGAACGCATTCCACTGAGGGGGCGGCTTGGCCAAGTTGCCACGGCGGCGATGTCTTGCAGGGCTGAGTGGCTGTCCGGCGCTGGAGCTTCCAGGTCGGATCGAGGGGGCGCTGCCCCTCAAGCTCCCCCGGCAGGGGATACGATCCCCTGCACCGCGTATGCGTCAGGATGGTGCCGCTCCCGACAGCAGGGCGGCCTTGACCAATAAATATTCTTGAGATCAGTCGGTTAGGCGTTCGACATCTCTCACCGGGAGCCCCTCATAAAAGGGGTTTCCAAAGGCCTCAGGCCTTTGGCGGGGAGAGTGTGAGAGGCGCAGCACCCCTCTCACCCGACACACCAGCTTCAGTTGCCCGGAAACATCTTCCCCGGGTTCATGATCCCCTTGGGGTCCAGCGTCGCCTTCAGGGAGCGCATGACGTCCAGCACGTCCACGCCGTGCTCCTGCGCCAGGAACTCGCGCTTCCCCAGCCCGATGCCGTGCTCGCCGGAGCAGGTGCCACCCAGCGCCAGCCCCTTGGCGACGATCTTGCGGTCCAGCTCCCACGCCTTCTCCAGCCCCTGCGGGTCGCCTTCGGGGAACAGGATGACGACGTGGTAGTTGCCGTCCCCCACATGGCCGACGATGCAGGTGTTCTGCCCGGAAGCCACCGCCTCCTCCTTGGCGCTGACGATGGCCTCGGCGAGGCGGGAGATCGGCACGCACACATCGGTGGTGATGCCGCGGCAGCCCGGGTACAGCGCGTTGGCCGCCCACCAGGCGTCATGCCGCGCCTTCCACAGCTTGTTGCGCGCATCGGCATCCTCGGCCCAGGCGAAGCCCAGCCCGCCCATCTCGGTCGCCAGTGCCTCCACCGCCTCGGCCTGCTCCCGCACGCTGGCGGGGCTGCCGTGGAATTCCAGGAACAGCGTCGGCAGCGGCTGGAAGTCCAGCTTGGAATAGGCGATCGAGGCCCGCATCTGGTCCGCATCCGCCAGTTCGATTCGTGCGATGGGGATGCCGGCCTGCATGGTCATGATCACGGTCTCCACCGCCGCCTGCAGGCTGTCGAACTGGCAGACGGCGGCGGTGGTGGCTTCCGGGATGCCCTGCAGCCGCAGGCGGATTTTCGTCACCACGCCCAGCGTGCCCTCCGACCCCACGAACAGCCGCGTCAGGTCGTAGCCGTTGGAGGCCTTGCGCGTGCGGCCGCCGGTCTGGATGACGCGGCCATCGGCCAGCACCACCTCCAGGCCCATCGTCGCCTCCCGCATCGTGCCGTAGCGCACGGCGTTGGTGCCGCTGGCGCGCGTGGCCACCATGCCGCCCAGGCTGCAATGGCTGCCCGGGTCCACCGGAAAGAACAGCCCCTGGTCCCGCAGGTAGTCGTTCAGCTGGTGGCGGCTGACGCCGGCCTCCACCAGGCAGTCCATGTCCTCCGCATTCACCTCCAGGATGGCGGTCATGCGGGAGAGGTCGAGGCTGATGCCCTTGCGCACCGGCACGACATGCCCTTCCAGGCTAGTGCCGGCACCGAAGGGCGTGACCGGCACGCCATGCAGGTTGCACAACGCCAGCAGGCGGGAGACCTCCTCGGTGCTCTCCACGAAGGCCACCGCATCCGGCAGCACCGGCGGGTTGGCGTCCTCGCCCTTGGAATGCTGCTCGCGGATGGAAGCATTGGTGCTCATCCGGACGCCAAGGAACTCACGCGCGGCGGCGATGACCGTCTCGACGGGGTTGGTTTCGATATTCATGGGCGTTGTCCCCTTCGAGAGGTGGGTCATGCATCCCGCCGCGGCGGGCCTGTGGTTCTTTACGCGGCAACGGGCAGCCGTCCATCCCGTGATCGCTCATGCCGTCCATGCCGCCGCCTGGGCCGTCCGCTGACCCCGCTATCAGGCTGGGCTTCCTGCGCCGTCCCGGCCCTACGCCCTTCGCCAGGCGCATTCTGCCCGGGCCGCCTGTCCAGCCAGCCATCGGGCAGTGCTTTCTCGCCGGCTTCCACCGGGCCAGCCATTCCCCGTCAGCCCCTGCATCCTGGCAGGCCCCCCGGGCACCAGCGCGGCCATCGTCGCCGCGCCGGCCACGCTCGCCCCGTTACCCCTCGCGCGACAGCGGGCAGGTCAGGCAATGCGGCCCGCCGCCGCCCAGCGTGAACAGGGACAGCTCCGGGTCCAGCACCTCCAGCCCCTCGGCCCGCAGCGCGGCATTCAGCGCCGTGCTGCCACGCGCGGAGACCACGCGGCCTTCGCCCAAAGCCAGGATGTTGCAGCCCAGCGCCATGACATCGCGGTAGCTGACCGGGATGCACCGTATGCCATGCCCCTTCAGCCAGTCGATGAAGGCCGGGTCCAGCACATCCGTGCACGCCACGGCCAGGTCCGGTGCCGCCAGGCAGAACAACACGTCCAGGTGCAGGAAGTGCTCGTCGAACGGCTCCAGCCGCACCTCCCAGCCTTCCGCCCGCAGCCAGCCCGCCAACTGCTCGGCGCCTGCCTCGTCCGTGCGGCCACCCGAATGGCCGATCACCGCCAGGCCCGGGCGCAGGATGTGGATGTCGCCGCCCTCCAGCGTCCCGGCGCTGGACTTCTTCCAGAAACTGCTGCCCCGCTCTGCATGGAAATCCACCAGCCCGGCATATTCGCCCCGCCGCTGCGGCCGCTCCAGCTGGCACAGCACCGGGCCCTGGTGCGTCACCACCACGCTGTCCCGCGTATAGACCATGTAGGGCAGGTGCGGCTCCGGCTTCAGCCGGTGCACGGTGACGCCGGCCTGCTCCATCGCCGCCACCAGCTCCGCATGCTGGGCCGCCAGATGCGCGGGCGCCGGGCCCTGCCGGTTCTCCGCCAGGGTATGGCGGGCAATGCTGTTGGTGGGCAGCCAATGGTAATGGTCCGGCGGGCAGACCAGAACCTCTCTGAGCAGCCCCGTTTCCGAGGCGACGCGCCAATGTGTCGACATGGACAGCAAGGCTACGCCCGTCCCGCACGCCCGGCCAGGGGGGCACGCCGCAAATGTCGTGCGGCGGGAGGGAAGGCCGGGGAAGGAATTCCCCGGACCCCATCTTCTTTTTTCGAGTCATTGCGGGGTGGCTGTGGGGATTTCGGCTGTGCTGGTCAGCGGATGGATAACGTCTTGGCAGCGCGTCCCTTCGGCGCGCCCCGCCTCCGCCAACCGCGCACGCGAACGCTCTGCAAGCAGCGAAACCCTTGGGCGGTTTTTTGCCGGCGCCACCCACAACCGGAACACGCCACCCCGATCGGGCCCAAACCCCAACCGGGTTTCCAAAGGCCTCAGGCCTTTGGCGGGGAGAGTGTGAGAGGGGCAGCGCCCTTCTCGAGGCGCGCCCTCGGCAGGCTCCGCGCTATTCCAAAAACCCCCGCCCCCGCCTGCCGGTTCCACAGCGCGAAACCCAGAAGCGGGGCCGGGCGAATCCCCCGCGATATGTTCCCCCACGGCGAACATCGCGCCCCAACCCCGCCCAGGTCGCGTTGACGCTTCGGGGATCGGAGCCTAGCGTTTCCTCACCCGCCACGAATGGCAGGTCAGCAGATAACATGAGGACGTCCCAAGCATGTCGAACCCGGTGAAGGATGCGTGGAAACAGGGCCGCGCGGTGGTCAATGGTTGGCTTGGCATTCCGTCGGCCTTCAGCGCGGAGCTGATGGCGAAGGCGGGCTTCGACAGCCTGACCGTGGATATGCAGCACGGCATCCAGGACTACATGTCCACCGTCGCCTGCATGCAGGCCATCCAGGCGCATCCGGTCACGCCGCTGGTGCGCGTGCCGTGGCTGGAGCAGGGCATCATCGGCAAGGTGCTCGATGCCGGCGCCATGGGCGTCATCTGCCCCATGATCAACACCCCGGCCGAGGCGAAGGCCCTGGTCTCCGCCTGCCGCTACGCACCGGTCGGCACCCGCTCCTTCGGCCCCGTCCGCGCGGCGATCTACGGCCAGGGCGGTGCCTATTTCGACACGGCGAATGACGACATCGCCGTCATCGCCATGATCGAGACGAAGCAGGCGCTGGATAACCTGGAAGCCATCCTGGATGTCCCCGGCATCGACGCGATCTATATCGGCCCGTCCGACCTCGGCATCACCCTCGGCCTGCCGCCGCGGCTGGACCGGGAGGAACCGGAGGTGATGACCATCTACGAGCGCCTGCTGAAGGAAGCCGCCAAGCGCAACATCGCCGTCGGCCTGCACAACGGCACGCCGGAATACGCGCTCAAGATGATCAAGATGGGCTTCCGCTTCACCACCGTCAGCAACGACGCCGCGCTGGTTGGCGTCGGCGCGCTGCGCGACGTGGCGGTGATGCGCAAGGGCTGACCCTCGCCGGCGCATGGCCGCGACCCCACAAGGGCGCGGCCATGCGCCGCATCCCCAGGGCCAATCGACCTCCAGCTCAGGGTCGGCCAGCTCAGGGCGAGAAAAGGGTCAGGGGAAAGAATCCCCCTGCGTAAACGTATACGTCGACGCCATCTTTTCTCTGTCCGTTGGCGTGGGGCTTCGAAGCCGGCAGATGCTTCCGTGAAAGATCACGGGCCACCGGGGCTGAACCATCAGTCTCCGGCGTCACCCCGGTCCGGCCGCGGAAAGGCAGGACGCCCCCGGCAGCCACACCCGAAGACTCGAAGAAAAAAGAAGGGGCCCGGGGAATCCCTTCCCCGGCCTTCCTGTCCAGATCCGGATATCGATGCGTCCAGGGCCGCGACGCCTCCGCTGTCCCAAACGGCAGACATCTCCGCGCCGCCCCCCTCGTTGAGCCCATCCCCTTGGCGCCACCGCCGCCAGGGCCGATAACCCCGCCGCGCCGCAACCCAGCGGCCGCGTGAGGGAGAGCATGGCCGTGTCGGACGAGATCGTGGTGAAGGACAGCAACGGCGCCCGCCTGAGCGACGGCGACTCCGTCCAGGTCATCAAGGACCTGAAGGTGAAGGGCACCTCCGTCACCCTGAAGCGCGGCACCCTGATCAAGAACATCCGCCTGACCGACGACCCCGACGAGATCGAGTGCAACGCCGACAAGGTGAAGGGCCTGGTGCTGAAAGCCTGCTTCCTGAAGAAGGCCTGACACGCCGGCGGTGGGCGAGGTGGAGGCAAGCGGAAGGCTGGGGAAGGAATTCCCCAGGCCGCATCGTCTTTCCTCGAGTTGGGTTCGGGCCTGGATGGCCGGGTGGTGCGTCGGGCTTCCGGCGACCCGCGCGGCCGCGCCTGAACTGCTTCTGACGCCAGCACAGGCTGCAACGCGTCAGAAGGACGAGTGAGGGCATGACCTGTGCGCTCACAAAGCGCGCTCTCTCCATGTTCCTGATCGCGTGATTCGCAGCGCTTCCGCCTCAGGTGAGCCCGCGCCCAAGGCGCAGCCGGAATGTTCCTGTGCCGCCGCGCGCCACTGCAGGCCCTGTCAGCCAGACACCGGTATGACCAAGGGCGCCACGGCCACCCGGCAGTTCCCAAGTCAACCCGCACCCCAAAGGTCGCGCACCAAACCAAGGGCCGGCCAACCCCCGTCGCTGCCACCCCCAGAGACCCGAAGAAAAAAGAAGGGGCCCGGGGAATTCCTTCCCCGGCCTTCCCTACCCTTCGCCCCGCACCCCCTCGAACAGCGCATAGGCCAGGGCCGCCGCCGGCAGGGCGAACCCCACCCAGGCCGTCAGTCCCCAGCCGCCTTCCGCCATCGCCCACCCGCCCAGGGCCGAGCCGATGGCGCCGCCGGTGAAGAACACCGCCATGAACAGCCCGTTCAGCCGGCTGCGGATGGCATCCCCCAACGCATACACCGCGCGCTGCGAGAGAATGAGGTTCAGCGTCACCGCCGCATCGAGCAGGATGGCGCCCACCAGCAGGGCGCCGAGCGCCACCCCGCCACTGCCCAGCAGCGAGACGGGGAAGGCCACCGCCCCCATGGCCAGGGCCAGCCGGATGCCGTTGCGCGCCAGGGCCGGCCGCATCTGTCCGGCATCGGCCAGCCGCCCGGCCAGCGGCGCCACCAGCGCCCCCGCCACGCCCACCAGGGCAAACAGCGCGATGCCGCGCTGGGTCATGCCGAACTGCTCCGTCAGGTGCAGCGGCACCGCGGTCCAGAACAGGCTGAAGGCGGAAAACAGTCCCGCATGGCACAGCGCCCGCCGCCGCAGCACCGGCTGCGTACCCCATAGCTTCGCCATGGAGCGCAACAGCCCGCCATAGCTGACCCCCGCATGCGCCGGCACGCGCTGCGGCAGCAGCCGCCACAGCGCCACGGCCAGCACCGCCGTCACCACGGCGGAGAGCACGAATACGGTATGCCAGCCGGAAACGCTGGCGATGAGGCTGGCCAGCGGCCGCGCCAGCATGATGCCCAGCAGCAGCCCGCTCATCACCTGGCCGACCACGCGGCCACGGATCGGCTCCGGCGAGAGATGCGCCGCGAACGGCACCAGGATCTGCGCCGCCACGGTGCAGATTCCGATGGCGAGGGCGGAGAGCAGGAACGGCAGCGCCGTGCTGGATACCGCCGCCCCAGCCAGGGAAACGGCACAGGCGGCCACCACGCCGACCACCAGAAGGCGGTTCTCCACCAGGTCGCCCAACGGCACCAGCAGCAACAGCCCCAGCCCGTATCCCACCTGGGCCAGCGTGACGATCAGCCCGGCAGCCGCCGGGCTCAGGCCAAGCGACTGGCTGATCGGCCCGATCAGCGGCTGCGCGTAATACAGATTGGCGACCAGGATGCCGCAGGCGGCGGCCATGAGCAGCACCAGCCATGCGGGCATGGCCCGTGGCAGGGGCGCGGCGGTGGCGGAGATGGACATCGGGAAAAGCCTCAGCCAGGGTTGCTGCGGTGCAGCAAGCGCATTCCCGGCCGAGGTGGGGCCAACCGCCCGAAAGCGCCAGCCTTCATGGACGTGGTTTCATGAATCAGGCCGCGATCGCCCGCCTTGCCCCGTCACGCGAAGCGCATCGTGCCAAGCCACACGCCCAGTCGTCGCCCCAGGTCCACACGCCGCCTGGAGCCGATCGCCATCAGCTGGAATCACCGGATGGGGTCAAGATTCGCCCCCAAACAGCCAGAACACCCAAAGTGCGCCTGTGCGAACGGACCATGCTCCAGCACGGAAAGGCTCAGCCCGTCTCCCGGCCAAAATGCCGCTGCCAGACCGGCCCCGCCGCCGGCCGCGCCGCCACCGCCCGCGCCAGCGCATCCAGCCGCGGGCAGTGCGCCGGAAGCCAGTCATCCCCCTTCATCCAGCGCGTCAGGACCGAGAGGTAGATGTCCGCCAGCGAGAACCGCTCCCCCAGGATAAACGGCGCCGGCGCCGCCTCCCGCTCCACCATCGTCCAGATCTCCCGCCCCATTTCCATCGCGCGGGTCCGCAGCGCCGGGGCGCAGCCCGCCTCGGGGGTAAAGCGCTCGGGATAATCGTAGCGGGTGACATGCGGGTAGAACTCGGCCGCCGCCAGCGTCATCCACCGCAGCGCGATCGCCCGGCCCGTCTCCCCCGGCGGCGGCAACAACCCGGCCTCCGGGTGCCGGTCCACCAGGGTCAGCAGAATCGCCAGGCTCTCCGTCAGCACCGTGCCGTCCGGCAGCACCAGCGCGGGAAGGCGCCCCATCGGGTTGATCTTGAGATACCCGGGGGCCAACTGGTGGTCGCCCTCCAACGGCACATCCCGCAACTCCACCGGCGCGCCAATCTCCGCCAGCGCCATCTCGACCGTCGCGGAACCGGAGCGCCGGTTCCCATAAAGAATATAGCGTTCCATGCCCTCAGCCTGGGCCAATCACACCCGCCCGCGCCAGCGAATCACGCGCGCGCTCCCTTCAAAGATGGGCGAGACGGGGGTGGGAGAAGGCCGGGGAAGGAATTCCCCGGACCCCTTCTTTTTTTCTGCGAGTTTAGCGAAGCGCTTCAGGACTGGGAGCGGGCGCTGCTTGATGATTTTAACAATAGGCCACGCGGGGCTGAACCTTCAGTCGCCGGAGGTGCTGGACCTCCGGCGCACCCAGCCGTCTCTCAAGCGCACGGCTTCAAAAGCCCCGCGCGAAAACTCGAAAAAAAGAAAGAAGGGGCCTGGGGAATTCCTTCCCCGGCCTTAACTCTTCGCCTTCATCCCTCCGATGCCAGCCCCACCCCAGCCAGGGCCCGTTCCACCGCCACCTCCGCGTGGATCGCCGTGGTGTCGAATTGCGGCACGCTGCTGTCTTCCGGCTTCACCAGCAGCATGATCTCGGTGCAGCCCAGGATCACCGCCTCCGCCCCCCGGTCCACCAGCCGGGCGATGATCTCCCGGTACGCGGCGCGGGAGGCGGGCTCGACCCGCCCCTGCACCAGTTCGTCGTAGATGATGCGATGGACCGTGGCGCGGTCCGCCTCCTCCGGCACCAGCACCTCCAGCCCGTGCTGCCGGGCCAGGCGGCCCTTGTAGAAATCCTGCTCCATGGTGAAGGCGGTGCCCAGCAGGCCGATGCGGCGCAGCCCGGCGGCCTTGATGCGCTCCGCCGTCGGGTCGGCGATGTGCAGGATGGGGATGCCGATCGCCGCCTGCACGGCGTCCGCCATGCGGTGCATGGTATTGGTGCAGATCAGGATGAAGTCGGCCCCGCCGCGTTCCAGCCGCCGGGCGGCGTCGATCATCAGCGCGGTCGCGTCGTCCCACCGCCCGGCATGCTGCAACGCCTCGACCGTGGCGAAGTCGAAGGACCACATCAGGCAGCGCGCCGAATGCAGCCCGCCCAGCCGCTCCCGCACCGCCTCGTTGATGATGCGGTAATACTCGGCCGAGCTTTCCCAGCTCATGCCGCCCAGCAGCCCGATGACCTTTTGCTCGCCCTGCATGCGCGTCATCCCTCGTCCCACAGCCGTGCGGCGCCGAACACGCCGGAGGAATCGCCGTGCCGCGCCCGCAGCAGCCGGGTGCGGCCGACATCGCCGAAGATCCATGGCTCCATCAGCCGCGGCACCTCCTCATACAGATGCGCCAGGTTGGATAGCCCGCCCCCCAGCACGATCGCATCGGGATCGATCAGGTTGGTGATGGCGGCCAGCGCGCGCGCCAGCCGGCTGGCATGCCGCTCCAGCGCCCCGCGCGCCGCCGCATCGCCACTGGCGGCGGCCTCGGCGATGCCGCCGGCATCCCGCTCGCCCGCGCCCTTCCAGTCCGCCGCCAGGGCCGGGCCGCACAGGAAGGTCTCCAGGCAGCCCTGCAACCCGCACCAGCAGCGTGGGCCGGGGAACTCGCCCGGCGTCATCCAGGGCAGGGGGGTATGCCCCCACTCGCCGCCCACCTTGTTGTAGCCCTCGATCAACCGCCCGCCGACGACGATGCCACCGCCGCACCCGGTACCCAGGATCACGCTGAACACCACGCCATGCCCGGCCCCGGCGCCATCCGCGGCCTCGCTCAGCGCCAGGCAATTGGCGTCGTTGGAAACCCGCACCTTCCGCCCCAGCCGTGCCGCGAGGTCCGCATCCAGCGCCCGGCCGTTCAGGCACTGGGTGTTGGCGTTGCGCACCAGCCCCGTCGCCGGGCTCAGGCTGCCGGGGATGCCGATTCCCACCGGGGCGGGCGCGGCGGCGCCCAACTCCGCCTCCGCCTCCACCACCAGGCCGGTCAGCAGGCCAAGGATGCCATCATAATCACCCGGGGTGCGGGCGCGGCGGCGCAGCCGCACCTCGCCGTCAGGGGCCAGCGCCACGATCTCCGTCTTGGTGCCGCCGAGGTCGATGCCGATGCGTAGATCCATGGCGGGGAGGATAGGCGGGGGCGGGGGGGTGGAGGAAGCAAGGCTGGGGGAAAGAATTCCCCCAGGCCCCCATCTTTTGTCCGCGAGTTCTTCGCCCGGAATGCCCAAGGTCGCGCTCGGCCCAGCGGGGCGATAGTCTGGCGCGGTGCGGAGTGGGGAGGGCGGCTTGAGATCGGGCGCGGGTACGGACTACCGGGGCTGGGGATGGGCGGCGGCCGCGGGGCTGGCGGCTGCATTCGGCACCTGGATGCTGCCGCTGCCTCTGGATGCCAAGACCCACGCCAGCCTGGCGACCGGCTGCGGCCCGCTGGCTTTCGCCGGAATTGGTCGATGGCTGGAGCACCGGCGGGAACGGGTGCGCCGAATCCGCTACCAGCGGGAAGGGCTGGCGCTGCATGAGGCGCCGGAACCGCTGCTCGGCCACCGCACCCCCGATCCAACCGCACCCCCGCCAAGGGCCGAAAGCGAAGAAGCCCGACGCTGATCCAAACGACTGCCTGGCCCGCCGGCACAGCGCCGCAGGCCTGAGCGACTGCTTCAAAAGCCTGCCGAGTGGCGGCGGGCCTTTCCGTACCAGCCTTGTCGGCAGCCTGCCCAATGCCCCCGCATTGGGCCAGGCGCGCCTCCGTGCCGGCACGAAACAGTCCGACCTCGCCTTCACTCAGCAGACTTCCGAGACAGTCCCCTGTGGTCCGGCTGCTCGCAGCCCCAACACTCTTCACCCCCCATCCAAGCCCCACCCCAGACTCGCAGGAAAAAGATGGGGGCCCGGGGGAATTCCTTCCCCCGGCCTTACCCCCGTCCCAGCGCAGCCCCGCCCCCTTGCATCCGCCCCGCCCGGATGATCCATTGTCCGGCCATGAGTGAAACCACGCTCGACGTCCAGGGCCTCACCTGCCCACTCCCCGTCCTCAAGGCCAACAAGGTGCTGCGCGGCCTGCCCGGCGGCGCGCGCCTGACCGTGCTGGCCACCGATCCCGCCAGCGTCGCCGATTTCCAGGCCTATTGCCGGGAGACCGGCCACGCCCTGGTCAGCTTCAGCGAAGCCGCCGGCCTGTTCCGCTTCACCCTGCGCAAGCGCGAGGACGTCGCCCGGCCCCCGGCATGAGCGTCCTGCTGCTGACCCACCACAGTTGCCTCGCCCACCAGAACAGCGAGGACCACCCGGAAAGCCCGGACCGCCTGCGCGCCGTGCTCTCGGCGCTGGAGGCCGAGGATTTCGCCCATCTGTTGCGGGAGGTCGCGCCCCCCGCCACCGAGGCGCAGCTCTGCCTGGCCCACCCGCCGGACTATGTGGCGCAGATCCTGGCCATCCGCCCCCAGCCCGGCCGCTACGTGCCGCTGGATAGCGACACCGCCATGAACCACGCCAGCGCGGAGGCCGCCCTGCATGCCGCCGGCGCGGCGGTGGCGGCGGTGGATGCGGTCTGCACGGATGCCAGCATCCGCCGCGCCTTCTGCGCCACCCGCCCGCCCGGCCACCATGCCGAGCCATCCCGCGCCATGGGCTTCTGCTTCTTCGGCAACGCCGTCATCGCCGCCCGGCACGCGCAGCGGGCGCACGGCCTGGCCCGTGTCGCCATCCTGGATTTCGACGTGCATCACGGCAACGGCACCCAGGCGGCGGTGTGGGACGACCCTTCCATCCTGTTCGCCTCCAGCCACCAGTCGCCCTGCTATCCCGGCACCGGGGACGTGTCGGAGACGGGGGTGGGCAATATCGTCAACGCGCCTCTGCCGCCGGGCGCGGACGGCGCCGCCTTCCGCGCCGCCTGGGCGGACCGCCTGCTGCCGGCGGTGGAGGCCTTCGCGCCCGACCTGCTGGTGCTCTCCGCCGGCTTCGATGCCCATGCGCGGGACCCGCTGGCCCAATTGCGGGTGCGGGAGGCCGATTTCGGATGGCTGACCCATGAAATCTGCCGGATCGCCGACCGCCTTTGCGGCGGGCGAGTCGTCTCCCTGCTGGAAGGCGGCTATGATCTGGATGCGCTGGCGACATCGACCGCCGCCCATGTCCGCGCGTTGATGGCCTGAGGGGTCTGCCCCACCGGCCATTCCCGTGCCCTGCTGAGTTTGAGGTTCTTCATGTCCGACACGCCGTCCCAGCCCAAGGCACCCGTTGCGGCCCGCGCGGCGAAAGCCGACCCCAACGACGTCGCCGCCCTCTCCTTCGAGGCAGCGCTGGCGGAGCTGGACGGCATCGTGAAGAAGCTGGAAGGCGGCCAGGCCAAGCTGGAAGAAGCCATCGCCGACTATGAGCGCGGCGCCGCGCTGCGCCGCCATTGCGAGGCCAAGCTGGCCGAGGCCGAGCAGAAGGTGCAGGCCATCGTCGCCGGCGGCACGCTGCGGGACCTGACGTGAGCCCCGCCGCCGCCACCCCCAGCCTCGGCAGCCTCTCCCCCCTCGTCGCCGCGCTGCGCGACGCGGCGGCGGAGATCGAGGAGACGCTGGACACCATGCTGCCGCCCGAGGAAGGGCCGGAAGCGCCGCTGGCCACCGCCATGCGCTACGCCACGCTGGGCGGCGGCAAGCGCATCCGGGGCTTCCTGGTGCTGGAATCCGCCCGCCCCTTCGGCGTCGCCCGCGCCAGCGCGCTCCGCGTCGCCGCCGCGATCGAGATGCTGCACGCCTACTCCCTGGTGCATGACGACCTGCCGGCGATGGATGACGACGACATCCGCCGCGGCAAGCCCACCACCCACAAAGCCTTCGGCGAGGCCACCGCCATCCTGGCCGGCGATGCGCTGCAGGCCCACGCCTTCGCCGTGCTGGCGGACGAGGACACCCATTCCGACGCCGCCGTGCGGATCGAGCTGGTGCGCCGCCTGGCCATCGCCGCCGGCCCGCGCGGCATGTGCGGCGGCCAGATGCTGGACATGCTGGCCGAGCACGGGGAGACCCCGCCCACTGAGGCCTCCATCGGCCGCCTGCAACTGCTCAAGACCGGCAAGCTGATCGAGTTCGCGGCCGAGGCCGGCGCCATCCTGGGCAAGGCGCCCGATCGCCAGCGCCACGCGCTCTGCGCCTATGGGCGCGACCTCGGCGCCGCCTTCCAGATCGCTGACGACGTGCTGGACGCGACCGCCACGGCCGAGGAAACCGGCAAGCGCACTGGCAAGGACGAGGACGCCGGCAAGGCCACCCTGGTCGGCCTGCTGGGGCTGGAACGCGCCCGTGCCCAGGCCGAAAGACTGGCCGAACAGGCGCGCGACCACCTCGACAGCCTGGGGGAGCGTGCCGATCTGTTACGCATGCTCGCCGATTACACCATCGCCCGGAGGTCCTGATGACCCAGTCTCCGACCTCCAATCGTCCGACGCCCAATCCCCCGGCCGCCAGTCCTCCGACCTCCAGTCCTGCGGCCGCCAGTACCCCGCCCGTAAACCCCGCCCCGGCCACGCCGATGCTGGACCGCGTGCGCGTGCCGGCGGACCTGAAGAACTTTTCCGCCGAGCAGCTGAAGCAGGTGGCGGCGGAATTGCGGGCGGAGACGGTGCACGCCGTCAGCCAGACCGGTGGCCACCTGGGCGCCAGCCTGGGCGTGGTGGAACTCACAGTGGCCATCCACGCGGTGTTCGACACGCCGAAGGACAAGCTGATCTGGGATGTCGGCCACCAGGCCTACCCCCACAAGATCCTCACCGGGCGGCGGGACCGCATCCGCACCCTGCGCCAGGGCGGCGGCCTCTCCGGCTTCACCCGGCGGTCCGAGAGCGAGTACGACCCCTTCGGCGCCGCGCACTCCTCCACCTCCATCTCCGCCGGCCTCGGCATGGCGGTGGCGCGGGACCTGCTGCGCAAGCCGGGCGAGAAGCGCGGCGACCAGAACGTCATCGCCGTGATCGGCGACGGCGCGATGAGCGCCGGCATGGCCTATGAGGCGATGAACAACGCCGGCGCCATGCGCTCCCGCCTCATCGTCGTGCTGAACGACAACGACATGTCCATCGCGCCGCCCGTCGGCGCCATGTCCTCCTACCTCTCGCGCCTGATCTCCTCGCGCCCCTTCCTGTCGCTGCGCGAAGTGATGGCCAAGGTGGCCCGCCGCTTCCCCGCGCCGCTGGAACGCGCCGCCCGCCGCGCCGACGAATTCGCCCGCGGCATGCTGACCGGCGGCACGCTGTTCGAGGAACTGGGCTTCTACTACGTGGGCCCGATCGACGGCCACAACATGGACCACCTGCTGCCGCTGCTGCGCAACCTGCGCGATGCCGAGGCCGGGCCGCCGGTGCTGCTGCACGTCGTCACCCAGAAGGGCAAGGGCTACGCCCCGGCCGAGGCCGCCAGCGACAAGTACCACGCCGTCGCCAAGTTCAACGTCGTCACCGGCGCGCAGAACAAGGCGCCCCCCGGCCCGCCGACTTACACGAATGTGTTCGCCAAGGCCCTGATCGCCGAGGCCGAGCGCGATGACCGCATCGTCGCCGTCACCGCCGCCATGCCCTCCGGCACCGGGCTGGACGCTTTCGCAAAACGCTTCCCGAAGCGCACCTTCGATGTCGGCATCGCCGAGCAGCACGCCGTCACCTTCGCCGCCGGCCTGGCGACCGAAGGCATCAAGCCCTTCGTGGCGATCTATTCGACCTTCCTGCAGCGCGCCTACGACCAGGTGGTGCACGACGTCGCGCTGCAGAACCTGCCGGTGCGCTTCGCGCTGGACCGCGCCGGGCTGGTGGGCGCGGACGGCGCCACCCATGCCGGCGCCTACGACATCGCCTATCTCGGCTGTATCCCGCAGATGGTGCTGATGGCGCCGTCGGATGAGGTGGAGCTGGCCCACATGGTCGCCACCTCCGCCGCCTTCGACGACGGCCCCATCGCCTTCCGCTTCCCGCGCGGGGAGGGCTTCGGCCATGCCGAGGTGCCCGCCCGCGGCACGCCCATCGAGATCGGCCGCGGCCGCGTGCTGCGCGAAGGCACCACCGTCGCCCTGCTCTCCTACGGCACCCGGCTTGAGGAATGCCTGCGCGCGGCGGAGGAACTGGCGGCGCGCGGCCTCTCCTGCACCGTCGCCGATGCCCGCTTCGCCAAGCCGCTGGATACCGCGCTGGTCGAGCGCCTGGCGCGGGAGCACGAGGTGCTAATCACGCTGGAGGAAGGCTCCGTCTGCGGCTTCGGCGGCCTGGTCATGCAGCACCTCGCCTGGAAGGGCGCGTTCGATTCCGGGCTCAAGTTCCGCCCGATGTGCCTGCCCGACACCTTCATCGACCACGAGACGCCCAAGGCGCAGTACGACGCCGCAGGCCTCTCCGCCCGCTCCATCGTCGCCAATGCCCTGGCCGCGCTGGGCGATGGCCGCGGCGCCGCCATCGCCCCGGCCCGGGCGTGAAGGGGAGGCGCGCATGAGCATGATCGTCTTCGAGCTGTGGCACTACCAGCTCGGCCCCGGCGTCGATGATGACGAGATCGACTGGGACGAGGTGAACGGCCTGCGCATCGGCCTGTTCTCTACCCAGGAGCTGGCTCAGGCCGCGCTCGATGCCCGGCGGGACAAGGAAGGCTTCATCGACTGGCCGGATGGCTGGCGCATCTGGGATTGCGAGCTGGACGAAGCCGGCTTCGAGGACGGCTTCCCCGGCTGGGAAGGCACCCCCGACCCCGCCACCCGCCCGAAGCTGCACTGACATGGCCAAGCTGCGCGCCGACCAGGCGCTGGTGGAGCGCGGGCTGGTGGAAACCCGCACCCGCGCCCAGGCCCTCATCATGGCCGGCAAGGTCTTCTCCAACACCAGGCGGGTGGACAAGCCCGGCCAGCCGGTGGCCGAGGACATGCCGCTGGAAGTGAAGGGCCAGGAACACCCCTGGGTCTCCCGCGGCGGTATGAAGCTCTCCCACGCGCTGGAGCACTTCGCCCTCTCCCCCGCAGGCCGCATCGCCGTCGATGTCGGGGCCTCCACCGGCGGCTTCACCGACGTGCTGCTGCACCATGGCGCCACCAAGGTCTACGCGGTGGATGTCGGCCACGGCCAACTCGCCTGGAAACTGCGCAGCGACGACCGCGTGGTGGTGCTGGAAAAAACCAATGCCCGCCGCCTGGACGCCACCCACATCCCCGAAGCCCCGGGCATCGTCGTCTGCGACGCCAGCTTCATCGGCCTGGCCACCGTGCTGCCCGCCGCCCTGGCCCTGGCCGCCCCCGGTGCCTGGGCCGTGGCACTGATCAAGCCACAATTCGAGGCCGGCCCGGACAAGGTCGGCAAAGGCGGCGTCGTCCGTGACCCGGCCGTCCACCAGGCCGTCTGCGACACCATCGAAGCGTGGTGGAAAACCCTGCCGGACTGGACCGTGCTCGGCATCGAGGCCAGCCCCATCCTGGGGCCGGAAGGCAACCGCGAATTCCTCATCGCAGCGCGGAAGGCCGGGGCGCCGGGCTGAAGGGAAGCGGGAAGGCCGGGGAAAGAATTCCCCGGACCCCTTCTTTCCTTTTTTCGAGTTTGCCGGCGTGGCTGTTGAAGCGGTGCGCTTGAGAGACTGCTGGGTTGGACCTCCGGCGACTGCGGGTTCAGCCCTCGTGGCCCATTATTGAAATCACCAAGCAGCGCCCGCTCTCAGTCCTGAGGCGCCACGCCAAACTCGCAGAAAAAAGAAGGGGTCCGGGGAATTCTTTCCCCGGCCTTCCGCTTCCACGATCCGCTTCGCCCATCAAAAAAGCGCAAAAAGCGCGACACCGCTCAAGGCAGTCTCACGTTGCGTATCGGATAGGGATGGAAGGTTTTTGCCTCAACCGCAGGCCTGCGTTCCACGCAGGCCGCGAGGCGGGAACACCCTGGCCGCTGAGGGGGCGGCCAGGGTGGAGGAGGTCAGTCGTTCAGGCGGCCACGGCCGTCTGCATCACGGGCTTGGCGGCACCGGAGATTTCGGAGAGCAGCTTCCACACCCGGTGCGGGTCCATCTGGACCTCCGGATCATTCAACAGCCGATCCAGCTCGATCAGCTTCGCTTCCATTTCACGTTCGGACATGGTGCCAAGGCCTCGGGTCGCATTGCGGTTGTGATGCAACGCAATAAGACCCTGGAAAGTGTCAGAACGATGAGACGATTCCGCCGATTCCCGATCACGACTTCGTGCAACCAAGCCGTAACATGAAGCTTCAGCTGCAGGAGGCGATGGCCGGTGCCAGCACCACGCACCCGGCGGCGGGGTGCACCGGGTTGCGGAAGCGCAGCTCGCCGCCTTCCACCGCGCCAGGCGGCTGGGCGCCGAACATCTCCAGCCGGGTGACGCAGGAAACGGCGGCCAGCGGCCGCCCGGCCCCGGTGGTGAAGAAGCGGCGGATGGCGCCTTCCATGTGCAGCGATTCCCGCAGGCGCTGCCATTCCTGCCGCTCCACATCCTCCAGGAATACCGAGAGGATGCCGGGCCGGCTGCCGGTCAGCCGTTGCCCGGCGGCGATGGCCAGCCGCCGCACCACGGCGTCGGGCACGGCGTTGCTCTGCCCGGCCTGGGCCGCCATCACGAACAGGCTGCCGGCCGAGGCATCGCCGGTCACCGCCAGGTGCGCATCCGGGCCGAACTGCGCGCGCAGCCGCCCCGGCAGGTCGCCGCGCGCGGCCATCTGGGCGCCGGCCAGCACCAGCGGGTCCAGCTTCAGCACGGCGGCGGCCGAGGCATCCTGCCGCTTCTCGGCCTCCAGCAGGGCGGAGACGCGGCGCTGCAGCTCCGCCAGCTGCTCCGGCCCCTGAATGCCTTCCGGCAGGGTCATCTTCAGCAGGTAGCGGCCAGGATGCGCCGCCAGCCAGGTTTGCAGGCCGGGGTTGATGCCGTCCATCAGCGCGCACCAGTCGCCCCGCAGCACCGGGCGGCCTTCCTCGGCCGAGACGGTCTCGCAGGCCAGTTCGGCCTCCACGCCGTCGCGCAGCAGCAGCAGGTCGTGCGGGGTGCCGTCGGTCAGGCCGGTGAAGCGCACCTCGAAGCCGCGGGCACGCTGGCGCGCGGCTTCCCGCAACAAGTGGAACAGCGGGATCAGCGTGGCCTCGCCGGTCAGGCCTTGCAGCAATTGGGCCCGCAACCGCTCCCGCGGCTCGGCGGGCAGGGTGTCGGAAAGCGCCACGGCATCCCGCGCCAGGCCCAGCAACACCCGCTCGGCCACCCCTGGCGGCTTGCCATGCGCCTCGGGCTTCGCCAGGCGGGAGAGGATCAGCTCCAGCGCGTGCCGCTGCTGCGCGGCCCGCCCGCGCCAGGAGGTCGGCCGCGCCCGCCGGGCCAGATCCGCCATCCGTTCCGACCACACGGTCTCACCCGCCAGGGCCAGGAAGGCCAGCGTGGCATCGGATCGCACTTCGTCGGAAACAGGCTGAAACTGGGACATGGCGTTTCTCTGCAAAGCGGTGAGCTTCGTTTCACTCGCGAAAGCTAGCGCGAGTGGCCACCCAGTGGTTGCGGATTCAAAAACTGAGCCTGGAGAATTTCTCGTCAGGGTTGCTTGCGCTCACGATTTCGTTAGGCGAATATTAGTAACAAACCGTTACATCGAGCGTCCCGTGACCCGAACATTCCGCCGAGCCACCGCCGCACTCCTGTCGGCTACCATGCTCACCGCCTGCGTCAATCCCAATGAACTCGCCATGCAGATCGGCAAGCCGCCAGAGCAGGCCGCACAAATCCGCGAGGCCGAGACGCGGCGCCTGCAGGGTGACGAAGCCACTCTGCTCGCCGAGGCCACACAGGTGATGCAGGACCTGGGCTACACCGTCAGCGAATCCTCCGCCGGCGCTGGTGTCCTCGCCGGCACCAAGTCCCGCGATGCGACTGAGGCCGGCCAGGTGGCCGGTGCCATCGTGATGGCGGTGCTGTTCGGCGCGGCCAACGCCCGGTGGGACACCGATCAGATGATCCGCCTGACGGTGACGACCTGGCCCGAAGGCAGCGCTGTGCCGTTGCCCCCAGGCGCCGCCCCACGGACCGTGGCCATGCGCGTCTCGTTCGAGCGCCTGATCGGCGACAACCGCGGCATGGTGCGCCACGAGGCCCTCAACGCGCCCGAACTGCAGCGCGAATTCTTCGAGAAGCTGGGCCAAAGCCTCGCAGCGCAGGGGAGCGCGGTATGAGCTCGCGTATCGCGCGGGCCCTCCGCCTGCCTGCCCTCTCCCTGATCGCCCTGCTGGGCGCCTGCGCTGTCGGGCAAGCCGACAGGCCCGTCATCGCCAGCACCCGCAGCGCGGTCGAATTGCGGGACATCCAGTCCCGGACCTTTGACACACCGGACCAGAATCGGGTCCTGCGCGCTTCGATCGCTACCCTGCAGGACCACGGCTACGCCATCACCCGGGTCTCGCCCGAAGCCGGTACCGTCACGGCGGTGAAGGCGGGCCGCCTGCGCATGACCGCCTCGGCCTACCCGCGCGGCAACAGCCAAACCGTGGTGCGCGCCAACGCGCTGGTGCCGGTCCCCAAGGGCGACGCCCAGGTGGATGACGCCCTCTTTTACCGCAGCCTGTTCTTCGAGCCGCTCTCCCGCACCCTCGCACTGGACGCCATGGCTGCGCCCGCGCGGGAGGAGGAGGCACCGATGCCCGTGGTGCCCCCTGCCGAATCCCTGACCGCACGCCAGGAGCCTGCCGCGCCATGACCATCATGTCCTCCCGCTTCCTCGCTCTGCTGCTGGGCGGCGCCCTGCTGGCCGGTTGCTCCTCGGCGGCGGACCACGCTGCCGACGTGGCACGCGGCCAGGAGGCCGGCAGCCGCCTGACCGTCGGCACCGTCCAGCGCGAGATCCGCATCGGCATGACCAACGCCGAAGTGGTGGAAGTCCTCGGCTCCCCCAACGTCGTCACGACGGACGAGCAGCGGCGCGAGAACTGGGTCTACGACCGGATCGCGACCCAGACCGTGCGCAGCGGCAGCTCGGGCGGCGTGAACGCCCTGTTCCTCGCCGGTGTCAGCGGCGGTGCCAGCGCGGCCAGCACCAGCCAGCGGACCCTGACCGTCATCATCCGCTATGACGCCCAAGGCAGGGTGCGGGATTTCGCCTACCGCTCCAGCAGCTTCTGATGCGGCATCAGGCGCCCCGCCGCGCCCTGCTGGCCTTTCCGCTGATCCTGCTGGGCGCCTGCCAGCAGGATCGTGCTGCCCTGCACGGGGGCGCCATGGCGGCATCCAGCGGCGCACTCGCCCTGCGCAAGCTGCAGTCGCGCCGCTTCGAGACGCGGGACGAACCGCTGGTCCTCCAGGCGGCCGCCGGCGTCATGCAGGATCTGGGCTTCACCATCGATGACGCCCGCGCCGGCGCTGGCCTGATCGTTGCGTCGAAGGAGCGCGATGCGGTGGAGGCACAGCAAGTGGCCGGCCAGATGCTGCTGGTCCTGCTGGCGGCCCTGGCCCGCACGCAGCACCAGGCGGTGTGGGAGCGGGACCAGCGCATCCGCGCCGCCATCGTCGTCACCGCGGGCGGGGACGCGGCCAGTACCCTGGCCCGGATTACCTTCCAGCGGGTGGTGACGAACACCAACAACCAGGTCTCCCGCGTGGAGACCATCGAGGACCCGCAGATCTACCGCGCCTTCTTCGACGCTCTTTCCCAATCGGTCTTCCTGGAAGCCAACGAAATATGAGCCCGCGACCCTGCGCCCTGCTGGTCCTCCTGGCCCTGGCCGGCTGCCAGACGGATTCGCGCCAGCAGATCCTGGCCACCAGCCGCAGCCAGGTGGAGATGCGGTCGATCTCCACCCGTGCGTTCGATACGCCGGACAGGCTGCGCGTCCTCCGCGCTTCCCTCGCCGCCTTACAGGATCTGGGCTTCGTCATCGACCGGGCGGATGACACGCTGGGCACCATCAGTGCCACCAAGCTGCAAGGCTATGTCCTGCGCCTGACCGTGACGGTCCGTCCGCGCGGCGCGCGGCAGACCGTCGTACGCGTCAGCGGCCAGTATAATATGGAGGAAATGGCGGATGCCGAACCCTTCCGCCATTTCTTCGAGGCGCTGGAGCAGGCGCTGTTCCTGAACGCTCAGGCGATCGACTAGAACGTGATAGCGTGAGGTAGAACCACCGAAAGCCTGAATCACGCGACCAAACAAAGGCATAGAGCATGCTGTGTGAACGGATGTGAACGCGGCATGCTCTAGGCCTCATCGGCACCGACTTGAACGGCGGCAGAAGGCTGAGGCATGCATTCCAGGCCCTCTCGCGATGTTCGCGGATAACGGGCACCCCTCGGTTTCTCCAGCCCAGCCGGAGTGTTCCGAAGGTCCATGGCCTTGGACGATGTCGGGCACATCAGGCAGAGTGCCAGTTCAGCAAGAACCTCAAACCGCAGAAAAAAAGAAGGGGGTACAGGGGAATTCTTTCCCCTGGCCTTCGTTGTCCCGAATGCCGGTTGGCGCTCGGAACGCGCCCCGTCACTCCATCGCACGCCAAGGCGGAGCTTCCGCCCCCGCCTCAGTTCCGCGGCAGCCGGGGCCGCGTCGGTGCATCCGGGTTCTGCGCCCGGTGGCGCAGCAGGTGGTCCGCCAGCACGCAGGCCAGCATCGCCTCGCCCACCGGCACCGCCCGCAGGCCGACGCAGGGGTCGTGGCGGCCCTTGGTCAGCACGTCCACCTCATGCCCGAACCGGTCCACCGACTGGCGCGGCGTCAGGATGGAGGAGGTCGGCTTCACCACGAACCGCGCCACCACCGGCTGCCCGGTGGAAATCCCGCCCAGGATGCCGCCGGCGTGGTTGGAGAGGAACTCGACCTCCCCATCCGGCCCCATCCGCATCTCGTCGGCATTCTGTTCGCCGGTCAGCGCGGCGCTGGCGAAACCCTCGCCGATCTCGACCGCCTTCACCGCGTTGATGCTCATCAGCGCGCCGGCGATATCGGCATCCAGCTTGGCATAGAGCGGCGCACCCAGCCCCACCGGCACGCCCTCCGCCACCACCTCGATGATGGCGCCCAGGCTGCTGCCGGATTTGCGGGTGGCGGCCAGCAACTCCTCCCACCGGTCGACCGAGCTCGGGTCGGGGCAGAAGAACGGATTCTGCTCCAACTGGGCAAAGTCGAACCGCGCACGGTCGATCCGGTCGGCCCCCATCTGCACCATGGCGCCGCGCACCCGCACGCCATCCCCCAGCACCTTGCGGGCAATGGCCCCGGCGGCCACGCGGATCGCCGTCTCCCGCGCGCTGGAACGCCCGCCGCCGCGATAATCCCGCACGCCATATTTCAGGTGGTACGCCAGGTCCGCATGGCCGGGGCGGAAGGTGTTGGCGATGTCGCCGTAATCCTTGCTGCGCTGGTCCTGGTTCTCGATCATGAAGGCGATCGGCGTGCCGGTCGTCAGCCCCTCGAACACGCCGGAGAGGATGCGGACCTGGTCCGGCTCCTGCCGCTGCGTCACGTACTTGGACTGGCCCGGCCGGCGGCGGTCCAGGAACGGCTGGATATCGGCCTCGCCGAGCGACAACCCGGCCGGGCAGCCATCGACCACACCGCCAATCGCCGGCCCATGGCTCTCGCCCCAGCTGGTGACGCGGAACAGATGGCCGAAGCTGTTGTGAGACATGGACACCCCGCAGAAAGAATAATCGTTCTGCCTTATGCGCGAAGCGGGGGATGCTGTCAGGCCCCATGCGGGCGGGGGCAGGGCCAGGGCGGCGGCGGCGGAAGCAAGGCCGGGAAAGAATTTCCCGGACCCCTAACTTCTTTTTTCGAGTTTGGCGGCACGCCTCAGGACTGGGAGCGGATGCCACATTGATATCTAAAATGGGCCACGCGAGCTGAACCCACAGTCGCCGGAGGTCATAGACCTCTGGCGCACTCCGGCCTTGGTCCCAAACCAGCCTATCCCCTCAACAGCCACCCGGCGAAAACTCGAAAAAAGAAAAGAAGGCGTCCGGGGAATTCTTTCCCCGGCCTTCAAACCTGGACTCTGGCGAGAACCCCTTTCTCCCCCGTAGCCCACCACTACCCCCGACATCCGGACTGCCAGAACCCGGAAGAGGGCAGGGCGCCTTACCCCACCCCCGCCCGCTTCCGCACCGTCCCCCGCACATGCCGGAACGGTAACACCGACGGGTCCGCGATCACCGGCCCCGGTGCCGCCGCGATGATGATGCACTCCGCGATCGGCGCGTAATCCGCCCGGAAATGGACCGAGGATTTCAACGCCACGATGCGGCAATCGGCCGGCTCCACTCCCAGGTGGCGCAGGATGGCCTGGTCGTAGGCCTGGGTCTTGCGGCTGGCGACCATGACGCGGATGCCAGGCTCGAACTCCACCAGCGCGCAGGAGCCCAGATTGGCGGTGTTGCCCTGGCCCATCGGCCCGGTCAGCGGGAAGTGGCCATCGCCCAGCGCCACCACCCGGGCCGTGGCGTCGAACGGCACGCCGTCGGACTTGCCGCCAAGCGAAAGCGCCAGGCTGCCACCCAGCCCCGCCGCGTGGCAGGCGGCGGCGGATTCGGCATCGTTGATCAGGCAGAGCACGGCGCCGCTGGCCCCCTGCGCCACCAGCTCGGCCAGCAGGCCGGTGGTGTCAGCATGGCCGCCGCCGCCCGGGTTGTCCTGCGTATCGGCCAGGATCACGGGGCGGCTGGCACCCTCGGCCGCCCGCAGCGCCGCCGCCACCGCCTCGGCGGCCGGGATGGCATCGGGGCGGAAATCGTCCTCATGCGCCTGCAGCCAGGTGATGAACGCGTCCACCGCCGCCTCCGCCTGCGCGGCGCTGTCCGCGTGGCACGACACGGCGGCCCCGCAATCGGCGAAATCTGCATAGGGAAAGCCGAAACAGAAGCCCAACTCGGCCACGCCGTGCCGGGCGGCCATCGCCTCCCGCGCCGCCATGGCCGCCTGCATCGGCCCGGCCATGGTGCACTGGGCGCTCAGGGTGAACCAATAGTCCAACTGCCGGAACGCGGTGGCGAAGGGCGCGCCGCGCGCCACCCTTTGCAGCAGCAGCGCCGCCGCCCGCGCCCCGGTCTCTCTTTTGTCGATATGCGGGTAGGTCAGGTACGGCACCACGCCATCCGTCAGATCCACCATGGCGGCGGTCAAATTGGCATGCGGGTCCAGGCTGATCACCACCGGCACATCCGGGCCCAGAATGGCGCGCACCCGCCGCAGCAACTCCCCCTCCGCATCCGGGAAAGTGTCGGTCAGCGCCGCACCGTGAAGGTCCAGATACACGCCATCCAGCGCCCCATCCTCCAGCGCCACGGACAGGTCGGCACACAGCATGGCGGCAATCCGCTCGAACGCCTCGTCCTGGATCGGCCCGGCCGGCATGCCCAGGCACCACAGCAACGGCACCAGCGTGGCCCCCGCCTGCCGCAACGGCGGCAAAGCCCCCGCCAATGCGGTCGAAGACCCCTCGATCGCCGGAAACAACGCCGCCCCGCGTGACAGCGGCGGAAAACCGCCAGGCTTCAGGAAGTCGCCGTAGACGGTGGGCCGTGGCGCGAAGGAATGAGTCTCATGCTGGAAGCCACCGGCCGCGATCCGCAATGTCATGCTGGTCCCCCACCGGGACGCACGCCCGGCCCCTCGAAGCTGGCAGCCAATCGCGAATAAAAACAGAGTGGTGGCTGCCGGAAGACATAACGATGCGGGACGGGGGCAGGGGTGGCAAGCCGTTCTCTGGAGGTTAGGCAAGGCAAGGCCGGGGAAAGAATTTCCCGGACCCCTTCTTTTTTTCTGCGAGTTTGGTCGAGCGCCTCAAAGTGAAAGCGGACGCTTCTTGATGATTTTAACTATGGGCCACAAGGGCTGAACCGTCAGTCGCCGGAGGTCCTAGACCTCCGGCGCACCCAGCCGTCTCCCACGCCCAACGCCCCCAACAGCCGCACCCAAGAAACTCGAAAAAAGAAAAGAAGGGGCCCGGGGAATTCCTTCCCCGGCCTTCTCCCTGCCACCCCCCTCCAGCGCCGCCCCCGGCAACAAAATGTCTCCGCACGCCCTTGGGACACCTTTCACCAAGATGAGCGGTTGTCCTGCGCCGACCAAAACCACATCCTAGGGCCATGCGTCGTCGCCATTTGATCACCTCCGGTTTCCTTCTCGCCAGCGGTGCCACGGGCCTGGCCCGGGCACAGGTGCCGGCCGCGCCACCGCCTGCCGCCGCCCCGCCGGTGGCCGATGCTGCGCCGGCCGTGGTGCCGCCGCGGCGCACGCATGCGCTGTCCCTGCTGGGCGAGCCGTCTTTGCCGGCGGACTTCCCCAACTGGCCCTGGGTGAACCCGGCCGCGCCGAAGGGGGGAGAGATGGCCCAGGCCGCCATCGGCAGCTTCGACAGCCTGAACGCCTTCATTCTGCGCGGTTCGCCGGCAGTGGGCACGGCGCGCATCTACGACACGCTGCTCGCCCCCAGCCCGGACGAGGCCAGCACCGAATATGCCCACCTGGCCAAGGCGATGGAGATCCCCGCCGACCGCAAAGGCATCGTGTTCGAGCTGAATGAGAAGGCCCGCTGGCACGACGGCAAGCCCGTCACGGCCGAGGACGCGGTCTGGACCTTCAACACCCTGCGGGAAAAGGGCCGGCCGTTCTTCCGCGCCTATTGGGGCGATGTGGCGGAGGTGGTGGCCGAGGGCCCGCACCGCCTGGTGTTCCGCTTCTCCACCGACGGCAACCGGGAGCTGGGGCTGATCCTCGGCCAGATGCCGGTGCTGCCGAAGCATTTCTGGGAGGGCAAGGACTTCGCCCAGCCCAGCCTGGACGTGCCGCTCGGCTCCGGCCCCTACAAGGTGGAGCGGTTCGAGCCGGGGCGCAGCATCACCTACCGCCGCGTGGCCGATTACTGGGGGCGGGACCTGCCCACCATGAAGGGCACCAACAACGTCGATACGCTGCGCTACGAGTATTTCCGCGACGGTACCGTGGCGCTGGAAGCCTTCAAGGCCGGCCAGGTGGATTTCCGGCAGGAGAACGTGGCGAAGGACTGGGCCACCGCCTACGACTTCCCCGCCTTCCGCCGCGGCCTGGTGAAGCGGGAGGAAATCCCGCACGAGCTGCCGACCGGCATGCAGGGCTTCGCCATGAACGCCCGCCGCCCGCTGTTCCAGGACCGCCGGGTGCGCGAGGCCCTGGGCCTGATGTTCGACTTCGAGTGGATGAACGCCAACCTCTTCTACGGCAGCTACACCCGCACAACGTCCTACTTCTCCAATTCCGAGCTCGCCTCCTCCGGCCTGCCGTCGGAGGGAGAACTGCTGATCCTCTCCGCCTTCCGTGGCCGCGTGCCGGACGAGCTGTTCACCACCGAATACCGCGTCCCCGTCTCGGACGGCACGAATGCGGGGCGGGAGAATGCGCGCAAGGCGCTGGCGCTGCTGCAGGCGGCGGGCTGGACAGTGAAGGAGCGCAAGCTGGTCAACGCCCAGAACCAGCCCTTCAGCTTCGAGATCCTGCTGAACAGCCCGACCTTCGAGCGTGTGGCGCTGCCCTACGCCCAGGCCCTGCAACGCCTGGGCATCGAGGCCCGCACCCGCACCGTCGATGCCGCCCAGTACCAGAAGCGCACCGACGAATACGATTTCGACATGACGGTGGACCTGATCCCGCAGAGCCTCTCCCCCGGCAACGAGCAGCGGGATTTCTTCAGCAGCGAGAAGGCCAAGGAACCCGGCAGCCGCAACCTGATCGGCGTCTCCGACCCCGTGGTGGACGCGCTGGTGGAGCTGGTGGTCGCGGCGCCGGACCGCCAGGCGCTGATCGACCGCTGCCGGGCGCTGGACCGTGTGCTGCTGTGGGGCTTCTACATGGTGCCGCACTGGCACAGCCGCACCTTCCGCGTCGCCTGGTGGGACAAGTTCGGCAAGCCGGAGCGCAACCCGCGCTACGGGCTGGACCTCGCCAGCTGGTGGGTGGAGCCGGACCGGGCCCGCGCCCTGCCGGCCGACCGTAGCGTGGCGCCGTAGCACCCGCGTGGGAGCCTATCTTCTCCGTCGCCTGGCCCTGCTGGTGCCGACCCTGTTCGGCATCATCCTGATCAACTTCGCCATCGTGCAATTCGCCCCCGGTGGCCCGGTGGAACAGATGCTGGCGGAACTGCGCGGCCAGGGCGGCAGCGCCATCGGCCGCATCGCCAATGATGGCGGCGGCGAAGTCCGCACCCCTTCCGGCGGCGATTCCAGCGGCCCCGCCGGCAACTACCGCGGCGCCCGTGGCCTGGACCCGGCGGTGGTGGCGGAGATCGAGCGCACCTTCGGCTTCGACAAACCCGCCCATGTCCGCTTCTTCGAGATGCTGAAGGGCTACCTGACCTTCGATTTCGGCCGCAGCCTGTTCCAGGGCCGCCCGGTGCTGGACCTGCTGCTGGAGAAGATGCCTGTCTCTATCAGCCTCGGCCTGTGGTCGACGCTGCTGATCTACTTCATCTCCATCCCCCTCGGCATCGCCAAGGCGGTTCGGGACGGCTCGCGCTTCGACTTCTGGTCCTCCGCCGTCGTGCTGGTCGGCTACGCGGTGCCGGGCTTCCTCTTCGCCATCTTGCTGGTGGTGCTGTTCGCCGGCGGCTCCTTCCTGCAAATCTTCCCGCTGCGCGGCCTCGCCAGTTCCGGCGCCGCCGACTGGCCCTTCTGGCAACGGGCGCTGGACTACGCCTGGCACATGGTGCTGCCGACCACGGCACTGGTCATCGGCGGCTTCGCCAGCCTGACCATGCTGACGAAGAACAGCTTCATGGACGAGATCGGCAAGCAATACGTGCTCTCCGCCCGCGCCAAGGGCGCCAGCGAAAGCCGCGTGCTCTACGGCCATGTCTTCCGCAACGCCATGCTGCTCATCATCGCCGGCTTCCCCGCCGCCTTCATCGGCATCCTCTTCACCGGCGCGCTGCTGGTGGAGATCGTCTTCTCGCTGGACGGGCTCGGCCTGCTCGGCTTCGAAAGCGCCATCCGGCGGGACTACCCGGTGATGTTCGGCACCCTCTACATCTTCACCCTCCTCGGCCTCGTCATGCAGATCGTCGGCGACGTCACCTACACTCTCATCGACCCGCGCATCGATTTCGAGGCGCGCCGCTGATGTCGCCCATCCTGCGCCGCCGCCTGCAGAACTTCCGCGCCAACCGCCGGGGCTGGATCTCCCTCTGGGTCTTCGCGCTGCTGTTCGTGCTCACCCTCGGCGCCGAGCTCGTCGCCAATGACCGCCCGATCGTCGCCAAGGTCGATGGCCGCTGGTTCTTCCCCGTCCTCACCGACTACGCCGAAAGCGACATCATCCCCGACGGCTTCCCCACCGAAGCCGTCTGGCGCGATGCCGAACTGCGCAAGGAGGTCGAGGAACGTGGCTGGGCCATCTGGCCCGCCGTCCCCTACCGGTTCGATACCATCATCCGCGACCTCGGCCAGCCCGCGCCCTCGCCCCCCTCCTGGCGCAACCCGCTCGGCACCGATGACCAGTCGCGGGATGTCCTGGCCCGCATCATCTGGGGCTTCCGCATCTCCGTCCTGTTCGGCTTCGCGCTCACCCTCGTCAGCTCCGTCATCGGCATCCTCGCCGGTGCGGTGCAGGGCTATTACGGCGGCTGGGTCGATCTCGGCTTCCAGCGCTTCATCGAGATCTGGTCGGGGATGCCGCAGCTCTTCCTGCTCATCATCCTCTCCTCCATCATCGAGCCCGGCTTCTGGACGCTCCTCGTCTTCCTCCTCCTCTTCTCCTGGATGTCGCTCACCGGCGTCGTCCGCGCCGAATTCCTGCGCGGCCGCAACCTGGATTACGTGCGCGCCGCCAAGGCCCTCGGCGTCGCCGATTCCCGCCTGATGCTGCGCCACATCCTGCCCAACGCCATGGTGGCCACGCTCACCTTCCTGCCCTTCCTGCTCTCCGGCTCCGTCACCATCCTCGCCTCGCTGGATTTCCTTGGCTTCGGCCTGCCCCCCGGCTCGCCCTCGCTCGGCGAACTGGTGAACCAGGGCAAGAACAACCTCCAGGCCCCCTGGCTCGGCCTCACCGCCTTCGTCGTCCTCGGCGGCGTCCTCACCCTGCTGATCTTCGTCGGCGAAGCCGTCCGCGACGCCTTCGACCCGCGCAAACTTCCGGGGGGGAGCCGGTGAAGAATCCAGGCAAGGTTGGGGGAATGAATTCCCCCAAGCCCCCTTCTTTTTTCTGCGAGTTTTCCGTGGGTGCTTCCCGGGAACACCTCGCCCCAGTTCCGACGCCTGGGTGCGCCGAGGGACTTAGTCCCTCGGCGACTGACGGTGCAGCCCGCGTGGCCTTATTGATTCAATCAGCTCCACCACCCGGCACCGCCCCGCACCACCTCGGGGCCATCCCCAAGCTCGCAAAAGAAAGATGGGGGGTCTGGGGGGAATTCATTCCCCCCGGCCTTCTCCTTCCTACCCCAGGGCTCGCCATCCCATGAGTGCCCTCCTCGACGTCCAGAACCTCACCGTCGCCTTCCGTGGCCAGTCCGTGGTGCGGGATGTCTCCTTCGCCGTGCAGCCCGGCCAGACCGTGGCGCTGGTGGGGGAATCCGGCTCCGGCAAATCCGTCACCGCCCTGTCCTGCCTGCGGCTGCTCGGCCCCGGCGGCGCCAACCCGGCCGGCAGCATCACCCTGGATGGGGTGGAGGTGCTGCAGGCCACACCGGCCGAATTGCAGCGCCTGCGCGGCGGCACCGCCGGCATGGTGTTCCAGGAGCCGATGACCTCGCTCAACCCCCTGCACAGCATCGGGCGCCAGGTGGGGGAGGCGGTGCAACTGCACCAGAAGCTGCGCGGCACCGCCCTGCGCGCGCGGGTGATCGCGCTGCTGGAACGCGCCGGGCTGCCGGACCCGGCAAAGCGGCTGGATGCCTTCCCGCACCAGCTCTCCGGTGGCCAGCGGCAGCGGGTGATGATCGCCGCCGCCCTGGCCAACGATCCGAAGCTGCTGATCGCCGATGAGCCGACCACGGCGCTGGACGTCACCATCCAGGCGCAGATCCTGGAGTTGCTGGACCAGCTGAAGCGCCAGTTGAACATGGCGATGCTGTTGATCACCCACGATCTGTCGATCGTGCGCCGCCATGCCGACCATGTCGTGGTCATGCGCCACGGCACCGTGGTGGAACAAGGTCCGGCTGCGGAAATCCTGGGCAACCCCCAGCACGAATACACGAAGATGCTGCTGGCGACCGAGCCGCGCGGGCGGCCGGAGCCGGTGCCACCGGACGCTCCGGTGGTGCTGGAAGCCGAGCAGATCAAAGTCCACTTCCCCATCCGCCGCGGCTTGTTCCGCCGCCAGGTGGGCGAGGTCCGCGCCGTCGATGGCGTCTCCCTGGATCTGCGGGAAGGCGAGACGCTGGGCCTGGTGGGGGAGAGCGGCTCCGGCAAGACCACCCTCGGCCTCTCCCTGCTGCAACTCGAACGCTGCGAAGGCCTCGTGCGCTTCGAAGGGCAGCCGATCCAGGGCCTCTCCCGCACCGCCCTGCGCCCGCTGCGCTCCCGCATGCAGGTGGTGTTCCAGGACCCCTACGGCTCGCTCTCCCCGCGCATGAGTGTGGCGGAGATCGTGGGGGAGGGCCTCGCCGTCCATGCGGCGGAACTGACCCGGGCGCAGCGCGACGCCAAGGTGCGCGCGGCGCTGGAGGAAGTAGGCCTCGACCCCGCGACGGCCGAGCGCTACCCGCACGAATTCAGCGGCGGCCAGCGCCAGCGCGTCGCCATCGCCCGCGCCCTGGTGCTGAACCCCCGCCTGCTGGTGCTGGATGAGCCGACCAGCGCGCTGGATGTCTCGGTCCAGGCCCAGGTGGTGGAGCTGCTGCGCGGTTTGCAGGCGCGGCACCGGCTGGCCTATCTGTTCATCAGCCATGACCTGCGGGTGGTGCGCGCCATGGCGCACCGGATCATGGTGCTGAAGGGTGGAAAAGTGGTTGAAAGTGGCGATGCCGAAACGGTGCTGCGCGCCCCGCGCGAGGCTTATACCCAGGCGCTGATGCGCGCGGCGTTCGACGCATGACGGAGCTGGAAGCGCTGCGTGGCATGATCGACCGGGGGGAGGTGCAGCTCGGCGTGCACATCCGCAAGATGAACAGCCCCGGCTCCCCGGTCTACCGGCAGATGGAGAACGTGCTGCCGCTGACCGGCCTGCTGATCGCCAGCCTGCTGGGCATCTGGCTGATCCATTTCTATGTCGGCGCGGCCATCCTGATGGCAGGCACCATCGCCTGGATGATCAAGGTGCAGCCCCGCATCAAGGCCGGCGTCTTCGAACGCAGCGCCGCCCTGGCGCTGGAGAGCGAGCTGAACTTCGACGCGCTCTGGGCCAAGGATGCCCTGACCCTCTACGCCAAGCTGCCGGACGGTACCGAACGCGCCGCCGCCCGCAAGCACGACTGGCGCGCCTTCGTGCGTGGCATGCCGGGTAGCGGCTTCGGTGCCTGAAGGCGAGGAAGGCCGGGGGAAAGAATTCCCCCGGATCCCCATCTTCTTTTTTCGAGTTTTCGGGGGGCTTGTGGAACGGTTGGTCTGATCTGAGACCCGGCCGGTTCGCGCCGGAGGTCTAGGACCTCCGGCGACTGACGGTTCAGCCCGCGTGGCCATTATTAAAATCATCAGAAGCGTCCACTTTCAGCCCTGAAGCGTCACGCCAGACTCGCAGAAAAAAAGATGGGGCCTGGGGAATTCTTTCCCCAGCCTTCCTTCTCTCCCGCCCCCCCCCGTCACCCCACCCGAAACCGCGCCACCGTCACGCTGTCCTCTTCCAGCGCCACGCCGATCGCGGCGCGCCCGGCCTCGCTCCGGGTCAGCGCCACCACTTCCTTGAACCACGGCGCGTCGCCGCGCATCCGCGCCAGGAACAGCCGGTCGAGCGCGATGGCCACCGGGTTGCGCGGCTGGCAACAGGCGCAGCCGATCGGGTGCGCCGTCGCCACGGGCGTCGCGTAGCGTTCCACCCTGGCATGTCCGGCGGGCAGGGGGGCGCCATCCTCGGCCAGCACCACCGCGCCCGGCGGGGCTTCGGCGGCGTCGTCCAGCAGGCGGACAGGGGTGCGGGCATCCAGGGACCACGTCATGATGCTAGACATAAAGAACTCTTTATGTCATCCGCAAGCCCATGGAGCCCCTGCTCAACCAATTGCGCGCCGCGGCCGAGCCCACCCGCCTGCGCCTGCTCGCTTTGTGCGGGCGGGGCGCCTTCTGCGTGAGCGAGCTCTGCGCCATCCTCGGCCAGTCCCAGCCGCGCTTGTCCCGCCACCTGAAGCTGCTGGTGGAAGCCGGGCTGCTGGAACGACTGCCGGAAGGCGCCAACGTCTACTTCCAGCTGGCCCATGATGCGGAGATGACGCGGCAGATCCTGGCCCGCCTGCCGGAGGACGATGCCACCATCGCCGCCGACCGCCGCGCCAGCGCCCGCATCGCCGCCGAACGCGCCCGCGTCGCCAGCGAGAGCTTCCGCCGGGACGGCGCCGATTGGGACGAGATGCGCGCCCTCGGCCTGCCGGCCCCCGCCATCGAGGCCGCGTTGGTGAAATTCCTGCCGAAGCGCCTCGGCCGCGCCGTCGATATCGGCACCGGCACCGGCAAGCTGCTGGACGTGCTGGCCCCCCGGGCCGAGGCCGCGCTGGGCCTCGATGCCAGCCGGGAGATGCTGGCCCTGGCCCGCGCCCGCCTGGCCGAGCGCGGCATGGCCAATGCCAGCGTCCGCCTGGCCGACATGTACCGCCTGCCGCTGCCGGATGGCGCCTTCGACCTCGCCACCCTGCAGATGGTGCTGCACTACGCCGAGGACCCCCAGGCCGCGCTGGCGGAAGCCGCCCGCGTGCTGAAGCCCGAGGGCCTGCTGGTGGTCATCGACCTCGCCCCGCATGAGCGCGGCGAATTGCTGACCGGCCTGGCGCATCGCTGGCCGGGCTTCGACGACGCGGCGCTCGCCGGCTGGCTCGGTGCCGCCGGCTGCGCGCCGCTGCCGCCGGTGGAGATCGCGGGGCCGCTGGCCGTGCGGCTCTGGCCGGCCCGCCGGCTGGTCACGCCGGTTGCCGCCCTCCCCGAACACTCCCTGAATTTCTGAAGGAAGGCCCTGCCGCATGGCCCGTCCCCACCTGCTCGATGCCCTGCGCGACCGCGTTCTGCTGTGCGATGGCGGCATGGGCAGCCGCGTTCAGGCGCTGACCCTGGAAATCGAGAAGGATTTCTGGGGTAAGGAGAACTGCACCGAGGTCCTCAACCTCTCCCGCCCCGAGCTCGTGCGGGAAATCCACCGCGGCTACTACGAAGCCGGGTCGGACATGGTGCTGACCAACTCCTTCGGCGGCTCGCCCATCACGCTGGAAGAGTTCGAGCTGGGCAGCCGCGCTTTTGAAATCAACAAGCTCTCCGTCGAACTGGCCCGCGAGGCGGCGGAGAGCTTCGCCGATGGCCGCGACCGCTGGGTCATCGGCGATATCGGCCCCGGCACCAAGCTGCCGACGCTCGGCCATATCGACTACGACACGCTGGAAGCCGCGCTCGTCCTGCAGTGCGAGGGGCTGATCGCCGGCGGCGCCGATGCGCTGCTGACCGAGACCAACCAGGACACGCTGTTCATCAAGGCGGCCGTCAACGCCGCCAAGATCGCCAAGGCGCGCGCCAACAGCGATATCCCGATCTTCGTGCAGGTGACGGTGGAGACCACCGGCACGCTGCTGGTGGGCAGCGACATCGCCGCCGCCGCCACCGCCATCCACGCGCTGGACGTGCCGCTGATCGGCCTGAACTGCGCCACCGGCCCGCAGGAGATGGCCGAGCATGTCCGCTGGCTCTCCAAGAACTGGCCCGGCCTGCTCTCCTGCCAGCCCAATGCCGGCCTGCCGGAGCTGGTGGACGGCAAGACCCACTACCCGCTCGGCGCCGAGGAAATGGCCAGCTGGATGCAGCGCTTCGTCGAGGAAGACGGGCTGAACCTCATCGGCGGCTGCTGCGGCACATCCATCCCGCACATCCAGGGCCTGGATGCCATGCTGCGCAAGATCGCCGGCAACAAGTACCGCCCGGCGCCGGCGCAGCGGCAGTTCCACTGGGTCCCTTCCGTCGCCAGCCTCTATGGCCAGGTCTCCCTGCGGCAGGAGAACAGCTACTTCTCCATCGGCGAGCGCTGCAACGCCAACGGCTCCAAGCTGTGGCGCGAACGCCAGGCCGAGCATGACTGGGATGCCTGCGTCTCCATCGGCCGCGAGCAGGTGGGGGAGGGCTCCAACTCGCTCGACATCTGCACCGCCTTCGTCGGCCGCGACGAGACGCTGGAGATGAACGAGGTCGTCCGCCGCTTCACCGGCAGCGTCAACGCGCCCCTGGTGATCGACAGCACCGAGACCCCCGTCCTCGAATCCGCCCTGAAGCTGCATGGCGGCAAGCCCATCATCAACTCGATCAACTTCGAGGACGGCGAGGGCCATGCGACCGAACGCATGAAGCTCGCCAAGAAGTTCGGCACCGCCGTCATCGCCCTGACCATCGACGAGGTCGGCATGGCGAAGACGCCGGAGGACAAGCTCCGCATCGCCGAGCGGCTGGTCGATTTCGCCTGCAACAAGCACGGCTTGCCGCAGAGCGATTTGATGATCGACCCGCTGACCTTCACCATCGCCACGGGCAACGAGGACGACCGCAAGCTCGGCCAGTGGACGCTGGAAGGCATCCGCATGATCCGGGACAAGTTCCCGGACATCCAGATCATCCTCGGCCTGTCCAACATCTCCTTCGGCCTCAACCCGGCCTCCCGCCACGTGCTGAACAGCGTGTTCCTGGACCACGCGGTGAAGGCAGGCATGACCGGCGCCATCGTCCACGTCTCCAAAATCAAGCCGCTGCACTCCATCCCGGCCGAGGAAGTGAAGGTCGCCGAAGACCTGATTTTCGACCGCCGCAGCGAGGGCTACGACCCGCTGCAGAAGCTGCTGGAAATGTTCGCCGGCCGCAAAGCCGCCGATTCCGCCAAGAAGGTGAAGGCCGAGACGGTCGAGGGCCGCCTGAAGGACCGCATCGTCGACGGTGACCGCAAGGGCCTGGACGACGAGCTGGCCGACGCCATGGCCAAGGGCATCAAGCCGCTGGACATCATCAATGGCATCCTGCTCGAAGGCATGAAGGTCGTGGGCGAGCTGTTCGGCGCCGGCAAGATGCAGCTCCCCTTCGTGCTCCAGTCCGCCGAGACGATGAAGGCCGCCGTCGCCTATCTCGAACCGCACATGGAGAAGATCGAGGGGCAGGAGAAGGGCACCATCGTCCTCGCCACCGTGCGCGGGGACGTGCACGACATCGGCAAGAACCTCGTCGACATCATCCTCACCAACAACGGCTACAAGGTCATCAACCTCGGCATCAAGGTGCCGCTGGCCGACATGATGGTCGCGGTGCGCGAGCACAAGGCGCACGCCATCGGCATGTCCGGCCTGCTGGTGAAATCCACCGTGGTGATGAAGGAAAACCTCGAGGAAATGTCCCGCCAGGGGCTGGAGGTCCCGGTCCTGCTCGGCGGCGCCGCGCTGACCCGTAACTTCGTCGAGGACGATTGCGTCAACGCATACGCCTCCGGCCGCGTCGCCTATGCGCGCGATGCCTTCGACGGCCTGCACCTGATGGACCGCGTCATGGGCAGCGATTTCGACGGCTATCTCGGCACGCTGCAGCAGAAGCGCGCCGGCAAGTCCCGCAACACCACCCGCGTCCTCGGCACCGCCGACCCGCGCGGCTTCGCGCCCGTGGACCTGAACTACGCGCAGGAACGCCGCCGCCGCCTGACCGCCGACGAGCCCGTGCCGACCCCGCCCTTCTGGGGCAGCCGCGTCCTGCACAGCGACCCGAAGGCCGTGGTGCCCTTCGTCAACGAGCGCTCGCTCTACCAGTTCCAGTGGGGCTTCCGGAAACAAGGCCGCAGCCTGGAAGACTTCATCGGCTGGGCCAAGCAGGAACTCCGCCCCGTCCTCCGCCGCATGCTGACGCTGTCGGAGGAGCAAAAGATCCTCAGCCCGCAGGCCATCTACGGCTACTGGAAATGCGCCGGCCAGGGCAACGACGTCATCCTGTTCGAGGAAGACGGCATCACCGAAGCCTGCCGCTTCACCCTGCCGCGCCAGCCCAAGGAAGACGGCGACTGCATCGCCGACTTCATCCGCGACATCGATGACGGGCCGGAGAAGCGCGACGTCATCGGCCTGCAGGTTGTCACCGTCGGCCAGAAGGCCAGCGACCTGGCGCGCGAGTGGTTCGAAGCCAACCGCTACCAGGACTACCTCTACCTGCACGGCCTCTCGGTCGAGATGGCCGAAGCCATGGCCGAATACGTCCACAAGCGCATCCGCGCCGAGCTGGGCTACGCCGGCGACGACGACCGGGACATGGAGAAGATGCTGGCCCAGAGCTACCGCGGCGGCCGCTACTCCTTCGGCTACCCCGCCTGCCCGCGGCTGGAAGACCAGGAACCGCTGCTGAAGCTGCTGAACTCGGACCGCATCGGCGTCTCCATCAGCGACGAATGGCAGCTGCACCCGGAACAATCCACCAGCGCCATCGTCCTGCACCACCCGCGCGCCAAGTACTTCTCGGTCTGAGGCGGGGGGAGGGGAAGGCTGGGGGAAGGAATTCCCCCAGGCCCCCATCTTCTTTTTGTTCTGTTCAAGATCGGGCTCGGGGCCGGAGGCATGCGCCAGATGGCGAAGCCTGTTTGAATCAAATTGGCCGCACGGGCTGGGGCGTCAGTCGCAGGCCCCCGGCGCGCCCCCAAGAGACCACCCGCTCCACCAGCCACCCAACTCACAGAAAAAAGAAGGGGTCCGGGGAATTCTTTCCCCGGCCTTCACCCCAACCCCGTCACCCTCAAACGGGGCAGGGCAGCGCGATCCCCGCTTCTATCGGCGTGGATCACGCTCTAGGAAGGCCCCGGCACAACACAGGGCAGCTTCTGGGTGACGGACCGGGCGACACGATTGGCAGCGGGCAGCGTCGGCATCGCGGTGACGGTGCTGGGCCTGAAGGCGGCTGCCTGGTGGCTCACCGGCAGCGTCGCCCTGATGGCCGATGCGCTGGAATCCGTGGTCAACGTCGCCGCCGCCCTGGCCGCGCTGGTGGCCATCTCGCTCTCCGCCGCGCCGCCGGATGCCAACCACCCCTACGGCCACGCCAAGGCCGAGTATTTCTCGGCGGTGCTGGAAGGCGCGCTGATCATCGTCGCCGCGCTGCTGATCCTCAGCGAGGCCTGGGGCGCCTTCGCCAACCCCCACGTGCCGGACCTGCCCTGGGTCGGCCTCGCCATCTCCGTCGGCGCCACCACCGTCAACGCCGCCTGGGCGGTGATGCTGCGGCGGGAAGGCCGACGCCTGCGCTCCCCGGCCCTGCTGGCCGATTCCCGCCACCTGATGGCCGATGTCGTCACCTCCATCGGCGTCGTCGCCGGCGTCTCCATCGTCGCCCTCACCGGCCTGCTGTGGTTCGACCCGCTGCTGGCGGCGCTGACCGCGGTGAACATCCTGTTCTCCGGCTGGCAGCTGCTGCGCGAAAGCGTCGGCGGACTGATGGACGAGGCGGTGGAACCCTCCCTCCTCGCCCGCATCCGCAGTCTGATGTCGCAGGAAGGGGAGGGCGCGCTGGAGATGCACGACCTCCGCACCCGCCATTCCGGCCGCACCACCTTCGTCGAGTTCCACCTGGTCGTGCCCGGCGGCATGACGGTGAGCGAGGCGCACGAGATCTGCGACCGGATCGAGGCCGCGCTGAAGGCCGAACTCGGCAGCGCCATCATCACCATCCATGTGGAGCCCGAGGTGAAGGCCAAGCACCAGGGCGTGCTGGTGCTGTGACGCCGCCGGCGCCGCGCGGGCCGGAGGCCTGGCTGCGCCCGGCGGCCGCGGTGCTGGCCGTGCTGCTGCATGCCGGCGTGGCCGCCACCCTGCTCTGGCCCACCGAGCCCGCGCCGCCCCCCACCTTCGAATCCGTCCCCC
>NZ_JACTVA010000030.1 GCF_014490485.1 Teichococcus aerophilus | reverse complement strand
CTCCACCTCGTCGCCTTCGTCTGCCTCATGCTCAAACAGGCCGCTCTACTCACCCCAGGTCCATAACAGCCTCTAGGTACGGCGCGGAGCGCGATACTCGACGGCAACACGTGCTTGTACGCGTTCTTGAGCTCGTTCAGGTCGGGCCGGATGGGGCAGGGGAGGGGGGCCGCCAGCTCGGTAACGCCCGCCATGCCGGGGGCAGTTCCGCTTTCTGCCCCAGGCCCGCCCCGCTCGGCCGTTACAGGCAAGCAGTCCCATAAAAAGCCGCCTGGTTTGTTTTCAGGGGCACCGGTGTTACCTTCCAGGCGCCGCACCTGCCCAGTTCTGGAACGCCTGATGGATAATACTGCCCGCTCCGAGCGGACCCGCAACACGGTGATCCAGGCTGCCCTGGCTATCATCGCGCGCGACGGTGCCGGGCGGCTGACCCTCGATGCCATCGCCAAGGAAGGCGGGATCAGCAAGGGCGCGCTGATGCACCATTTCCGCACCAAGGAAGCGGTGCTGAAGGCGCTGATGGAACATCAGATGCAGGACTTCGCGGCGGTGTTCGAGCAGATCAGGGCCGCTCAGGCTGCGGACCAGCCGCTCCCGGTCCTGACGTCCGAAATCGCCACGCTGCGCAGCACCTTGTCTCATCCCAATTCGGTGGCCTTCGCGGTCATGGGCGCCGTGGCGCAGGACCCCAGCCTGCTGGGCCCGACGCGGGCGCACGACGCTACGCGCGTCGCCGCCATTCGGGACGAGGCCGAGGACCAGGACCTTTCCACCCTGCGCTGGGCCGCCGCGCGTGGCCTGGCCCTCACGTCCCTGCTCGGCCTCTGCCCGCTGGGTGAGGAGGAGCGTGGCCGCCTGTTCGACCAGTTGATGGACCACACCCGCTGGGCGACGCTGGCCCGGCCCACGCACTCCGCAGCCGGCCGGAAGCGCAAAGCCAGTGCGCAGGCGTCCTCTTCGACATAAACCGTCTAGATGGTTTGCAAATTGGGCATCCTGTCGCTAGGCTGAAGCCAAGCAAGACACGGAGACCCCTCATGGCCGGCTTGGCATCCAGGCCCGCACGACGGCGTCGCGGCCTTTGGGGGACGATCCTCACGCGGCACACGTCTGGCCACGATGGCCATGATCGCAGTCTACGCAAGCAAACTTCCTATGGGGACAGCTGTGACCTTCGTCGCAAGCCCGCGCCGTTGGCACTCTGGACGCCCGAGCCCTATGGCGCCTTCATCTGGCTGGTCCCAGCGGCCGCCGCATTGATTTCCGTCTATGCCGGCATCGTCTCCTGCACCGGATACGACCCGCTGATGACAGCCTGGGCCGAGTGGGTCCTGAGCGCGCCCGGTGTGACTGCCTGCACCGCCTGCTTTGTCGCCGATGCAGGCGCCACACCCAGCCCTGCACGCTGACATGCATCGAACCCCGGTGTCAGACATCGCCAGTTGCCAGTGGGCATCGTGCTTTGTTGCCACTACATCGATGGCGTCGCGTGACGAGGCTTGCAACCGCGGACCCCGGCCCGCACCGCGCCGGCGTGTGACGCGCGCTACGGCCCAGAGCCGCCCGGCGCGGATGCACGGCTTCTCGCACCCACCATAACCTTGCGTGGCCGAGCGACAGCGTCGCCCCCGCTCACGCCGAGCCCGTCAAGGAACCGACATGGGCCCCAGGCTCGGCCAGCGCTTCGCGCTGGTGAACGACGCCGCGCCCAACACCCTGCGCATCCGCCTGACCCTGGCCGGCGCCGCCACCACGCCCGTGCTCAGCACCGTCACGCGGTTCGACATCGGCGGCGGTCTCTATAACGGCGTGCAGGCAGCCCGTGGCGGCGAGGGCCTCTTCATCAGCTCCGCCAGCTATGCGGTGGAGATCTTCGATGCCGCCAGCAACACATTGTTGGATGCCTTCGTCGCCAAGCAGTACCCGAACGCTTACAACATTCCCGCCGGCATCGGCTCGCTCGCCGCCGCACGCACCGGGATCGACAAGGGGGCGGAGGAGCTTCTGGAACAGCCGCGCTGATGACCCGGGCGGCTGGGGAGCGCGCACTTCCCGGCCGCCGAGCCTCAGTCCAGCAGCACCAGCTCCGCCCCATCCTCGACCAGGTCGCCAGCCTGGCAGGAAATGGCTGTCACGGTGCCATCCGCCGGGGCGGTGATGCGCATCTGCACCTTCATCGCCTCCAGCATCATCAACACGGCTCCGCGCGTGACCACCTGCCCAGGCGTCACCAGTACCTCCAGCACCTTGCCGGGCATCGGGGCCAACACGCGGCCCGCCGCTGCCTCCACCACGCCGCCCATGGCCAGTGGGTCGACCGCGTACACGGTATGGCTGCTGCCATCGGCATAGACCGTCAGCCGGTCCTGCCGCCGCAGCACAAGCGCCTTGAAGGCGCGCCCGTCCAGCCAGACGGTACGGCTGCCATCCTCATGGGCCAGCGTGTCGATTTCGGCATTGCCACCGGGAAGATCGAGCCGCCAGCGATGCGGATGCAGATGCGCGCGCACGACCTGCGTCGTCTCGCCATCCGCCAGATGGATGTCCTGGTAGCCATCGCCGTTCATCCGCCAGGCACTGACGGCGCCCCAGGGCGAATGCGGATCGGCGGTATCGGCGACGGCATCATGTCCCTCCAGCCACTCGACCACCGCGGCGGCCAGGACCTCGCGGGACGCCGGGCCGGGCGGTGCCAGCAACGTATCGGCATGCCGGCCGATGAAGCCGGTGTCGACACCGCCGGCGCGGAACTCCGCCTGGGCTGCGATGCCGCGCAGCAGCGCCAGGTTGGTGGCGGGCCCGGCGATCTCCGTGCCCGTCAGGGCGCGGGACAGCCGCGCAAGCGCGGCATCGCGGTCCGGCGCATAGGCGATGATCTTGGCGATCATCGGGTCATAATGAATGCTCACAGCATCGCCCTGGCGGATGCCGGTATCGACGCGGATGCCATCCCCCGCCGGCAGGCGCAGATGCTCGACCCGCCCGGTGGAGGGCGCGAACTCCCGTGCCGGGTCCTCGGCGTAGAGCCGTACCTCGATGGCGTGGCCGCGTATCCGCAGATCTTCCTGCGCCAGGGGCAGGGGCTGCCCCGCCGCTACGCGCAACTGCCACTCCACCAGGTCCTGCCCAGTGATGGCTTCCGTCACCGGATGCTCCACTTGCAGCCGCGTATTCATCTCCATGAAGTGGAAGGCGTCGCCCTCGGCGATGAACTCCACGGTGCCTGCGCCGACATAGTCGATGGCTCGCGCCGCATCGCAGGCCGCGCGGCCCATGGCGTCCCGCCGGGCCGCATCCATGCCGGGCGCGGGCGCTTCCTCCAGCACCTTCTGGTGACGGCGCTGGATGGAGCAATCACGCTCGAACAGATGCACGACATTGCCGTGTGTATCGGCGAAGACCTGGATCTCAATATGGCGCGGCTGCGTCAGGTAGCGCTCCAGCAGCACATGATCGTCGCCGAAGGCCGAGCGCGCCTCGCCCTTGGCCAGATCGAGGCAGCCCTGGAATGCCGCTGCGGACTCCACCACCTTCATACCCTTGCCGCCGCCGCCGGCGCTGGCTTTGATCAGCAGCGGATAACCGATGCGGTCGGCCTCGCGCTGCAGTACCGCAGGCGCCTGGTCGGCACCGTGATACCCGGACACCAACGGCACCCCGGCGCGCTCCATCAGCGCCTTGGCGGCCGATTTGGACCCCATGGCGCGGATGGAAGCCGGCGGCGGGCCAATGAAGACGATGCCGGCGGCGTCACAGGCTTGCGCGAACTCCGCGTTCTCGGACAGGAAGCCATAGCCCGGATGGATTGCCTCGGCGCCCGAGGCGATGGCGGCGGCGATGATGGCGTCGATGCGCAGATAGCTGTCTCGCGCCGGGGCCGGGCCCAGCAGCCGGGCATCGTCGGCCATGGCGACATGCATGGACCTGGCATCGGCTTCCGAATACACCGCGACGGCGCGGATGCCCATGCGCTGCGCGGTGCGCATCACGCGGCAGGCGATTTCGCCACGATTGGCGACCAGGATGGTGTTGAACATCGCCATTACATCCGGAACAGGCCGAAGCCCGGGCCACGACCGGCCCAGGATTCGATGGGCGCGTTCAGCGCGGCCGAGATGGCCAGCCCCAGGACGGTCCGCGTATCCGCCGGGTCGATGATGCCGTCATCCCATAGCCGGGCGCTGGCGTAGTAGGGATGGCCCTGGGTCTCGTACTGCTCGCGCAGCGGCGCCTTGAAGCGCTCCTCCTCCTCCACCGGCCAGGTTTCGCCCTTGGCCTCCATCGCGTCCCGCCGGATGGTGGAGAGGACCGAGGCCGCCTGTTCCCCGCCCATGACGCCGATGCGGGCGTTGGGCCACATGAACAGGAAGCGCGGCGAATAGGCGCGGCCGCACATGCCGTAATTGCCGGCGCCGAAACTGCCGCCGATGACGACGGTAAATTTCGGCACCGTGGCCGTCGCCACAGCCGTCACCATCTTGGCGCCGTCCTTGGCAATGCCGCCGCTCTCATATTTTCGCCCGACCATGAAGCCGGTGATGTTCTGCAGGAACACCAGCGGAATGCCGCGCTGGCAGCACAGCTCGATGAAATGCGCCCCCTTCTGCGCGGATTCCGAGAACAGCACGCCGTTATTGGCGATGATGCCGACGGGGTAGCCATGCAGCCGCGCGAAGCCGGTCACCAGCGTCGGGCCATAGAGCGGCTTGAACTCATCGAATTCCGAGGCATCGACCAGCCGTGCGATCACCTCCCGCACGTCATAGGGCTGGCGCAGGTCCGCCGGCACCACGCCATGCAGGCTCTGCGCGTCATAGAGCGGCGCCCGTGGCGCGGCGATGTCGAGCGATGCGGGCTTCCTGGTGTTCAATCCGCCGACGATGCGGCGGGCGATTCCCAGCGCATGCGCGTCGCTTTCCGCCAGATGGTCGGTGACGCCGGAGATGCGGGAATGCACCTCCGCGCCGCCCAGATCCTCGGCGCTGACCACCTCGCCCGTCGCCGCCTTCACCAGCGGCGGGCCGGCCAGGAAGATGGTGCCCTGGTTGCGCACGATAATGCTCTGGTCGGACATCGCCGGCACGTAGGCGCCGCCGGCGGTGCAACTTCCCATCACCACCGCGATCTGCGGAATGCCCTTGGCCGACATCTGCGCCTGGTTGAAGAAGATCCGGCCGAAATGGTCGCGGTCCGGAAACACCTCGTCCTGATTCGGCAGGTTGGCGCCGCCGGAATCCACCAGGTACAGGCAGGGCAGGCGGTTCTGCTCGGCGATTTCCTGTGCGCGGAGGTGCTTCTTCACCGTCAGCGGGAAGTAGGTGCCGCCCTTCACCGTGGCGTCGTTGGCCACGATCATGCACTCGCGCCCCGCCACCCGGCCGATGCCGGCGATCAGCCCGGCCGAGGGCACCTCGTCCTGGTACAGTCCCTGCGCGGCCAGTTGACCGATCTCCAGGAAGGGGGAGGCGGGGTCGATCAGGGCGCGCACCCGGTCACGCGGCAGCAGCTTGCCGCGGGCCAGATGCTTCTCCCGCGCCGCCGCGCCGCCACCTTCGCGCACCCGCTCCGCCCGCTGGCGCAGGTCATCGACTAGCGCGCGCATGCGGGCCGCGTTCTCGGCGTAGTCGGGCGCGCGGACGTCCACTGCGGTTTGCAGCACCGGCATCAGCTGTTTCCTGTCACGGACCCGGGTCCGTTCTCTGTCTGTGGAGCAGGGGCATGCGGCCGTGTGCCCCGGTCGATCACGCCGCGCTCGCGCAGGGCCTGGATCTGCGCGGCGGAATAGTTCAGCTCGCGCCGGAGGATTTCCTCGGTGTGCTGGCCCAGTACAGGCGGCGCCTCCAGCGGCGCCTGCGTCTCGCCGGGAAACTTCAAGGGCCGGCCCAGTACCGGCATGGTGCCGAGCGTCTGGTGCTGCACCTCCACTACCATCTCCCGCGCCCGGGCATGCGGGTGGGCCAGCGCTTCCTGCACGCCCAGCACGGGTGCATGCGGTACGTCGTGCGCTTCCAGGATGCCCTGCCATTCGGCGACGCTGCGGGTGCGGGTGATGGCGGCGATGCGCGGCTCGATCTCGCCCCTGCGTTCGCGCCGCTGCGCCATGGTGGCCAGGCCGGGGTCGCTGCCCAGCTCGGGGCAGCCCAGCGCCGTGCACAGGCGCGGCCAGAACTGGTCGGCCAGGCAGGCGATGACGATGGCGCCATCCATCGCCGGGAAGGCATCATACGGCACCACGCTGGGATGCGCCGAGCCCACCGGCTGCGGGTTCTGCCCGGTGATAAAGGCCAACTGCGACAGGTAGCCCAGCAGCGACATCGTGCCGTCATACAGGCTGGCATCGATCAGCCGCCCGCGCCCGGTGACGGAACGCTCATGCAGGGCGGAGAGGATGCCGATGGCGCCGAAGATGCCGCCGGACATGTCACCGATCGGCAGGCCCAGCTTCACCGGCGCACCGCCGGCGGCGCCATTGACGCTCATCACCCCCGTCATGGCCTGGGTGACGATGTCGAAGGACGGTGCGCCGGCCAATGGCCCGGTCAGGCCGAAGCCGCTGATGGCGCAGTAGATCAGCCGCGGGTTCGCCGCCATCAGCGCCGCGGCGCCGAGGCCGAGGCGGTCCATCACCCCTGGCCGGAAATTCTCGATCAGCACATCGGCTTTCGCCACCAGGCCGCGCAGGATCTCCGCCCCTTCCGGCTCGCGCAGATCCACCACCAGGCTGCGCTTGCCACGATTCAGCGCCAGGAAATAGTGGCTCTCGCCCTCGACGAAAGGCGCGAAGCCGCGCGTCTCGTCACCCCGCTCCGGCGCTTCCAGCTTCAGCACCTCGGCGCCCAAATCGGCCAGGAACTGGGCGGCGAGCGGGCCGGCCAGCACGCGGGTGAGGTCCAGCACCCGCAGTCCCGCCAGCGGGCCCTTCCAGGCGGCGGCGGGTGGGGCTGCGGGCGCCTGTTGCTGCGGCATCGGCTGGTCCATGGCTGTTCCTCCTTCGCCCCGCCTATTGCGCGGTCAGCCCCAGGCTGCGGACGATGGGTTCCCAGATCGCGCGGTCCCGGCGCATCAGCGCGGCGAGATCGGCCGGCGTGCCGCCCAGCGGGTCCGCGCCATCCTGCACCATGTTCGCCTTGATCGCCGGGTCGGCCAGGGCCTCGTTCACCACCCGGTTCATCAGCTGCACCACGGCCGGCGGGGTGCTACGCGGCGCATAGAGCGCGTTCCACGCCACCAGCGTGACATCGACGCCGGATTCCTTCAGCGTCGGCACCTCGGCCAGGGATTCCGTACGGCTGTCGGTGGAGATGGCGATGGGCGCCACCTGTCCCTGGCGGATCGGCCCCAGCGCGGCGGTGACGGTATCGATCGAGGCCTGCACGTCGTTCCGCAACAGCCCCGTCAGCGCCTGGCCACTGCCGTTATAGGGCACCGGCAGCAGGTCGGCGCCGGTCTTGTCCCGGATCATCTGCAGCACGACGCGCGCCGTGGTGCTGGGGCAGCCGACGGAAACCTGCCCCGGCTTCTCCTTCGCCGCCGCGATCAGCTCGGCCACGCTGTGGAAGCGGCTGTTCTTCGCGGTGGAGAGCACCATGCCGAAGCGCAGCACGCCGGCGATCGGGTCGAAATCCTTCACCGGGTCGAAGCCCAGTGACGCATACATGAACTCGTTGCCCGCATGGGTGCCGTTGGTGCCCCATAGCAACGTGTAGCCATCCGGCTCGGTCCGCGCGGCGGCGGCGGTGCCGATATTGCCGCCGGCACCGGCGCGGTTCTCCACCACGAAGACCTGGCCGAGCCGCTTGTGGAAGTATTCGGAGAAACGGCGTGCGAACAGGTCGGACCCCTGGCCGGCGGCATAGGGCACCATGATGCGGACGGGCCGGGTGGGATAGTTCGCAGCCTGAGCCTGGGCCCGCGCGCCCGGGAGCGCGGCGGTGCCCGCCAACAGTGCCAGCGGCCCTGCCAGCATGGTCCTCCTGTGCATGACGTGTCTTCCCTGTTTTGTTTTGTTGCTTGGACGTCCGTCTCGGCGGGGGCGGCGTGCCGCCCCCGCCGGTCATAGCATGAGGTCAGGCACGGCTGGGCAGGGCCACGGTCGCGGTGCCCAGCACCGACAGCTCGCCATCCTGGTTGACCGCCTGCTGCTCGATATCGACCAGGTTGCGGCCACCCTCGACGCGCTTGCCCGTCACCTTGCCGTCGATGAACAGCAGGTCGCCCTCGGGGTTGTGGCGGCGCAGCTTGCTGGTGGCACGGGTGAGGAAGCCAGCGTCGCCCATCCAGTTGGTGACGTGGTGGGTCAGCCAGGAACAGCGCTCCGGCCCGTAGTCATAGGCACCCGGCGCGCCGACCATCAGCGCCATCTCCGGCTCCCAGTGCACGCGCTCCGGGCAATCGGGGATGCCGAAGCGGTTCTTGATGCCGAGGCCGGGATGGTTGCGGATCTGCCGCCAGGCCAGCTTGTTGGCGCGGATATACAGGCCGCCCCAGCCCTGCGCGAAGGCGACGAAGCCCGTCACCGTCATCGGCCCCTTGGCCATGGTCGGCAGCGCGTCGCCGACCTGCACGTCCTCGTAGTAGCGCGGGGTGGCGCCGCGCACTTCCTCGGCCTCGTACAGCTTGTAGACGCGGTCCAGCTCCTCGTCGGTATAGACGCGGGGGGGCTTGGACTTCACGTCGGTATACTTGGTGCCCTGCTCGCGCGCCGCGTCGCGGTCGGTGCGGAAGCACCAGCTCTCGGCCTCGGCCACCTTGTCGCCGCCGTCGCCGTAGAAGTCGACGTGATAGACCTGGCGAATGGCGCGGCCGGCGAAGCCGGTATTGTGCTCGACGAGGTCGGACAGATGCGCCTCGGTGCGGATCACCTCATTGCGGCGGACCCAGCGGTGCCAGCGCCAATCGGCGCCGGACCACATGGCATGCACGCCCGGCAGGCCGCCGACATAGCCGGAGATGATGCGGCTGGTGGTGAACAGGAAGCTCGGCAGCGCCAGGATGCCGCCATGTGCGCTGCGCTCGGCATAGGCCGGGTCGCACCACAGCGGGTTGTCGTCACCGATGCCGTGGGCGTAGTGGCGGATGTTGTCGCGCGTCGCTTCGTAGTTCCAGGGCTCCGCGGTATTCTCGATCGGCTTGCCGATGCGCTGGCGCAGGTCGTCCAGCGCCGCCTCGGTGATCTTGGGGAAGAGCCGGGTGCCCGGCTGCTCCAGCGTGGTGGCTGACATGATGCTTCCTCTGTCCGTTCTGGCGTCTGGTTGGCTCAGGCGGTCACGCGGCGCGCGGCTTCGGCGTCGCGGATGGCCTTGCGATGGATCTTGCCCGCCGGCGTCTTCGGCAACTCGGCCACGAAGGCGATCTGGCGGGGGTATTCGTGCTGGCTCAGCCGCGCACGGGTGAAGTCCTGCAACTCACGCGTGAAGGCTTCGTCGCCCGTGCGGTGGCTGACGATGAAGGCCTTCACCACCTGGCCGCGCACCGGGTCCGGCACGCCGATCGCGGCGGCTTCGCGCACGTCGGCGTGCTGCATCAGCACGTCCTCGATCTCCACCGCGCTCATGGTCCAGCCGGCGGAGATGATGACGTCGTCGGCCCGGCCGGCGTGGTGGAAGTAACCATCCTCGTCGATGCGGCCGAGGTCCTTGGTCGGCACCCACTCGCCGCGGCGGTGCAGGCGGATCTCGCCGATCTCGCCGGGTGTGCAGGGCGTGCCGTCCGGCCGCTGCACCTGCACCTCCAACCCCGGCACGGCCTTGCCCAGGGAGCCGGGCTTGACGCGGAAATCGGTCGCGCCCGGGTAGTTCACCAGCGCCACGCCGACCTCGGTGGTGCCGTACATGCTGCAGGCGGGCACGCCGAAGGTCTCGTCGATGAAGCGCAGCGTCTCCACGTCGATCGGCTCGCCGGTATAGGAGAGCTTGCGGATGGCGAAGGTGAAGCCGCCGGCACCGCCATTGGTGCGCATCATCCGGTAGTGGGTGGAAGCGGCGGAGAGGTTGGTGATGCCGAAATCCTGCAGCGCCCGCATCAGCCGGGCGGCATCGAAGCGGCCGGCATAGGTGCCGGTGGTGACGCCCATCGCCAGCGGCGCCAGCGTGCCATGCGCCAGCCCATGCCCCCAGGCAGGGGAGGAGGGGCAGAAGAACTGGTCGCCCGGCCGGATGCCGGTGCCGTACAGCGCCGCCATCATCAGCACGACGACGGAGCGGTGCGTGTGCTTCACCGCCGCCGGCAGTTCCCGCGTGGTGCCCGAGGTATACTGGAACAGTGCCAGGTCGTCCGCCTTGGTATCCGGCACGTACTCCGTCGGCAGGGCGGCCAGCGCGGCCATGAAAGCGTCGTCGACGATGACGGTCTCGGTACCCGCGATGCCCTGGGCGGCCGGCGCCTTCTCGGCATTGGTCAGCAGCACGCGCGGCGCGCAGTCGGAGACACGCAGGCGGATGCCGTCCGGCCCGAACAGGGTGAACAGCGGCACCGCGATGGCGCCGCGCTTCATGGCGCCGAACATCGCCGCATAGAAGGGCAGGGACGGGTCCAGCATGACGGCGACCCGGTCGCCGGGCCCGACGCCGCGCGCGGCCAGCCAATGGGCGATGCGGGAGGATGCGTCCGCGATGGCGCGGAAGGTGATCAGTTCGTCCCGCCCATCGGCATGCGCCACCCGCACCGCCAGCCGCGCCGGGTCCGCCGCGTGGCGGTCGATGCATTCATGCGCGATGTTGAAATGCGACCTGTCGCCGTCGAAGAACTCCCACAGCCGGGCGGGCGTGAAGTGAGCCTGCGCAAAGGCGTAGTCACAGCTATCGGTGAGCTGTGTCATCGGACGTTGTCTCCCTCGGCTATGCGCCTTTCGGGCATTCAAGTCAGGGGCGGAGGATGTTGTCAATGAGAGTTATCTGTTGTACAGATACAACATGAAGCCAGACCCCGACGAAGCCGCCGGTAATTCCGGCGCCGTTGCCCGCGCCGTGCCCGCCGTCACCCGGGCGGTGGCCATCCTGCGGCTGCTGTCGCGCAGCGAGGCACCGCTCGGCGTGCATGCCATCGCGCGGCCGCTGGGCATGGTGCCCAGCACCTGCCTGCACATCCTGCGCGCCCTGGTGGCCGAGGAATTGTTGTCGGTGGACTCGGCCACCAAGCGCTATGCGCTGGCCAGCGGCGTCGTCGCGCTGGCGCGGGGCATGTTGCGCAACGACCCCTTCGCCAATTTGGCGCAACCGGTGCTGGACCGGCTGGCGGCCGAGTACGGCACCACCGCCATCGGCGTCGAGGCCACCGGGCTGGACCATATCGTGGCGCTGGCCATTGCCCGCCCGGGTCATGCGCTACGGCTGCAGGTGGATGTCGGCAGCCGCTACCCGGCGCTGATCAGCGCCACGGGCCGCTGCATCGCCGCCTTCGGCGACCATTCCTGGAAGGAGATGGAACGGCGCTTCCACACCTTGCGGTGGGAGAACCCGCCCAGCCTGCAGCAATGGCGGGACGACGTGCAGGCGACGCGGGAGAGCGGCTACGCCGTCGATGAAGGCCGCTATATCACCGGCGTCACCGTCATCGCGGCGCCGGTGATGCCGCGCGGCCGCGTCTCCCACGCCATCGTCGTCGTCGGCGTGGCCGAGCAACTGCGCAGGTTGGGGCTGGAAGATATCGGCACCGCGATGCGGGCGCAGGCCGCCGCGCTCTCCCTGAAGCTGGAAGGCGCGTAGGCCAGGTTCCTTCTCACGACAGTGGGTGACGCGGCCGCCCTGGCCTCATCGCGGAACCAGAGCCACGCCGACAATAACTCGGGCCTGGGGAATGCCCTCCCCAGCCTTCACCAAACCTGCCGGACCACCGGCTAGATCGTCCGGCCGCCATCCACTTCCAACACCACGCCAGTGATGAAATTGGCTTCGTCGGAGGCGAGGTACAGGCAGGCGCTGGCGATGTCCTCGGCCTTGGACAGACGGCCGAGCGGGATGGTGGCCAGGAACTTCGCGCGGTTCTCCGGCGTGTCCGGCATGCCCATGAAGGCCTCCAGCAGTGCCGTCGCGCCCATCACCGGCGCCACGCAATTGACGCGGATCTTGTCCGGCGCCAACTCCACCGCCATGGAGCGGGAGAGCAGATTCACCGCCCCCTTGGTGCCGTTGTACCAGGTCAGCCCCGGGCGCGGGCGGATGCCGGCGGTGGAGCCGATATTGATCATCACGCCGCCGCCCTGGGCCCGCAGCACCGGCACGGCGGCGTGCGTCATGTGGAACAGCGCCTTCACATTGATGGCGTAGACGCGGTCGAACTCCTCCTCCGTCACCTCCAGGATCGGCTTGTTGCGATGCGTCCAGCCGGCATTGTTGACGATGATGTCGAGCTTGCCGCCATGCGCGATGGCGCGCTGCACCGCCGCCTCCGTATCGCTGCGGGAGGTGACGTCGCCACGGATGGCGGCCACGGCGGGGCCGATCGTGCCTGCCACTTCCTCGGCGCCCGGGCCGTTCAGGTCCATGATGGTGACCTTCGCACCCTGCTCGGCGAACAGGCGGGCGATGCCGACCCCGAAGCCCGAGGCGCCGCCGGTGACGAGCGCGGATTTCCCTGCGAGACGCATGCTTTGTTTCCCCCGATGGTTTCTTCTTGGGCAGCCTGGACGCGGCCATGGCGTGGTCCGCGCCGGGTGATGCGGAGTGTTCTCCCGCCCAGACCGTCTGACAATATGCTAAATGATTGACCCGTCCTCCGGCTGCGTGAAAGACTGCCGGCAAATCTGATCATAGATGTCAGAGGGAGGGATCGATGCGGCCCCAATGGCGGCTTAACGCGCGCAGGCGGCGCCTGTGGGCAGAGACGGATACACGCTGGCACGCGGGGGCGGCGCCATGATGGCCTGGCTCTCCGATAACGGGCTGCTGCTGGGTCTGGCGGTGCTGGATGGCCTCGCCTCGGCGGCGTCCATCTTCATGGTGGCGGTCGGGCTGAACCTGGTGTTCGGCGTGCTGCGCATCCTGAACGTCGCCCATGGCAGCCTTTACGCCATCGGCGCCTACACCGCGGCGTCGATCACGCTGTTCCTGACATCGCATGGCCTGCCTGTATGGTTGTCCTTCCCGGCGCTGGTGGTGGCGGCGGCGCTGGTCGGCGTCATCCTCGGCCCGTTGATCGAGCGTGTGCTGCTGAAGCGGGTGGAGAAGCAGGAGCCGGTGTTGCAACTGCTGGTCACCTTCGCGCTGTTCATGATCCTGGAGGACGTGCAGAAGCTCATCTGGGGCGTGCAGCCGGTCTCCAACGACACGCCGATGCGCCTGCTCGGCACGATCGACGTGCCCTTCGGCGCGGATGTCATTCCCTTCACCGCCTACCAACTCTTCGTGCTGCCGGGCATTGCGCTGTTCACCCTCGTCGGCCTCGCCTGGTTCATGCGGCGGACGCTGACGGGGCGCGTCATCGTCGCGGTGACGACGGATCGGGAGGCCGCGACCTCCCAGGGCATCGATTCCGCGAAGATCACCATGCTGACCTTCACCTTCGGCGCCATGCTGGCCGCCCTCGGCGGCGCGCTGGCCTCGCCGATGAGCTCGATGGTCCCGGGCGTCGGCGCCTCCACCATCGTGCTCTCCTTCGCCGTGGTGGCGACGGCGGGGCTGGGGCAGGTGGAGGGCGCGGCCATCGCCGCGGTCATGATCGGCCTTGGCCGCTCCATCGCGGTGTATCTGGAGCCGGAGCTGGAAGTGGTGGTGCCGTACCTCATCATGGTGCTGGTGCTGCTGGTGCGTCCGCAGGGCCTGTTCGGCGTGACGGAGACGCGGCGCATATGAACGCGCGCCTGGAAATCCTCGCCGGAATCCTTGGCGCCGCCGTGCTGGTGCTGCTGGCCTATGCGGCGCCCTGGCTGCGCTTCGTGCTGACCATCGCGCTGGCGAAGGGCATCATGGTGCTGGGCATCCTGCTGCTGCTGCGGGCCGGGCAGGTCAGCTTCGGCCACGCCATGTATGTCGCCATCGCTGCCTACTCGGTCGCGTTCATCGCGCCACACATGCGGGAAGCCTTGCTGTTGTTGCCGCTGGCGGCGGTCATCTCGGCGGCGGCCGGGTTGCTGATCGGCCTGTTCGTCATGCGCTACCGCGAGATCTTCTTCGGCATGCTGAACCTGGCGCTCAGCATGGTGTTCTACTCGCTGCTGGAGAAGCTCTACACGGTCACGCACGGCACCGATGGCATCCGCCTGCCGGTGCCGACCTTCCTGGGGCGGGAGCTGGCCGGCGCCTCCTACGAATGGGCGGTGTTCGCCCTGGCGCTGGTGCTGGCGGCCTGCTTCGCGGTGGTGGTGCGCATCTATCTCGCCGCGCCGCTCGGGCAGGCGCTGGCGGGCATCAAGACGCGGGAAGCGCGGCTGGAATTCATGGGCGTGCCGGGCCGCTTCGTGCTGCTGGCCGCGTATGTGCTCTCGGCGCTGATGGCGGGCTGCGGCGGCACCATCATCGCCCTGACCAGCCGGCACGTCACGCCGGCACTGGCCTACTGGACCGCTTCGGGCGAGCTGGTGTTCATCGCCATCCTCGGCGGTGCCGGCAGCGTGCTCGGCGCCTTCCTCGGCGCCGTTGTGTATGAGCTGACGCGCGTCTACGCCGCCGCCAACTTGGCCGATGCGTGGCAGCTGATCCTCGGCTCGGTACTGCTGCTGGTCATCCTGTTCGCCCCCGGCGGATTGTTCGGCATCGCGCAGGGCCTGCTGCGCCGGAGGAAAGCCGCATGAGCGTGTTGCTGTCCGCGCAGGATCTGCGGCTGGCCTTCGGCGGCGTGAAGGCGGCCGACGGCATCAACCTCGATGTCATGGAGCGTGAGTTCCTCGCCATCATCGGCCCCAACGGCGCCGGCAAGACCACTTTCATCAACATGACCACCGGGCACCTGACGCCGCAGGGCGGTTCCATCCGCTATGAGGGCAAGGAACTGCTGGGGATGAAGCCGCGCGCCATCGTGCGCCTCGGCATCGCGCGTTCCTTCCAGCTGCCGCAATTGTTCACCGAGCATACGGTGCTGGAGAACGCGGCGATGGCCGTGGCGGCGCGGGAGGGTGCTTTCTCCCCCTTCCGCCCGCTGCTGCGCCCGGCCTTCCGGGAGGAGGCGGAGGACCTGCTGAACCGCTTCGGCCTGCTGCCGGCGGCGGACCGCCGCGCCGACGCGCTGAACGAAGGCACCCGCAAGCTGACTGACATCGCCATGGCGGTCGCGATGAAACCCAAGCTGCTGCTGATGGATGAGCCGACCAGCGGCGTCGCCGCCGCCGACAAGATGGCGGTGGTGGAAACCCTTGCGCGCGTGCTGCGCGATGCCGGCGTCACCGCGGTGTTCGTGGAGCACGACATGGACGTGGTGGGGCGGATCGCGGACCGGGTGGCCGTCTGGGGCCAGGGCAGGATCGCGGCGCTGGGCCCGCCCGGGCAGATTCTCAACGACCCTGTCGTGCAGCGCGAGGTCATCGGCATCCGGGCTGGCGAGGTGCCACATGCTGCGGCTTGAGAAGGTCTCGGTCGATATCGCCGGTGCGCCGGTGCTGCGCGGAGTGGATCTGGTGGTGCCGCCCGGTGCGCGCGTGGCGCTGATCGGCCGCAACGGCGCCGGCAAGACGACGACGCTGCGCACGCTGATGGGCCTGCTGCCCGCCCGCGGCGGCATCAGCATCGATGGCCAGCCCTGCACCGACGCCCCCGCGCATCGCCGCGCCGCCCTCGGCATCGGCTACGCGCCGGAGGAACGGCGGCTGTTCGGCAGCTTCACCGTGCTGGAGAATCTCCGCCTGCCGGCCGAGGTGCTGAAGCTACCCGAGGCCGAGCTGAAGCGGCGGCTTGAGATGGTGTTCGGCCTGCTGCCGGAGTTGCGGGAGTTCGGCCCGCGCAAGGCGGCCGGGCTCTCCGGCGGGCAGGGCAAGATGGTGGCGCTGGGCCGGGCGCTGATGGTCGGCACCCGGGCGGTGCTGCTGGATGAGCCGTTCCAGGGCCTCGCCCCCGCCCTGGCGCTGCGCTACGCCGAGGCGCTGGGGCGGCTGCGCGCCTTGCTGCCGGATGTCGCCCTGCTGATCACGGAAAGCAGCCCGGACCTGCTGCGCGGCCTGGTTGAGCAGACCTTCGTCATCGAGCGCGGCGAGATCCAGCCGGCGGCGGCCTGATCCCGCCCCGGGGGCCGCCGCGCCCCCGGGGGCGCCTTCGCATCTCCTCCCACAACTCGCGGAAGCCGGCCGGAAGCCTCCTGCAGGCCTCCGGCGCGGCATGTCGCCGTGGCGGCAGCGGCCGCCGGGCGGAAGGTCGCGCTCAAGCTGTATTGCGAATGAGAGCTATTATCATCTACACCGTCCGCAGGGTTTCAAGCCCAAGGATGGAGGACCAAGCGATGACCCCACAGGCCCCGGCGCGCCGCTACCCACGGCCGGCCGCAACCGGCCTGGCCAGTGCGATGATCCTGGCGCTCTCGCCAGCATCCATGGCCCAAACCGCGTCAACCCCGGCCGCACCAGCCCAGGCCGCACCGGTGCAGCCAGCCGAGCAGCCGGTGGTGCTGCCCACCGTCAACGTGGAATCGCAGGCGGAGCGGGCGAGGGGCCCCGTGCAGGGCTACGTCGCCACCCGCAGCGCCTCCGGCACCAAGACCGACACGCCGCTGGTGGAGACGCCGCAATCCGTCTCCGTCATCACCAGCGACCAGATCGAGGCGCTGAACGTCGGCTCGGTGGTCGAGGCGCTGCGCTACAGCCCCGGCGCCTTCACCCCGGGCACGGATTACCGGGGCGAGTATTTCACGGTGCGCGGCTTCGCCGCTGACATCTTCCTCGATGGCCTGCGTGTGCCGACGCCGGTGCCGGCGCAGTCCTTCCGCATTGAGCCCTGGGGGATGGAGCGGATGGAGCTGCTGCGCGGCACCAATTCCGCCCTCTACGGCCAGGCCAATCTGGGCGGGCTGGTCAACTCGGTCAGCAAGATGCCGCATGAGGACCAGCTCAACCAACTGGCGTTGCAGGCCGGCAGCTTCGACCGCATCCAGGGCATGTGGGACCTGGGCGGCCGCCTCAGCGAGGATGACAGCCTGCTATGGCGCTTCGTCGGCCTGGCGCGCGATGCCGACACGGAATTCGACGCGACGACGGATAACCGCATCTACCTCGCCCCCTCGCTCCGCTGGCGGCCGAATGCGGATACGACGCTGACCCTGCTGGGCAGCTACCTGCGGGACGATAACGGCATCACCGGCCAGTGGCTGCCGGTGCAGGGCACCGCGCTCTACAACCCCAACGGCACCGTGCCACGCGGCCGCATCACCGGCGAGCCGGGTTGGGACACCTACCGCAAGAGCCAGTACAGCCTGGGCTATCTGCTGGAGCATGAGGCCAGCACGGCGCTGACCCTGCGGCAGAACCTGCGCTACACCTACCAGCAGATCGACTATAACTCGATCTACGCCAGCGGGCTGGTGCCGGGCCAGTGGCGCAACGTCAACCGCGTCGCCTCCATCAACCGGCCCAGCGCCGCCTCCCTCGCGGTGGACAACCAGGCAGAGTTGCGGTTCGAGACGGGGCTGCTGCAGCACACCGCCCTGTTCGGCTTCGACTACCGCCTGCAGCGCGTCAGCGCCCGCGTCTGGAACGCGGCCACGACGGTGCTGGATGTCTACAGCCCCGCCTACGGCACCGTGCCACGCCTGCCCGCCGGCGCCAGCAGCGTCACCGCGACCGACCAGATGCAGCACCAGTACGGCGTCTACGCGCAGGACCAGATCAGGCTGGATAACTGGATCCTCACCCTCTCCGCCCGGCAGGACTGGGCGACGCTGGATACGCGCAACAACCTGACCGGCAACGGCACCGGGCAGCAGGACGACGCCTTCACCGGCCGTGTCGCCCTGCTCTACGCCTCCTCCATCGGCCTTTCCCCCTATGTCAGCTACGCCACATCCTTCCTGCCGCTGACAGGAACCGTGGCGCCCCAACGCGGCGGCGGCGCGTTCGAGCCCACCACCGGCCGGCAATACGAAGCCGGCGTGAAGTACCAGCCGCCCGGCAGCAATAGCCTGCTCTCCGCCGCGGTGTTCGAGCTGACGCAGGATAACGTGACGACAGCCGACCCGACCTTCCCCACCTACTCGGTACAGACCGGCCAGGCCCAGGTCCGCGGTATCGAGTTGGAAGGCCGCGTCAACCTGGCCGAAGGCCTGAACGTCATCGCCGCCTACACGGCGCAGGAGACGGAGGTGACGCGCAGCAATACCAACAATCTTGGCCGCCGCCTGGGCACGGTACCGAACCACATGGCCTCCGCCTGGGCGGACTTCAGCCACAAGGTGACGGAAGACCTGACGCTCGGGTTCGGTGGCGGCATCCGCTACTACGGCAACACGGTGGGCAACAACGCCCCGTCAGCCTCAGTGCCGATCTTCCACGCACCGTCCTATACTTTGTTCGACGCGATGATCCGCGCCGACTACCGGAATTGGCGCCTGACCGTGACCGGCACGAACCTGACGGACAAGGAGTACTTCGCCGCGTGCTACGCTTCCTCCTGCTCCTACGGCGTGGGCCGGGCGGTGTATGCGACGCTGGCCTATCGTTGGTGAGGGCGCGTTACCTCCGCTCGCGCGTGCGGGCGGGGGAAGAAGGCCGGAGAAAGAATTCTCCGGACCTCTTCTTTTCTTTTTTCGAGTTTTGCTGGTGTGGCTGTTGAGAGCGCGGTCTTGAGAGACTGCTGGATGCGCCGGAGGTCTATGACCTTCGGCGACTGAGGGTTCAGCCCACGTGGTCCATTTTTAAAATCATCAAAGAGCGTCCGCTCCCAGTCCTAAGGCGTGACGCCAAACTCGCAGAAAAAAGATGGGGTCCGGGGAATTCCTTCCCCGGCCTTCCCTACGCCACCAGCACGGAAACGAGGCCAGGGCAAACGCTCCGGCCTCGTCCGATAGCGCCTCAGAGGGCGATGCGCGCCACGGCTTCCGGGTCCAGCGCACCGGCCTTGGGTTCCGCCTTCACCGTGACGAACAGGGCGGAGCTGGCGGCGTCGATCGCCAGGCTGTTGGGGTGCGCGGGCAGCGACAATTCGCCGCGCTTCGCCAGGCTGTCCAGCGCCAGCACGGTCAGCGCCCCGCCGCCACGGCTGGCGACGTAGAGCTGGCCCTTGGCGGCGTCCGGCAACAGTGTCACCGGCCCGGCGGCCACGGGGGCTTCGGCCAGCAGGCGGCCCGTCTCCGGCTCCAGCGCCACGACGCGGTTGCCGGGGTTGCTGGAGGTGAAGCCGGGGATGTTCTTTTCTTGCAGGCGGCGGATGCCTTCCAGCCCCTGGTCGATCGCCAGCAGGCGGTTGCCGGCCGGGTCCCAGGCCAGCTTCAGCGGCTGCTCGGCGCCGCCGGCGGCGAACTGGCGGCTGACGGCCAACTGGTCCGCATCCACCGTCACCAGATGGCCGGCCAGGGTGGAGACGAAGATGCGCTGGCCGGAGGCGTCGAGCGCGATGCCGCTGGCACCGGGGCCGATGCCGGGCACCGTCTTCTCCAGCTTCATCGCCTTGGTGTCGACGGTGTAGAGCACGCCGTCCTTCAGGCTGAGCCCTGGCAAGTAGAGGCGGCCGCGGGCCGGGTCCACCGCCAGGCGGCGCAGGCCGTAGGGCGCTTCCTGCTTGCCATCCGGCTTCTGCACCATCTCCGCCAGCCGCAGCGTGGTGACGACGCGGTTGCTGGCGATGTCGATGGCGGTAACGGAGGCATCCAACGCGTGGCCGACATAGAGCCGCCCCGCCGCATCATCCAGCGCCAGGCCGAAGCCCTTCAGCGGCAGCCCGATCTCGGCCTGCACGGCGAGGGTGGCGGGGTCCAGGCGGAACACCTTGCTCTGCGGCGCTTCCGGCGTGAAGCCACCGGCGGAGACGACGAACACCGCCTTCTGCGCCGTGCTGTAGACGACCTCGTACAGATGCGGGGCGAGGTCCTGGCGGGCCTGGACGGCCAAACCCCGCGCTGATTGAGCACGGGCGGTGCGCGGCCCGTGCAGCGCCAGCAGCGCGGCGCTGGCCAGGGCCAGCGATTGCCGGCGGGTCAGGGGCAGGGCGGTGGGGCGGGGATGCGGCATGACGGGATTGCTCCTCTTGCTATCCGGATGGCCCCGTATGTAGTGAAATTGATAATTACTTGCAAATGCACGACGCCCGCTTGGCGAAACGTGCCTGCCGCCGCCGCCCGGCACTCTCCGGCGTGTCCACACCGCAGGGCGCGCCACTGGACGCCACGCCGCAGGCCGACAATCCTGCAAGCGCGCAGCCATCGCGCAGACAGCAAGGACGCCTATGGAGACCCAGCCCGCGCCACCTTCCCTGCAGGAGCAGGCCTATCGCGACATCCGCTCCCGCATCGTCAGCTGCCGCTTCCGCCCCGGCTCCAGGCTGAACGAGGCGGAGGTGGCCACCCTGCTGGGCCTCGGTCGCACGCCGGTACGCCAGGCGTTCGACCGCCTGCGGATGGAAGGGCTGGTCATCGTCCACCCCCGCCGCGGCGTGGAAGTGCGTGGCTTCGAAGCCGGTGAGTTGCTGGAAATCGTCGAGGCCCGTCTGGTCAACGAATGCCACGCCGCCGGCCTGGCCGCGCTGCGCGCCACGCCCCGCGATATCGCCGCGCTGGAAGACATCCTGCTCCGCAGCACCGCCGCCACTCCGGTGGAGGAAACCGAGACGCTGATGCGCCTGGAACGGGAGTTCCATGGCCTGCTGGCGCAGATCGCCGGCAACACCGTGCTGGCCGGCATTCTGCGTAACCTGCAGGACCGCGCCATCCGCTTCTGGTTCGTCGCCTCCGGCCAACAGCCGCAGCGGCAATCGGTTGTCGCCCAACATGCCGACATCCTCGGCGCCATCGCCGCTGGAGACCGAGCCGGGGCGGAAGCCGCGATGCGCCGTCACATCGAGGATTTCCGTGCCAGCGTGTTGCGGCAGCCGGGGCTGCGCTGAGCATTGTGGAAGGGAAGGCCGGGGGGAAAGCATTCCCCCGGACCCCATCCTTTCTCTGCGAGGTGGGCGTGGTGCTCGGGCTTAGAGCATGATGCGTTCACATCCGTTCAGACACCATGCTCTGGGCCTTTGTCAGGTCGTGTGATTCAGGTTTTGCACGATTCCGCCTCAAACCGTCACGCTCTAAGGGCATACGCTTCTGACGATTTAAGATGGACCCGCAGCCGCTGGAGCTCCTGGAGCGAATGCATCGACAGAGCCCGGTCCAGGCCCCTGCCGGGACTATGCGATTCACGCTTCCGGCTAACGCAAATTGCGGCCATCACATCTGGAGCTTTACGGCCCAGCAGCGCCGTATCCCAAACTCAAAAAAAAGAAAAGAAGGGGTCCGGGGAATTCCTTCCCCGGCCTTCTTCACGCCTCCACCACCTCCGGCCGAAAATGCGGAATGGCGGCGATCAACTGAGCCGTATACTCAGCGGCGGGGGAGCGGAACACGCGCGCGCTGTCGCCTTCCTCCACAATGCGGCCCTGGCGCAGCACGATCAGCCGGTCGCACAGCATGCGCACCACGTTCAGGTCGTGACTGACGAACAGGTAGGCCAGGCCTTTCTCCCGCCGCAGCTTCTCCAGCAACTGCAGCACCACGGCCTGGACGGAGACGTCCAGCGCCGCCGTCGGCTCGTCCAGCACCAGCAGGCGGGGCTGGACGGAAATGGCGCGGGCGATGCCGACGCGGGCGCGCTGCCCGCCGGAGAGCTGGTGCGGGTAGCGGTCCAGCAAGGCGCGGGGCAGGCCGACGCCATCGGCCGCGTCCTCGACGGCACGGCGCAGCGAGGCAGAGTCACGCAACCCCGCCAGGCGGCGCAGCGGGTCGGCAATGCTGTCGAAGGCGGAGAAGCGCGGGTTGAGGCTTTCCCCGGCATCCTGGAAGACGATCTGCACCTGACTGCGCTGCGGTGCGCGGTGGAAGTCCCGTGCCGGGATGGCGCCGATGGATTCGCCCTCAAAGATGATCTCGCCCTCGCTGGCATCGATCAGCCGGGTCACCATGCGAGAGATGGTGCTCTTGCCGGAGCCGCTTTCGCCCACCAGCCCCAGGCTCTCGCCCGGGCGCATGGTGAAGGAGACGTCGTCCACCGCCAGGGTGCCGTCCGGGAAGCGCTTCTTCAGCCCCTGCACCTCCAGCAGCAGCGGCGTACCGGGCGGCAGCGTGGCCGGCACGGGCGCGGCGGGCAGGGGCGGCGCATCCGGCGTCAGCCCGGCGATGGTCGAGCTCGGGGTAGGGCAGGCGGCGACGAGGCGGCGCGTATAGGCCTCGCGCGGTGCGCCGAACAACCGCCCGGGCGGCGCGGATTCCACCACGCGGCCCTGCTCCATCACCGTCACCTCGTCGCAATACTGCGCGGCGAGGCCGAGGTCGTGGGTGATCAGCACCATCGCCATGCCCCGCTCCCGCGTCAGCCCAGCGAGCAGATCCATCACCGCCTTCTGCGTCGTGACGTCGAGGCCGGTGGTGGGTTCGTCGGCGATGATCAGGCGGGGCTCGCACGCCATGGCCATGGCGATCATCACGCGCTGGCACATGCCGCCGGAGAGCTCGTGCGGGAAGGCATCGGCACGGCGCGCGGCATCGCGGATGCGCACGGCCTCCAGCAACGCCACGGCCTTGTCGCGCGCCTGGGCACGGGTCAGCGGCCGGTGCGCGCGCAGCACGTCGGCGATCTGCCGGCCGATGCCGCGGATCGGGTTCAACGCGGCGCGTGGGTTCTGGAAGATCATGGACAACGCGGCACCGCGCAGCCGCCGCAGCTCCGCCCCGCCGGCATGGGTGATGTCCTGCCCATCGAAGCGGATGCGGCCGCCAGTGACGCTGCCGGCCCGGTCCAGCAACCCCATCACCGCCAGCGAGGCAACCGACTTCCCCGAGCCGCTCTCACCCACGATGCCCAGCACGCCGCCCGCCGGCACGGCGAAGGAGATGCCGCGCAACGCCTCCACCGTGCCGCGGCGGGTGTCGAAGGCGACGCGGAGGTCCTCGACCTCCAGCAACTTCGCGGTCATGTGCGCATCCTCGGGTCCAGGATGTCGCGCAGCCCATCCCCCAGCAGGTTGAAGCAGAGCACCGCCAGCATCAGCGCCAGGCCGGGGAAGGCCACCAGCCACCAATGTCCGGCGGAGATGAAGCGGGCGCCCTCGGCCACCATGATGCCCCATTCAGGCGTGGGCGCGGTGACGCCGAGGCCGAGGAAGGACAGCCCCGCCGCGTTCAGGATGGCCCATCCGAGATTGAGCGAGATCTGCACGGCGACGTTGGGCAGGATGTTCGGCAGCAGGAAGCCCAGCACGATGCGCGCGCCGCCATTGCCGGAAGCGCGCGCGGCCTCCACCCACCCGGCCTGCCGCCGGACCGCGACCTCTGTACGGGCGAAGCGGATGTAGAAGGGCAGGTTGATCACCGCCGTGGCGTAGACGATGTTCTGCACCTGGTTGCCCAGTGCCGCCACCATGGCCATGGCCAGCACGAACAGCGGGAAGGCCATCAGCACGTCCACGAAGCGGCCCACCGCGCGGTCCAGCCGCCCGCCATGGTAGCCGCAGAAGGCGCCGATCATCGCGCCCAGCACGAAGGAGAGGCTGACGGCGGCGGCGGCGATGGCCAGGTCCAGCCGCGCGCCGTAGAGCAGGCGGGAGAGGATGTCCCGCCCCAGCTGGTCGGTTCCGAACCAATGTGCGGCGGAAGGCGGCCGCATGGCGTTGGCCACGTTGGTGGCGATGGGGTCGTAGGCCGCCAGCCACGGCGCCAGCAGCGCCACCAACACCAGCAACGCGGTACCGCCGAGGGCGAAGGCGGTGACGAGGTTGCCGCGCAGCACCCAGCCCGCATGCCGCAGCAAGGATGGGCGGCCCAGGGCGGCGCTCATTCCGCCACCGCGCGCGGATCGGCGAGGCCGTAGAGCAGGTCGATCACCAGGTTCACCACGACGAAGATGCTGGCCATCAGCAGCACGAAGCCCTGCACCGGCGCGTAGTCCGAGGCCTGCAGCGCATCCAGCGCGTAGGAGGCGACGCCGGGCCAGGAGAACACCTTCTCCACCAGCACATTGGCGCCGAGCATGGTGGAGAAGACGATGCCGGCGATGGTCAGCACCGGCAGCAAGGCATTGCGCAGCGCGTAGACCACGATGATGCGCCAGCCCGGCAGGCCCATGGCGCGGGCGGTACGGATGAAATCCCCGCCCAGCACCGCCAGCATGGAGGCGCGCGTCATCCGCGCCAGCGGCGCCAGCACGAACAGCGCCATGGTGGCGGCGGGCAGGATTAATTGCGTGAAGGCGGCGCGCCAGCCATCCCAGTCGCCGGTCAGGGCGAAATCCAGCAGCAGGAAGCCGGTGATCTCCGGCGGCGTGCTGGCGAAGATGTCGATGCGGCCTGTGGGATCAGGCGACCAGCCGAGCAGGTAGTAGAACACATAGATCAGCAGCAGGCCGGTGACGAAGGTTGGCATGCAGACGCCCATGGTGCACAGGAACCGCACCACATGGTCCACCGCCGAGCCCGGCCGCAGCGCGGCCAGGATGCCGAGCGGGATGGCGGCGACCAGCGCCAGCAGCAGCGCCGTGAAAGTCAGTTCCAGCGAAGCCGGCAGGCGCTGGCGGATATCGGTCATCACCGGCTGGCCGGTGGTCAGCGAACGGCCGAGATCCCCGGTGGCGACATCGCGCAGGTAGTACATCAGTTGCACCGGCACCGGCCGGTCCAGCCCCATCTCGGCGCGCAGGGCGTCGATCTCGGCCTGCCCGGCGCTGGGGCCGCCGGCGAAGTACACCGCCGGGTCCCCCGGCAGCACGCGCATCACCAGGAAGGTCAGCACCACCACGCCGAACACGGCGGGAATGGCGGCGAGCAACCGCCCGCCCACCCGCCGCCCGGCCGCCGCCAGCATCCGCACCGCCTCAGGCCCGCTTCAGGTCGCGGAAATCCACCTGCCGGTAGAACTGGTAGGTGAAGCCCTCGATGGCCTTGCCCATCACCGCGTCCATGTTCGGCTGCCACAGCATCAGCAGCGGCAGCTGGTCCGCCAGGATGGAGATCATCTCCTTGCACTGCGTCTCGTAGGCGGCGCCGTCGCGCTCGAACCGCGCGGCGTTGGAGAGCTCGACGATGCGCGGGTTCTCCCAGTTGGCGAAGTTCCAGCGCTGGTCACGCGTGAAGTACAGGTAGAAGAAGTAGTAGGTGGCGGGCAGCCAGGCCGTGCCGGAATCGGTGTAGAAGGCCAGCTTCTTTTCCGCCTGCATGGTGTTCAGCTGCGCGTCCGGCAGCTTCTGGATCTCGATCCTGATGCCCACCTTGCCCAGCGCCTCCTGCACCAGCGCCGCCAGTGGCTCGGAGGTGGAGGCGGTGCTGGTGCCGAAGGAGAAGCTGGTGCTGAATCCGTTGGCGAGGCCCGCCTCCGCCAGCAGCGCCCGCGCCTTCGCCAGGTCCTGCTTCAGCGGCAAGGGCTGCGGGAAGTCGGCATTTGGCGGCGTCGTCCAGTCGGCGCCGTAGAGGGTGCGGCCACGGCTGAACAGGGACGCCTTGAACATGTCCTCGTAAGGCAGCGCGGCGGCGATGGCCTGGCGCACCTTCACGTTGTCGAACGGCGCCATGCGGGTGTTGAAGGAGATATGCGTGAAGCCGTTGCTCTGCGGAATGGAGGCGACCTTCACCTGCCCGCGGCTCTGCAGCGTCGCGATGTCGCTGGCCTGCAGGTCGATCGAAAGATCGGCGTCGCCTTTCTCGATCAGGTTGGCGCGCGTCGCCGCCTCCGGCACCGTTTGGGAGATGACGCGCTTGAAGAAGGGCAGCGGGCCGTTCTTCCACTCCTCGTTGCGCGTCAGCACCACCTGCACACCGGGGCGGAAGCTCTCGACCTTGTAGGCGCCGCTGGCGGCGGTGTTGGCCTGCAGCCATTTCTGCGCCCAGGGGTCCTCGGCGGTGGCGTGCTGCTTCGCCAACTTGCTGTTGATCATGATGGCGTAGGGCACGGCGAGGTTGGAGAGCGCCAGCCGGTCCGGCTTCTCCAGCAGTACCTCGATCACACCAGCGCCGGCGATGCGGAACTGCTCCGTGCTGGTCAACGATCCGGTCTGAAACTGGGACACGGCGAGGGACTTGGCGCTGACCGCGCGGTCCAGCGACCACTTCACATCCTCCGCCGTCACCGGCGTACCGTCGTGCCACAGGGCGCCCGGGCGCAGATGCAGGGTGATCTTCAACCCATCCGGGCTGATCTCGTAGCGCTCGGCCAACTCGCCGCGGATCTGGGTGTGGTCGAACAGCCAGTTGCCATCGACCTGCTTGCGCCCGAAGGCCACCAGGCGGTCATAGACATTCATGCTGATGCCGAAGGCTTCGCGCGTCGAGCCCGGCATGGTGGGGTCGAGCGTGTTGACGGCGCCGCCGGTGACCTGCCGCATCGTTTCCGCCCGGCTTTGCGCCTGGGCTGGCGTGATGAAGCCGGCAGGGGCGGCGGCGATGGCGGCGAGGCCCATCAGGCCCTGGCGTCGGGTGACGTGCATGCTCACACTCCTTCCGGGATGGCGCCCGCCCGATGGCGGTGCGCGAAATCTGTCGCTGGCTACAGCAAGCTTCGTGCCATCACGCCGGTACGGGCCGGCGCAACATGGCCTGCGGCTGGTTCCAGGCCTGCAACGCCGCCCAGTGCTGCTCCACATCCTCGGTGAACAGCGCACGGGTGAGGCCGGAGACCAGCTTCGGCACCGCCGTGGTCATGGCGTTGATGGAAGAACCGGAGGCACCGAAGCTCATGGTCGAGGCAATCGAGAACAGATGCAGGCGGCCGATCCACGGCGTCTCGCCCGCCCGCTTCTCCTGCAAGGCATAGTCGGGGCCGAGATAGGGGAAGCGCCCCAGCCGGTCGTCCCGCTCCGCCTCCGGCGGCGCGTAGCGATCCGCCCAGCTGGCGATGTTGCCGGCGCATGCCGCCAGTTCCGGCCGCCCGGCGGGGTCGATGTCGATGCCGGTGCCGCAGATGGCGAAATCGGCCTGGAAGGGGCCCTGCGGCGTATCGATCTCCACGCCGCCGCCGGGCAGGGCGCGGGCATCCTGCCAGGGGGCGCCGGTATGCAGCACGAAGCCTTCGTGGCGGGCGCAGCGGTCCCAGGTCGGCTGCGGGAAGCCCTCGCGCAGGCCGAGGATGTAGCGCATCATCCGCCAGCGCCACGCATCGTCCAGGTCGGAGAGGTGGCGCAGGAAGCCGGCGAAGGTCAGCCACAGATAGGGCTGCACCAGTTGCGGCTCCGCCCGCCGGCAGAACAGGTGCACCTCCGCCGCGCCGGCCTCCAGCGCCATCGCGGCATTGTCCAGCGCCGAGGCACCGGCGCCCAGCACGGCCACGCACTTGCCGCGCAACGCGGCGAAGTCGATCGCATCGGCGGTATGGGCGCGCAGCGCGGCGGGCAGTGCCTCGATGAAGGGTGGCATCGCCCAGCGGCCCAGGCTGTCCTGCCCCGTCGCCAGCACGACGCGGCGGGCCAGGCGGGTGCTGCATGTGCCATCCGCCTGCTGCAGGCGGACGGCGAGGAAGGCACCCTCCGGCACGATGCCGGTGACGCGTGTGTCGTTCCGCACCGGCACCTGCACCGTATCGCGCAGCCACAGCAGGTAGGCAGCCCAGTCGGCGCGCGGAATCCGGTCCAACGCCTGCCAGTGCGCGGTGCCGTAACGGGCCTCGTGCCAGGATTGATAGGTCAGGCTGGGGATGTCGAGGTCCGGGCCGGTGTAGTCCTTGGGGCTGCGCAGCGTCGGCATGCGGGCATAGGTCAGCCAGGGGCCTTCCAGGCCGCGCTCCGCCTGGTCCACCAGCAGGATGTTGCGCACCTGCGCGCGCATCAGGCCGAAGCCGGTGGCCAGGCCGCACTGCCCGGCGCCGACCACCAGCACATCCAGCACCTTCTGGCCGTCCGGCCCCTGCCGCGGCGGCACCCAGGGGCGGGCCGGATGGGCGATGCGCGCCAGGTCGTCCCGCGCACGGGCAGTCAGGGTCGTCAGGCTGTCCATCGTTGCGTACCTGTCAGCCGGCGAGCCAGCCGCCATCGACAGGCAGCTCGATCCCGGTGGTGAAGCTGGCGGCGTCGCTGGCAAGGTAGAGGGCGGCCTGCGCCACTTCCTCCGCCCGGCCGAAGCGGCCCATCGGGTGCCGGGCGCGGGACGCCGCGCGCGGTGTCTCGGGGTCCGCGTGGCGGGCGAAGCTGCGCGCCAGCAGCGGCGTATCGATCGCGCCGGGCAGGATGGCGTTCACGCGGATACCGTCCGCGACGAAATCCAGTGCCATCGTCTTGGTCAGGCTGAGGATGGCGCCCTTGGCGGCGATATAGGCCGTGTTGCCGCGCCCGCCGGCCCGGGCGAGCTGCGAGGCCAGGGTGACGATGGCACCGCCCCCCTGCGCCTGCATCGCCGGGATCACCGCGCGCGCCCACAGCCAGGTGCCGCCCAGATTGGCGCGCAGCACCGCGTCCCACGCCTCCGGCGTCGTCGTCAGCACGGTGCCGCCGGAGGAGAAGCCGGCGGCGCAGACCAGGGCGTCGATCCGCCCCCAGGCCGCCAGCACTGCCGCCGCATCGGCCTCTGCCGTGCCGGGCTCGCCGACATCGGAAGCACGGGCCATCGCCGTGCCCCCGGCGGCGGCGATCTCCGCCACGATGGCGTCGGCGGCGGCGGCGTCGCGGTCCACCACGCAGACCCTGGCGCCCTCGGCGGCGAACAGGCGGGCGGTGGCGGCGCCGATGCCGGAGCCGCCGCCGGTGATGATGGCGATACGTCCGTCGAGCTTCATGCCGTCTCCATCAGGGCGGCGGCATGCGCCAGCCACCATTCTTCGTAATGCGCTGCCGATTCCGCCGCGCCGAAGCGCGCACGCCAGCCGAATTCGCTTTCCATCCGGCCGGGGTCCAGCGGCGCGCGGTCGGCGGCGCCGTGCAGGTCGATGCCGGGGTGCTCGCCCGCCGTGGCCAGCCGGCAGGCGAAGCCGTCCCGTGGCACCCGGGCCAGGGCGCCGCCCCAATCCAGCAGCGGCCAGCGGCCGGGATGGGTGATGTTGTACAGGGCGTGGCCGGGCCTGCGTGCCTGCAGCAGCAGCGCCACGGCCTCCGCCACATCCGGGGCGTAGACCCAGTCCCGCAGCCCGGGGCGGGCCAGCAGCGCGGGCGCACCCTGGGCGGCGGCCCGCATGACCTGGAAGGGCGGGCTCAGCGTGTCCCGCAACCCCGTGGCGTATTCCCACGGGCCGAACACGGCGCTGAGCCGCACGCTGAGGAATTCCATCCCCCACAGCGCCGCCAGCCGCGCGCCCACCTGCTCGCTGGCCAGCTTGGTGATGCCGTAGAGCTGCGCCGGGCGGGCCGGGTCCGTCTCGGCCAGCGGCGTCTCGCCCGGCCCGGCGCCGTAGGCGGAGGCGGAGCTGAGGTTCAACACCCGCTTCACCCCCGCCTGCCGCGCTGCCCGCAACAGCCCCGGCAGCGCGCCCAGGTTGACGGCGAGGATGCTCTCGGGGTCCGCCGCCTCCCGCGCCGTGCCGGCGGTGATGGCGGCGCCCAGCACCAGCGCATCCGTGCCGCTCTCCAGCTGGCCGGGTTGCGTCACGTCGAAGATCTCGGTGCGCAGCTGGCCCGGCAGCGTGGCGAAGGCGGTGCGCGCGGCGGCGGGGAAGGGGTTGCGGTCCAGGCACAACACATGGTGCCCCTGGCGCAGCAGCGCCTCGGCGATGTTCAGCCCGACAAAGCCACTGCCGCCGAGCAGCGCGACGCGCAGGGGCCGGACATCGTCACGTTCAGCCATCGGTGGAATTCCCTGCCTGCTGGTCCGTGCGGCGATGATGAGAGCATCTGGCCGCATGCGGCAACCAGGTAAAACCGCGGAAATGCACGCTGTGCAGGCAGTCCAGGGATATCACCACATTCGGCGAGGCAGGATGCCTGCCTTGGAGGCAGCAGGCGCAGGGAAAGGGCTGGTACCACGCAGTCTCGCCGACTGACGGCCCGTGCCCTGGTGGCGGCTCGCCGAGAGATTCCCGGCATGGATCGTGCATGGCCGTGCCACGATGGACGGCACGGGCAGCGCGCCCACGCCTGGCCCGGCCGAGACCGAGGAGTTTCCCGCATGGAACGACGCACGTTACTCAAGGGCGCAGGCGCGGCCTCCCTGGCCACGCTCGCCGCGCCCGCGAAGCTCAGGGCGCAGTCGATGACGACGCTGCGCTTCATCCCGCAGATCGATCTGGTCTATCTCGATCCGGTCTACACCACGCCCTATGTCAGCCGGAACCACGGCTACCTGGTGTTCGACACGCTGTACGGCATGGACAGCAACTTCAAGATGCAGCCGCAGATGCTGGAAGGCCACAGCATCGAGAATGACGGGAAGCTGTGGAACCTGACCCTGCGGCCCGGCCTGCTGTGGCATGATGGGGAGAAGGTGCTGGCGCGGGATTGCGTCGCCAGCATCCAGCGCTGGGCGAAGCGCGACCCCTTCGGCGCCACGCTGATGCAGGCGACGGACGAACTCTCCGCCGCCGATGACCGCACCATTCGCTTCCGGCTGAAATATCCCTTCCCGTTGCTGCCGGAAGCGCTGGGCAAGATCCCGTCCCCCATGTGCGCCATGATGCCGGAGCGGCTGGCGCAGACCGACCCGTTCCAGCAGGTGCGGGAGATCGTCGGCAGCGGCCCGTTCCGCTTCGTGCCGGATGAGCGCGTGCCAGGCGCCCGCAACGTCTATGAGAAATTCGCCGGCTATAAGCCGCGCGAGACCGGCCGGCCGGATTGGACGGCGGGCCCGAAGGTCGTGCACTACGACCGCGTCGTCTGGAACACCATGCCGGATATCGGCACCGCCACCTCCGCCCTGCAGGCCGGCGAGCAGGACTGGATGGAATACGCCTACCACGACATGCTGCCGCTGCTGCGCAAGGCACCGAATGTCGAGGTCAAGGTGCTGGACCCGACGGGCATGGTGACCATGCTGCGCGTCAACCACCTGCAACCGCCCTTCGACAATCCCGCCATCCGCCGCGCGCTGTTCGGCGCCATCGACCAGACCTCCTTCATGGAAGCGCTGGCCGGTTCCGACCCCTCGCTCTACCACGTGCCCCTTGGCTTCTTCGCGCCGGGGACGCCGATGGCGAGCGAGGAAGGGCTGGGCCCGCTGACCGGCCCGCGCGACTTCGCCAAGGTGCGCGCCGAGATCAAGGCCGCCGGCTACAAGGGGGAGAAGGTGGTGCTGATGGTGCCGGCCGACAGCCCCACGCTGAAATCGCAGGGCGACGTGGCGGCGGACATGTTCCAGCAGGCCGGCCTGAACGTCGACTACATGGCGCTGGACTGGGGCACCATGCTGACGCGGCGCAACCGCAAGGACAGCGCGGAGGCCGGCGGCTGGAACGCCTTCGTCACCAGCTGGGCCGGCATGGACTGGCTGAACCCGGCCGGGCACATCGCCCTGCGCGGCAATGGGGAGGCCGCCTATGCCGGCTGGTCCACCAGCCCCCGGCTGGAGGAGTTGCGCACCGCCTGGTTCCGCGCACCGGACGAAGCCGCGCAGAAGGCCATCTGCGTCGACATGCAGAAGCAGGCGATGATCGACGTGCCGTACTACCCGCTCGGCCAGTACGTGCAGCCGACGGCGTACCGCAAATCCATCACCGGCATCGGCGGCGGCATCCCGACCTTCTGGAACGTCCGCCCGGCCTGAACGCAAGAAGGGCCGGGGTGCTATCCCCGGCCCTTCGCTTCATCGTTGCGGGTGGCAGCGTCCTTGCCGAAGCCAGCGCCGGTCAGGCTTCCTCCGCCGTCTCCGCCGCCGGCGGCTGCAGGCAGGCCAGCACCGCCGCCACCAGGGACGCACCGTCATACGGCTTGGTCAGGGATACGCTGCCCGCCAGCTCGCCGCGCAGCAGCGGCGCGGCATCGCCGCTGGCGAAGACGATGCCGATATCGGAACGCGCGGCCCGCGCATGCGCGACAAGCTCCGCCCCCGAGGCGCCGGGCAGGTTGATGTCGGTGACGATGACGTCGATCGCCGCATCCTTCAGCGCCTTCGCGCCTTCTTCCGCGCTGCCGGCCTCGATGACGGTGAAGCCGGCATCGCGCAGCATCTCGGCCGAGTTGCCGCGGATCAGCGCATCGTCCTCCACCAACAGCACCATGGCGCGCGCGGCCGCCACCGGCTGCGGCGCCAGGGCAGGCATGGGGGCAGGGGGCGCGGCCGGGCGCGGCATGCCCGGCCTGGGCTGTGCCTGCCGGCGCTGCGCCTGGTTGGCCAGCACATGGCGCACCTTCCGCGCCAATGCCTCGCGCGGATAGGGCTTGGAGAGCAGCTCGACCCCCGCATCCAGCCGGCCGCCATGGACGATGGAATTCTCCGTGTAGCCGGAGGTGAACAGCACCGCGACGTTAGGCAGCCGCTCGCGCGCCTTGCGGGCCAGTTCCGGGCTCTTGAGCTTGCCGGGCATCACCACGTCGGTGAACAGCAGGTCGATCGGGATACCGCTCTCGATCACCACCAGCGCACTGCCGGCGTCCACCGCCTTCAGCACGCGATAGCCGAGGTCGGTGAGCATGGCGACCACCACCTCCCGCACCTCCGCATCGTCCTCCACCACCAGGATGGTCTCGGTGCCGCCGACGGTCGGGCCGGCATCCACCTGCACCACCACATCCTCCGCCTGCATCGCGCGGGGCAGGTACAGCTTGATGGTGGTGCCGTGGCCGACTTCCGAATAGATCTTGATGTGGCCACCGGATTGCTTGACGAAGCCATACACCATGGACAGGCCGAGGCCGGAGCCCTTGCCTTCCTCCTTGGTGGAGAAGAACGGCTCGAACACCCGTTCGATCACCTCCGGCGGCATGCCGCAGCCGGTGTCCGAGACGGCGAGCATCACGTACTGGCCGGGCGTCACCTCGTCATGCGTCAGCGCGTAGGCATCGTCCAGATGCGCGTTCGCCAGCTCCACCGTCAACTGCCCGGTGCCGCCCATGGCGTCCCGCGCATTGATGGCGAGGTTGAGCAGCGCGTTCTCGATCTGCGTCGGGTCGATGAAGGTGTTCCACAGCCCGCCGCCCAGCACCGTCTCCACCTCGATGGCCTCGCCCAGCGCCCGGCGCAGCATGTCGTCCATGCCCTGCACGAAGCGGGTGACGTTGACCACCTTGGGCTCCAGCGCCTGCCGCCGCCCGAAGGCCAGAAGCTGCGACGCCAGGCGGGAACCGCGGGAGACGCCGGCCATGGCATTCGCCGCGTGCCGCTCCGCGCGCGGATTGCCGGCGATGTCGCGGGAGAGGAGCTGCAGGCTGCCGGAGACCACTTGCAGCAGGTTGTTGAAGTCATGCGCCACGCCGCCGGTCAGCTTGCCGACGGTCTCCAGCTTCTGCGCCTGCGCCAGCTTGGCTTCCGCCTGCCGCCGCTCGCCGATCTCGGCGATGACGCGCGCCTCCAGCGTCTCGTTCAGGCTGCGCAGTTGCTCCTCCGCCTGCTCCCGGTGGCGGATCTGGGAGGCCAGGGCCTGGGAGTGCTGGCGCAGCGCTGCCTCGGCCGCGCGCTGCTCGGTGATGTCGGTATGGACGCCGACCCATTCACGGATCTCGCCGGCCTCGTCCAGCATCGGCAGGCCGCGGATGGCGAAGTGGCGCCAGGCGCCGCTGTGGTGCATCACCCGGTGCTCGAATACGAACATGCCACGGCTGGCGACGGCGGCGTTCCAGGCATCCAGCGTCGGCTGCATGTCGTCCGGGTGCACGGCGTTGGCCCAGCCGTAGTCCTGGTATTCCTCGAAGGCCTGGCCGGTCAGCGCGGCCCAGCCGGGCTGCTCGCCCACCATGCGGCCATCGGGGCTGTTGGTCCACAACACGCCATGGACCGCATCCACCGCCGTGCGGAAGCGCCGGTTGCTGAGGTCCAGCGCCGCCTGCCGGCGGGCGCGCTCGTCGATGTCGATGGCCAGGATCTGCACGCCATCCACCACGCCGTGGCCGTCGCGGCTGGGCAGGTAGCTCAGTTCGCAGCGCCGGCTGCCGCCGCCGATGGTGGGGATGTCCACCTCGCCGGTGATGCTCTCGCCGGCCAGGGCACGGTCCAGCAGCGGCTGGCGCTGGGCGAAGAAGGCCTCCCCCACCACGTCCCGCATGTGGCGGCCGATCACCGCCGCCGGCGCTTGGCCGAACCACGGCTCGTAGAAGCTGTTGGCGAAGCGGTAGACGTAGTCCCGGTCCAGCTTGCAGACCAGCATGGGCAGCGCATCGGCCAGGGAGCGCAATTCCTGCTCCCGCGCCGCCAGCCCGCGTTCCATGGCGATGCGCCCGGTCGTCTCCAGCACCGTGCACATCACGCCGCCCACCAGGCCGCCGACCTCGTAGACAGGGGTGTAGAACAGGTCGAGCGTCACGTCCTCCGGCACGCCGTGGCGCAGCAGGGTCATCGGCTGGTCGCGGTAGGAGCAGACCTCGCCGGCGAAGCCGCGTTGCAGGATGGCGCGGTTCCAGTCCCAGATCTCCGGCCATACCGCCGGCACGGTGCGGCCCAGCGCCGCCGGGTGGTAGCCGCCCGCGATCTCCCGATACGCATCGTTGTAGAGCATGACGTGGTTCTCGCCCCACATCAGCACCTTCGGCACCGGCGAGTTCACTACGTTGGAGACGGTCGCCAGCAGCGCCGGGGACCAGCCGGACATCGGGCCCAGGCAGGTGCCGCTCCAGTCCCGCTCACGGATCAAGGCGCCGCATTCGCCGCCGCCGGCCGGCCAGGGCAGGGGGGTTCCGCCGGCTGCCTGGGGCGCATGCTGCCGCAGCAGGCTCAGCGCCTCCCGCACCGCCGGCGCCTCCTGCCCCGACGACGCGGCGTGGGCCAGCATCTGCTGAAGCTCGGCGAGGAGGGAGCGGGCATCGGGCTGGCAAGGGGACATGGCAGCACATTCCTCACCCTTGGCCGGAAGTCAATGCGGAACACGGACCCGCGAGGCACCGGGCCGGTGGCTGCCCCAATTTCGGCGGTTCAGGCCCCGCAGCCAGCCCCGGTCGAGACGTGCCAAAGGCGCTCAGCAAGCGTTAGCCAAGGCCTGGGCTGGACGGCCACCACTGGCGGGTCCGCACCCGCGCGCATGCCGGCAACGATGCAGCCGGGCGCGGGCGGATATCCGCCATGTCGGGCGGCGGCGGATGCGGCCATACGGCCGGGCGGCGCGAACAACGCCATTGACGCGGCCGTGCAGCCATGCCCCAATATCAATATTGAATATCGAAGAACGATAAAAACGCCGACGGCACCAAACAAAAGCGGGCTTCCACCCACGGGGGGAAGCGCCGGAGGAGCAACACCATGATGATGCGATTGCTGCTGTCCTGCGCCATCGGCTGCGCCGCCCTGCTGGGCCCGGCCCGCACCCAGGCCCAAACGCCCCAGGTCCTCCGCATCGGCATGAGCAGCCCGGTCAGCACGCTGGACCCGCATTTCTATAGCACCTCGCCCAACAACACCGCCGCCTTCAGCATCTTCGACCGGCTGGTCCATCGCGGCGCCGATGGCCGGCTGCAGCCGGGCCTCGCCCTGTCCTGGGCCCCGGTGTCGGAGACGGAGTGGGAATTCCGCCTGCGCCCGGACGTGCGCTGGCATGATGGCCAGCCCTTCACCGCCGCCGATGTCGCCTTCAGCCTGCAGCGCGCCCGCAACGTGCCGAACAGCCTGGGTGGCTTCGAGAACCTGGTGCGGCCCATCCAGGACATGCAGGTGGTCTCGCCCACGGTGCTGCGCGTCACCACCGCCGGCGCGGTGCCAAGCCTGCCGAGCGACCTCTCCTTCATCGCCATCGTGTCCGAGCATGTGGGGAAGGGCGCCAGCACGGCGGACTACAATTCCGGCAAGGCGATGGTCGGCACCGGCCCCTTCCGCTTCACCAGCTACACCTCTGGCGACCGTCTCGTGCTCGCCCGCAACGAGGCCTGGGGGGGCGGCCGGCCGGAGTGGGAGCAGGTGACGCTGCGCATGGTCAGCAATATCGGCGCCCGCACCGCCTCCCTGCTCGCCGGCGACCTGGATATCATCGAGGCCCCGTCGGCGGCGGACCTGCCAAGGCTGCGGCAGGAAAGCCAGATCGGCATCTTTGCCGTGCCGGGCAGCCGGGTCGGCTACATCAACCCCATCTACGCCCCGGCGGCCGAGGCGCCGCGCATCACCGACAGCAGCGGCAAGCCGATCGAGCCGACGCCGCTGCGCCTGTTGAAGGTGCGGCAGGCGCTCTCCATGGCCATCAACCGTCCCGCCATCACGGAGCGGGTGATGATGGGCACTGGCAGCGCCACCGGCCAGTGGTTGCCGCCCGGCTCCTTCTCCGCCCTGCCGGAGCTCGGCCTGCCGGCCTACGACCCCGTCCGGGCCAAGGCGCTGCTGGCCGAGGCCGGCTTCCCGGACGGCTTCCGCATGACGCTGAGCACCGCCAACGACCGCACGCCCTATGCCGCCGAGATCACCCAGGCGGTGGCGCAGATGTGGACGCGCATCGGCGTGCAGACGGCGGTGGAGGCGGTGCCCTTCTCCGTCTACTCGGCCCGCGGCGCGCGGCAGCAGTTCAGCGCCTATTTCGGCAGCCTCAACAATCCGTCGATGGAAGCGGGCCTGTTGCTGCGGAACCTGTTGATGACGGTGGACGCCACCAAGGGCACCGGCACCTACAACTGGAGCCGCTACTCCAACCCGTCGCTGGACGCGCTCAGCGCCCGCGCCATTTCCACGCTGGATGACACGCGGCGGGAGCAACTGCTGCGCCAGGCGGCGCACCAGGCGCTGGACGATGTCGCCTTCATCCCGCTCTACCAGTTCCAGAACATCTGGGCCGCCCGCAAGGGCATTGGCTTCGAGGCACGGGCGGATGAGCTGACCCTCGCCACCGGCGCCCACGCCACGCCGCAGTGAAGACACCCGATATGCCCGACATCCATCTCCGCCACGCCGGCCCCCGGCTGGCCATTGTCACCATCGACCGCCCCGCGCGCCGCAATGCCTTGAACGGGCAGGCGTGGCGGGATCTCGGCCAGGCCTTCGTGGCGCTGCGCCAGGACCCGGCGCTGCGCGCCATCATCCTGACCGGCGCGGGCGGTGCCTTCTGCGCCGGGGACGATATCGGCGCCTTCGCCGCGGTGCGGGACGACCCGCCGGCGCGCCAGCATTACTGGGATGGCATCATGGCGTGCTACGCGGCGGTCTCGGCCTCGTCCGTGCCGGTCATCGCCGCCGTTAGCGGGCCTTGCGTCGGCGGCGGCTGCACGCTGGCGCTGCGGTGCGATTTCCGCATCGCCGATGCCACCGCGCGCTTCGGCGTGCCGCCGGCCAAGCTCGGCCTGGTCTACCCGGCGGAGAGCACGCAGCTGCTGGTGGCGACGGCCGGTGTCTCCATGGCGCGCCGCCTGCTCTATACCGGCGCGCTGATCGGGGCGGAGGAAGCGCGCCAATGCGGCCTCGTTACCGAGGTGGCCGGGGATGCGCTGGCCGCCGCCATCGAGTTCGCCGCGCCGATGCTGCAGGCCGCCCCGCTTTCCGTCGCCGCCGCCAAGCTGGCCTGCGATGCCGCCATGACCGGCCGGCTGGCCGAGGTGGCGCCACAGGTCGCCGCATTGTCCGACCGCGCCGATGCCAGCGAGGATTACCGGGAGGGCGCCCGCGCCTTCGCCGAGAAGCGTCCGCCCGTGTTCCAGGGCCGCTGAGATGGATGCGATGCGCGCCGCCGCCGACCGCAACGCCTATGCCGCCTTCGCCGCCGGCTTCCCGGCGCCGGACCGCCTGTTCATCGAGAACCATGACGGCCGCACCGTCACCTACGGCGAGGTGGAGAAGCAGACCGCCCGCATGGCCAACCTGCTCCGCCACCTCGGCATCGGGCCGGGGGACCGGGTGGCGGGGCTGCTGGACAAGTCGCCCGAAGGCATCCTGCTCTACCTCGCCTGCTGCCGCGCCGGGGCGGTGTACCTGCCCATCCATGTGGAGCTGACGGCGCCCGAGGTGGACTACGTGCTGCAGGATGCGGAACCCGCCCTGCTGGTCTGCCGGCCCGACCTCGCGCCGCGCCTGCAGGCCTGGGCCGATGCCGGGCGGCGCAAGCTGCTGACGCTGGATGCCAGCGGTGGCGGCAGCCTGCCGGCGGCGCTGGAAGGCATGGCCGAGGATGCACCGTGCCACCCGGGCAGCGGGCAGGATGCCAATGCCATCGTGTATACCTCCGGTACCACCGGGCGGCCCAAGGGCGCGGTGATGACCAACGGGCTGGTGGTCTGGAACGCCATGGCGCTGGCCGATTGCTGGGGCATCACGGCCGACGACGTGCTGCTGCACGCCAACCCGATGGCCTTCGGGCTGTTCGGCACCACCACGCCCATGCTGGCCGCCGGCGGCCAGCTGCGGCTGCTGCCGAAATTCCAGGTGCACCAGGTGGTGCGGGCGCTGCCCGGCTGCACCATGCTGGCGGGGGTGCCGACCTACTATGCCAGGCTGCTGGAGCATCCCGGCTTCACGCGGGAGCTCTGCGCCGGCATGCGGCTGTTCCTCACTGGCTCCGCCCCCATGCGTGCCGATGTGTTCGATGCCTTCGCCGCCCGCACCGGCCACCAGTTGCTGGACCGCTACGGCATGACGGAGGCGCTGATCATCGCCTCCATGAAGCTGGACGCACCGCGCCGGCCGGATGCCTCCGGCTACCCGCTGCCGGGCTCCGCCCTGCGGGTGGTGGATGCGGCGGGGCAGGCGGTGGCGCCGGGGGAGGTGGGGTCGATCGAGCTGCGGCAGCCCTTCCCCTTCGCCGGCTACTGGCGCGCGGCGGAGAAGACGCAGGGCGCCTTCCGCAACGGCTGGTTCATCACCGGCGATTTCGGCCGTCTGGCGCCGGATGGCGCGCTCTCCGTGCTCGGGCGCGGGACGGAGCTGATCATCACCGGCGGGCTGAACGTCTACCCGAAGGAAGTGGAGGCAGCGCTGAACGCCCTGCCCGGCGTGGTGGAAGCCGCCGTCATCGGCTTGCCCCACCCCGATTTCGGGGAGGCGGTGACGGCCGCCGTGCAACTCGCCCCCGGTGCGGGGTTCGACGAGGCGGCGGTGCGTGCCGCCCTGGCCACCGGCCTGGCGCGCTACAAGGTGCCGAAGCGGATCGTCCCGGTGGAGGAGATGCCGCGCAACACCCTGGGCAAGATCCGCAAGAACCTGCTGCAGCAGCGCCTGGCCGGGCTGTTCGCGCCCGGCGCGGTTTGAGGCGGGGCGGGATACGGCCTATGAGGCGGGCTCGTAGAGATAGGCAGCCAGATGACCGCAGAGCCCAGGCCGCCCCGGCAGGCCACGGCGGAGGACACCGATCCCCGCCTGTTCGTCAATGCCATCGAGAAGGGGATGATCGTCCTCGAGCTGTTCGAGACCTCGCGCCAGGAGCTCTCGCTGACCGACATCATGGCGCGCGCCGGCATCGGCCGCAGCGCCGCGCAGCGCTTCGTCTACACGCTGCACCGGCTGGGCTACCTCAGCCGCAACCCGGACAACAAGCGCTTCGCCCTGGGGCCGAAGGTGCTGGGGCTGTACCGCGGCTACCTCGGCAGCCGTTCCGTCCTGCAACGGGCCCAGCACGCGATGCTGGAGCTGAACCGCGCCACCGGCGAATGCGTCTCCTGGAGCGAGTTGCTGGAGGAGGAGATCGTCATCGTCGAGAACCTGCCCAGCCCGCACGTGACCGCCGTGGCCCTGGTGCCGGGCATGCGGTTCGAGGCGGTCTCGGCTTCCTCCGGCCAGGTGCTGCTCAGCCACTCGGCGCCGGAGGCGGTGCAGCGCGCCTTCTCCGGTGCCAGCCCGCTGGCGCGGGAACGCGCGGCGGCGCCCGACCTCGGCGCCTTCCAGGCGCTGTTGGTCCAGGTCCGGCAGCAGGGCTACGCGATGACCAGCAAGGCCTTCGACCAGGACAGCCTCTCCATCTCCGCCCCCGTGCTGGACGCCCAGGGGCGGCCGGTAGGCGCGGTGAACCTTTCCGCCCTCAGCAGCCGCTTCAGCCGGGCCGAGGCCCTGGCGAACCTGGTGCCGGCCGTGGTGGCCGCCGCCCGCGCCTGCCGCTGACGGGGGCGGCCGCGCCGGCCCTGGCCGGCCGCCACGAAGACAGGACCTCTCCATGACCGCTCCCCGCTTCGTCAGCGCCGATGCGCTGAGGACCATGTTCTCGCGCGCCATGTCCGACATGTACCGGGCGGAGGTGCCGCAATACGGCGCGCTGCTGGACCTCGTGGCCGAGACCAACGAGCAGGCCATGGCGCGAGACCCCGCCCTGGCCGACCGCCTGCGCAGGGAGGGGGAGCTGGAGCGGCTGGTGGTGGAGCGACACGGCGCCATTCGCCTCGGCACCGCCGCCGAGTTGCGCATCATGGGCCGCGTCTTCGCCGCGATGGGGATGGAAGCGGTGGGGTATTACGACCTCTCCGCCGCTGGGGTGCCGGTGCATTCCACCGCCTTCCGCCCGGTGGGCGAGGCGGCGCTGCGGCACAATCCGTTCCGCGTCTTCACCTCCCTGCTGCGGCTGGAACTGATCGAGGACGCGGCGCTGCGCCGGCAGGCCGAGGCGATCCTGGCCGCCCGGCGCATCTTCACCCCCGGCTTGCTGCGATGGCTGGAACGGCACGAGGCGCAGGGTGGCCTGGCCGAGGCCGATGCCGCCGCCTTCGTACGGGAAGCGCTGGAGACCTTCCGCTGGCACAGCACGGCCAGCGTGGATGCCGAGACCTACCACCGCATGCACGGCGCCCACCGGCTGCTGGCCGATATCGTCTGTTTCCACGGCCCGCACATCAACCACCTGACCCCGCGCACGCTGGATATCGATGCCGCCCAGCGGGCCATGCCGGCGCGCGGCATCGCCGCCAAGGCCACGATCGAGGGCCCGCCGCGCCGCGCCTGCCCCATCCTGCTGCGCCAGACCAGCTTCAAGGCGCTGGAGGAGCCGATCCTGTTTCCCATCCCGGGCGGCACGGCGATGCCCGGCACCCACACCGCCCGCTTCGGCGAGATCGAGCAACGCGGCGCCGCCCTGACGCCGAAGGGCCGCGCCCTGTACGACCGGTTGCTGGCCGAGGCGCGGGCCGCATCGGCCGGGCAGGGACCGGCCGCCCAGATGGCGGCGCTGGAGGCTGCCTTCGCATCCTTCCCGGACGACCTGGACACCATGCGCCAGCAGGGCCTGGCCTATTTCCGCTACAGCGCCACCCCCGGCATGCAGGCGGAAGGCGGGCAGGAGGCGCTGTTGCGGCAAGGCGCGTTGCGGGCCGACCCGGTCACCTACGAGGATTTCCTGCCGGTCAGTGCCGCCGGCATCTTCCAATCCAACCTGGGGGACACCGCCCGCGCCGCCTTCGCCCCGGGCGGCGACCGGCCAGGCTTCGAGGCCGCGCTGGGCGCCACGGTGCGGGACGAGATGGCGCTGTATGCGGAGATCGAGGCCGCATCCCTGCGGGCGGCGATGCTGGCCCTGAGCGGGCAACCCCAACCCGCCTGAATCAACCGGCCGGATTCGCGTTGACACGCGGCCGGGCGCCATCCAACATGATTTCGATATTCAATATCGTATAACGATAAGTCCGGGCCGCAGATGCGATCCGGCCCTCCACGGAAGAGCCCAGATGACCGCTCCGTTCATCCTTCGCGCCACCCAGGGCGCCGTCGCCGTGCTGACGCTGAACCGCCCCGAGGTGCTGAACGCCTGGCACGCCCCGATGCGGGCCGAGCTGGTGCAGGCGCTGGATGCCGTGGAGGCCGACCCGGACCTGCGCTCCATCGTGCTGACCGGCGCCGGGGACCGCGCCTTCGGCGCCGGCCAGGACCTGAACGAGACCAAGACCTTCGACCCCGACCGCGCCGAACTGTGGATCGGCGAGTGGGAGCGGCTCTATGACCGCATCCGCTCCCTCTCCAAGCCGCTGGTGGTGGCGCTGAACGGCACCGCCGCCGGCTCCGCCTTCCAGGTGGCGCTGCTGGGCGATATCCGCATCGGCCACCCCGGCGTCACCATGGGCCAGCCGGAGATCAATTCCGGCATCGCCAGCACCACCGGCCCGTGGATCATGCGGGAGATGATCGGCCTGGCCCGCACCATCGACCTGACGCTGACCGGCCGGATGATGGACGCGGCCGAGGCACAGGGCATGGGCCTGATCAACCGCGTGGTGGCGAAGGAGGAGGTGATGCCCGCCGCCCTGGCCCTGGCCGCCGAGCTGGCCGCCAAGCCGCCGGTGGCGATGCGGCTGAACAAGGCCCGCTTCCGCGAGGTGACGGAGGCTGGCTTCCGCGACTGCCTGGCCGCCGGCGTGCGCAACCAGCGCGAAGCCTACGGCACCGGCGAGCCCGCCCGCATGATGGAGCAGTTCCTGGCCGAGCGTGCCCGCCGCAAGGCGAATGCGTGAAGGGGGAGCGCGACATGACCATCCAGACCCTGCCCTCCGTCGCCGATGAAGCCGCCGCGCTGCTGGACCGCCTGGGCGTGCCCCGCGCGGCCTGGACCGGCGGCACCCTGCCGGCGCGCTCCCCGCTCTCCGGCGCCGAGATCGGCCGCCTGCCCGAGACCGGCGCGGCCGAGGCCGAGACGGCGATCGGCGCCGCCCACGCCGCCTTCCTGGCCTGGCGCGACGTGCCCGCACCCCGGCGCGGCGAACTGGTCCGCCTGCTGGGCGAGGAGCTGCGCGCCGCCAAGGAGGATCTCGGCCGGCTGGTGACGCTGGAGGCCGGCAAGATCCTCTCCGAAGGCCTCGGCGAGGTGCAGGAGATGATCGACATCTGCGACTTCGCCGTCGGCCTTTCCCGCCAGCTCTACGGCCTGACCATCGCCACCGAGCGGCCGAGCCACCGCATGATGGAAAGCTGGCATCCCTCCGGCGTCGTCGGCGTCGTCACCGCCTTCAACTTCCCTGTTGCCGTGTGGGCCTGGAACGCCGCGCTGGCGCTGGTCTGCGGCGATGCCGTGGTGTGGAAGCCGTCCGAGAAGACGCCGCTGACCGCGCTGGCGACCCACGCGCTGTTCAACCGCGCCGCCGCCCGCTTCGGCGGCGTGCCGGACGGGCTGTGCGCCTTGCTGGTCGGTGGCCGTGAGCTGGGCGAATTGCTGGTGGACAGCAAGCTGGTGCCGGTGCTCTCCGCCACCGGCTCCACCGCCATGGGCCGTGCCGTGGCGCCGCGCGTCGCCGCGCGCTTCGGCCGCGCCATCCTGGAACTCGGCGGCAACAACGCCGCCATCGTCACGCCGACAGCCGATCTCGACCTGGTGGTGCGCGCCGTCGCCTTCGCCGCCATGGGCACCGCCGGGCAGCGTTGCACGACGCTGCGCCGGCTGATCGTGCACGCCAGCCAGTATGATGCGCTGCTGCCGCGGCTGAAGCAGGCCTATGCCTCCGTCACGGTGGGGGACCCGCGCCGCCCGGGCACGCTAGTCGGCCCGCTGATCGATGCCGGCGCCGATGCCGGCATGACCGCCGCGCTGGAGGCCGCGCGCCAGGATGGCGGCACCATCTCCGGTGGCGAGGCGGTGGCGGTCTCCGGCGGCGGCCATTACCGCCGCCCGGCGCTGGCGGAGATGCCAGGGCAGAGCGAGATCGTCCGCCACGAGACCTTCGCGCCCATCCTGTACGTGCTGCGCTACGAGACGCTGGACGAGGCCATCGCCCTGCATAACGACGTGCCGCAGGGCCTCTCCTCCTCCATCTTCACCAACGACCTGCGGGAGGCGGAGCGCTTCCTCTCCGCCAGCGGGTCCGATTGCGGCATCGCCAACGTCAATATCGGCCCCTCGGGCGCCGAGATCGGCGGTGCCTTCGGCGGCGAGAAGGAAACCGGCGGCGGACGCGAAAGCGGCTCCGACGCCTGGAAGGCCTATATGCGCCGCGCCACCAACACCATCAATTACGGGCGCGAGCTGCCGCTGGCGCAGGGGGTCAGCTTCGATGTCGGCTGACCTGCTGGAAGCCGCCGCCGTCGCCATGCCCGGCGTGGCCGATACGACGCTGCGCCAAGTGATGGACGCGCAGGCCATCAGCGATCCAGACCGCATCTACTGCACCTTCGGCGACCAGGTGCTGCGCTTCGGCGCGCTGGACGCGGCGGTCAACCGCGTGGCCAACGCGCTGCTGGCGCGCGGGCTGCGGCCGGGGGACCGGGTGGCGCTGATGCTGCCCAGCCACCCGGACCACATCGTCTCCATCTTCGCACTGGCCAAGGTGGGATTGGTGCGCGTGCCGGTGAATACCAGCCTCGTCGGCCCCTCGCTGGATTATCCGTTCGAGGCCTTCGCGGTGGATGCACTGATCGCGGATGCGAGCTATGCCGAGGCGCTGGCGCCGGTCCTGGCGCAGCGCCCGCTGCGCGCGCTGATCTGGCGCGGCGGGGCGGAGGACGGCTTCGCGGCGCTGCTGGCGCATCCCGATGCCGCGCCGCCGGCGGTGCAGCCGGGGCCGGACGACATCATCGCCATCACGCCCAGTTCCGGCACCACCGGCGCGCCCAAGGGCGTGCTGAAATCCGACCGCACGCTGCGGGCCGGCCCCATGGCCATCCTGCGCCTGACCGAGGCGCAGCCCGGAGAGACGCTGCTGTTCTGGGAAGCCATGCACCATGGCGCCGGCGTCGCCGTGCTGATCGCCGCCGTGCTGGGGCGGCTGCAGCTGGGCATGGTGGAGCGCTTCAGCGCTTCCCGCTTCTGGCAGCAGGCGGCGCAGGTGGGTGCGGCGCGGGTGCATTATCTCGGCAGCGTGCTGCCCATGGTGCTGAAGCAGCCGGAAGGCCCGGCGGACCGCAGCCACGGCGTGCGCATCGCCTGGGGCGGCGGCTGCCCGCCGGAGTTGTGGCGCCCGGTGGAGGAGCGCTTCGGCGTCGAGATCCGCGAGGGATACGGCCTGTCCGAGCTGATCACCTTCTGCACCGTCAACATGACCGGCAAGACCGGCTCCATCGGCCGCCCGCTCTCCTGGTTCGAGGCGGCGGTGATGGATGCGGAGGGGCGCGCGCTGCCGCCGGGCGCGGTGGGCGAGCTGTGCTTCCGGGCGCTGGCGCCGGGCCTCGGTTTCCTCGGCTATTTCCGCAACGATGCCGCCACGGCGGACGCCATGCGCGACGGCTGGTTCCGCACCGGGGACCTGGCGCGGCAGGACGAGGATGGCGACCTGTTCTTCGCCGGCCGCGCCAAGGACTCCATCCGTCGCCGCGGCATCAACATCTCCGCCTGGGAGGTGGAGCGCGTGCTGCTGGACCACCCGGAGGTGGAGGAGGCCGCGCTGATCGGCGTGCCGAGCGCGCTGGGGGAGGAGGAGATCAAGATCTTCATCCGCCGCGCCCAGGGCAGCGACCTGCAGCCGGATGCCCTGTTGCGCTGGTGCGCCCCCCGCATGCCGCGCTTCCAGCTGCCGCGCTTCGTCGCCTTCGTGGATGAGTTCCCGCGCACGCCGACCCAGCGCATCCGCAAGCTGGAACTGCCGCGTGACATCCAGGACTGCTGGGACCTGGAGAGTTCGGGACTGAACCCCGCCCAGAAGGGCGGCTGACGACCCGGCGGGGGCATCCGTGCCCCCGCCGATGACGGCTTCGGCGCAAGCGGCAGAAAACAGGCCGCACGCCAGACGGGATGATTGCCACGCGTCACCGGCCTCTCAGGGAAGGCTTCGAGAATGCCCATGAATCTTCGCTCCCCATCGCGGCTCCGGCGCCGCTCCATCCTGGCGGCCGGGATCGGCCTCGCCATCGCGCGGCCCGCGCGGGCGCAGGGCTTCCCCAACCAGCCGGTGCGGCTGATCGTGCCTTTCTCGCCCGGCGGCGCGGTGGATTTCGTCGGGCGGCTGGTCGGGCAGGGCATGGGCCCGCATCTCGGCCAGTCGGTGGTGGTGGAGAACCGCACCGGCGCCGCCGGGGCCATCGGTGCGCAATTCGTGGCGCGCGCGCCGGCGGACGGGCACACGCTGATGATGGCGCCCATCACCAACTTCGCCATGCTGGCCGGCATGCCGGGCAATAATCTGGGCCTGGACCTGGGGCGGGACTTCGCGCCGGTCGGCACCATCGGCGCCGTGCCGATCGTCGTCGTGGCCGGGGCCGGGGTGCGGGCGTCCAGCCTGGCGGAGCTGATCGCGCTGCTGCGGAAGGCGGACCGCCCGCTCAGCTACGCATCCTCCGGCAATGGCTCGACCGAGCATCTGGCCGGCGAGTACTTCGCCACGCTGACCGGCACGCGGATGCTGCACGTGCCGTATCGCGGCGGCGCGCCGGCGCTGGCGGACGTGCTGGCCGGGCAGGTGGATCTGATGTTCGCCACCCTGCCCAACGTGATGCAGAACGGCAGCGGCCTGAAGGTACTGGCCATCGCCACCGGGACGCGCAGCAGCGTCATGCCGGATGTGCCGACCACGGCGGAGGCGGGCCTGCCCGGCTTCCAGGTCTCTTCCCTCTACGGCGTGCTGGCGCCCGCCGCCACGCCGGGCCCGGTGCTGGCGCGGCTGAACCGGGACCTGCGCGCGGCGCTGGCGCAGGACGACGTGCGCAACCGCCTGATCCAACAGGGCGTGCTGCCCGAGCCCACCACCCCCGAGGCGACGGCGGCGCAGTTGCGGGAGGAGCTGTCCCGCTGGGGCAAGGTCATCGTCGAGGCGAAGGTCACGCTCAACTGACGCCCCGGCGCCGGTGCCGCCCGCCCGGGTCCTGGCACCGGCGCCGCCGGCCTGCGGCGCTGCCATGAGGCGCGCGCAGGTTGATGGCGCGCCGGGTTCTGGCTAGAGGAGGCGGCATAGGGAGGTTTTTGAATGAGGACCTCTATCAATGCGCGAAGACGACAAGAACGGCCGCAATGCCGTTGAGAACCCCCGACATCTCACGCTGAACCGCAGGCAGCTGCTTGGCACCGCCGTCGCGGCCGGCGCCATCGCGGCGCTGCCGGTGCGCGCGGCCCCTGCCGTCCGGGCGGTGGACGTGCTTCTGGTGGGCGGCGGCATCATGAGCGCGACGCTCGGCGTGCTGCTGCACGAGTTGGAGCCGGGCTGGTCGATCGAGATGATCGAGCGGCTGGATGATGTCGCGCTCGAAAGCTCGAATGGCTGGAACAATGCCGGCACCGGCCACTCCGCCCTGGCCGAGCTGAACTACACGCCGGAGGACGCGGACGGGAAGATCCAGACCGCGAAGGCCGTCGAGATCAACGAGGCCTTCCAGGTGTCCCGCCAGTTCTGGGCGCATCAGGTGCAGGCCGGCGTGCTGAAGAACCCGCGTTCCTTTATCAACTCTACCCCGCATATGAGCTTCGTCTGGGGTGCCGAGAACATCGCCTATCTGCAGAAGCGCCACGAGGCGCTGCAATCCAGCCCGCTCTTCGCCGGCATGGAGTTCTCGCGCGACGCCGCGAAGATCGCCGAGTGGGTGCCGCTGATGATGGAAGGGCGGGACAAGGGGCAGGAGATCGCGGCCACGCGGGCGCCGCAGGGCACGGACGTGAATTTCGGCGAGATCACCCGCCAGTTCGTCTCCCACCTGAAGGCGCAGGCGGGGTTCAGCCTGCACACGTCCAGCGAGGTCAGTGCCATCGCCCGGAACACCGATGGCACCTGGCGCGTCACCTACAAGAACCGCAAGACCGGGGCCGATGAGCGGACGGTGGACGCGAAGTTCGTGTTCCTTGGCGCCGGCGGCGGCGCGCTGCACCTGCTGCAGATGTCCGGCGTGCCGGAAGGCGACAATTATGCCGGCTTCCCGGTCGGCGGCTCCTTCCTCGTCACCGAGGCACCGGGGGTGGTGGACCGGCACCTGGCCAAGGCCTATGGCAAGGCCTCTGTCGGCTCCCCGCCCATGTCCGTGCCGCACCTGGACACGCGGATGCTGGACGGCAAGCGCGTCATCCTGTTCGGCCCCTTCGCCACCTTCTCGACCAAGTTCCTGAAGGAGGGGTCGTATTTCGACCTGCCGGCCTCGGTGACGCTGGACAATATCCGGCCGATGCTGAGCGTGGGCTGGGATGAGTTCGACCTCGTCCGCTACCTGGGCGAGCAGCTGATGATGTCGGACGCCGACCGGCTGGCGGCGCTGCGGGAATACTACCCGCAGGCGCGGGGCGAGGATTGGCGGCTGTGGCAGGCTGGCCAGCGGGTGCAGATCATCAAGCGGGACGCGCAAAAGGGCGGCGTGCTGAAGCTGGGGACCGAAATCGTCCATTCCGGGGACCGGACGCTGGCCGCGCTGCTCGGTGCCTCGCCCGGGGCCTCGACCGCTGCGCCGATCATGCTGGACCTGCTGCAGCGCGTGTTCGCCGACCGGCTGGCGACGCCGGCCTGGCAGGAGAAGATCCGCCGCATCGTGCCGAGCTACGGCACGCTGCTGAACCAGCATCCCGATCGCGTGGCGGCGGAATGGGCCGCCACGGGCGAGCGGCTGGAGCTGGCCATCGCGCCGCCCGCGATCGACCCGGCCGCCTTCCCCAAGCCCAGCACCGCCGCCAACCCGGCGGGCGAGGTGCGGCGCGTGCCTGACATGGCGCTGTAGTCAAGTGCCGAAGGGCCGGCCGTGCGGTGGCATGGCCGGCCCTCATAGTGACCGGCACCGCCTTTGGCGCGGCCGGGCGCCCTTGAGGCGCCAGCCTGTGCGGGCGGGGTGACCGCCGGCTGTGACAGACCACAGGGGCCTTTGGCCACGGTGGCTGCCGGGTCTGGGCTCACTGCCGTCACGTCTCCGCCGCTTTCCCCCAGCCCAGTTCCTTCACCTCAGGCCTTCGTGACCGGGCAAGGTTGCCTGCCAGAGCACGGCATCAAGGGCTGGGCGGCACAAAGAGCCCCCGCCCCGAACAAATTTTCTGGAGCAGGTGAGAGTCCTCCTGTAGTGATTTTCGTAAAGCGAGAATTTCTTACGTCTATGCCGGAGGCAGCCCGTGACGGAACCCAACGAGCACTCACCCGCCGACCGGGTTCTGCCACTGCCGGAAGACGTGCTTCGCCGTATCATCGGCGGCGCCCGGGCCGATGAAGCCAAGCCCATGGACGGGGACCGCGCCGCCGCGCTGACCGCGGGGGCAGACCCGCACGCCGCCGAGCCCACCCCGGCCGCCAAGCCGGGCCCGGAGGCCGCCAGCGGGCCGGAACAGCCCCCTGCCAAGCCCGAGTCCAGCCTGCCCGCCAACTATTCCAAGGAGGTGGCGAACGACTTCAAGGCGGTCACGGGCATCAAGCTCAAGGGCGGCAGCGAGTTCCTGAAGAACGAGTGGAAGTACACAGTGGAGAACCCTGACTACCAGGGTACCGGGACGACCAAGGTCACCATCAAATCGACCGCCGCCGATGCCGAGAAGAAGGCGGCCGAGAAGCAGCAGGATAACGACCGCGCCGGCCCGAAGGCGCTGGACGCCGCCCCGCATGGCGGGGAGGGGCCGCGCTCCGTGGTGGATACGGCGAAGGAGCTGCACGGCATCAGCGCCGGCACCGTGAAGGCCTACGAGGACCGGCTGCAGAGCCTGCAGCAGCAGAACAAGCCGGCCAGTGAGATCAGCGCCGCCAAGTCCGCCTATGACCAGGCGGTGCAGCAGCACACCGAGCACACCAAGCTGCTGGAGACCGTGACGGCGCAGGCCAAGGCCGAGGCTTCCAAGCCCGCCCCTGCCGCGGCCGGCGCGCCCGCGCCCGGCGTGCCGAAGCCGGCGGCGCAGGATGCCGCCGGCCACGGCGACGCCGCCGACGGCCACAAGGTGGCGGCGCAGCTGGACAAGGCGCTGAGCGACGCGAAGGCGAAGGCCGATGCCGCCGCCAAGATCAAGCAGGACGACGCCAAGAAGGCCGAGCAGGCCCAGAAGAATGCGGAGATGGTCCGCACCAACCTGACCCATCTCGGCAACAAGCTGGTGAGCGAGGCGCTGACCGAGGCGGCGAAGAAAGATGCCGAGGCGCATGGCCACTACACCAACACCATCAAGCCCGTGGTCACCGCCGACAGCGGCACGGACGACATCGTCGTCTCCGACACCGGCGGGGTGCTCAAGACGCACAAGGGCATCGACGCGACCACGGTGACGGCGGGGACGGAGAGCTGGAGCTCCGATCTCGGTGTCGGCGCCAAGGTCGTCCATGGGTCCGTCACGCGCTATGGCGGCGAGGACGTGACGACGCTGAAGGACGAGCAGGGCAAGACGATCTTGGTCACCAAGGACCGCGTGCTCGGCACCGAATCCTATCAGGCCAAGGCGGGCTTCGCGTCGACCAATACGTCCTTCGACGCCGATGCGTCGGCGCAGTTCGCCCTCCATGGCGAGGTCAGCCACGCCGTCACCGACACCGTCCTGGGGTTCGAGCATACGGAGACGGTCTCCGCCGCCCTGCATGGCGAGATCGGCGCCAAGGCCGGCGCGCATCTGGGGTTCGATGGCGTCAACGCGCAGGTCAAGGCCTCCGCCGAGGTCACGGCCTCGGTGACGGTGACGCACGACATCAAGGTGGGGGAAGGCAAGGTCACTGTCGGCGCCGACGTCTTTGTCCAGGCGCGGGTGGAGGCCAAGGCCGAGGTGGACGTTAGCTTCGACCCCAAGACCGGCAAGGTGAAGGTGAAGGCAGGCGGCGGCTTCGAGGCCAATGCCGGCGTGGGCGCGGACGTCAATGTCGGCACCTTCACCAAGGACGGCAACGGCGCATCCGCCACCGGGCATTTCAAGGCGGGCGCCATCGGCGTCAAGTTCGAGCCGGACATCTCCATCGAGAACGGCAAGGTCGACGTCAAGCTGACCATCGGCGGCTATCTGGGCGTGGGCGGGACCTACGACATCAACATCAAGGGCGACTTCGACAAGGCCTGCAAGAATACCGACAAGGCGACGCAGGTCATCTCGGACACTCCGATCCTCGCGGTGGGTGCGGCCTACATCTATGGCTGGACCTTTGTCTCCGGCTTCTTCAGCTGACGCGCGCCGGCTTTTATCGGGAATCCTGACATGACGCAGACCACCGCCCCCGACCCATTCGCCCAGAAGCGTGCCCGGCTCGCCGAGAATCTGCGGGAGATCGATGCCGCCGCTCGCGCGCAGATCCTGCAACGCGCGCAGCTGGAGGGATGGTCGGAATCCCAGGCAGCCTGGCTGGATATCCTGGCGAAGGAGAAGCTGCTGCAGGACGTGGTCGATGGCGTGCCGGTCGAGCAGGCTTTGCCCGAGGCCTATGGCCAGGCGCGGCGCCAGCTGACCGTCGGCTATTTCCAGAACGCGCTGGAAAAGGGCCAGAGCCGCGTGGCCGCCTTCCTCACCGTCATCGACCTGGAGAAGCAGCTGGCCGGGCGCCGTGGCGCGCCCATCCCCGAATACGGGGACGACGTGCTGATGGCCGCCTGCGGCCGGGTGGAGCAGGCCGCCGCCACAGGCCAGACGCCGGAGCGGCAGGTCGCCGCCGGCTTCGCCGAGATCCAGCGCCTGCTGGCGGAGGAACGCGACGCCCCCCGGCACTGAGCCGGGAACGCCGCACGGGCCGATGAGATGCCGCAACCTCCGCAGATCGAGTGGATACAGATGACCCAGTCCCAGCAAGGCCTCGAGGCGCAGCTTGCCACCCGCGCGAAGGCGGGCGGCTGGTCGGACTCGCAGGCGCAGTGGATCGGCCGGCTGGGGGCGGAGGTGCTGCAAGGCCAGAACGCCGCGTCCCCCGCCGTCTTGGAAGCGGCGTACAAGGCGGCGGAGCGCCAGCTTTCCGTTGGCTACTTCAACAACGCGGTGGAGCAGGGCAAGAGCCGGCTGGTCGCTTTCCTGACCGTCATCGACTTGGAGAAGCAGGTGATCACCCGCGCCGGCGGCACCGCGCCCGCCTATGGCGACGATGCGTTGAAGACGGCCTATGCGGCGCTGGAAGGCGCCGCCGCCCGTGGCGCACTGGTGGAGGAGCAGATCGCCGTCGCCTTCACCGCCCTGCGGCGGGCTTCCGCCCCGGCGCCGTAACGGCGCATCGCGAGTCGCCGTCATGCTCTTCCGCCGGTCCCGAAGCCGCCGCGTGCCCACCATCCTGCAGATGGAGGCGGCGGAATGCGGCGCCGCGTGTCTCGCCATGGTGCTGGCTTCGTTCGGCCGGTGGGAATCGCTGGATGCGGTACGGGATAGCTGCGGCGTCTCGCGCGATGGCACCTCCGCCGCCGATATCCTCGCCGCCGCCCGGGCGCGGGGCCTGGAGGCCGAGGCTTTCAGCCGGGAGGTGGAGGCACTGCGCGGCCTGCCGCTGCCGCAGATCCTGTTCTGGAACTTCGACCATTTCGTGGTGCTGGAAGCCATCCAAGGCGATGCGTTCCAGATCAACGACCCCGCGCATGGCCGGCGCGTGCTGAACCGCGCGGAATTCGGCGCGCGCTTCACCGGCATCACCCTGACCTTCCGCGCCGGGCCAGCCTTCCGCCGCACCCCGCCGCCGCGCCCGGCGCTGTGGCGGCTGCTGGAACAGTTGCAGGGTTCCTGGGCCGCCTTCGCCGCCATCATCCTCATCAGCGGGCTGCTGGTGCTGGTCGGCGCGCTGGTGCCGGGGCTGACGCAGATCTTCGTCGATGACTACCTGGTGCAGGATCACGGTGACTGGCTGGCACCGCTGCTGGCCGCCATCGTCGCGCTGGGCGCGTTCAATGCGGGGCTCAGCTACCTCTACCTGCGTGGGCTGCGGCTGCTGCGCACCAAGGTGAACGCGGTCATCTCCGCCCGCTATGTGTGGCGGCTGTTCCACCTGCCCTACGAGTTCTTCGTCCGCCGCAGCGCGGTGGAGGTCTCCAGCCGCACGCAATTCGCCACGCAACTGGCCGGCACCGTCTCCGGCCCCGTGGTGCAACTGGTGGTCAATGGCCTGGCCATGCTGGGCTATGCCGGCATCATGCTGCTGTACGACACCGTGCTGACCGCCGTGGTGGTGGGCCTGGCGGCGGTGGAGCTGGTGGTGCTGCGCGTCGTCGCCGGCCGGGTGCGGGAGCAGGCGGTGCACCTGCAGATGGTGGCCGGCCAGGCGCATGCCGCGGCCGTGCAGGGCACCGCGTTGCTGGAGCAGGCCCGCGCCAGCGGCAGCGAGCCGGTGCTGTTCAACCGCATGGTGCAGGCGGAGGCCCGCCTGATCAATGCGGAGCAGCGCAGTGGTCGCACCACGCACCTGCTGGCAGCGCTGCCTTATGCCAGCAGCCGCTTCGCTACCCTGGCGGTGCTGGGCGTCGGCGCCTTGCAGGTGATCTATACCGAGATGACAGCGGGCACGCTGGTTGGCTTCCTGGCGCTCTCCGGCCTGTTCTTCGCGGCGCTGGGGGCCTTCACCGGCATCGGCACCGCCATCGGCCAGTCCGGCGCCGCGCTCGGCCGGCTGGGGGATGTGCTGGATGAACCGCGCGCCGTCACTACAGTGGCGGCCCCCGTACCTGTCACCGTGCCCGTCACGACCGGTGCAGTGCGGCTGCGGGATGTCGGCTTTGCCTACCCGAATGGCGCGCCGGTCTTCTCCGGCCTCGACCTCACGCTGGAGGTGGGCGAGAGCATCGGCATCATGGGCGGTGCCTCCGGCGGCAAGAGCACGCTGGCGCGGCTGCTGGTCGGCCTCGTCACGCCGGTGCGGGGCGAGATCCTGTTCGGCACGGCAGGCGCCGGCTGGGTGCGGGATTGCGAGGGCATCGGCTTCGTCGACCAGCAGCCCTTCTTCCCCAACGGTACCCTGCGCGCCGCCATCACCGTCTGGGGCAACGCCACCCCGGCCGCCGATATCGCCCGCGCCGTAGGGGATGCCGGGCTGGCGGAGGTGATCGATGCCCGCCCCGGCGGGCTGGATGGCCCGATCGGCGAGGGCGGCACCGGTCTCAGCGGTGGGGAGCGGCAGCGGCTGGGCATCGCCCGTGCCCTGGCCGGCAACCCGCGCCTGCTGGTGCTGGACGACGCCACCAGCCACCTGGATGAGGAGGCCGAGGCGCTGGTGCTGCAGAACCTGCGGCGGCGCGGCATCACCCTGATCCTGCTGACCAACCGCGCCAGCGCCATCCGCCACCTGGACCGTGCCTGCTTCCTGCAGAAGGACCGGCTGCTGCCGCTGGACGTGGAGGCGGCCTACCAGGCCGCGAGCCCGGACCCGCGCACTTGAACGAGATCTCCCCACCCGCACGGGGCCTGGCGCTGGCCGCGCAGGAAAGCGCGCTGCTCTCCGCCTGCGCCCCGGCGCTGCTGCGCGGCGGCCCGGTGGACCTGATGGCGCGGCTGCCGGATGGCGGCCTGCGCTTCATCGCGACGCTGGAAGCCGGGACGCTGCTGCTGCCCGGCCCGCCGGGGACGGAATGGCTGCTGCGGGCCCGCCGCCGCCTGCTGTTGCAGCCGGCGCGGGAGGAGGATGAGGCCGGGTTGCGCCCCTGGTTGCAGGCATTGCACCAAGCCGCCGCCACGCTCGGCACGGTGTTGGATGCGGCTTCGTTGCACCCGCAGGCGCAGGGCCGCAGCGACCAACTGCTCACCGCCATCGCCGCAGCCCTGGCCGCGCCCGCGCCGGAGGCGGAGAGGCGGGAGGATGCGGCGTATCAGGCCACGCTGGCCGGCTTCCCCCGCCTGTTGCAGCGCCGCTTCCGCCGCGCCCCGAAAAGCGCCGGCGGCCCGTTGGCCGAAGCCGCGGCGGAACTGGCACGGCAGATGGGCGCCCGGCCGGTGGCGGTGCCGGAAGACCCGGAGGAAGGCCGCGAGGACTTCCTGGAGCGCTTCGCCGCCGCGCATGGCCTGCGCCTGCGCGCCCTGCGTTTGGATAACGGCGCGCGGCCGGAAGGCGAGGGGCCGATGCTGGTATTCGCCGCCGGGGATACGCCGCTGTTGCTGCTGCCCCGCCGCTTCGGGGGCTACGACATGTTTTCCCTCGCCGCCGGCGGCGCGCGGCGGCGCCTGCGGCAGGCCGACTGGTCGGCACTGGCGGCGGAGGCCTACGGGTTCTGCCGCACCCTGCCGGCCGGCAAGCTGAGCTTCCGGTCGCTGCTGGGCTTCGGGCTCCAGGCGGCGACGGCCGATTTCGTGCTGCTGGGGGCGTGCGGCGTCGTCGGCGCGGGGTTGGCGCTGCTGCCGCCGCTGGCCTCGCAGCAGATCACCAACATCGCCGTGCATACCGCCGATACGCGCTTCCTGTTCCAGCTGCTGGCGGCCCTGTTGGCGGCGCTGCTGGTGGAGACGGCCTTCTTCGCCATCGGCCAGCTGGCGGAACTGCGCGCCCAGGGCCGCGCCGGCCTTGCCCTGCATGCCGCCATGGTGGACCGGCTGCTGCGGCTCTCCCCGAACGACCTGCGCGGCTCCACGACCCTGATCCTGGCGACCGAGATGGAGACGGTGGAGAAGTTCCGCCGCGCGTTGATCGGCTTCGGCAGCACAGGCCTGCTGGCGCTCATCCATGGCTTGGCGGCGGCGGCGCTGGTCGCCACCATCTCGCCCGCCGCCGGGCTGCTGGCCATCGGCGCCATCCTGCTGCGGCTCGGCCTCACCGCGCTCATCGGCTGGCTACAGTTCCGCGCGATCTATGAGGGCGAGCGGATGGATGTCATCGTCCTCGCCTTCGTCTACGACCTCGTCCGCATGGTGCCGGCGCTGCGCGGCAACCGGCTGGAGCGGCGGGCCTTCACCCAATGGGGCGATAACTTCCTGGCCTTCCAGGCGCGGCTGATGCGCTCCGCCAGCATCGGCGACCGGCTGCCCGTGCTGGAACATCTGTGGGACGCGCTGGTGCTGGCCGCCTGCTTCGCCGCCCTGGCCTTCGCCAACGCGCAGGCGGAGGTGAATGCCGGGCAGGCGGTGGCCTTCGTGCTGGTGCTGGGCCGGCTGACGCGGGCGGGCAAGGGCCTCTCCCACGCGCTGATGGGGGCGATGAAGCTGCTGCCGATGGCGAAGCTGGCGCGCCCGCTGTTGGATTTCTCGGTGGAGCCGCTCGTCTCCGGCCCGCCGGTGCCCGTGCTCTCCGGCCGCATCGACGTGGTGGATGTCAGCTTCTTCTTCGGCGCGCGGCGCGCGCTGGACCGTATCAGCTTCTCCATCGCGGATGGCGAGTTCGTCGCCATTACCGGTGCTTCGGGCAGCGGCAAGTCCACGCTGCTCAGCCTGCTGGCCGGGTTGCAGCCGCCGCAGGCGGGCAGGCTGCTGCTGGATGGGCATGACCTCTCCGGCATCAACCGCCGGCAGCTGACCCGCAAGCTGGGGCTAGTGATGCAGAACAGCCGGCTGTTCCCCGGCTCGGTCTACGACAATATCCGCGGCACCACCGCCATCGACATGGACGCCGCCTGGGGCTTCGCCGCGCAGGCCGGCGTGGCGGAGGAACTGCGCGCCATGCCGATGGGCCTGCACACGCTGGTCGGCGAGACGGGGATGGGCTTCTCGCTCAGTCAGGTGCAGCGCATCCTCATCGCCCGCGCGCTGGCCCAGTCCCCCAGCGTGCTCATCCTGGATGAGGCGATGAGCGCGCTGGATGGCGCGGCGCAGCGCCAGGTGATGCGCACGCTGCGCGGCCTGCCCGTCACGCGCATCATCGTCGCGCACCGGCCGGCGCTGTGGCGGGAGACGGACCGCATCATCATGCTGCGCGATGGCGCGCTGGCCGCTGCCGGCCCGCCCGCCGCGATGCTGGCCACGCCCTCCACCTTCCAGCCCCCCACTCTCCAGTCACCGGCGGCCCACCCATGAGCATCCCCAGCCTGTTTCGCGCGGAAGCCGAGGCGCAGCTGCGCCGGCCGGAGGACCTGGCCGGCGGGTTGCGCCTGGTGGGCGCCGGGCACCTGGCGGCGCTGGTGGCGCTCTGCCTGGCCGTGGCGGCGATGATCGCCGGCGCCGTGGTGGTGCATGTGCCGATCAACGTGGCCGGCACCGGCGTCGTCCTCAGCTCCAAGGGCGTGCTGGAATTCACCGTGACGGCGGACCATGAGGGCCGCATCGTGGAAATGCTGGTGGATTCCGGCCAGCGCGTGGCGCCTGGCCAGCCGGTGGCGCGCATCGTGCAGCCGGCGCTGGATTCCGAGCTGCGGCTGGCGGAGAGCGAGCTGGATCTGATCCGCCGGGAGGAACAGCGCGTCCGCACCCTGCAGGCCGAGACGATCGAGATGTTCGGCGGCGTGCGGCGGCAGCAGGAGGCGACAAGCCAGGAGACCATCCGCCTGTTGCAGGAGCGCCGCGCGCTGCTGGCGCAACTCGCCGATGGCATGGAGGCGCTGCGCCGCAGCGGCCACACTACCTTCGAGCGCTACCTGCAGGTGCGGCAGGAACTGGCCCAGGTGCTGGAACGCATTTCCACCGAGCAGGGCCGGTTGCTCGGCTTCTCGCTGGAGACGCATGAGAAGCAGGCGCAGAACGAGCGCGAGCTGCAGGCGCTGGAGACGCGCCGTGCGCAGGCGGAACGGCAGATCGGCCGCCTGCGCAGCCGCATCGCCAATGAAAGTTGGGTGCGGGCGACGGAGCACGGCATCGTCTCCGAACTCAAGGTGTTTCCCGGGGACCTGATCCGCTTCGACACGCCGCTGGTCTCGCTGCTGCCGGTGGATGAGAGTTTTTCCGACTTCCGGCCCGGTGGCACGCGCCTGGTCTCCGCCGTGCTGATCCCGGCGCGGGATGGCAAGAAGGTGCAGCCCGGCATGCCGGTGCTGGTGGACCCGACCTCCGTGCGGCGGGACGTGTTCGGCTCCATCCGCGGCGTGGTGACCAGCGTCTCCGACGTGGCGGCGAGCCCGGAGCAGATGCGCCACATGCTGCGGAACGACGACCTGATCCGCAAGCTGACGGCGGAGGGGCCGCTGTTCCTGATGACGGTGGAGATGACGCGCGACCCGCAGACCCGCTCCGGCTTCCGCTGGACCACCTCGGGCGGGCCGGACGCGCAGATCACTGCGGGCACGCTGCTGGAAGCCAAGGTGCAGACGGAGCGTGTCTCCGTCCTCGGCCTCATCATCCCGGCGTTGCGGGAGATGCTGCGCGGGCCGGGGCCGCACCGCTGATGCCGTTTCCTTCATCTCTTCCCGGCTATCGTCGCCATGCCATGGTGGCTTGCCGGTCGTCCTTCAGAAGCTTGGGTCCAGACGCATGAACGTGACCGCCATCCTGCCCCGCAAGGCGGCACTCCTGGGCCCGCGCGACCCGTCCCTGCTGCGGGACGAACTGTTGCCGGAGATCTTCACCGCCTCCGCCCGCCGGGTGCCGGATGCGGCAGCCGTGGTCTGCGGTGCCGGGCGGCTGAGCTATGCCGAGCTGGATGCGCGGTCCGACCGCGTGGCGCGGGCGCTGCTGGCGCGCGGCGCCGGGCCGGGGCGCTTCGTCGGGCTGTGGATGTCCCGCTCGCTGGACCTGCACGTGGCGCTGCTGGGCATCCTGAAGAGCGGCGCCGCCTATATCCCGTTCGATGCGGATGCGCCGCCGGAGCGCATCGGCGAGTGCCTGGAAGACTGCGAGGCGGCGCTGCTCGTCACCGACGCGGTGACGGGCGCGAAGCTGGAGCGGCCGCTGCCCGCCGCCGCCATCGCCTGCGCGGCGCTGCTGGAGGAAGGCGCGGAGGGCCCGGCGCCGGACGCGCGTGAGGGTGGCCTGACGCCGTCGCACCCGGCCTACGCGATCTACACCTCGGGCTCCACCGGCAAGCCGAAGGGCATTGTCATCGAGCATCGGAACATCTGCCATTACCTGCGTTCGGCCAATGCCATCTATGGCATGGCGCAGGAGGACGTGGTGTTCCAGGGCGCCTCCATCGCCTTCGACCTCTCGCTGGAGGAGATCTTCGTCCCCTACCTGGTCGGCGCCACGCTGTGGGTCGCGTCATCCCGCCTGCTGGGGGAGGTGGAGCAACTGCCGGCGCGGATGCGCGAGGCCGGCATCACGGTGCTGGACACCGTGCCGACGCTGCTGGCGCTGATGCCGGAGGACGTACCCTGCCTCCGCATCATCATCCTGGGTGGCGAGGCCTGCCCGCCCTCGGTGCGGGAACGCTGGTGCCAGCCCGGCCGCCACGTCTTCAACTCCTACGGCCCCACCGAGGCGACGGTGGTGGCGACGGTGGACGAGGTGACGCGGGACGGCGTCGTCACCATCGGCCGGCCCATTCCGAACTACAGCTGCTACGTCGTCGATGCCGGCATGGAGCTGGTGGGCGCGGGGGTGGAGGGGGAGCTGCTGATCGGTGGCCCCGGCATCGCCCGCGGCTACCTGCGGCGGCCGGAGCTGACGGCGGAGAAGTTCATCGCCAACCCGTTCGGCGGCACGGACGACCCGGTGCTGTACCGTTCCGGCGACGCGGTCAGCATGAGCGAGGATGGCAGGCTGCTGTTCCACGGCCGCATCGACGACCAGGTGAAGCTGCGCGGCTTCCGGGTGGAGCTGGGCGAGATCGAATCCCGCCTCTCGCTCTCCCCCGGCATCGCCCAGGCGGCCGTGGTGGTGCGCCAGGATGACGGGATCGACCGTCTGGTGGCCTATGTGGTGCCGGCGGCCGGCGCCAGCTTCGACGCCGCCGCCACCCGCGCGGCGCTGCGGGAGACACTGCCACCCTACATGGTGCCGGCGCATTTCGAGGTATTGGCCACCCTGCCGCGGCTGACCTCCGGCAAGGCGGACCGCAAGGCGCTGAAGGCGCTGACGCTCAGCCTGCCGGCGGCGACCGAGGCGCAGGAGGAACCGCAGACGCCGACCGAGGCGGCGCTGCTGGCCGCCGCCAGGCCGCTCTTCCCCGGCCAGCCGATTCCGTTCGAGGCGGATTTCTTCACCGACCTCGGTGGCCACTCGCTGCTGGCGGCCACCTTCCTGGCGACGTTGCGGGAACAGCCGGCGCTGCGCGGCGCCTCGCTGGAGGATCTGTACGGGCTGCGGACGCTCCGTGCGATTGCCGCCCGCATCGATGAGCGGGAAAAGGCGGAGGGGCCGCGCCGCAGCCTCGACCTCTCCTTCACCCCGCCGCCGCTGCTGCGGCGGGTGCTGTGCGGCATGGCGCAGGCGGCCTGCATGCCGGTGCTGCTGCTGGCACTGACCGGGCCGTGGCTGACCATCTTCGTGATGTACCAGCTGATCACCAGCGACGACGTCATCCATTACTACGAGGTGCTGGCGCTGATGGGCATCTACATGCTCGTCACCATGGGCGTCGCGCTGGCCGGTATCCTGGGCAAGCGGCTGGTGCTGTGGCGCGCCACGCCGGGGCGCTACCCGCTGTGGGGGGTCTATTTCTTCCGCTGGTGGCTGGCGCGGCAATTGGTGGAATTCGTGCCGCTGCGGCTGATGCAGGGCACGCCGCTGGCCGCCGCCGCCATGCGGCTGCTGGGCGCCAAGGTGGGCAAGGGCGTCTGCATCAGCGGCCTGCATGCCGGGGCGATCGACCTGCTGGAGATCGGCGACGACGTCACCATCGGGGCCAAGGCCTCCTTCGGCAATGCGGAGGTGGTAGGCAACGAGCTGATCATCGGCCGCGTGGTGCTGGAGAAGGATGCCTATATCGGCACCGGCTGTGCCCTGGGGCACGACACCGTGGTGCGCGCGGGCGCGGAGCTGGCGGACCTGACCGCGCTGCCCCCCAACACCATTGTCCCGGCGCTGGAGCGCTGGGATGGCTCGCCCGCCCGCAAGGTGGGGCATGTGGACCCCACCAGCTGGCCGCGGCACGCCCCGCGGCCAGGCCGCGCGATGCAGGGGCTGCAGGCGCTGTATTACGGCTTCCTGGTGTTCCTGATGCCCGCGCTGGGCCTGCTGCCCATCTTCCCCGCCTTCTATGTGTTCGACCATTACGACGAGGTGCTGCAGCAGCTCCTCGGCGTGCAGTGGTACCTGCCGATCCTCACCTGGCCGACGGCAATGATCCTGATGGCCGGCACCGTGCTGCTGGTGACGGCCATCCGCTGGGTCGTGCTGCCGCGCGCGCCGGCGGGCACCTGCTCGCTCCATTCCGGCTTCTACATGCGGAAATGGACTGTCGCCCTGGCGGCGGAGGTGATGCTGGACAGCCTGAGCTCGCTCTACTCCACCGTGTATATGCGCGGCTGGTACCGGCTGATGGGCGCCAAGGTCGGCAAGGGGACCGAGATCGCCACCAACTTCGCCGGCCGCTACGACACGATCGAGGTCGGCGAGGGCTGCTTCCTGGCCGACGAGGTGACGCTGGGGGACGAGGACGTGCGGCGCGGCTGGATGACGTCGCTGCCCGTGCGGATCGGCGACCGTGCCTTCATCGGCAATGATTCCGTGCTACCGCCGGGGGCCGAGATCCCGCCCGGCGCGCTGATCGGCATCAAGTCCAAGCCGCCTGAGGAGCCGATGGAGCCGGGCGAGACCCGCTTCGGCAGCCCGCCGATCCGCCTGCCATCGCGCCAGCGCTTCGACGCGGCGGACGTGACCCACACCTTCCGCCCGCCGCTGTGGCGGCGCGCGGTGCGCGCGGTGTTCGAGCTGTTCAGCGCCTCCATGCCCACCATGATGTTCATCACCCTCGGCACCATCGCCGCCGATTACGTGCTGTTCCCGGCGCTGGAGGCCTCGGAGACCTGGGTGGCATTCCTGCCGGTGTTCGTCGCCACCTGCGTCGCCTGCTCCTTCATCCTCGCAGGGGTGGTGCTGGCGGTGAAGTGGCTGGTGATGGGCACCTACCGCCCCGGCAACCGGGGCCTGTGGTCCTGGTGGGCGCTGCGGACGGAAGCGGTGACGACGCTGTACTGGGGCACCGCCGGCAAGCTGCTGCTGGATGCGTTCCGCGGCACGCCCTTCCTGCCCTGGGCGCTGCGGCTGTTCGGCGCCCGCATCGGCCGCGGCGTGTTCCTGGACACGACGGACATGACGGAGTTCGACTGCGTCTCCATTGGCGACTACGCCACCATCAACGCCACCTCGAACCTGCAGACCCATCTGTTCGAGGACCGGGTGATGAAGGTGGGGCGGATCGACGTGGCGAAGGGCGTCTCGATCGGCGCCTTCTCCACCGTGCTCTACGACACCAAAATCGGCGAGTATGCCGAGCTTGGCCTGCTGACCATCGTCATGAAGGGCGAGGCGATTCCCGCGCATACGCAGTGGGCGGGTGCGCCGGCACGGCCGGTGTAGGGGCCGCAGGCTGGGGACAGGAAGGCCGGGGAAGGAATTCCCCGGACCCCTTCTTTTATTTCTTCGAGTCTTGCGGGCTTGGCTGTTGGGGAGTCTCGGGTGTTTGGGACATGGCTGGGTGGGCGTAGAGCATGATGCGCTCACGGTCGTTCATGACCGTGCTCTCCGCCTTTGTTTGAGCGCGGGCCATGCGGGATGTTCGGGTGTTCCACCACGAGCCATTCCGCTCCAAGAGCTCCGGGCCTGCCAATTCGACCCGCGTGGCCCAATGCCAAAATCATCCCCAGCGCCAACCTGGACCCCCGGGCGCATCGCCAAACTGACAGAAAAAAGATGGGGTTTCAGGGGCATTCCTTCCCCTGACCTTTCCCCCGCCCATCAGCAGCAGGCGTACATCAAAGCCCGGCGCCCCCCCAAAGCCAACGGGGCGGCGCCGGGACTTACTCAGGCGGCGGTGCGGCGGGTGATGGCGTCGGCCCGGGCCAGCAGCGCCTCGGCCCGGCGGACGATGGGGATGTCGATCATCTTGCCATCCAGGGCGAAGGAACCGCGCCCTTCCG
>NZ_JACTVA010000003.1 GCF_014490485.1 Teichococcus aerophilus | reverse complement strand
GCAGCCCGGCATCGGCCCCGGGGCGCTCGGAGGCCAGGGCCAGGCGCTGCTCGGCGGCGGCGCGGGCGGCGGGCGGCAGCATGGGCATGACGCGCGCGGCGGCGGCGAATTGCCGGTTCCAGGCCAGGCGGTCGAACCGCGCCTGATGATCCTCCGGCGTCAGGATGGCGGCGTTCTGGGCCAGGAAGATGGATTCGTCCGTCGCCTCGGCATTCAGGTCCCGCCAGGCTTCGCGCAGGCCGGGCTTCGGGTCGGTGCCCTGGCGCAGGCGGGCATCGGCCAGCACCTGGGCGGCGGGCAGGCCGCGCGGCTGGTCATGCGCATACAGCCGCAGCACCAGGCCGTCGCTGGGCATCAGCGGCAGCACTTCCTCGGCGCGGGCCAGCAGGGAGGCACGGAAGGGCCAGTCCGGGTTGGCGGCCATGAAGGCGGTGATCTCGTCGACCGTCGCCATGCCGCGCACCTGTAGGCGCATCCACTGCACCAGCTTGGCGGCCATGGGGTCGGCGTTGACGGCCAGGGCCTGCGCGTCCGGCCATCGTCCGGCGCTGGCGGCGGCCAGCGCGGCGCGGCCGGCGGTGCGGGCACTTTCATTCGCCCAGGGCTGGGCGGCGGCCGGCAATGCCAGGCTGAACAGCACGGGCGCCAGCAGCAGGGCCTGGCCCAGGCTGGAGCGGAAGGAGGGGCGGGGCGTCGAGGTGCGGCGCATGGGCAGAGCTTCTAGCCCATCCGGCCGCGCTTGTCCCGGCAGCACTCGGCCGGGGCGGGCGGGAAAAATCCCGTACCCTCCGCGCCTTATCGCCGGGGGCGGGCAGGGCTGGAATGCAACCCGACATGTGGCGCATGGCTTGTCCCACCGCCCCGCCGCCCCTAGCTTGCGGCTGAAGCCGGGTGAGGATTGTCCCGCCGGCGTTGCCCCCAGCCAATCTTCTCCGGGAAGGAAAGTCATTCCGATGTTCAAGGGTTCCCTCGTCGCGCTGATCACGCCGATGGCCGAGGACGGGTCCCTGGACCCGAAAGCCTTCCAGGAATTTGTGGAGTGGCAGATCAAGGAAGGCACCCAGGGGCTGATCCCGGTCGGCACCACGGGTGAGAGCCCGACGCTTTCCCACGCCGAGCACCACAAGGTGGTGGAGCTGTGCGTCGAGGCCGCCGGCGGCCGCGTGCCCGTCATCGCCGGCGCCGGCAGCAACAGCACCGAGGAAGCGATCGAGCTGACGCGCCACGCCAAGGATGCCGGCGCGGATGCGGCGCTGATCGTCACCCCCTACTACAACAAGCCGACGCAGGAAGGCATGTACCTGCACTTCATGGCCATCGCCAATGCGGTGGACCTGCCGATCATCATCTACAACATCCCGCCGCGCAGCGTGGTGGACATGTCGGTGGAGACGATGGCGCGGCTGGCCAAGCACCCGAACATCGTCGGCGTGAAGGACGCGACCGCCAACCTGGCACGGCCGCTGCACACCCGCGCCGCCATCGGCCCCGATTTCTCCCAGCTTTCGGGCGAGGACCATACGGCGCTGGCCTTCCTGGCCGCCGGCGGCCATGGCTGCATCAGCGTGACGGCCAACATCGCGCCGCGCCTGTGCGCCGAGATGCACGCCGCCTGGGCCGCCGGGAACATCGAGGAAGCCATCGCCATCCAGGACCGGCTGCTGCCGGTGCATGATGCGATGTTCTGCGAGACCTCACCCGGCCCGGTGAAGCACGCGGCCAGCCTGCTGGCCAAGTCCTCCGCCTTCTGCCGCCTGCCGATGGCGCCGGTGGCCGATTCCACCCGTGCCCACGTGAAGGCCGCCATGGTCTCCGCCGGGCTGCTGAACTGAGAGCCTGATGGCCGCCAAGGACAAGAAGAAGAAATCCTCGCTGATCTCGCACGGCACCGCCGCGCAGAACCGCAAGGCACGCTTCGACTACAAGATCGGTGAGACGTTCGAGGCCGGCATCGTGCTGATCGGGCCGGAGGTGAAATCCCTCCGCTCCGGCCGCGCGGCGCTGACCGATGCCTGGGCGGGTGAGCGGAACGGAGAGATGTGGCTGTTCAACTGCTACATCCCCGAATGGCAGGCCGGCAGCTTCATGGCGCATTTCGAGCCGCGCCGGCCGCGCAAGCTGCTGCTGCACAAGAAGCAGGTGCAGGCCTTGACCGGCTCCATCACGCGCGAAGGCATCACGCTGGTGCCGATGGAGATCCTGTTCAACGACCGCGGCATCGCCAAGGTCGTGCTGGGCGTCGGCGAGGGCAAGTCCAAGGCCGACAAGCGCCACGCCATCGCGGAGCGCGACTGGCAGCGGGACAAGTCCCGCCTGCTGCGGGGCGACAAGCTGTAGATGCGGCCCGGACACGCCCCGGCCTGATGCCGGCTGCCTCCTGATGCTGGCCATCGGCTGATGCTGGCCACGCTGGGCGTCGTCTTCCCGGTCTTCGCGCTGATCCTGCTGGGCTACCTGGCCCGGCGGCGCAACGTGTTGGGGCCGGATGCGATGACGGAGCTGAACCGCTTCGTCGTCTGGCTGGCCCTGCCGGCGCTGTTGTTCGACATCATGTCCCGCACCGCCTGGGCCAGCCTGTGGCAGCCGGGCTTCGTCGCCGCCTTCGGGCTGGGCAGCCTGCTGCTGTTCGGCGTGACGGCGGCGCTGCGGGCGCGCGGCCCGCGCCACCTGGCCGATGCCAGCCTGGACGGGCTGAACGCCGCCTATCCCAACACCGGCTACATGGGCTTCCCGCTCTGCCTGATGGCGCTGGGGCCGGAGAGCCTGCCGCTGGTGACCATCGCCACCATCCTGACCGTCTGCGTGCTGTTCGCCGCCGCCATCGTCTGCATCGAGATCGGCGTGCAGGAGGAACGGCAGCCGGCGAAGCTGGCTGCCAAGGTGGGCACGGCGCTGGCCCGCAACCCGCTGCTGGTGGCGCCGGCGCTGGGGGCCCTGGCCTCGGGCACCGGCCTGCCAATACCGGACAGCGTCGGCAGCTTCCTGCGGTTGCTGGGCGGCGCTGCCTCCCCCTGCGCACTGGTGGCGCTGGGGCTGTTCCTGGCGCAGCAGGGCACGGTGCGCGGCAAGGACCTGAATGGCACGCTGCTGCTGGTGGCGTTGAAGCTGCTGGCGCTGCCAGTGCTGGTCTGGCTGCTGGCGACGCAGGTGTTCCGCCTGCCACCGCTGGCCACCCACACCGCGGTGCTGGCGGCGGCGCTGCCCACCGGCACCGGGCCTTTCATGCTGGCGGAATACTACCGCCGCGCCGCACGCATGACATCGGCCACCATCCTGTTCAGTACGGTCTTGTCCCTGGTTACGGTGTCGCTCTATCTGGCCTGGATCGGCTGAGCTGCTTTGGTGGGGCGAGAGGCAACCGCATGAACGACTTCAACGCCGACGTGGCGGCGGTGGGCGCCATCGAGGCGGTGCCCACGATCCTGGAGGTCATCTGCCGGACCACCGGGATGCGCTTCGCCGCCGTCGCCCGCGTCACCGAGGACCGCTGGATCGCCTGCCAGGTGCGGGACGAGGTGGAGTTCGGCCTGAAGCCCGGTGACGAGCTGAAAGTGCAGACCACCATCTGCGACGAGATCCGCGACAGCCAGAAGCCTGTGGTGATCGACCACGTGGCAGAGGACCCGCAATTCGCCTGCCACCACACCCCGGCGATGTACGGTTTCCAGAGCTATCTCTCGATGCCGATCCTGCTGCCGGACCGCACCTTCTTCGGCACGCTTTGCGCGCTTGACCCGCGCCCGGCGCGCCTGAACACACCCGAGGTGATCGGCATGTTCCGGCTGTTCGCCGAGCTGATCGGCTTCCACCTGCAATCCCAGCGCCGCCTGCTCTCCGCCGAGGCCGCGTTGCGGGACGAGCGGCGGGATGCCGAACTGCGGGAGCAGTTCATCGCCGTGCTGGGCCACGACCTGCGCAACCCGCTCGCCTCCGTGAACGCCGCCTGCCGCGTGCTGCTGCGTATGCCGGTGCCGGAGGAGGCGCAGGAGGTGATCGGCGTCATCCAGAAGAGCAGCGCGCGGATGGCGGGGCTGATCGACAACGTCACCGATTTCGCCCGTGGCCGCCTGGGTGACGGGCTGCCGCTGACCCTCGGCACCGGCCGCCCGTTGCAGCCGATGCTGGAGCAGGTGGTGGCGGAATGCCGCAGCGCCTGGCCAGACCGCACGATCGAGGCGGAGTTCAACGGCACGGCCGGGCTGGACTGCGACCCGGTGCGGATGGGGCAGCTGCTCTCCAACCTGATGGTCAACGCGCTGGCACATGGCGATGAGGCCGGCCCGGTGCGGGTGAAGACCGCGCGGGTGGGGAGCGAGTTCCGGCTCTCCGTCTCCAACCGCGGCCCCGAATTGCCGCCGGAGATGCTGCGCGGCCTGTTCAAGCCCTTCTTCCGCGCGGTGCAGCGGCCGAACCAGCAGGGCCTCGGCCTCGGGCTCTATGTCGCGTCCGAGATCGCCCGCGCCCATGGCGGTGAACTGACCGCCACGTCTTCGGACGAGGAGACGCGCTTCGTCTTCAGCATGACGGCGCGCTGAGGCCAGGCGCCAGGCGCGGATAAGGCTGATGGTGGAAAGGCCGGGGTGATGTCCCCGGCCTTTTCCTTGTCCTCGCTACGGCCGCCCACTTCAGGGGCGGCGGATTTCCGTGGCCACGTTAGCCCACGGCGATCACGCCATCACGCATCCGCCTTGTCGGTCGCCACGCCCAGCGCGTCCGGATAGGCGAAGAGGCCAACGGCGCCGCCGGTGTGCACGAACACGACGTTCTCGCCCTTCTTGAAGTGGCCCTTGCGCACCAGGTCGATCAGCCCGGCCATGCCTTTGCCGGAATAAACCGGGTCCAGCAGGATGCCTTCCTTCTCGGCCAGCAGCGTCACCGCCGCGACCATGCCTTCGGTGGGCAGGCCGTAGCCCTGGCCGACATAATCGCAATTGGCGACGACATGCTCGGCCTTCACGATGCCGGGCAGGCCCAGATGCGTCGCTACCTTCTCGGCCAGCGCCAGCACATTGGCTTCCTGCTTCTCGCGCGGGGCGCGGACGCCGATGCCCAGCACCGGGATGCCGGAATTCAGCGCCACCAGCCCGGCCACCAGACCCGCCTGGGTGCCGGAGCTGCCGGTGGCGTGCACGACATGGTCGACGCGCAGCCCGATCTCCGCTGCCTGCGCGACGAGTTCCAGCGCCGCATTCACATAGCCCAGTGCACCAACGGCGTTGGAGCCGCCGCCGGGGATGACATAGGGCTTGCGGCCGGCCTGGCGCAGCTCGGCGGCCATGGACTCCATCTGCGCCTGCATGTCCGTGCCGCCGGGGAAGCGGGCGATGCTGGCGCCGTGCAGCCGGTCCAGCAACACGTTGCCGGATTGCGCGTAGGCGTCGTCGGTGTAGCCGGTGCGGTCCTCCAGCAGGATATGGCAGGCGAGGCCCAGCTTGGCCGCCGCCGCCGCCGTCTGCCGGGCGTGGTTGGACTGGGTGGCACCCTGGGTGATGACGGTATCCGCGCCCTGCGCCAGGGCATCGGCCATCAGGTATTCCAGCTTGCGGGTCTTATTGCCGCCGGTGGAAAGCCCGGTGCAGTCATCCCGCTTGATCCAGAGATTCGGGCCGCCATCGGGGCCGGCCAGATGGCGGGAGAGATTCTCCATCGGCTCCAGCGGCGTCGGCAGGTGGCCGAGGCGGATGCGCGGGAAGCGGGCGAGGTTCATGGGGGATTTCCTTCCGGGTGGCGGGCCTTGGCGGCCTTCTGCCGGGAAGGTTTGCCGCCAGGGGGCGGGGATGGCAACCCATGCTGGGGAACCGTGGTGATGACACCAATGTTATGTTAGCCTGAAAGAAATTCCGCATCCAGGAAGCCTTGCCGCATGTCGACCGTCGCTAGCCGCTGGACCTTTGGAATGGCCCAATTTGGAACAGCGATGCTGATGATCGGTGGTGCCGCGCTGTTGCCGATCATCGGTAATGCGGCGGTACAGGCGGCGGCGCCTGATTACCCCGCTCTCGCCGGCATTGTCATGTGCGTGCTGGCGGTGGCAGCGTTGGTCTTGGTATGGCGCGGTGGCTACTGGCTCTCAAAGCGGGCTGGTGCCGACGCCGATGTTACGATGGCGGTGCTGCTGAGCGGTGCTGGCATTGCGTGGCTCATGACCAAGAAGGAAGAGGGTGCGGCTGTTCTGTTCGCTACACTTCTGGTGTTCAGTCTGCCGACCATCGCGTGTCTGCTCGGCATCCAACACCATCGGCGGCAGGCCCGGCGTCTGGCGATGCCCGAGACAGGGGGTGACAGCGGGCTGAGGCGGCAGTCATTCGCCAGCAGGCTCCGTTTCCTGGTCGTCTGGCTTGTTTTCCTGTCGATGTATATCGGGCTGGTGGTGATGCTCGGCTTGGTACAGCCCCTTGGATTGCCGCTTCCGCAAGCCCTTGGCCTTATTCTGGTCTACGTGTTTGCAAGCGCGTTTGCCTTCTGGTGGATCGGCCGCTTTCTCCGTCGGCGCTGGCGGGAACGGCCTGTGCATGCAGGTACGGTGCTCATTCCCGCACTGGCAGCCATTCTGTGGCCGACCATGATGACGAACGCCGCAGCCAGCTCCATCGCCTTCGCGATGTTCGAGATGCTCGTGCCTTCGGCAGCATTTGTGGCCGGCTTAGGTCTGATCCGCCGGCGCGCTTAGCGGGGCCTACTCCGCGATCGCCACCGGCCGCGCCTTCGGCTCCGGCGGCAGCTTCTTCAGCAGGAAGAGCATGATGAACATGGCGGGCAACGCCGCCACCATGGTCAGGCCGAAGAAGGCCGGCCAGCCCAGCGCCGTGGCCAGACCGCCGCTGAAAGCGCCCACCGTGCGCGTGCCGACTGCCGCGAGCGAGGAGAGCAGGGCGTATTGCGTGGCGGTGAAGGCGCGGCTGGTCAGCGCCGAGAGGTAGGTGAGGAAGGCGGCATCGGCCAGGCCATCGGTGAAGTTCTCCACGCCGGTCTGCAGGTAGAACACCGTCATGTCGTGGCCGGCGAAGGCCAGCCAGATATACATGACGTTGGAGAGCATCTGCCCGAGCCCGGTCAGGATCAGCGCCCGCGCGGTGCCGATCTTCGCGACCAGCCAGCCGCCGGCCAGCGCGCCGAGCAGGGTGGCGAACAGGCCGAAGACGCTGCCGACCTGCGCGACCTCACTGCGCGTGAAGCCCAGCTGCGCCTGGAAGGGCGTGACCATCACGGCCGCCAGGGCCTCCCCCAGCTTGAACAGGGCGACGAACAGCAGGATGGCGATCCAGTAGGGGCGGCGCATGAAGTCGGCGAAGGGGTCCACCACCGCGGCGCGCATGCGGGCGGCGAAGCCGGCCACCGCCACGCGCGGGCGGGGGGAGAGCACCTCCGGCCCCAGCCAGACCGCGACGAACCCCACCAGGATCAGCGCTGCTGCATAGGCGAAGGCCCAGAACCAGCCAGTGTATTCCGAGATCCAGAGCACCCCGGCGCCGACCGCCAGCAGGGCCAGCCGGTAGCCCCAGACATAGAAGGCAAGGCCCAGGCCCTGTTCCCGCTCCTCCAGCATCTCGATGCGGTAGGCATCGATGACGATGTCCTGGCTGGCGGAGAGGAAGGCGACGGCGATGGCGGCGCAGACGGTGGCCAGCGGTGCCACCGCCGGGTTGGTCATCCCCATGGTCAGGATCGCGACCATCAACAGTGGCTGGATCACCGCCAGCCAGCCGCGCCGTCGCCCCCAACTGCGGAAAGCCGGCGGCAGGGCGTTGTCCAGCAGCGGGGACCAGACGAATTTCAGCGAGTAGGGCAGGCCGATCAGCGCGGTCATGCCGATCTCGGTGAGGGAGATGCCGGATTCCGTCATCCACCGTCGCAGGATGGCCAGCACCAGCGGCAGCGGCGCACCCGCCGCGAAGCCGAGGGCGAGCATGACCAGAAAGCGGGGATTGCGGAAGGTGGTGGGGATCAGGGTCATCTGCGGCGCAAATTGCCACGCCCGGCCCGGCTGGCAAACGGCCTTATGGACGGCGGCGGATTAACTCCCGGCTTTACATTCCGGTATCGAACCGTTTAGCGTGGCGCATCGCAAGCGCGAGGGCGCGTCATGATCGTCTCCCTGTCCGGGGAGCTGTCGCCAGAGCGGCTGGCCAGCCTGACCCGCGATCTCAACCGAAACCTGTCCCGGGCCGGCGTGCCCGCTTCGCTGGTGGCCCAGCCGCCGGCGGCGGGCGAGCGCGGAGATGCGGTGACCATCGGCCAGATCGCCCTCGGCCTCATCACCGGCGGGGCGCTGACGGCCGTGATCGAATGTCTGAAGGCGTATTTCGTGCGGGAGCGCACCCTGGTCGTGAAGGTGACGCGGCCGGACGGGCAGCAGATCGAGGTCAACGCCAAGAATATCGACGACGCGCTGGTGCTGAAGGCGCTCAGCGGCGCCGCGCCCTGACGCCATGGACGCGCAGCCGGGCCGGCGCGTCGCCTTCCTGATCGGCAACCAGAGCTTTCGCCCGGATAGTGAGCTGCCGCCGCTACACGGCCCGCTGAACGACATCGCCGCCCTGGCCGAGATCCTGGGCGACCCGGCGCGCGGCGCCTTCGACATCCGCAGCTTCCCCGATGCCACCAGCGGCGAGATCAAGGCGGCGATCGAGGAGGAATTGGCCGGGGCAGGGCGCGGCGACCTCGTGCTCATCCACTATGCCGGGCATGGCAAGCTGGACCGCGCCGGCAATCTCTGCCTGGCGACGTCGGATACGCGAGCGAAGGCGCTGCACGCCACCTCCATCCCAGCGCGGCATGTGCGCGACCTGGTGGCCAACTCGGATTGCGATTCCGTGGTGCTGCTGCTGGATTGCTGCTTTTCCGGCGCCGCCACGCAGGATCTGCGCGGCGATGTCGCCAGCCAGCTACGCTCGCTGCAGGAAGCCAGCGGGTTCTACATCCTCTCCGCCTCCAGCGAGATCCAGACGGCGGGGGAGGTGGAGACGGCACGGGACGGCCAGGTGATGGGCCGCTTCACCGCCGCCATCGTCGAAGGGCTGGGCGATGGCCGGGCGGACCAGGACCGAGACGGCCGCATCCTGCTCTATGACGTGGTGCGGCACGTGCAGTCTTCCGTCCGGCACCAGACGCCGCAATTCCTGGCGGCGCGCGGCAGCGGCGACCCACTGATCGCCCACAGCCCCGCCACAGCGCGGCCACTGATCGAGCCTGCCATCCTGGCTGACCTGGCCGCCGACAACTGGCGGCACCGCTTAGGCGTGGTGGCGCATCTGGTGGAGCTGAGCAGGGGCGGCGACGCCGCCACGGCCGCCGCCGCCCGGGGCATCCTGCAGCGCCACCAGCAGGCGGAACGCGATGTCGAGGTGCGCGGGTACCTGGAACAGAACGCCTCCGCCTGGCGGGAGGCACCGCCGGCCTGGAATCAGGCACCGGTGGCGCTGGTGGGCACCACGCCGGAGCCGCCGGCGGCCGCACCGCGCATCCCGGCGGTCGACCCCATGCCGGACCCGGTGCCCCCGGGGCCGAAGCCGTTCTGGCGCCGCTGGCGGCTGACCCTTTCTATCGGGGTGACGGTGGTGGCGATGCTGGCCATCGTCGTGACCCAGATGCCCGGCACGCCCACCCGGCCGGACAATGCGCCGCCCGGGAAGATGCAGCCGCCGGCCGCCACCCAGCCGCCTACCACCACCCAGACTGGGCCGGCACCGCAGACCCAGCAGACCCAGCAGACCCAGGCCCCGGCGCGCTATCAGATTCTGGGATGCGGCGCCATCCTGGACAGCCGCACCCGCCTGGAATGGTATGTGGGGCCGGATGTGGATATCGGGTGGGGGCAGGCGGCGGGATGGGCGCGGGGGCTGGACGCCTGTGGTGGCGGCTGGAGCTTGCCGAGCACCACGCAGGTGGCGGGTCTGTTCGACGCCAGCCAGTCCGCCGGCACCGGCTACCGGACCGGAGACCGCAACTTCCCGGCGCGGATCGACCCGGTCTTCGCGCGGATCGGCGGCGGGTCCTGGGTCTGGGTGGCCGGGGACCCGCAGGAAGGCCGTGCCCCGGCTTTCAACCTGAACCAGAACAAGGACGTGATGCTGAGCGCGGATGGGTCGGAATTCCCCACCCGCGCCTTTGCCGTGCGGCTGGCACGCCGCTGAACGGGGGCGTCGGCGCCCCCGCCCCACATCAGGCCATGTTCACCATGATGGTCTTCTTGTGGGTGAAGTGCTCCAGCATCGATTCCAGGCTGGCTTCCTTGCCAAGGCCGGAGGCCTTCACGCCGCCATAGGAGAGGTTCGGCTGCACCACCAGGTTCTGGTTCACCTGCACCAGGCCGGCTTCCAGGTTGTGGGCGAAGCGCATGGCGGTCTTCAGGTCGTTGGTCCAGACCGTAGCGGCCAGGCCGAACTCGCTGTCATTGGCATCCGCCAGCACCGCATCGGCGTCGTCGAACGGGAAGACGACGGTGACGGGGCCGAAGATCTCCTCGCGCACCAGGCGGCTGTCCTTGGTCAGGCCGGTGAAGATGTAGGGCTGGATGAACAGGCCCTTCTTCAGCGCCGGGTCCTTCGGCATGGCGGAGCAGGCGCGGCCGGTGGCGCCAGCGGTCTTCTCGCCCTCGGCGATGAAGCCCTTTACCTTCTCGAACTGGCCGGTGGAGATGATGGTGCCGATGTCGGTCTTCTCATCCAGCGGGTCGCCCATCACCATGGCGTCGACGCGCTTGGCCATCTCGGCGACGAACTTCTCGTAGATCGGCCGCTGCACGAAGATGCGGCTGGCCGCCGTGCAGCTCTGCCCCTGGCGGGTGAAGCGCATGGAGGTGAGGGCGCCGGCCACTGTCTTCTCGAAATCGCAATCGGCAAAGATGATCATCGGCGACTTGCCGCCGAGCTCCAGCGTCGCCGGAATCAGCTTGTCCGCCGCACCGCGGGCGATGATCTTGCCGGTCTCGACCGAGCCGGTGAAGGTCACCTTCTTCACCAGCTTATGTGCCACCAGCGGCGCGCCGCATTCCGGGCCCTGGCCGGACAGGATGTTGAACACACCCGGCGGCAGCACGCGGTTCATCAGCTCGACGATGCGCAGCACGGCCAGCGGCGCTTCCTCGGCCGACTTCACGACAATGGTGTTGCCGGCGACGATGGCGGGCGCTGCCTTCAGCGCCATCAGCATCATCGGGATGTTCCAGGGGATGATGGCACCCACCACGCCCAGCGGTTCCCGCACCGTGATGTTCAGCACGTCGGGACCGAAGGGCACCGTCTCGCCCTTGATCTCGCCACCCAGGCCGCCGAAGAACTCGAAGATGTCGGCCACGTTGTTGGCTTCGACGCGGCTTTCGGTACGCAGCGCCTTGCCGGTTTCCAGCGCCACCAGCTTCGCCAGCTCCTCCACATGTTCGCGGATCAGGTTGGCGGCCTGATAGACCAGCGCGCCGCGCTTGCGGGCGGGCACCCGGGCCCATTCCTTCTGCGCGCGGGCCGCGTCGGCGACAGCGGCCTCGACGTCGGCGGCATCGCCATCGGCGGCGGTGGCCACCGTCTCGCCCGTGGCGGGGTTCACCACGTCGAAGGTCTTGCCGGAGCGGGCCGGGGTGTAGCGCCCGCCGATGAAATGATACCCGGAGATCGCTTTCGCCAGGGCGAAGGGATCGAGAGTCGGATTCGCCGGGGCGGGATTGGGGTGGTCGAGCATGGGGCGGTTTCTCCCGGAACTTGGTGTCAGGTGTGGGCGGACCATGCGCCGAGGGGGCCGCACCGCGCAACCCGCCCGCTGACGGCCGCAACCCCCTTCCATCACGCGCGTCGGCGGGGCAGCATCCGCGCCGATATGACAAGAACGCCGACAACCCTGGCCGAAACCATCCGGCTGCGCCTGGCCGACGACATCACCGCCGGCCGCCTGGCCCCGGGCAGCGTGATCGACGAAAGCGCACTGGCCGAGCGCTTCGGCGCCTCCCGCACCCCGGCCCGGGAGGCGCTGCGGGAGCTGGCCGCCGCCGGCCTGGTGGTGATCGAGCCGCGCCGCGGTGCCCGCGTGGCAACGATCACGCTGGAGCAACTGGCCGAGATGTTCGAGCTGATGGCGGAGACGGAGGCCATGTGCGCCCGCCTCGCCACCTTCCGCATGACGGCGACCGAGCGCTTTGCCCTGCAGTCGCTGCACGTGGATTTCCGCCCGCTGGACACGGCGGTGGATGCCTATGACGACTACAACCGCGGCTTCCACAACCTGCTGTATCGCGGCACCCATAACAGCGTGCTGGCGGAACACGCCACGGCCCTGCGGCTGCGGCTGGCGCCCTATCGCCGTGCCCAGTTCCGGGAGGACCGGCGCATCGAGCGCTCCTTCGCCGAACATGGCGCGATCCTCGACCAACTGCTGCGCGGATCAGGCGAGGAAGCTGCCCAGCTGATGCGCGTGCATATGCTGACGGCCAGTGCGGCCCTGGCCCAGTATATGCGCCGGGCCAATGGGGCCGGTACGGCGGGGCTTCTGCATGCGGAACCGGGCCAGGACGACCCATCCGCATATTAATGGTTCCACTTCGCGATCCAGTGCGGAATACTCGCCTCAAGGTTGCGACGGGGGAAACAGATCATGCCGATGTCCATCACCGTAGGGGCCCGCACCTGGCTGGAGCGCCTGTGGTCCAGCATCGCCGATCGGGGCCAGCCCTATGCCGACGTGCCGGGCATCACCCGCCCACCTCTGGTCCGGGCCGAGTTGCTGGCCCGCGCTCTCCTCTCCGAGCGTGGCGAAGCATCCGGCGCCGCCGTTGCGCGGGAGCTGCTGGCCGTGTTGCATGACCTGAACGCCGAGGACCGTGCCGCCTTCCGTCAGTTCCTGGCCAGTGACTTCCTGCCGGACGAGGCCACGCTGCGCGCCGCCGCTCAGGCCTATCTGGACGACCCCTCCGCCGCCCGGGCGATGACGCTGTTCGAGAAGGCTGAGCCGCCGCGCCAGGAAGTGCTGCGGCGAATGAACATGGCGCCGGGTGGCACCGCCGCGCTGGTGGAGTTGCGGCGCGAATTGCTGACCGGGCTGAAGAAACACCCCGAGCTGAAGCCGCTGGATGTGGACCTGCACCACCTGTTCACCTCCTGGTTCAATCGCGGCTTCCTGGAGTTGCGGCGGATCGACTGGGACACCCCCGCCGCCATCCTGGAGAAGCTGATCGCCTACGAGGCGGTGCACGAGATCATGGGCTGGGACGATTTGCGCCGCCGCCTGGCGCCGGACCGCCGCTGCTTCGCCTTTTTCCACCGGGCACTGCCGGGGGAGCCGCTGATCTTCGTCGAGGTCGCGCTGACCAAAGGGCTGGCCACCGCCATCCAGCCGCTGCTGGCGCCGGAGGATGGCGTGAAGCCGGATTTCAACACCGCGATCTTCTACTCCATCTCCAACTGCCAGGACGGGCTGCGCGGCATCAGCTTCGGCAACTTCCTCATCAAGCAGGTGGTGGAGGAACTGAAGGCCGAGCTGCCGCAGGTGAAGACCTTCTCCACCCTCTCCCCCGTGCCGGGCTTCCGCCGCTGGCTGAAGCGTAAGCTGGAACGGGCAGGGGAGACGCTGCGGCCTGAGGAAGCCGCCGCCATCCTGGCCCTGCACACACCAAAGGCGCCGGATGAAGCCGCCGCCGGCGAGGCCGCGCTGGCCGAGTTGCCCAATGCCGAGGCGCTGCTGGACCAGTTGGCGACCGGTGAGTGGTGGCTGGACAAGAAGAAGGATGCCGCCCTGCGCGCCCCGCTGCAGCGCCTGGCGGCCGAGTACCTGACGCGGCCGAATACCGGCATGGGTGCCATCGACCCCGTCGCCCGGTTCCACCTGGGCAATGGCGCGCGGCTGGAGCGGATCAACTGGCGCGGCAACACCGCCGCGCGCGGAATGACCGAATCCTACGGCATCATGGTGAATTACCTCTACGACCCGGACAGCATCGAGGCGAACCACGAGGCCTTCACGCGATCCGGCGCCGTGGCGCGCTCGGCTTCGGTGGATGGCTTGCTGGCGGTTCCGGCCCTCGTGGCGCCGAAGGGCCGGTCGGGCTATCTGCCCCGGCTGCTCGGCGGCTCGGGCGACACTGCCGCCGAGAAGACCCCGGCGAAGGACAAGGACCCCGAGAAGAGCCGGGACAAGGAAGCGGAGAAAACCGGCGGGAAGAAGCCCGCCGCCTGAACACATTGAGGGCGGCCAGCCCGCCTTCCTGCCCATGACCGCGTGAGGCCGACCATCGCGCGGAGAGTTCGCCGGCACCCCAGCCGGTTCGTGCACAGCCTGTAAATAAGCAAGGAACGTCCAAAGTGTCCCCTGCCATTGCCTCCATCCTGGGGCTGGTCGTCATGTTCATCGTCGGCACCGCGCTGCCGATCAACATGGGCGCCCTGGCCTTCGCGCTGGCCTTCCTCATCGGCACCTTCGTCGTCGGCATGGGCGCCAACGCCATCCTGGCCGGCTTCCCGGGTGACCTGTTCGTCACGCTCGTCGGCATCACCTACCTGTTCGCCATCGCGCAGAAGAACGGCACGATCGACCTGCTGGTGCACTGGGCCGTGCGCGGCGTCGGCGGCCGCATCGCGCTGATCCCGTGGGTGATGTTTTGCGTGGCGGCGGTGCTGACCGCCATCGGCGCCGTCAGCCCTGCAGCGGTGGCCATCATCGCGCCGATCGCGCTGCGCTTCGCCCGCCACTACAAGATCGACGCGCTGATGATGGGCCTGCTGGTCATCCATGGCGCGCAGGGCGGCGGCTTCTCTCCCATCTCGATCTATGGCGGCATCACCAACCAGATCGTCGAGCGCGCGGGGATGGAGGGCAGCGAGGTCTTCCTGTTCCTGGCCAGCCTGATCTTCAACCTGCTCGTCGCCATCGGCGTGTTCTGTGCCTTCGGCGGCCTCAAGCTGATTGGCCGGCGCGATACCGGCACGCATGAGGATTTCGAGGAAGGCGCCGGCGCTTCTCTGCCCGTGCGCGGCCATGGCGGCACCCCCGCCAAGGCCGAGCACCGCGCGCAGACGAACGCCACGCGGGACCAGATGCTGACCCTGGCGGGCCTCATCATCCTCGGCGTCGGCTCGCTCGCCTTCGGGCTGAATGTCGGCATGGTCGCCATCACCATCGCCGTCATCCTGGCGCTGCTTTCGCCGGAAGCGCAGAAGGGGGCGATCGACAAGGTCAGCTGGTCCACCGTGCTGCTGATCTCCGGCGTCATCACCTATGTCGCCGTGCTGCAGAAGTCGGGCGCGGTGGACATGGTCAGCAACAGCGTGACCAATCTCGGCATGCCGCTGCTGGCGGCGCTGCTGCTCTGCTACGTGGGCGGCATCGTCTCCGCCTTCGCGTCCTCGGTGGGCGTGCTGGGCGCCATCATCCCGCTGGCGGTGCCGCTGATGATGCAGGGGCATATCGGCCCGGCCGGCATGGTCGCCGCGCTCGCCATCTCCGCCACCATCGTCGATGTCAGCCCGTTCTCCACCAACGGCGCACTGGTGGTGGCGAATGCGCAGGAGAGCGAGCGCGATACGCTGTTCCGCCGCTTCCTGATCTATAGCGGCCTTGTCGTCGCCCTCGGCCCGCTGCTGGCCTGGGCTATCCTGGTTGTGCCGAACTGGATGTGATTGTCCGTTTGCTTCCGAGAATGAAAGAGTAGATGCCATGACCGAACCGACCGGACCGCTGAAGGGCCTGCGCGTTGTCGACCTCACCCGCGTTCTCGCGGGCCCCACCTGCACGCAGATGCTGGGGGACATGGGCGCCGAGGTGATCAAGATCGAACGCCCCGACGCCGGCGACGACACCCGCGGCTTCGCACCCCCCTACATGCCGAACACGCGGGAAAGCGCCTATTTCGTGGGCGTGAACCGCAACAAGAAGTCGGTGACCATCGACATCGCCAAGCCCGAGGGCCAGGCGATCGTGCACAAGCTGCTTGAGAACGCCGACATCCTTGTGGAGAACTTCAAGACCGGTGCCCTGGCCAAGTACGGCCTGAGCTACGAGGACCTGAAAAACCAGTATCCGGGCCTGATCTATTGCTCGATCACCGGCTTCGGCCAGACCGGCCCCTACGCGCCGCGGCCGGGCTATGACGCGCTGATCCAGGCGATGGGCGGCGTCATGTCCCTGACCGGCGACCCGGACGGGGAGCCGCAGAAGGTCGGCATCCCGGTGGCGGACCTGTTCGCCGGGCTGTACGGCACCATCGGCATCCTGGCCGCGCTGCGCCACAAGCAGGCGACGGGGCAGGGGCAGCAGATCGATATCGGCATGCTGGACACCCACGTGGCGTGGCTGGCCAACCAGGGCATGAACTACCTGGCGACCGGCGAGAACCCGCCGCGCCTGGGCAACCAGCACCCCAATATCGTGCCGTACCAGGTGTTCCCGACCGCCGACGGCTACATGGTGCTCTCCATCGGCAACGACCCGACCTTCGAGCGCTTCTGCAAGAATTTCGCTCTCGAGAATCTGCTCGCCGATGAGCGCTACGCCACCAATGCGGCCCGCGTCGGTAACCGCGCGCTGGTGACGGAGACGCTGACCGCCGTCACCAAGACCAAGACCACCGATGAGTGGATTTCCCAGCTGGAGGCGCTGAAGATCGGCTGCGGCCCGATCAACACGCTGGACCGCGTGTTCTCGGACCCGCATGTGCAGGCGCGCAACATGCTGGTGAAGATGCAGCATGCCTCTGGCGAGGAAGTCACCGTCGTCGCCAACCCGGTGAAGCTCTCCGCCACGCCGCCGGATTACCGCTCGGCGGCGCCGATGCTGGGGCAGCATACGGATGAAGTGCTGGCCTCCATCGGCTTCGATGCGATGGCCATCGCGCAGCTCAAGGACAGCAAGATTGTCTGAACCACGGATTGGCGCCCTGCGCGCCGCGCTGCCCTTCGGCCCGGTGGATCTCCGCTGGACCGAGTGGGGGCCGGCGGATGGGGCGCCGGTCGTGTGTGTCCATGGCCTGACGCGCACCGGGCGGGATTTCGATGTCCTCGCCCGCGCCCTGGCCGAGGATGGCCGCCGCGTGATCTGCCCGGATATCCCCGGGCGCGGCCTCTCCTCCTGGCTGCCGGACGGCAACCTCTACGCAGTGCCGACCTATATCGGCGTGCTGGCACCGCTGCTGGCGGGGCTGGGGCGGTTTGACTGGGTCGGGACATCGATGGGCGGGCTGATCGGCATGGGGTTGGCGAGCCTGCCGAACCACCAGATGGGCCGGCTGGTGCTGAACGATGTCGGCGCCGAAATCCCCGGCAGCGCGCTGGCGGTGATCGGTGCCTATGTCGGCACGCGGCACGAATTCGCCGACGTGGCGGCGCTCGAGGCGCATCTGCGCGTCATCCATGCCGGGTTCGGCGATCTCTCCCCCGCCGAGTGGCGGCACCTGGCCGAAAGTTCCGCCCGCATGACGCCGCAGGGGCGGGTGGTGCAGCACTACGATCCCGCCATCGCGGTGCCGTTGCAGGCCGCGCCGCCGGGAGATGCGACGCTGTGGCCGCTGTGGGATTCGCTGAACCTGCCCACGCTGCTGCTGCGCGGCGCCCACAGCCCGCTGCTGACCGAGGCAACGGCGAGCCGCATGGCCGGCAAGCCGGGCGTCAGCCTGCTGACCATTCCTGGCTGCGGCCATGCGCCCGCGTTGATGGATACGGCGCAGACCGGGGCAGTCCGCGGCTTCTTGCGCGGCTAGGGCATCCACCGTTCGCACAGGCTCACTTCAGATGCTCTAGCTCGTTGTTCTGAAGAGCATCTTCACGCCGTCAGGTCATTCTCACCTGATGGATATCAGCTGCAGCGTACGGCGCCGCGCCCCGGGTGGCCGCTGCCCGGCAGAAACCCGAACCGCCAGCGGGGCGTTCGGCTTCCGATACGGCTTGGCAAGATATGGCCAGGCCTGAGGAAGGATCTTCTGATGCAGTCACTCTCCCGCCGGGCCAGCCTGTTCCTGCCGTTCGGCCTTGCCGCCACCCTGGCCGCCTGTGCCACCGAGACGATGCCGACCACGCCGCCGGACCCGACGGGCCGTGCCGACCCGCAGATGCGGGCGCTGCTCGAAAGCCTGGCGCAGCTCGGCGGCAAGCCGATCGAGACGCTGACGCCGGCCGAGGCGCGCCGCCAGCCTACCATGGCCGATGCGGTGAAGGCGCGGCAGCGTGCGCTGAACCTGCGCACAGACCCGCGTGAGATCGCCCAGGTGCGGGACCTGCAGATTCCCGGCGCCGGCGCCTTCCCGCTGGAGGCGCGGCTGTACAACCCGGCGCCGACCCCGCCGCGCGGCCAGCCGATCCCGCGCCTGCCGCTGATCGTGTATTACCATGGCGGCGGCTTCGTCATTGCCGACCTGGATACCTACGATGCTTCCGCCCGCACCCTGGCGGCCGATACCGGCGCGATGGTGCTGGCGGTGCATTACCGCCAGGGGCCGGAGAACAGGTTTCCCACCGCGCATGACGATGCCTACGCTGCCTATGTCTGGGCGCTGCAGAATGCCGGCCAGCTGAATATCGACCTGTCCCGCGTCGCCGTAGTGGGCGAGAGCGCCGGCGGCAACCTGGCGATCAACGTCGCCATGATGGCGCGTGAGGCGCGGCAGCCGCTGCCGGTGGCGATGGGCCTGATCTACCCGGTGGCCGGCACTGACATGACCACCCAGTCCTACCGCGAAAACGCGATGGCGAAGCCGCTGAACGCGGCGATGATGCGCTGGTTCGTGCAGCACTACACCAACGGCCCGACCGACCTGCGCGACCCGCGCCTGAACGTTGCCGAAGGTGCCGAGCTGCGCGGCCTGCCCAAGGCCATCATCGTCACGGCGGAGATCGATCCGCTGCGCAGCGAGGGCCAGTTGCTGGCGCAGAAGCTGCAGGTGGCTGGCGTGCAGGTCTCGGCGGAGGATTTCCCCGGCGTGACGCACGAATTCTTCGGTGCCGACCCTGCGGTTCTCTCCAAGGCCGGCGATGCGCAGCGCTTCGTGGCCGGCGAATTGCGGACGGCCTTCCTGGCCCCCGCCGCCGCCGTGGTGGCGCCGCAACCGCGTGGCCGCCGCGTCCCGCGCGGCTGATCGTCACTGTCTCAGTTGATACCGGATGCCTTCGCGCATCCGGGTTTCAGGCGATGCGGCACCGCTGCATCGCCTGATGTGTTTCTGGTCCGGATTCAGGCGCTGGCGACGGTGAAGCGGGCACGAAGATGCTTCGGCGCCTCGATCTCGTCCAGAATCGCCACGGCCATATCCTTCACGCTGATGCCGGCGGGCTTCTCGCCCTCCATCAGCGGGTGCTCGCCGCCGGTGCGGTAGCGGCCGCTGCGCTCGCCCGCGGCCAGGAAGACAGGCGGCGACAGGAAGGTCCATTCCAGCTCCTGCTCGCCCCGCATCTCGTCCAGCGCCTGCCGTGCCGCGTGCGCGCCCTCGTAGATCTCCTTGGGAAATTCGGGCGTGTCGATCAGCTGCTTGCCGGGTGCCACGTACAGGCTGCCGGCACCGCCCACCACCAGGATGCGCTTCACGCCGGACTGCTTCGTGCCCTGCATGATGGCACGGTGGCCCGCGGTGAACAGGGCGCCGATATTCGCCACCGTCCAGCCGGGGTTGAAGGCGCTGACCACCGCATCGGTACCCGCGACGGCGGCGGCGACCTGCGCAGCGTCCTGCACATCGGCGCGCACCACGCTCAGGTGCTCCCGCGCCTGGTACTTCACCGGGTCGCGCGCCAGTGCGACGACGTCATGGCCACGGGAAAGGGCTTCTTCGAGCACAGCCGTACCGACGAAGCCGGTACCGCCGATCAGGGCGATCTTCATAGGACATACTCCTGTTGTCCGGTTGCCCTGAAGTTGCGCTCTGGCGAGCAAACGGACAATCAGGCAGTATCCGGACTGGTCGTCCTGAAAAGTTGAACAATCACCATGCCGGACTTGGATGCGGACAAGCTGCGCAGCTTCCTGGCGGTGATGGAGGCCGGCGGCTTCACCGCGGCGGCGCGACGCCTGGGCGTCGGCAAATCCCGCATCAGCGCTGACGTGGCGACACTGGAAGCCCGGCTCGGCACCGCGCTGCTGCGCCGGACCACTCGCCAGGTCCTGCCGACCGAAGCCGGTGAAGCCCTGGCCCGCGACGCCGCACAACCTCTGCGGGAGTTGCAGGAGGCGCTGGACCGCGCCGCCTGCGCCCAACGCGGGCTGACCGGCACGCTGCGGCTGACAGCCCCCGCCGACTATGCCAGCGCGGTGCTGGCCCCGTTGCTCGCCGCCTTTTCCCGCCGCCATCCCGGCTTGCGGCTGGACCTGGTGGCGACCGATGCGGTGCTGGACCTGGTGGGGGAGGGGTTCGACCTTGCCATCCGCATGGGCGAGCTGCGCGATTCCAACCTGCGGCAGCGTGGCCTGGGGCGCTTCGGGCAAGTGGCGGTGGCCTCCCCTGATTTGATGGAGAGCCGTGCCGAGGTGCTCGGCCCGCCGGACCTGGAGAACTGGCCCTGCATCGCCTTGGCTGGCCTGAGCCATGCGCTGCACTGGAACTTCGCGCCGGATGCCGGCGGTGCGGTGGTGCCGGTACGACTCTCGTCCTCCCACCGGGCCAGCACGGCCCAGGTGGTGCTGCAATGGGCGCGTGCCGGGCTGGGCGCGGCGGTGCTGCCGGACTTCATGGTGGCGTCCGACTTGGCTGGCGGCCGGCTGCGGCGCATCCTGCCCGGGTGGCACCTGCCACAAGCCGGCATCTACGCGGTCTATCCGGCCATGCGGCACCCACCGGCCAAGGTGGCGGCGATGATCGACTTCCTCGCCGCGGCCATTCCTGGCGCGGTGGTCGGCGAAACCTGACCCCAGCGCCCCTTTGGCGCCGGGGTTGCGGCACCGGTTGAGCATGCTGCGTTCCCATCGTTCGCACATCATGCCCTATGTCTTTGTCTGGACGCGTGATTCAGGCTTTCGGTAATTCCACCTCAGGCCATTCCGATCCAAAGCATTGTCCGGTGACACGGGCTCATGTCAAACGCTCTAGCTTGTTGTTCTACAAAGCAGCTTTACTCCATCAGGTGATCCCCACCTGATGGAAATCTGCTCTAGCGCCAGTGCGGCGGTACCCAGACCCAGCCGCCGCGCTCCATGGCCCAGCGGCCATGCTCCCACGCCACGCCCGTCACGGGGCGCAGCACCCAGCGGCCTTCGTTCCAGCTATAGCCGTTGCCGTTCCAGACCCAGTGCCCGGGCTGCCAGACATAGCGCTCCGCCTGCGGTGGTGGCGCGATGCGGATCTCCTCGCGCAGCGGCGGCACTGGCGGGTAGGCCGCCACCACCGGCGGCGGTGGCACGCAGGCGCTGAGGCCCAACAAGGCCAGTCCGGTCAGGGCAGCGAGGCGGCGGCGATGCATGGTGGGTGACATGGCGGCGGTGTCCCTTGGTTCCAGCCAAGGGGAAAACGGCGCAGCCCCGGCCAGCGTCACATGGCCAAAGGATGAACTCGCCTTAGCCCGGGCAGGCTGGCGGCGGTTTGGCTGGCGCTGACCTGCCGCACGCACGGCCACGCCCGCCAACCGGGGTGGCGTGTGGTGGAGAGGCCGGGGGCCGGACCGGAGCCTCACAGCCCCGGCCCGGCCGCTGAACGCCCACCGGGCTCAGCGGTCCTTCAGTACCCGGGCGGCATCCACGGCGAAGTAGCTCAGCACGCCATCGGCGCCGGCGCGCTTGAAGGCCATCAGGCTCTCCATCATCGCCTTCTCGCGGTCCAGCCAGCCATTCTGTACCGCGGCCATGATCATCGCGTACTCGCCACTGACCTGATAGGCGTAGGTCGGCACGGCGAAGCGGTCCTTCACCCGGCGGACGATGTCCAGATACGGCATGCCGGGCTTCACCATCACCATGTCCGCGCCCTCGGCCAGGTCCAGCGCCACTTCGCGCATCGCCTCGTCCGAGTTGGCCGGGTCCATCTGATAGGTCTTCTTGTCGCCCTTCAGCGTGCCGCCGGAGCCCACCGCATCGCGGAACGGACCATAGAAGGCGGAAGCGTACTTGGCGGCGTAGGACATGATGCGGGTATGGACCAGCCCGGCGCCATCCAGCGTGGCGCGGATGGCGGCGACGCGGCCATCCATCATGTCGGACGGTGCCACGACGTCGATGCCCGCCTGGGACTGCACCAGGGCCTGGGCGGTCAGCACCTCCAGCGACTCGTCGTTGGCAACGTAGCCGTCGCGGATGACGCCGTCATGGCCGTGGTCGGTATACGGGTCCAGCGCCACGTCGCCGATGAGCCCCAGCTCCGGGAACTCGCGCTTCAGCAGGCGGGCGGCTCGGCACATCAGGTTGTCGGGGTTCCTGGCCTCCGTCCCCTCGGCATCCTTCTTCTCGGCCGGCGTCATCGGGAACAGCGCGATGGCGGGCACGCCCAGCTCCACGGCCGGCGCCACGTGTGCGAGCAGCCGGTCCAGCGTCACGCGCTGAACGCCGGGCATGGAGCCGACGTCGGAAACGGTGCCGCTCCCTTCCATGATGAAGATCGGCCAGATGAGGTCATCCACCGACAACCGGTTCTCCGCCACCAGCCGGCGGGTCCAGGCATCGTGCCGGTTGCGGCGCATGCGGATGGCGGGGAAGGCGCCCAAGGCAGAATTCATGGGCGGCGTTGGGGAGGTCATCTGGGTCACACGCTCCACTTCTGGTGGCGGGCAGGAAAAGCCGGAACTTCCTTAGCCCTACTTCCCCGTCATGCAACAGCCACGGCGGACCGATTGGCCCCGGGCGGGACATGCCCGGTTTGCACGCAAGGGGTAGTGGTTGCGGTTTCACCCTGGCCCGAGCCGTGGTAACGAACGCGGCATGAATCCGGCCGAGACCCCCATCGCCCTCGGCGCCGACCATGCCGGCGTCGCCCTGAAGGACAGCCTGCGCGCCGCGCTGGAGGCCGCCGGGCATCCGGTGCGCGACTTCGGCACCCATGGCGACGGCAGCGTCGATTACCCCGACTTCGCGCACCAGGTGGCGCGGGCGGTGGCGGATGGCCAGGCCATCTTCGGCGTCCTGGTCTGCGGCAGCGGCATCGGCATGTCCATCGCCGCCAACCGGCACCCGGAGATCCGCGCGGTGGTGGTGCACAACACCACCGAGGCGCGGCTGACCCGTGCCCATAACAACGCCAACATCGCCTGCTTCGGTGCCCGGACGGTGGGTGCCGAGGTGGTGCTGGACAGCCTCTCCGCCTTCCTGTCCACGCCGTATGAGGGCGGGCGCCACGAGCGCCGCGTTTCCAAGATCAATCCGGGCCAGGAGGCCTGAGCCGATGACCGACCAGAACGTGAGCCACTTCTTCTCCGCCCCCCTGGCCGAGTCGGACCCGGATATCTTCGACGTCATCGGCAAGGAGCTGGTGCGCCAGCAGGATGGCATCGAGCTGATCGCCAGCGAGAACATCGTCTCCCGCGCCGTGCTGGAAGCGCAGGGTTCCGTTCTCACCAACAAGTATGCCGAGGGCTATCCGGGCCGCCGCTACTACGGCGGCTGCGAGTTCGTGGACATCGCCGAGACCCTGGCGATCGAGCGCGCCAAGAAGCTGTTCGATGTCGGCTTCGCCAATGTGCAGCCGCATTCCGGCGCGCAGGCCAATCAGGCCGTCTTCTTCGCGCTGATGCAGCCGGGCGATACCTTCATGGGCCTCGACCTGGCGGCCGGTGGCCACCTGACGCACGGCTCGCCCGCCAACCAGTCCGGCAAGTGGTTCAAGGTCGCGCCCTATACGGTGCGGCAGGACGACCAGACGATCGACATGGAGGAAGTCGCCCGCATCGCGCGCCAGTCCCGCCCGAAGGTCATCGTCGCCGGCGGCTCGGCCTATTCCCGCGCCTGGGACTTTGCCCGCTTCCGCCAGATCGCCGATGAGGTCGGCGCCTATTTCATGGTGGACATGGCGCATTTCGCCGGCCTCGTGGCCGGTGGCGCGCATGACAGTCCGATCCCGCACGCCCATGTCGTGACGACCACGACCCACAAGACCCTTCGTGGTCCCCGTGGCGGCATGATCCTCACCAATGACGAGGCGCTCGCGAAGAAGTTCAACTCCGCGGTGTTCCCCGGCCTGCAGGGCGGCCCGCTGATGCACGTCATCGCCGGCAAGGCCGTGGCCTTCGCCGAGGCGCTGCGCCCCGAGTTCAAGGCCTACGCCAGGCAGGTCGTCGCCAACGCCAAGGCGCTGGCGGAGGAGCTGAAGGCCCAGGGCGCCGGCATCGTCACTGGCGGCACGGACAACCACCTGATGCTGGTGGACCTGCGCCCGGTGAAGCTGACCGGCAAGGGCGCCGAGGCCGCGCTGGGCCGCGCGCACCTGACCTGCAACAAGAATGCCGTGCCGTTCGACCCGGAGAAGCCGGCCATCACCTCTGGCATCCGCCTCGGCACCCCCGCCGGCACCACGCGCGGCTTCGGCGAGGCCGAGTTCCGCGAGATCGGCCAGCTGATCGGCAAGGTGCTCAAGGGCCTGGCCAACGCCAACGCGCCGGAAGCCAACGAGCTGGTGGAGAAGGAAGTGGGCCAGAAGGTCCTCGAGCTCTGCACCCGCTTCCCGATCTACAAGGCCTGAGGCGGTAGGGAAGGGGGCGGGACATGCGCTGTCCGTTCTGCGGCAGCGACGACACCCAGGTGAAGGACAGCCGCCCGGCCGATGACGGCGCGGCGATCCGGCGCCGCCGTTCCTGCCCCTCCTGCGGTGCCCGCTTCACCACGTTCGAGCGCGTCACGCTGCGCGAGCTGACCGTGGTGAAGTCCGACAACCGCCGCGTGCCGTTCGACCGGGAGAAGCTGGCGCGTTCCATCCGCATCGCCCTGCGGAAACGCCCGGTGGATGAGGACCGGATCGAGCGCATCGTCAACGGCATCCAGCGCCGCCTGGAAGCCGAGGGCGAGAGCGAGATCACCAGCCGCGCGATCGGCGAGACCGTGATGGAGACGTTGAAGGAACTGGACCCGGTGGCCTATGTCCGCTTCGCCTCCGTCTACCGCAATTTCCGCGAGGCCAAGGATTTCCAGGCATTCCTGGGCTCCTTGAGCAAATCGACAGACGCCGACAACGGCTGAAGGCACTATCGTGAAGATTGTTCCCAAGGCGGCGCCGATGCCGCGCGTGGCCGGCGCCCTGTCCGCCATCCTGCCAAGCCAGAGCTTTGCCATCCGGGAGGCCGAGCTGACGGACCGCCCGGCCCTCGCCACCCTGGCCGCTGCCGCCTTCGCGCAGGGCGTGGCCGTGCTGCTGCCGCCGGACCTTCGGGTACGGGCCAACGTGGCGCGGTTCAGCTGCCTGTTCGGCGCCACCCCCGGCCCGCTGCTGCTGGCTGAGGCCGATGGCGTGCCCGTCGGCTGCGCCATGGCCTCCCTGCCCACCGAATCCGACCCGCCGGCCCGCCTGCTGGGCCTGTGGGTGGCACCGGGCGCGGCTGGCCGTGGCATCGGCTCCGCCCTGTTGGCGGGGATGGAGGAGCATCTCTCCGGCCTCGGCGTGCAGGCGCTGCGGGTGCGCGTGCCCAGCGGCCAGTTGCGCGCGCTCGGCCTGTTCCGCCGCCGCGGCTACCTGTTCCAGGATGCCGGGCTGCGGACGGAACCGGTGCTGGAAGCCCTGCTGCGCCACAGCGTGCTGTCGAAGCGCCTGGCCGCGCCCGTGACCGTCGCCGCCTGAGATGGCCGGGGAGGCGTCCCGGCGGGCGGAGGACGAGGCGCATATGCGCGCCGCCCTGCTTCTGGCGGGGCGCGGCCTGGGGAATACCTGGCCCAATCCTTCGGTCGGCTGCGTCATCGTCAAGGACGGGGTGGTGGTCGGCCGCGGCTGGACCGCCCCCGGCGGCCGCCCGCATGCGGAGACGGAGGCACTGGGCCGTGCCGGCCGCGCCGCCTATGGCGCCACCGCCTACGTGACGCTGGAGCCCTGCTGCCACTGGGGCCGCACGCCGCCCTGCACCGGCGCGCTGATCGCGGCCGGCGTGGCCCGCGTGGTGGTGGCCTTGCGGGACCCCGACCCGCGCGTGGATGGCCAGGGGCTGGACCAGCTGCGCGCCGCCGGCATCGAGGTGACGGAAGGCGTGTTGCGGGAAGAGGCAATGGCGGTGACCGCCGGCTTCATCAAGCGCGTGGCCGATGGCCTGCCGCTGGTGACGTTGAAGCTGGCCAGCACGCTGGATGGCCGCATCGCCACCCGCACGGGCGAAAGCCGCTGGATCACCGGCCCCGCCGCCCGCCGCGCCGTGCACGCCATGCGGGCGCGGCACGATGCCGTGCTGGTCGGCAGCGGTACCCTGCTGGCCGATGACCCGGATTTGACCTGCCGGCTGGACGGCGCCGCCAAGATCCCGACCGTGCGGGTGGTGGCGGATGCGCGGCTGCGCACCCCACCCACCGCCCGGCTGTTCACCAGTACCGCCCCCGCCTGGGTCGCCACCCGCCCCGGCCATCCGGCGCAGGCGCTGGAAGCCTTGCAGGCCCGTGGCGCCGAGATCATCGAGGTTCCCGCTGCCGAGACCGGCGCCGGACTGGATGCCGGCGCGTTGATGCGGGCGCTGGCGGTGCGCGGGCTGACGCGCGTGATGGTTGAGGGCGGCGCTGGGTTGGCAGCAGCCCTGTTGCGTGCCGGGCTGGTGGACCGGCTCGCCTGGTTCCATGCTCCGGCGGTAATGGGCGCGGATGGCCGTCCAGCGGCCGATGCATCGCCATTGGATGTGCTGGCCGCCATGCCCAGATTTCGCCGTGTCTCGGCCGTCTCCCTTGGCCCGGACCTGCTCAGTGAGTTCGAGGCCGCCTGAATGTTCACCGGAATCATCACCGCCATCGGCGTCGTCGCCGCCATCGATCCGATCGGGGAGGGGCAGGACATGCGCCTCGCCATCGACACGCCGGAAGGTTGGCTGACGGGGGCCGAGATCGGCGCCTCCATCGCCTGTTCCGGCTGTTGCCTGACGGTGGTGACACTGGAGACCAACCGCTTCACGGTGGAGGTCTCGGCCGAATCGCTGTCCAAGACCACGCTGGGCGGCTGGAAGGTCGGCAGCCGCATCAACATGGAGCGCGCCCTGAAAATGGGCGACGAGATGGGTGGCCACGTCGTCTCCGGCCATGTGGACGGACTCGCCGAAGTGCTGTCCGAGACGCCGGAGAACGGTTCCACCCGCTGGTTGTTCCAGCTGCCGCAGGGGTTGGCGCGCTTCGTGGCGCCGAAGGGCTCGGTCACCATCAACGGCGTCTCCCTGACGGTGAATGAGGTGGAGGGCGCCACTTTCGGGGTGAACATCATCCCCCACACCAGCACCGTCACCACTTTCGATGAGCTGAAGCCCGGGCAGCGGGTGAATATCGAGATCGACATGCTGGCGCGCTACGTCGCCCGCCTGCAGGAGTTCAACGCATGAATATGACCACCCAGCAGACCTCCCTCCACCAGTTCCTCAGCCCCACCGAGGAGCTGCTGGAGGAGGCGCGGCGTGGCCGCATGTTCATCCTGGTGGATGACGAGGACCGGGAGAATGAGGGCGACCTCGTCATTCCCGCCCAGTTCGCCACGCCGGATGCCATCAACTTCATGGCCCGCTTCGCGCGTGGCCTGATCTGCCTGGCGATGACCAAGGGGCGCGTCGAGCAGCTCGGCCTGCCGCTGATGGCGCAGGCCAACGGCACGCGGCACCAGACCGCCTTCACCGTCTCCATCGAGGCCCGGGAAGGCGTCACCACCGGCATCTCCGCCGCCGACCGCGCCCGCACCGTCGCCGTCGCCATCAATGGCGAGACGAAGCGCGAGGATATCGTGACACCCGGCCACGTCTTCCCGCTGGTGGCGCGGGAAGGCGGCACGCTGGTGCGGGCCGGGCATACCGAGGCCGCGGTGGATTTCGCCCGCATGGCGGGGTTGAACCCCTCCGGCGTGATCTGCGAGATCATGAACGACGACGGCACCATGGCCCGCCTGCCGGACCTGGTGGCCTTCGCGCAGCATCACGGCCTGAAGCTTGGTACCATCGCCGACCTGATCGCCCACCGCCGCCGTACGGAGCGGCTGGTCAAGCGCGTTGAGGAAGGCAAGCTGCCGGATGCCGCCGGCAATGGCGACTGGCGCCTGGTGGTCTACGCCAACACGCTGGAATACGGCGAGCACATCGCCCTGGTGAAGGGCGACCTCTCCCGCCCCGACCCGGTGCTGGTGCGGATGCATGCGGTGAACATCCTCTCCGACCTCGTCGGCATCGCCGGGCCGCATGACGTGCAGCGCTCGATGGCCGAGATCTCGGCGGCCGGGCGCGGCGTCGTCGTCATGATCCGCGACGTCAAGCCGACCTCGATTTCCGAGCGCGTGCGTGCCGGGCGGGACCGCGCTGCACCGCCCGAGCTGCGGGACTACGGCATCGGCGCGCAGATCCTGGCCGATCTGGGCGTGAAGGACATGATCCTGCTCTCCAACCACCCCAAGGCCATCGTCGGCCTGGAAGGGTACGGCCTGACCGTGGCCGAGACCCGCCGTATCGATGAGGAAGGCGCAGAATGAGCACGATTGACGCCCCGGAGCGCGCCACCCCCGCCGTGCCCGGCCCCGCGCCGCGCATCCTGCTGATCCAGGCGCCGTATTACGACGGTGTCGTCTCCGGCATGCGCCGGGGGGCGGAGCGGGTGCTGGCCGAGGCCGGTGCCGAACTGGAGGTGGTGGATGTCGCCGGGGCGTTCGAGCTGCCGGCGGCGCTGCGGCTGGCGCTGAAGAAGGGCGGCTGGGACGGCTACCTGCTGCATGGCTGCGTGGTGAAGGGCGAGACCGACCACTACCAGTTCATCTGCGAGGCCGTGTGCCAGGGCGTGATGGACATCAGCAGCGAGACCGGCGTGCCGCTGGGCTTCGGCCTGCTGACGGTGGAGAGCCTGGACCAGGCCGAGGCCCGCAGCGCTGACGACCGCCACAATAAAGGCGCCGAGGCCGCCATCGCGCTGTTGACCCAGGTGGCGCTGGCCCGCAATTGGGGCGTCCGATGAACACGACCCCGCCCACTGACCAGAAGAACAAGTCCCGCCCCCCGAAGGCGGGCACGGCACCGCAGCAGGGCCGGCCGCGCACCGGCGCGCGCGTCGCCGCCATCCAGGCCCTGTTCCAGAGCGAGCAGGCGGGCGAGAGCGCTGAGGCCGTGATCGACCAGTTCGTCCGCTTCCGCCTCGGCCCCGATGCCGGCGGGTTTGAGGATGGGCGGGTGGAACTGGTGGACGTTCCGCTGTTCACCCACATCGTCCGCGGCGTGGCCAAGCAGGGCGAGACGCTGGACGCCATCATCGGCAGCCATCTGGCCGGTGACTGGACCGTGGCGCGGCTGGACCCGGTGCTGCGCGCGCTGATGCGCTCCGCCGCCTTCGAGTTCTCCTCCTCCGGCGAGCCGCCGGCTCGCGTGGTCATCAACGAATACATGGACATCGCCCACGGCTTCTTTGGCGGCGAGGAGCCGCGTTTCGCCAACGGCGTACTGGATGCGCTGGCCCGCCACCTGCGCGGCGCCGAATTCAACCAGCCGCGCTGACACCCGCCATGTCCCAGGGCCTGCCGCCGGAGTTCGCGCTGATCGCGCGGCACTTCCTGCCTTTGGCGGGGCCGGGGGCGTTGGGGCTGGGCGACGATGCCGCGCTGCTGGACCCGCCGCCGGGCCGGCAGATTGTCATCGCCGCCGATGCCATGGTGGCCGGCGTCCACTTCCTGCCGGATGACCCGCCGGAGACGATCGGCCGCAAGCTGCTGCGCTGCAATCTCTCTGACCTCGCCGCCATGGGCGCGGCACCGCTGGCCTATCTGCTGACCGCCAGCCTACCGCGCGGCCTGCCGGCCGATTGGATCGAGCGCTTCTCCGCCGGCCTTGCCGCCGACCAGGCCGAGTTCGGCCTGCAGGTGCTGGGCGGCGATACCACCTCCACCCCCGGGCCCATCACCCTTTCCCTGACCATCCTCGGCCAAGTGGTGCCGGGCCAGGCGCTGCGGCGCGTTGGCGCCATGCCGGGGCAGGATGTCTGGGTCTCCGGCAGTATCGGCGACGGCACGTTGGGGCTGGCGGTGCTGCAAGGCGAGTTGCCCGCCGATGATGCCGGCTTCCTGGCCGAGCGCTACCGCCTGCCGCGCCCCCGGCTGGGCCTCGGGCAGGCTCTGGTCGGGCTCGCCATGGCGGCGATGGATGTGTCGGACGGGCTGGTCCAGGATCTCGGCCACCTGTGCCGGGCCGGTGGCTGCGCGGCCGAGATCCGCGCGGCGGACGTGCCGCTTTCGGCCGCCGCCCGGGCTCTGCTGGCTGCCGATTCGGCGCTGCTGCCGCGGATTCTGACCGGTGGCGACGACTACGAGTTGCTGTTCGCCGCGCCGCCTGAGGCCGCCGCCGAGATCGCCGCCCGCGCCGCTGCCCAGGGCGTGGCAGCCACCCGGATCGGCCGGTTCCTGGCGGGCGAGCCGGCGGTGACGGTGCTGGACCATGCCAACCGGACCCTGCCCTTGGCGAGGGGCGGCTGGAGTCATTTCTAGGCGTGATGGCTTGCGGTGCAATCACCAGGAAGCCTGGGTCACGACGAGAGCATGGTGCATGAACGGATGTGAACGCATCGGGCCCTAAAGTCGCGCGACGGTCACGACGTAGAGCGCTTTCTTAACCACTCCTGGCGCTTCTTTGCCCCGCACACAGTTCGAGCGGGATCATCCACGCCATGCAGAGTCTTACGATCCGGGCCAAGCTACTGCTGGCCTTCACCCTTCTCCTCCTGGGGACGAGCGGCCTTGGCCTGTTCTCCATCCAACGCCTGGCTGGGGTGAATGCGGTGGTGCGGGACCTCGCCACCAACTGGCTGCCGTCGGGGCAGGTGCTGGGCGACGTCGCCGTCAACCTCGAGATGCTGCGGCTTAACCAGTACAAGCTTATGGTGACCGATACCGCGGAGATCCCGCGCCAGATCACCGCGCTGGAGGCCGCCGCCAGCCGCGTGCGCGATGCGATCCGCCGCTATGAGCCGATGATCGGCCCGGGCGAGGAGCACCGGCTGGCGACGGCGATGTCGGCCGCCATCGACGCCTACGTGGCGGCGACTGCCACCACCACCACGGCGATGCGGCAGGGCAACCAGGACCAGGCCGCGCAGATCGCCGGTGACAGTATGCGCGTCATGGAGGTGGCCCGCGCCGCCGTGCAGACCCTGCGTGAGTTCCAGACGGCCGGCGGCAACGCAGCGTCCCAGTCCGGCCAGAGCCTCGGTGAGGTGGCCAGCTGGATGATCGGTGTCGTCATGGCGGTGATGGTGGCGCTGTGCGTCGCGGTTGGCATCGCGCTGGTGCGCGGCATCTCCGTGCCGGTGACGCGGCTGACCCAGACTATGACCCGGCTGGCGGACCACGATACCTCGGTGGAGATTTCCTTCGTCGAGCGCTCGGACGAGATCGGTGGCATGGCCAAGGCGGTGCTGGTGTTCAAGGAGAACATGCTGCGCGCGGACAGCCTTGCCGCCGCCCAGCAGGACGAGCAGGCCCATAAGGAGAAGCGCTCCGCCGCCCTGGTGACCCTGGTGCGGGATTTCGAGCGCGATGTGGGCGACATGGTCGGCATCCTCTCCTCCGCCTCGACGGAGCTGGAGGCGACGGCGCGGTCCATGTCCGCCACGGCGGGCCAGACCAACAACCAGGCCAGCGAAGTGACCGCCAGTGCCAACGAGGCCAGCGGCGGCGTGCAGACCGTGGCCAGCGCGGCCGAGGAGCTGAGCGCGTCGATCGGCGAGATCAGCCGTCAGGTCAGCCAGGCCACCGGCGTTGCCGCCCGCGCGGTAGAGAATGCCCGGCAGACGGACATGACGGTGCGCGCCTTGTCCGAAGGCGCCACCCGCATCGGGCAGGTGGTGGAGCTGATCAGCAACATCGCCGGGCAGACCAACCTGCTGGCGCTGAACGCGACGATCGAGGCGGCGCGGGCGGGCGAGGCCGGCAAGGGCTTCGCGGTGGTAGCCAGCGAGGTGAAGAACCTCGCCGCGCAGACCAGCAAGGCGACGGAGGAGATCGGCAGCCAGATCACCCAGATCCAGGCGGCGACGCGGGACGCCGTGGCGGCCATCCAGGGCATCGCCACCACCATCGACGAAGTGAACAGCATCACCGGCAGCATCGCCGCGGCGGTGGAAGAGCAGGGAGCGGCGACCAACGAGATCGCCCGCACCGTGCAGCAGACCGCGCGGGCGACCGAGGCGGTGACCCACACCATCGCCGCTGTCAGCGCCGGGGCCAGCGACACCGGGGCGGCCGCCGGCCAGGTGTTGTCCGCCGCGTCCGAGCTCTCCCGCCAGTCCGAGGGGCTGACGGGCATGGTCGGCAGCTTCGTCAGCAAGGTGCGGGCGGCCTGAGGGCAGTGGGCCGAAAAAGACAGGGCCGGAAGCCTGTTGCCCGTGCGGCAACCTGCTTCCGGCCCTGGCCGTCGTTTGGGGTTGGGTGGTTAGCGGCCCGGCCCGGTGCCCGGCCCCTGGTTGTCGGCGCCGAAGCCGTTGGCGCCGACGCGGCCGATATTGCCGAACAGCGCCTGCAGCAGGGTCCGGTCGGTGCCCGGCACCGGCGTCGTACGGTCCACCACCGCGACGTCCCGCATGTCCTGCGGGCCGAGCTCGCGGATGTTGCGGATCATGCCACGGTCATCGAACTGGATGGCCACCACGCGCTGGGAGGACACGCCAGGGGTCTGGCCCGGGCGGATACGGGTGATGGAGCTGATGTAGAACCATTCCTGGTCATCGAAGGTGCCGGTGGCGCTGGGCGGGCCCAGCAGCGCTTCGACATCCGACTTGCCCTGCACGCCGGGGCTGAGCTGAGCCACCAGGTCCGGGTCCGCCCGGTTGCCGCGCGGCACGGCCGGGGCTTCGAAGAGCGAGCAGCCCGTCAGCAACAGGCCGAGGGCAAGCAGGCCCGCGCGCGCCGGGTGCCGGCGCGCCCTCGGGGCTTGGGTGGTGTCGCTGCTGGCCATATGCGCGCCGATCCTCATGGGTTGGTTCATCCGCCGCGCCGTCGCGATTGACCGGGGGCGGGTTGCAGTCCATCTGCTCGGTCGATTGCCACCGCCCCGCATCGGGGTCAACCGGCGCCTGCTTTCTGGCGGCCGGGTAGAGGGAGCCGCGCCGCCCATGGCCCTGTTTGGCCTGTTCCGCCGCAAGCCGCATGAACGCGCTGGCTATGAGCTGTATGGTGCGGCCGTCGCAGCCGCGCGCCAACCGTATTTCTTCACGCAGCTGGCAGTCCCGGATACGCTGGATGGGCGGTTCGACCTCGTCGGGCTCCATGTCGCGCTGTTGATCCGCCGCCTGCACCGGGATACCGACCCGCGCGGCGCCGCCCTGGCCCAGGCGGTGTTCGACGCCATGTTTGCCGACATGGACACCAATCTACGGGAAATGGGCGTCAGCGACATGTCCATCGCCAAGCGGGTGAAGCGGATGTGGGAGGCGTTCCACGGCCGCGCCCAGGCTTACGAGGCGCCGTTGGAAGCCGCCGACCGCGATGCGCTGGCCGTGGCGCTGGCCCGCAATGTCTGGCGCGGCGCCGTGGAGGCCGGGTCGCCGGCAGCGCTGCGCCTGGCCGATATCGTCATGACTATGGATGCGGCCCTGGCCGCCCAACCTGTGGCCACGCTGCTGCGCGGCCAGGTTCACTTTCCGGAGGTCGCGGCATGAGCGACGCAGCACCCGAATTTTCCCGCCCCTTTCCCTGGGGCACCATCGGCAAGCAGGAGCGGCGGGAGGAGGTGCAGGCCACTCCGAAGGAATGCGCCGCCCTGGCCGCCCGCTTCGGCATCCTGGCGATCGAGGCGCTCTCGGCCAGCCTGCGGCTGCGGCAGGAATCCGGCGGCGCCGTGCGCGTGCGCGGCCGGTTGGCCGCCACCGTGGTGCAGCCCTGCGTGGTGACGCTGGAGCCGGTGCGCCAGACGGTGGACGAGGCGGTGGACCTGCGCTTCCTGCCGCCCGGCGCCGAGATGGACGAGGATCCGGAAGGCCCGGACGAGATCCCGACCGAGAACGACGTGCTGGAGCTGGGCGAAGCGCTGGCGGAGCAGCTGTCGCTGGCGCTGGACCCATATCCGCGTGCCCCGGGCGCCAGCCTGGAGGAGGGGTTCTCGGTCGGCGATGACGAACCCGCCCCCGAGTCGCCGGCACCGCGACCCAACCCGTTCGCGGTGCTGAAGGGCCTGAAGCGGGATAACTGAGGCCAGGGCCACCGCCCACGCCTGTTGGCGCAGCGGTGATCGCACCAAAGGCTGGAAAGCCCTGCGCGCGAGGGCTATGCACAGCGCCATGCGCCGCAGAAATGCCTGTCTGTTATTCCTGGCCGCCGCCATGCCGCTACCGGCATTGGCAGCGAGCCCGACCGGGCTGCAGCCCGTCCAACCGAGCTGGGAGGCGCTGTTGCGTCTGTCCGCCCGGCTGCGGCTGCTGGACCAGGACGGATTGAACCCCGGCCACTACGCCATCCCCGAGGATGCGCGAGCGGCCAGTGATCCGCAGGGCTACACCACGGCGCTTTACGCATCGGCCTCGCTGGCGCTGGCGGACCTGACACAGGGCCGCGTGCGCGCCTTGGCAGGCCGTCCGGACATTCAGCGCGAACCCGCTGCCGGCGCCGTCTGGCAGACCCGCCTGTATGGCAGCACCGAGCCGGCGCAGGTGCTGGAGCAGGCGGCGCTGGCCCCTGGCGGCATGGACGCCCTGCGGCTGGCGCTGCGCGAGGCGCGGGCGCGGGTGGAAGCCGGTGGCTGGCCCGTGGTGCCGACCGGCGGCACGATCGACCCCGGCATGACGGATGCGGAGCGCGTGCCCGCCCTGCGCGCGCGCATTGCCGCCGAGGACGCGGCGCTGGCCGCCGCCACGCCCGCCGACCCCGCACTGTATGACGACGTGCTGCTGGAAGCCGTGAAGCGCTGGCAGGGCGCCAATGGGCTGGAGCAGGACGGCCGCGTCGGCGTCAACACCCAGCGCCTGATGAACCGCCCGGCCGATGCGCTGGTCGGCCAGGTACGCGTCGCCATGGACATGCGCCGAGGCTCGCTGCGCCCGGGCCCGGCCCGCCGCATCGAGGTGAATATCCCCGACTACCGGCTGAAGGTGCTGGAGGGGGACAAGGTGCTGCTGGACATGGCCGTGATCGTGGGCAACCGCGCCCGCGCCACGCCGATGCTGGCAGTCACCATGACCACGGTGCAGTTCAACCCGCCCTGGGGCGTGCCCGAGCGCAATGCGCGCGAGGACCTGCTGCCGAAGTTCCGGCGCGATCCGCGCGCGATGATCGAGAAGGGCTTCCGCGTCTACCAGTATATCGGTGGGGAGCGGGTGGAGGTCGATCCGCTGAGCGTGGACTGGGCCTCCGTCAATCCGCAGCGCGTGCCCTATTTCTTCCGGCAGGATGCCGGTGACACCAACGCCCTTGGCCGCATCAAGTTCATCATGCCCAACAGCGAAGACATCTACCTGCACGACACGCCCGACCGGCACCTGTTCCGCCGGCCGGATCGCGCCTTCTCCTCCGGCTGCATCCGCCTGGAGCGGCCGATGGAGCTGCTCGACATCGTCCTGGATGGCATTCCGGGCTGGGACCGGGCGCGGGCGGACCGCGTGCTGGAATCCCGCCAGACTACCGCGGTCGGCCTGCGCCGCACCCTGCCGGTGCGCCTGGGCTATGAGACGGTGACGGTGGATCAGGGCCGGGTGAAGATCCGCCCGGATATCTATGGGCTGGATGCGGTGTATCTGCGCGCGCTGGACCAGCGCTCCGCCCCGCTCGCCGCGCCGGTCATGGCGCGAAGCGCGGCGCCGGCCCCCGTACGCCCGCAGGCGGCCAGTGCCGTGGGGGCGGAGAGCACCGCCGCGGCGGTGGTGGCGCGCTGATGCTGGGCCTGTTCAACCGCCATGGCGGCGCATGCCCGTGCTGCGAGCCGGAGATGGCCGGCCGCCGGCAGATCCTGAAGGCCGGCATCGGCGTGCTCGCCGGTACGGCGTTGCTGTCCGAAAGCGCCGTCGCTGCCAGCCTGCCGCCGGTGCGCCGCCTGAATGCCCAGCGGTTCTCTACCGAGGACAGCTTCGACGGCGTCTATTTCAGCGACGGCAAGTACGACCGGGAAGCCCTGCGCAAGCTGGACTGGGTGTTCCGCGACCTATCCGCCGCCGAGGTCACGCCGATGGACCCCCGGTTGTTCGACGTGCTGAGCAGCGTCGCTGCCCGGCTGGAGACCAACGAGACCTTCAGCATCATGTCCGGCTACCGTACGCCGGAGCACAACGCCAACAACGCCCGCCGTTCGCGTGCCGTCTCGACCGTCAGCCTGCACATGTCCGGCATGGCGGCCGATTTTCGCCTGCAAGGGCGCGACGGCTATGGCGTGGCCCGCACGGCGGCGCAGATGCAGATGGGCGGCGTCGGCTATTACCGCCAGGGATTTGTTCACCTGGATTGTGGCCCGCCGCGCCGCTGGTGAGTCGCGTGGTCTGAAGGGAAGGGGGCAGACGGTCCCTTTCGCTTAAAGCGGGCAACTGCCCCGGCACTCCCACCTTCAGAGCGCCGCCCCAAACTCGAAAAAAAAGAAGGGGTTCGGGGAATTCCTTCCCCGACCTTCTCCCTCAGAGCGTGGTGCGTTCACATTCGTTCACGCACCCACGCTCCATGCCTTTGTTGGGTCGCCGGATTCAGGCTCCCGGCGCTTCTTCCTCAAGCCATCGCGCTCTAGCGGTTCGCCAGGTCCCACACCGTTGCCGCCAGCACCCGCGTCCCGGCCGCGAGCTGCTCAGGCGAAGTGTATTCGGATGGGTGGTGGCTGATGCCGCCGCGGCTGGGCACGAAGATCATCCCGCTCGGGCAGACCGGCACCAGGAACTGGGCGTCGTGGAAGGCGCCGGAGGCCATGCGCAGGCTGCGCAGGCCCAGCGCCTCGGCGGCCGCTTCCACCGCGTCCGGCACCAGCTCCTGAAAGGCGGTGGGCATGGCGGTGAAGCGCTCGGTCACCGTCGCGGTGCAATGGCGCAGGGCGGCCTGCACGGTGCCGGCAATGGCGTCGCCCTTCTCGCGCAGGATATCCGCGTCCGGGTGGCGCAGGTCGATGGTGAAGCGCACGCGGTCGGCGACGGAGTTGGAGGTGTTGGGATGCACCTCCACCCGGCCCACGGTGAAGCGCAGCACATCGGCGGGGTCGTGGGTCAGGGTGTTCAGCGCGTTGACGATGCGCACCATCTCCTGCACCGCATCCTGCCGCAGGGAGACCGGGGCGGTGCCGGCATGGTCCGAACGCCCGGCGACGTCCACGACGAACCAGCGGCTGCCCTGGATGCCGGTGACGACGCCGATATCCAGCATGTCCGCTTCCAGCAGCGGCCCTTGCTCGATATGCGCCTCGATATAGGCGCTGGGACGCGCGGCGCCGACGGGGCCGAGCGGGCGGCGGGGCAGGTCGGCCTCGGCCGCCATCTGCTCCTCCAGCGCGGCGCGGAAGGTGGTGCCGTGCAGGTCCGCCACGCCGTCCCAGGTCGTGGAGGCGCTGTGGCCGGACCACGCCATGCTGCCCATGCAGCCGGGGGCAAAGCGCCCGCCTTCCTCGTTGGTCCAGGCCACGACCTCGATGGGCCGGCGGGTGGTCAGGCCGGCATCGCGGATGGCCTGCACGGCCTCCAGTGCCGCGACCACCCCCCAGATGCCATCGAACCGGCCGCCATTCGGCTGGCTGTCCATGTGGCTGCCGGTCAGCACCGGCGCGGCGCCAGGCTCCAGCCCCTCATGGCGCAGGAACAGGTTGTTCATCTCGTCGACGCTGACGGTCAGCCCGGCCTCGGTGGCCCACTCGATCAGCAGGCGGCGGGCCTGGCGGTCCAGCAGGGTCAGGGCGGCGCGGTCTACGCCATCGCCCGGTATCTCGCCCAGCATGGCCATGCCCATCAGGCGCGCCCACTGCCGGCTTTCGTCGACGGCGGCGGGCAGGGTCGGGGGCACGCGGTTGGTCATGGTGGAGGCTGTCCTGCGAGGAATGGGCCCTGCCATTCGTGACAGGGCCCTGGCGGAAAGCAAGCCTCAGCCGGTGGTCAGCTTCAACCCGGCGATGCCGGCGACGATCAGGCCGATGCAGAGGATGCGCGGCAGCGTCACCGCCTCCCCCAGCAGGGCCATGCCGATGATGGCGGCGCCGACGGTGCCGATACCGGTCCAGACCGCGTAGGCGGTGCCAAGTGGCAAGGCGCGCATGGCGAAGGCCAGCAGGCCGAAGCTGCCGAGCATGGCGATCAGGGTAAAGATGGAGGGCGCGAGGCGGGTGAAGCCGGCGCTCTGCTTCAGGCCAGCAGCCCAGGCGATTTCCAGCAGGCCGGCGAAGAACAGGGCAATCCAGGATGTCGTCACGATCATGTCCTCTCTGGGCCGGGTCGTCCCGGCCAATGGGTCTGATGATCGCGCGGGTCGTCCCGCAGCCCAGGAACTGGGGAAGTCAGGCCCGCGCTTCCAGGGCCGGATGCTGCGGCGCGTCAGGTCAAGGACGCTGACAGCGGGGGGCGCGCGTGTCGGCGGATTTGACGTTCTTACAAAGTAACGAATCTTTAATTTATCTTTGTATGTATTTACATAAGCTTACCAGGCTTCAGTGGCGCGGCACGGCGCTTGCTCAAGGAGTTGCACCGACGGCGAAGGTTATTTCCCACCCGGCGGCACTGCCAATCTGCAACTCCGTGGAGATCGTGTGATGACGATGAAATCCATCCTTCGCCTTACCGTCGCCGCGAGCGCGGTGCTGTTCGCACACTCTGCTTCGGCAGGCGTGGTGCGGGTCAGCGAAGCCGCCTTCGTCGCCGGGTCCGGGCTGATCACCTTCAGCGAATTCGCCCAGGGCACCGTCAACCCCGTCTATGCGCCGGCCACCTATGGCGGCGGCGCCGGCTCCCCCACCGTCACCTTCGACGGCTACTTCACCGGGCAGACGGCCGGTGCCGCCAATCCGGGTGCCTGCCCGGCTGGCGCCGCCGTCTCCGGCTGCGTGCTCGGCAACCCGACCGGTCCGCTCAGCCTCGCGGCGGCGTCCCCGGATACCTTCATTACCCAGGACGGCGCCAACCCGACCTCGCCAGTGCTGTCGGGTACGCCGCAGTTCAACGGCTCGATCGCCATCCTGTTCTCCACGCCGCAGTTTGGCGTCGGCCTGCAGGGCGGCTTCTTCAACGCCATCGCCGGCACCGCCATCACCGCCTTCGACAGCCTGGGCAATGTCCTGGGCTCGGTGACCAATACCGGCCTCGGCATCGAGTTCCTCGGCTTGGTCTCGGATAACGGCCTGGCGCAGATCAGCGGCCTGCTGTTCTCGCTGGTGGGCGCGGAGCCGGCGGGCTTTGCCATCGACAACGTCCGCTTCGGCCTGCAGGGCCAGGTGGTGACGCCGGTGCCGGAGCCGGCGACCGCCGCGCTGTTCGGCGCCGGCATGCTGGGCCTGTTCTTCGCCCGCCGCCGCAAGGCGTGATGTGCGCGGTGGAGGCGCCCGGCCCATCCGCCGGACGCCTCCACCGGTCATCTCCCCGCGCGGCTGACAGCGTTCGCGGCCAAGCGGCCGACGGACGCGGGACCGGAATGCGGGTTCGGACTGGCGTCGGGCGGGGGCGGAAACGCGCCCGGGCCGCCGCGCCAAAGTCGGCAGGTTCATTCCTGCCGGCCGTTTTTTAACGGGCACCGTCGTCGCGGACTGAACCAACCGGAAGCGCGGTGCACGGAAGTAAGTATTTCCTGGGGCAGGAACTGCTTACACACGCTAGCAGGTTCGCGTTAATCTATTGATTCAACGTGTTATTTTCGCCTTCCGGTGGTGCCGCCGCGGGCGACTACGCTCTAATGGTGGTGGCCGCAGGCGTGGGCCCCTTCGGCCTTGGCCACCGGCATGGCCACCGCGCGCTCGATGGCACGGGCAGCACGCAACACCAGGTCGTCCCGCAACTGGGCCGCGGCGAACTGCACACCACGCGGCATGCCGTGCTCGTCCAGGCCGATCGGCACGGAGATGGCAGGCTGCCGGGTCAGGTTGAAGGCGAAGGTCCAGGGCGCCCAGTCCCGCCACAGGGCTTCGGTCGGCCGGATGGTCGGGGCATCGGCGGCGAAGGCGGCGGTCGGCGTGGTCGGGCAGAGCACAAGGTCGTATTTCAGGTGGAAGCGGGCCATGGCGTGCGCCGCCTCGGTCCGCAGCGCCTCGGCCGCCAGATAGTCGGTGGCGGACATCTTGCCCTCGCGCTCGGCCACTTCTTCCAGGCCCTTGTCCAGCAGGGCCCGCTTCTCCGGCGCCATGGTGTTCACCAGCCGCGCCAGCGCCACGCCCCAGACGCGGCCGAAGATCTCCCGCGTATCCGGCAACGCGGGGTTCACGTACTCGACGATGGCACCCTGTTCGGTCAACAGGCGTGCCGCCAGCTCCACGGCGGCCTCGCCTTCCGCGTCGATCGGCGGCGCGTAGCCCAGGTGGCGCACGACGGCGACGCGCAAGCCGGCCACGCCGTCATCGATGCCGTCGCGCCAGTCGCGCATATCGTCCGGCAGGCAATAGGGGTCGCGGATATCGGCCTGGGCCATGGCGGAGAACATCAGCGCCGCGTCCCGTACCGTGCGCGCCATCGGCCCGGCGCAGGAGACCTGGCCGAAGGCGCTGTGCGGCCATTGCGGGATGCGGCCGTAGCTGGGCTTCAGCCCGACCAGCCCGCAATAGGCGGCGGGGATGCGGATGGAGCCGCCGGCATCCGTGCCGACATGCAGCGGGCCGAAATTCGCCGCCCCCGCCGCACCGGCGCCGGAGGAGGAGCCGCCAACGGTGCGTTCCGGGTTCCAGGCATTGCGGGTGATGCCGCCCAGCGGGCAATCGCCCGGCGTCTTCCAGCCGAACTCGGTGGTGTGGGTCTTGCCGAGGATGACGGCGCCGGCCGCCTTCAGGCCCAGAACGGCGGGCGCGTCCTCAGTGGCGGGCGTCGCATCGGTGGTCTTGCTGCCGCGGCGGGTGGGGAAGCCCTGCACATTCAGCAGGTCCTTCACCGTCACCGGCACGCCGTCCAGCGGGCCCATCGGGCGGCCGGCGGCCCAGCGGGCCTCGCTCTCCCCGGCCTGGGCCAGGGCGCGCGGATTCAGCACGGCGAAGGCGTTGACCCAGGGGTTGTAGCGCGCCACCCGCTCCAGCACCGTCTGCAACGCTTCCACCGGGGAGAGCCGGCGGGTGGCGTAGAGGGCGATGAGTTGCTCGGCCGACATCTGGGCCGGATCGGTATCGGACATTCTGGCTTCCGCGCACGGTTCTGATTCGAGGCGCACCATGCGTCCGGCGGCGGCGGGAGGAAAGGGGAGGACCCCCTCTGGCCTCGCACGGCACCCCGGCGCAGACTGCGCGCCCCTACGCCTTGTACCCGGGGCCCTACCGCACCCGCGCGGCCGCGTGCCTTCGAGACAGACCGGAGCTTTGACCATGACCGAGACCCCGAAACAGCAGCCCTGGGAATGGAGCGAGGAGAAGTGGCGTGGCGCCGTGGCCCGCGCCTATGGCGGCCGCAGCCTGGCGCCGCCGGCCTGGCCGGAGGGGGCGCGCTGCTGCGTGGCGCTCTCCTTCGATGCGGACCATGAGACGACGCCGCTGCGCGATGGCGACGAGAGCCCGATGCGGATCAGCCAGGGCCAGTACGGCTCCCGCCAGGGCATTCCGCGCATCCGCCGGTTGCTGGACCGGCACGGCGCCCGCGCCAGCTTCTTCTACCCCGCCGTCTCCGCCCTGCTGCATCCGGAGGAGGTGCGCGCCCTGGCGGATGAGGGGCACGAGATCGGCATCCATTCCTGGATCCACGAAGCCAACACCACCCTGCCGCCCGGCGTGGAGCGCGACCTGACGATGCGCGCCGCCGATGTGCTGGAGAAGATCGCCGGCCGCCGCCCAGTGGGCATCCGCACGGCGAGCTGGGATTTCTCGGTCGACACGCTGGATATCATCCGGGAGATGGGGCTGCTCTATGACAGCAGCCTGATGGCCGACGACGAGCCTTACGAGATCATCGCCGAGGGCAAGCCGACCGGTGTGGTGGAGCTGCCGCCGGAATGGATCCGCGACGACGCGCCTTACCTGAACATGGTGCGCTTTTCCGCCATCCGGCCCTACACGCCGCCCTCGGCCGTGGAAGAAATCTTCCGTGCCGAGTTCGATGGGGCCTTCGAGGAAGGCGGAACCTTCCTGCTGACCATGCACCCGCACATCATCGGCCACCGCAGCCGCATCATGATGCTGGAGCGGCTGGTCGAGTACATGAAGTCCCGGGGCAAGGTGTGGTTCGCCACGCATGAGCAACTGGCATCCTGGTGCAAGCAGCAAGCGGCGCTCTGACGCCAGGGCGTTAAGGCGTGATGGCTTGAGGTTGAATCGCCGAAGGGCCTGAATCCCGGTCAGACAAGTACCGGGAGCACGGAGGTGAACCCACCGTGCTCCCGCGGCCCCTGAACAGAAACAGGCCGTGATGGTGAGCCCATCACGGCCTGTCCTGTCATTCCCAGGTGGACAGGCGGGGCCGGGGCCCCGCCGTACCCTCAGGAGGTCGGCAGCAGCGCGGTGTCCAGGATATGGATCACGCCGTTATTGCCCAGGATGTCGGCGCGGGCGAAGCCGGCGACGGGGCCCGTCACAGTGGTGCGGCCATTGGCCAGCACGGCGCGCTGGATCTTCGCCGTCGGCGCGGGCGCGCCGGTGACGCGCAGCTGGTGGCCAGGCGCCCAGGTGTTGATCTGGCCGTTGCGCACCGCGATGCTTTCCAACCGCAACTGGCCGCTGGCGATCAGGCTGCCCACCGCTTCGCGCAGCTTCGCCTGGTCCGCCTTCGGGTCGGTCAGGATGGCGCGGCTGGCGGGCGGCAGGGCCTCGATGGTCGTGTCGTTCGGCACGAACAGGGTGGCGGGGCCGTTCGCCAGCGTGATGCGCTCGGCCAGGCCGGAACGCTTCAGGGCGTCGGTGAAGATCTTGGTATCCGGGCGCGCGGAGAGCAGCGACATCACATCGATCGTGCCGTCTTCCGGCAGCGGGCCGCTGGCGCGGGGGACAATAGTATCGCAGGCGGCGAGCAGCAGGGGCAGGGCGCCGCCGGCCAGCATCATGGAACGTCGGGAAATCAAGGTGGCTGGTCCTCTCCTGGGTGCCGGCAGGCTGTTTCGGCACACTTGATGGCCGGGATAAGGCGATCTGGTCCGGCCGTCCGCGCCATAGCCCGAAACGACCGGCGCAGCCAGCCATTCCAGGTCAGCCTTATGGCGAATTTACTGAAAGTGCCCGGCGAGGAGAACCCCGCAAGCGCCTGTTACATCACGCGATGAGACGTGCCGCCTTTGTAGCCGCGAGGTCGCGGGGCGGGAAGCCCTGCGGTCTCTCTGTTCCGCCGCCCTGCCGGCTGAAATCCAGCACCCGTCTGCGGGTGGCGGCGAACCGGCCGGAAGGCCGCGAAGCCCGCTTTCAGCGTGGCGATCGGCCGACATCAAAGGGCGTGATCGGCGTCCTTGGCCATCAACGCAGCCCTGAGAGCAGCAGATTGCTGCGTCGGGGCAGCGCGGCCAAGGTGTTGCCATGACCGATACGCTACCTCTCCGCCTGCTCCGCAATCCCCGCCTGGGCGTACCCGGCGTCGTGGTGCTGCCACAGGGTGGCTTCCGCCGCGCCACTACCGAGATCCGCGCCTGGCCGGGTCATGGGCCGGCGCCTGTGTTGCCGCTGCCTGCTTTGGCGGCGGTGGCCGGGGTGGCCTGGGTGCAGAGCGTCGATGGCCGGCGGGCTACCGGCCCGGCCGGTGCCGGAGTGGCGGGCGAAATCCACGCTTTGGGCGCCGGCTACGCGGTGGCCCGGCTGCTGATGGCGGAGCTGGCGCGCGCCGGCATTGCCGCCAGCACCGTCGCGCTGATGCGGGGCGAGCACGCGGCGGCGGCGGGGGACGTGACGCTGGCCTGCGCGCTGGATGGCGGCTTCGCGCCCGCTGTCGCCTGGGCCGCCGCGCAATGTGGTGCTGGATGCGTTGCTTTCGTACCTGTCGGCTCCGACCCGGATGCGAAGCAGGCGCTGGCCGGCTTCGGCGCAGCGCTGCGCGAGGTACCGGGCGATGCCGGCGCTGCGCTGCGCCAGGCGGCGGCGGATGCGGCGCGGGAAGGCTGGACGTTGGTCTCCGATCTCTCCTGGTCCGGCTACACCGAAGTGCCGCGGGACGTGATGCAGGGCTACCGCCTGGCGGTGGAGGATGCGCTGGACGCCTGCGGCGAGACGCCGACCCATGTGTTCGTGCCAGGTGGCGCAGGAGGCATGGCGGCGGCGGCATCCGTGCAACTGCGCCAGCACTACGGCACCGCGCCTGTACTGGTCGTGGTGGAGCCGGAGCATGATGCGCGCCTGCTAGGGGCAGCGCTGGCCGGTGCCGATGCAGTCCTGCCGGAAGCCTCGGCCAGCGGGCCAGAGGGCAGTGCGCCCGGCCTGCTGGCGTGGCAGGAGTTGGAGCGTGCTGCCTTTGCCTTCATGGCCGTGCCACCCGCGCCGGCGGGTTCCGCCGAGGGCCCGGAAGTGCAGGCCCCGGACGGGTTGGCGCTCGGCATCGCCGGGCTGTTGGCCGCCGGGGCGGATGCGGAGGCGCGGCAGTCGTTGGGACTGGATTCGGCCTCCCGCATCCTCTTGCTGCCAGGCTGATGCCTGGCGGGGGCGGTGCCGCGTGGCATGCGGCGATTGGCACCGCCAAGATTGACGCAGTGCGGTGCGGTACCACATAACATGGGGGAATTTTCATAATTACTCTGAACTAAAATTGGGAGTCGTCCATGAAGCGTCGCGATCTGCTTGCCTTCGGTACCGCCGCCACCCTGCCGGCCCTGCTGCCCGGCCTGGCCCAGGCGCAGGGCAACTGGCCTACCCAGCCCGTTCGCCTCGTGGTGCCCTTCGCGGCCGGTGGGCCGACGGACGTTCCGGCCCGCCTGATCGCCGATGAACTCTCCAAGGCCCTGCCGCAGCGCTTCGTGGTGGAGAACCGCACGGGTGCCGGCGTCGTCGTCGGCTCGGACGCCGTGGCGAAGGCGCCGAAGGATGGCTACACCGCGCTCTACACCACCATTGCCCATGCGGCGCTGCGCGAGATTTTCCCCAGCCTGCCGTTCGACCCCATCAAGGATTTCACGCCCGTCGCGCTGACCGGCGTCATCCCGATGCTGCTGATGGTCAACAAGGACCTGCCAGTCAACTCGCTGCAGGAGCTGATCGATCTCTTCAAGAAGAATCCGGGCAAGTACGATTACGCCAGCACCGGCAACGGCGCTGCGCTGCATCTGGCGAGCGAGCTGTTCCTGAAGCAGGCGGGTGACCTGAAGGTCAACCACGTGCCGTATCGCGGTTCCGCCGCCGCTATGCCGGACCTGCTGAACGGTTCCGTCGTGATGATGCTGGACGTGGCCAACAATGCCATGCCGTTCGTAACGCGCGGCGAGGTGAAGGGCCTGGCCATCTCCTCCAACGAGCGCCTGCCGCAGCTGGCCAACATCCCCACCTTCAATGAGGCGGGCGTGCCGGGCTACGAGGCCTATACCTGGCACATGGTGTTCCTGCCGGCCGGCACGCCGGAGCCGATCGTCAACCAGCTGAACCAGGCCATCAACAAGGTGATGGCGATGGACACTGTGAAGGCCCGCCTGTCCGACCTGACGATGCAGACGCGCAGCGACACGACGCCGGCCAGCACGGCGAAGTTCCTGAACGACGAGATCGCCAAGTGGACCGAGGTCATCCGCTCCGCCGGCATCCGCGCGAACTGACGCCGGCTTTAACGGCCTGCGGCAACAGGGGGCGGCCCGGTTCGGGCCGCCCCTTCGTGTTTTCGCCATCGCCGCGCCGGCTGCCACCGACCGGTGGCTTGACGCCGGACAACCGGGCGCCGACCTTGGCGCGGCCTGGGATTGCAGGCTGCAGCGTGGTTCAGGCAGTGGCGCCGCGGCGCGGGTTGGGGAGAGTGCGTATGGCCGGTTTGCCGAGCAACATGACGTTTATCGCGCATGGCGAGGGCGGTGGCCCGGAGGTCATGGTGCCCGCCACCGGCCCGGTGCCGCAGCCCGCCGCCGGCGAGGTGCTGGTGCGCGTGCTGGCCGCCGGCGTGAACCGCCCGGACGTGCAGCAGCGCAAGGGCCTCTATCCGCCGCCGCCCGGCGCCAGCCCGGTGCTGGGGCTCGAGATCGCCGGCGAGGTCGCGGCGCTGGGCGAGGGCGTTTCCCGCTTCGCGATGGGGGATCGCGTCTGCGCCCTGGTCAATGGCGGCGGCTATGCCGAGTACTGCACCGTGCCCGCCACCCAGGCGCTGCACTGGCCGGAGGGCTTCGACGCCATCCAGGCCGCCGCGGTGCCGGAGAACCTGTTCACCGTCTGGGCCAACCTGTTCGGCCACGGCCGGTTGGCGGCGGGGGAATCGGTCCTGGTGCATGGCGGTACCTCCGGCATCGGCGTCACGGCCATCAAGCTGGCCAAGGCCTTCGGCGCCCGCGTGCTTGCCACCGCCGGCAGCCCGGAGAAATGCGCCGCCATCCTCTCCTTCGGCGCAGACGCCGCCATCGACTACCGCCAGCAGGATTTCGCCGCCGAGGTGAAGCGGCTGGCGCCGGACGGCGTGGACGTGGTGCTGGACATGGTCGGCGCCGACTATTTCCAGCGCAACCTGCGTTGCCTGGCTAAGGATGGCAGGCTGGTCCTCATCGCCTTCCTCGGCGGGCACGAGGTCGAGAAGGCCGATATCCGTCCGATCATGGTGAAGCGGCTGACCGTGACCGGCAGCACCATGCGCCCGCGCACCGCGGCGGAGAAAGGCGAGATCGCCGATGCGCTGGAGCAGAAGGTGTGGCCGCTGCTGGCCAAAGGCGAGCTGGCGCCGGTGATCCATGCCACCTTCCCGCTGGCGGAGGCCGCCGCCGCCCACGCCCTGATGGAAAGCAGCACACATATCGGCAAGATCACCCTGCGCGTCGCGGAATAGCGCCGCCCATGATCCGCTGGGCCGATCTGCGGCTGCTGCTGGTGGCCGTCACCCTGTTCGGCGGGGCCTGGCCGATCACGAAATCTGCGCTGGGGGACGCGACGCCGCTATGGTTCGCGGTGTCCCGCACCCTGCTGGGCGCCAGCATGGTTGGTGCCATCCTGGCGGTTCAGGGCAAGCTGCGCTTCCCGGTGCGGCAGGACTGGCCGGCGGTGCTGGGCGTGGGGTTGTTGCAGCTCGGCGGCTATTTCGCGTTGACGCATCTGGCGGTGGCGCTGGTGCCGGCGGGGCGGACGGCAGTGCTGGCCAATGTCACCATCTTCTGGCTGGTGCCGCTCTCGGTGCTGGTGCTGAAGGAGCAGGTCTCGGCCACGCGCTGGGTGGCGGCCGGGCTGGGACTGGCGGGTGTGCTGGCACTGGCCGGGCCATGGGCGGCCGGTGCGGGGGACCAGGGCACGCTGCTGGGCCATGTGATGCTGCTGGCGGCGGCCTTCCTGTGGTCCTGGGCCATCATCGCCACGCGGCTGTTTCCGCCGCAGCGGCCGATGCTGGAGAACCTGCCCTGGTGCTTCCTGCTGGGTGCCATGGTGCTGGTGCCGATGGCGCTGATCCGCGAACCGTTCTCGGCCGGCGGGGGCATCGGCCTGGGCGCGCTGTGGCAGGTGGTGGTGATCGGCTGCCTCGTCGCACCGCTCGGCACCTGGGCGGTGATCGAGGCGGGGCGGCGGCTGCCGGGCTCGGTGGCGGCGGTCGGCTTCCTGCTGGCGCCGGCCATCGGCGTCATCGTCTCCACGCTGTGGCTGGGGGAGCCGGTGGGGTGGGACGTCATCATCGGCGGCGCGTTGATCGCCGCCAGTGTCGTGGTGGCGACGAGGGGTTGATACGATGCTGCTGAACGTGATCGAGATGGGTGAGGGCACCGGCACGCCGCTGGTGCTGCTGCACGGGCTGTTCGGCCAGGCAACGAATTTCGGTGCCGTGCAGAAGGCGCTGGCCGCCGCCGGCCGCCGCGTGCTGGCACTGGACCTTCGCAACCATGGGGCTTCCTCGCACGCGGCGGTGCCCGACTATGCCGCCCTGGCAGCGGATGTGGCGGAAACGCTGCGCGCGTCCGGTGCCGTACCGGCTGACGTGCTCGGCCATTCCATGGGCGGCAAAGTGGCGATGACGCTGGCACTGACCGAGCCGGCGATGGTGTCCCGCCTGATCGTGGCCGACATCGCCCCGGTGGCCTACCCGCCGGCTTTCCGCCCCTATGCCGAGGCGATGCTGGCCGTGACGCTGGAGGCCGGACTGACGCGCCGGCAGGCGGATGCGGCGCTGGCCGGTGCCGTGCCTGCCGCCGGGGTGCGCGGCTTCCTGCTGCAGAACCTGGATTTTGCCGCGAACCCGCCGGCCTGGCGGATCGGCCTGACGCAGATTGCCGACAGCCTGCCAATGGTAGAGGCCGCACTCCCGCTGCCGGACGGCGCCCGCTACGACGGCCCGACGCTCGTGCTCTCCGGCGAACTCTCGGACTATGTGCGGGAGGAACACCGGCCGGTGTTCCGCGCCCTGTTCCCGGCGGCGCGCTTTGGCAAGGTGAAGGGCGCCGGCCACTGGCTGCATGCCGAGAAGCCGGAAGGCTTCCTGGCGGCGGTGCGGGCCTTCCTGGGCTAAGTGCCCATCAGATCGCTACAGGAGCCTTGAAGCGGTTTTCCTTCGCCAGATCCGCCGCCCGCCACAGATACCACGCGGCGGCGGAGCGGAACGGCGCCCAGGCCTGGCCGATCGCCGCCAGTTCCTTCGGTTTTGGCTGGGCATCCAGCCCTGCGGCGTGGCGATAGCCCTCCCGCACGCCGAAATCGTCGATCGGCAGGATATCGGGCCGGCCGAGCGTGAAGATCAGCAGCATCTCCACCGTCCAGCGGCCGACGCCGCGCAGCGCGACCAGGCGGGCAATCAGCTCCTCATCCGGCAGGCGGGCAGCGGCGCGGCGGGTGGGCACCAGCCCGCCGACGCTCTTATGCGCGATGTCCAGAATGGCGGCGACCTTGGCGCCGGAGAAGCCGCACGCCCGCAGCGCGCCATCCTCCATCGCCAGGATGCCGGTGGGGTCGGGGAAGTCCTGGCCGGGAAAATGGGCGATCAACCGGTTCAGCATCGCTTCCGCCGCCCGGCCATGCACCTGCTGGTGGGCGATGGCGCGTATCAGCGCCTCATACGGCTCGCGCTTGATCGGCTTCAGGGTGAAGGCCCCGACCTGCCGGACCACCGGGCCCATCACCGGGTCGGCAGCCAGGAAGGCCCGCGCGGCGCGGGCGCCGGTACCGACGCTGCTGCCCTGGGGGAGAGGGGTGGAGGGTGCCAGCATCGATGCGGTTTCCTGCGGAACAACTGGCGAACATGATGCATGCGGCGGCGCTGGCCGCAACCCCGGCCCGGCAACGCTTCGTAACCTTCAGCGTTGGCGAAGCATCGCCAAGGGCAGGGAGGGGGTCCCATGGACCAGCAACGCGCCAAATCCGAGGTGTTCGAAACGGATGTTCCCGCCCGGCTGGACCGGCTGCCCTGGGACCGTTTCCACTGGCTGATCATCATTGCCCTGGGCGTGACCTGGACGCTGGATGGGCTGGAAGTCACCCTTGTCGGCTCCCTTGCCGCAGCCATCCATGAGAGCCCCAGCCTGGCACTGAGCGAGACGCAGGTGGGGCTCTCGGCCTCTGCTTACCTGATCGGCGCGGTGCTCGGCGCCGTGGGATTCGGCTGGGCGACGGACCGGTGGGGGCGGCGCAAGCTGTTCTTCATCACGGTGGGGCTCTACATGCTGGCCAGCATCGCCACCGGGTTCTCCTGGGATTTCTGGTCCTTCGCCTTCTTCCGGGCACTGACCGGCGCCGGCATCGGCGGCGAATACGCGGCGGTGAATTCCGCCATCCAGGAGATGATCCCGGCCCGCCGGCGCGGCACCGTGGACCTCGCCGTCAACGGCACCTTCTGGGCCGGCGCGGCGCTCGGCGCGTCCTCCGCCCTGGTGGTGCTGGACCCGGCGATCGTGGACCCCGAGATCGGCTGGCGGGCGGCCTTCGTGGTCGGCGGCGTGCTGGCGCTCGGCATCATATTCCTGCGCAACTGGGTGCCGGAAAGCCCGCGCTGGCTGATGACGCATGGGCAGGAAGAGAAGGCGCACCGCATCGTCGCCGAGATCGAGGCGCGGGTGGAAGCACGGCACGGCAAGCTGCCGCCGCTGCCCTACGGCCCGGTGAAGTTCCGCCGGCGCGGCCATACCTCGCTGAAGGAGGTGCTGAACATCATGCTGCAGCAGCAGCGGCGGCGCACCGTGCTGGGCGTTACGCTGATGGCCTGCCAGGCCTTCTGCTATAACGCCATCTTCTTCACCTATGCGCTGGTGCTGACGAAGTTCTATGGCATCGCCTCCCAGCATGTCGGCTGGTACCTGCTGCCCTTCGCGCTGGGCAACCTGGCGGGGCCACTGCTGCTGGGGCCCCTGTTCGACAGCGTCGGGCGCAAGGTGATGATCACCCTGACCTATGCCATGTCCGGCATCCTGATGGCGGCCTCGGCCTTTGCCTTCCAGCAGGGTTGGCTTTCTGCGTGGGAGCAGACTCTGGCCTGGACGGTGATCTTCTTCTTCGCATCCCCCGCCGCGTCCGCCGCCTACCTGACCGTGGGCGAGGCCTTCCCGCTGGAGATGCGCGCCATCGCCATCGCGCTGTTCTACGCCTTCGGCACCGCCATCGGCGGCGTGGCCGGGCCGGCGTTGTTCGGCTGGCTGATCGAGGGCGGGCAGCGCGGCGATATCTTCTGGGGCTTCCTGCTGGCCGCCGTGCTGATGCTGGTGGCCGCCGCCACGGAATGGCGGCTGGGCTTCGCGGCGGAGCGGATGCCGCTGGAGGACGTGGCGGCACCACTCGGGCTTCACCGTGACGATGACGCCATGGTGAAGCGCTGAAAGCAGTGCTTCCGTCCCGTTTCGGGAGTCTGCTAGCGTCTGGTGCAACGGGCCGGGTATCAGGCCCGAGCAAGACGGCTCGACGAGCCGGGGGAACACGGACCAAGGAGCGACCATGAAAAGGCGTTCACTGCTTGCCATGCCTGCGGCCCTGGGCCTGGGCGCGGCACTGACCACGCGTGCCCAGGCGCAGGAAAAGCGTACCCTGGCTTTCGTCGTGAATGTCTCCGCCGATTTCTGGACGATTTGCCGGCGGGGCATCGATAAGGCCAATCGCGAGCACACCGACTTCAACATGGAGATGATCGTTCCCGGCCAGGCCAGCGCGGCCGAGCAGCGACGCATCGTGGACGAATTGCTGGCGCGCAAGGTGGCCGGCATCGCCATCTCCCCGATCAACCCGGCCAATTCGACGGAGATGCTGAACCGCGTTGCCTCCCAGGCCGTGCTGTTCACCAGCGACAGCGACGCGCCGAACAGCAACCGCGCCGTGTATATCGGCACGGACAACGTGGCGGCCGGGCGGGAAGCCGGCAAGCAGATGAAGCGGGCGCTGCCGAATGGCGGCAAAGCCATGCTGTTCGTCGGCACCATGGACGCCGACAATGCGCGGGAGCGCGTGCAGGGCATCCGCGAGGAACTGCAAGGCGGCAACATCAACATCGTTGATATCCGCACGGATGAGAGCGACATCGCCCGCGCGCAGCGCAATGTCGAGGACACGCTGGCCCGCTATGCCGACATCAACCTGCTGGTCGGCCTGTGGGCATACAACACGCCGCAGATCTACCAGGCGGTGAAGGGCGCGGGGCGTGAGGGCAAGGTCAAGATCGTCGGCTTCGACGAGGATGGGCTGACGCTGCGCGGCGTGGCGGAAGGCGTCATCGAATCCACCGTGGTGCAGCAGCCCTTCGAGTTCGGCTACCAGAGCATGGTCGGCATGGTGAAGTACCTGAACAACGACCGCGGCTTCATCCCGGCCAACAAGCAGATCATCATCCCCACGCGCATCATCGACAAATCCAACGTCTCCGAATTCCAGGGGCAGATGCGGGACCTTCTACGCGGGCGGTAGCGTGTCATGACCGCGCTGTTGGAGTTGGACGGCATTAGTAAGACCTATCCAGGCGTGCGCGCCCTGGATGGCGTCAGCCTTGCGCTGAATGCCGGCGAAGTGTTGGGGCTGATCGGCGAGAATGGCGCCGGGAAGTCGACCCTGATGAAAGTGCTGGGCGGCGTCGTGCCGCCCAGCGGCGGCGAGATCCGCCTGAATGGCCGCAGCTACGACCGGCTGACGGTGACGGAGGCGCAGGCCGCCGGCATCGCCTTCGTGCACCAGGAACTGAACCTGTTCGACAATCTCGACGTCGCCGGGAACATCCTGTTCGGGCGGGAACCGCTGAAGGGCGGTCCCCTGCGGCTGGTGGACCGCAAGGCGGCGGCGGAGCAGGTGGCGCCGCTGCTGCGCCGCCTGGGCGCCGACTTCACGCCCTGGACGTCCGTGGCCGAACTCTCCATCGCGCAGCGGCAGCTGGTGGAGATCGCCAAGGCACTGGCGACGGAAGCCCGCATCATCATCCTCGATGAGCCGACTTCGTCTCTGACCCTGTCCGAGACGGCGAGATTGCTGACCGTGCTGGGCGAGCTGCGCGCCAGCGGTACCGCGCTGATCTATATCAGCCACCGGCTGGGCGAGATCATCGACTGCGCCGACCGCGTCGTGTGCCTGCGGGACGGCAAGCTGGCCGGCGCGCTGGCGCGGGAGGATATCAGCCACGCCAACATGATCCGCCTGATGATCGGGCGGGACCTGCGGGCGCTCTACACCCCGCCGGCACGGCCGCCGGGCGAGGGCGGGCTGGCGATCAGCGGCCTCATCACCAGTGCCTTCCCGCAACAGGAGGTTGATCTGCGCATCCGGCCAGGCGAGATCGTCGGGCTGGCCGGCTTGGTGGGCTCTGGCAGGACCTCGCTGGCGCGGGCGTTGTTCGGCATCGACCCGCCCATGGGTGGCAGCATCACGCTGGATGGCGCGGTGCTGCGCGTGCGCGCCCCGCGCGATGCCGTGGCGGCCGGCCTGTACCTAGTGCCGGAGGACCGCAAGAAGGACGGCTTGGTGCTGGACATGCCCATCGCCGAGAACATTACCCTGGCCGACCTGCCGCACTATGCCAGCGCCGGGCTGGTGGACCGGGGCGCCGAGCGGCGCGCGGCGGAGGGGCAGGGCAAGTCCCTGCGGATCAAGGCGCCGGGGGTCGAGGTCATCGCCGGCACGCTCTCCGGCGGCAACCAGCAGAAGGTGGTGCTGGGCAAGTGGCTCAGCATGGCGCCGCGTATCATCCTGTTCGACGAGCCGACGCGTGGCATCGATGTCGGCGCCAAGGGCGAGATCTACACGCTGATGCGGGCGCTGGCGGATAAGGGCGTCGGCATCCTGATGATCTCCAGCGACATGGAAGAGGTCATCGGCGTCTCCGACCGCATCGTGGTGATGCATGAAGGCCGCATCAGCGGCACGCTGCAGCGGGACGCCTTCAGCGAGAAGGCGGTGCTGCGACTGGCGATCGGCCAGGATGGAGAGGCAGCAGAGACATGAGCAAGAAAGAGCTGGGCCTGGCGCTGCTGCTGATCGTCATCGGCGGCATCACGGCGGCGCTGAACCCGTTATTCCTCTCGGGCGTCAATCTGCTGAACATGGCCAACCTGATCGGCCTGTTCGGCGTGTTCAGCATCGGCCAGGGGCTGATCATCATCACCGGCGGCATCGACCTCTCGGTCGGGTCGATGTTCGCGCTGCTGGGCGTGATCTTCATCGACCTGCTGGTGAACTACGAACTCGCCTGGCCGCTGGCACTGCTGGTGGTGCTGGTGATGGGTCTGGTGATGGGCCTGCTGCACGGCCTGCTGGTGACGCGGCTGAAGCTGCAGCCCTTCGTCGTCACGCTGTGCGGGTTGCTGATCTACCGTGGCATTGCCCGCTACTACACCAATGATGGCACCATGGGCTTCGGCTATGCCGGCAACCTGGATACGCTGACCTGGCTGGCCGCCGGGCGCAGCTTCGGCGTGCCGCATCCCTTCATTATCCTGATGGTCGTCGCGGTCGCCATGTGGGTGCTGCTGCATCGCTCCGTCTTTGGCCGCTACCTGTATGCGGTGGGGCGGAACGAGGAAGCGGCGCGGCATTCCGGCATCAACACCAATGCCGTCATCGCCGGGGCCTACCTGATCGGCGGCGGGCTGGCCGGGCTCTCCACCGTGCTGCTGGTGTTCTACACCAGCTCGGTCTCGCCTTCCTCCTTCGGCAATTTCTACGAGCTCTACGCGATCGCCGCGGCGGTGCTGGGCGGCTGCTCTCTGCGGGGTGGGGAGGGCAGTATCCTCGGCATCGTCCTGGGCACGGTGCTGCTGCAGATTCTGCAGAACCTGGTGAACATCCTGGGCATCCCGTCCTCACTGAACTTCGCGGTGATGGGCAGCGTCATCCTGCTGGGCGTCATCGCCGACCAGCAGCTGGGGCGGCGCAAGCAGGCGAAGGCGCTCAACCGCTCCCAGGCCGTGGCGGTTCCGGCGGAATAGACGATGCCTGCCGCCGCAGCTGGCGGATGAAGGCTTGGGTGGCGGGCGCGGCCTCGTTGCGGCGGAAGGCCGCGGCGAGTTCCGCCCGGGGCGGCGTACCGGCCAGCTTGCGGTATTCCAGCCCCGGCAGCCGCACGCAGTGACGGAAGGATTCCGGCACCAGCGCCACGCCCAGCCCCAGCCCGACCAGGCTGACCACCGCGACGAGGTCCCGCCCGCGGTGCGCGATGCGCGGGGTGAAGCCGGCGGCCTGCCCCAACGCCATGGTGTGATGGTGGAAGCCGGTGCCGGTGTCGAAATCCGGGCTGACGAAGGGCTCCTCGGCCAGTTGTGCCGGCGCGACCTCGGGCAGGGCGCAGAGGGCGTGGAAGGCGGGCAGGGCCAGCCAGAGCGGTTCCTGCAACAGAGGCGTGGTGGCAATGCCGTCCGGCGCCTGCACCGGCGGGCGGATGAAGCCGATATCCAGTTGCCCCGCCGCCAGCGCAGCCAATTGCGGGATGGTTTCCAACTCCTGCAGCCGTAGCTCGACCTCGGGGTGGATGGCGCGCCAAGCGTTTACGCTGGCGGCCAGCACGCCGGAAAACGCGGCCGATGCGGCGAAGCCGATGGCGACGATGCCGCGCTCCCCGCGCCCGGCGAGGCGGCCGATCCGCTCCGCCCGTTCCACCTGGGCCAGGGCAGGGGCGGCTTCCTGCAGGAACAGCCGCCCGGCATCGGTCAGCGCCACGCTGCGCTTGGTACGGCGAAACAGCCGGGCGCCCAGCAGCGCCTCCAACCCCTGGATCTGCTCGGTCAGCGCGGGTGGGGAGAGGCCAAGACGTTCCGCCGCCTGCGTGAAATGCAGCGTCTCGGACACAGCCAGGAAGGCGCGAAGGTGGCGGAGTTCCATCGGATGCTTTCCACGGCCAGGAAGACAGTATTCGGCGCCACCGAATTATTTCGCAGGTGCAGCACCGTGGCAAGCGGCACCGTGAAGCGGGCATGCTGGCACCACCCGCTGACTGGACGCTGCCCCGCCGATGAACATGCCCCTGACCGCCCGGCCCATTGCCGCACCGCTGCCCGGACAGGCCACGGCCGAAGCGGTTTCCGAGACCCCGTATATCGAGCGCGGCACCAGCGCCTTCCTGCGCACCAACATCGCCTTCTTCTGCGCCGGCATCGCGACCTTCGCGCTGCTCTACTGCGTGCAGCCGCTGATGCCGGTCTTCTCGGCCGAGTTCGGCGTCAGCCCGGCGGTCAGCAGCCTGTCGCTCTCCCTGCCCACGGCGGCCATGGCGGTGTGCATGCTGGTGGCCAGCGCGGTGTCGGAGGCGGTGGGGCGCAAGCCGGTGATGTTGGTCTCGGTCTTCGCCTCCGCCACCATTACCATCGCCTGCGCGCTGATGCCGGGCTGGGATCAGTTCCTGATGCTGCGGGCGTTGCAAGGGGTGCTGCTCAGCGGCCTGCCCGCCGTTGCCATGGCCTTCATCGCGGAGGAAGTGCACCCGCGTTCCTCTGGCTACGCCATGGGGCTGTATATCAGCGGCTCCGCCATGGGCGGCATGATGGGGCGGGTGCTGACCGGCGTGCTGATGGAATGGGGCGGCTGGCGCCTGGCCATTGGCGGCATTGGCGTGTTGGGATTGATGGCGGCGGTGGTGTTCTGGCGCTGCCTGCCACCCTCCCGCCACTTCGTCGCGCGGCCGCTGGCGATGCGCGGGCTGGCGGCGAACTTCGCCTTCCACCTCCGGGATGGCGGGCTGCGCTGGTTGTTCCTGGAAGGCTTCCTGCTGATGGGGTCGTTCGTGACCCTGTACAACTATATCGGCTACCGCCTGCTGGCCGAGCCGTTCTCGCTCAGCCACGCCGTGGTCGGGCTGATCTTCACCGTCTATCTGGTCGGCATCGGCAGTTCCACACTGGTGGGCGGCATGGCGGACCGCTTCGGGCGCCGCCGGCTGCTCTGGGTGATGCTGCTGGCCATGCTGGGCGGGCTGAGCCTGATGAGCATCGACTCGCTGCCCTTCATCGTCACCGGCATCGCCCTGATCACCTTCTGCTTCTTCGGCGCGCATTCCCTGGCCAGCTCCTGGGTCGGGCGGCGGGCACGGATGGCGCGGGCGCAGGCGTCGTCACTGTACCTGTTCAGCTACTACATGGGCTCCAGCATCGTCGGCGCCGTCGGTGGCCTGGCCTGGAGCGCGGCAGGGTGGCAGGGCGTCACCTGGCTGGTCGGCGGCTGCCTGCTGTTGGCGCTGCTGGGCGGCATCCGCCTGGCCTGGCTGAAGCCGTTGCCAGCGCTGTAGCCGGCTGGCCGGAGCGCGGCTACGGCGGCGGGCAGGGCAGCCGGCGCTACCCCCCCCCCGGCCGATAAAGCCCCGCCCTGGCTTGCCCCCGGGCGCCGTCCGGCCGATCCTGTCGCCAAGGCCGCGGGGCAATCACCGTGGCAGAAGGAGGACCGCCGACCCATGCACACCATCTCCCTCGTCGCCCCACGTAAGTTGCTGATCGGCGGCGGATCCCTGGCGAAGCTGCCGGCGCTGCTGGCCGAATTCGGCCTGTCCCGCCCGCTGGTGGTGACCGATCCGTGGATGGTGTCGTCCGGGTTGATCGATCGTGTGCTGGCGCCGCTGGCCTCGGCCAACATGACGGCGCATGTGTTTTCGGACACCGTGGCGGACCCGACGGATACCGTGGTGAAGGCGGGTGTCGACGTGCTGAAGGGCGGGCATTTCGATTGCCTCGTCGGCTTCGGTGGCGGCAGCCCGATGGACACCGCCAAGGCCATGGCCATCCTGGCCGCCGCACGCACCGGGCAGGTGATGCGGGACTTCAAGGTGCCGGCCTCGGCCGACCGGGCCGCCCTGCCGGTGATCTGCATTCCCACCACCGCCGGCACGGGCAGCGAGGCGACGCGCTTCACCATCGTCACCGACACGGCGCATGACGAGAAGATGCTGATCATGGGCCTGGGTGCGCTGCCGCTGGCCGCGTTGGTGGATTACGAGCTGACCTTCAGCGTGCCCGCGCGCATCACCGCCGATACCGGCATCGACAGCCTGACCCACGCGCTGGAGGCGTATGTCAGCAGCAAGGCCAACAGCTTCTCCGACCTCTACGCCACGGCGGCGATGCGGCTGATCGCCGCCAATCTGCGCACCGCGCATGCGGAGCCGCGCAATGCCGCCGCCCGTGCCGCGATGATGGAGGGCGCGACGCTGGCGGGGCTGGCGTTCTCCAACAGCTCCGTTGCGCTGGTGCATGGCATGAGCCGGCCGTTGGGCGCGCATTTCCATGTACCGCACGGACTTTCCAACGCCATGTTGCTGCCGGCCGTCACCCGTTTCGGGCTGGAAGCCGGCCTGAAGCGCTATGCGGAAGCCGCCCGCATCATGGGCGTCGCGCCCGCCGGCACACCGGATGCCGAGGCCGGCCGCCTGCTGGTGCAGGAGCTGGAAGCGCTGAACCGGGAGCTGCGCGTGCCCGCACCTGGCGAATACGGCATTCCGAAGGAAGGGTTCGAGGGACTGCTGCCACTGATGGCGGAGCAGGCGCTCGCCTCCGGCAGCCCCGGCAACAACCCGCGCGTGCCGGATGCGGCGCAGATCATCGCGTTGTATCGGGAGGTCTATGCCGGATAGAGCGTGATGGCCTCGGCGGGCGACTTGCGCTTGTGGCGGGCCGCATGAGCGCGGCTGGGCGCTCTGGCTAGCGCCGGGTCGGGCTCAGGAAGCCGCGCCCTGGCCTGGCCGCACTGGCTGGCTGCGCCAGGCGTAGTTCCAGGCGCCAAGGGCGGCCGCCGGCAGAGGCCGGCCGATGGCGTAGCCTTGGGCGTGGTCCACCCCGGCTGCGGCGACGGCACGCCAGAGGCAGCTATCCGAAACACCTTCCGCCGTCACGGTCATGCCGGCGGCGTGGGCCATCCGCACCAGGCGCTGCACTTCGGCCCGGGCACGGCGCTTGGAGGGCATGGCGCTGATCAGGTGGCGGTCCAGCTTGATGCCAGCGAAGGGCAGGGAGAGCAGCTCCGCCCGGTCCTCCTCCAGCCCCATGTCGTCGATCAGCACGGCGAGCCCGGCCTCCCGCAGCCGCTCCAGCGCCCGGCGCAGGGCCGAACGGTCCAGCACCGGCGCCGTCTCCGTCATCTCCAGGATGAGGGAGGAGAAGGGGAAGCGCGTCTGCACCTGTAATTCGCGCAGCCAGCCCAGCACGTCCCGCTCCACCAGCACGTTCAGCGGCAGGTTGAGGGACACCGCGGCGCCGATGCGGGCAGCGGGCCGGGCCATCTCGGTAAAGGCGCGGTGGGCGACGGCGATGGAGAGCGCCCGGCCCAGCCCGGAACGCTCGGCCAGCGGGATGAAGGAATCAGGGCTCAGCGGTGTGTCGTCCCGCCGTTGCCAGCGGGCCAGCCCCTCCAGCAACACCGGCTTGCGGTCGGCGATGCGGACGGCGGGCTGGTAGCGGACGGTGATCTCGCCGCGCTTGAGGCCGATGGCGAGGTCGTTGGGATTGTCGGTCGGGATCTGCCGGCGGGTGCTGGCGGCGCGCCGCAGGGCGTGGGCCAGGGCCACCGGCTCCGCCGTCGCCCAGGTAATGCCCTGGGCATGGTCCCGCTTGCCGAGACGATGGCGGCCAGCGTCATCGGCGATGACCACCATGTCGGTAGCGCTGAACGGGTCCATCGCCGTGGCAACCAGCACGGGCCAGGACGCCCCGGCGGCCGAGGCCTGGCAGACGATCTGCCGCGGCGGCTCCCCGGCCGAGAACAGATGCGCGAGAACATCCCGTCCATCCTGCATCAGCAGGGGGGGAGAGCTATCCAAGCCCAGCGCAGCCTCGCGAGCTGCCGAAATCACGGCAGGGTCACGGGCCAGCAGCAGCATTCGAGCCTCGTCCAAACGCGTTGGACGGAAGCGCAGAGACATGGAAGTTCTCCAGAGAACCGCAAGGCGGCTGCTCTCTTTTACGTGTGTTCCATGTCCAAGGCAAAGCCTTGTCTCAGTTTGCGCGGATTTTTGCGGAATAGACCGGAAGGCGCTTCATTTCGGTCTGTTTTGCCTCAAAGAAATGACGTTATACAAATAAAGACATCATTCTGATGAATAAAAAAGAGCGGCCACCGGATTCGGGGCCGCTCTTTTTCGATCTGGCAAGGCATTGATCCGTCACCGGAATGGTGGTGGATCGCTGCTCTCAGCGGGTGCTGGCCCTGCCGCCCAGCGGCGCCGCGACTTCGGCGCCGCGCCGCAGCTTGTTCTCGCCCAAGTAGAGCAGGATGGGTGCGGCGATGAACACCGAGGAGGAGGTGGAGGCAATGATGCCGAACACCATGGTGTAGGCGAAGCCCGACAGCGCATCCCCGCCGAACAGCGCCAGCGGCAGGGCCGAGAGCAGCAGGGTCATCGATGTGCCGAGGGTACGGTTCATCGTCTCGTTGATCGACCGGTCGATCAGCTCGCGCAGCGGCATCGTCTTGTATTTGCGCAGGTTCTCGCGCACCCGGTCATACACCACGACCTTGTCGTTCACCGAGAAGCCGATGATGGTCAGCACCGCCGCCACCGTGGTCAGGTTGAACTCGATGCGCGTCACGGCCAGGAAGCCGATGACCTTGGTGGTCTCCAGCAGCAGGGTGACGATGGCGCCGACGGCGAACTGCCATTCGAAGCGGAACCAGATGTAGATCATCATGGCGACCATCGAGATACCCAGCGCCAGCAGGCTGCCGAGGAACAACTCGCCGCTGACGCGGTTGCCCACGGCCTCGGTCCGCAGGATGCGGGCGCCGGGGGCGACACTCTCCAGCACGCCGCGCACGCTATTGACGGCGGTCTGGGTGGCGGCCTCATCGCCCTGCACGGGCAGGCGCAGCAGCACCGTGTTGGCATCGCCGAATTGCTGCAGGCCGACATCGCCAAGGTTCAGGCCGCCGGTGGCGTTGCGCAGCGCGGAGAGGTTGGCGGGCTCGGGCGTCCGCACTTCCATGACGATGCCGCCACGGAAGTCGATGCCCTTCTCCAGCCCGGGGTAGAAGGCCAGGATCACCGAGGCGATGGAGAGGAAGATCGAGAAGGCGATGCCGATCTTCCCGCCCTTCATGAACGGGATCTTGGTGTCGTCCGGCATCAGCCGGAACAGGGGGCGAGCGAGGAACATGGTCGTAACCCCTCAGACCGGCAGGGTGCGCGGGCGGCGGGCCCGGTACCACCAGGAAACGAATAGGCGCACCAGGGTCGTCGCCGTCCACATCTGCACGATGGTGCCGATGGCGACGGTGACGGCGAAGCCGCGCACCGGGCCGGAGCCCATGGCGTAGAGCACGCCCATGGCGATCAGGTTGGTCAGGTTGCTGTCCAGGATGGTGCCAGAGGCCTTGCTGAAGCCCGCTTCCAGCGCGCTGGCGGGCGGCCGCCCGGCGCGGGCTTCCTCCCGGATGCGTTCGTTGATCAGGATGTTGGCGTCCAGCGCCGTGCCCAGCGTCAGCACCACGCCGGCGATGCCGGGCAGGGTCAGCGTCGCTTCCAGCAGGGAAAGGGCGGCGGCCATCATGATCAGGTTCACCAGCAGGGCGATATTCGCCAGCCAGCCGAACAGCCCGTAGGCCAGGCCCATGTAGAGGAACACGAAGGTCGCGCCCGCCGCCAGGCTGATCAGGCCGGCGCGGATGGCGTCCGCACCCAGCTCGGGGCCCACGGTGCGCTCCTCCACCACGGTCAAGGGCGCGGGCAGGGCGCCGGCGCGCAGCAGCACCGCCAGTTCGTTGGCGCTCTGCGCGTTGAAGCTGCCGCTGATCTGGCCGCTGCCGCCGGTGATCGGCTCGTTGATGTTCGGCGCGGTGATGACCTTGTTGTCCAGCACCACGGCGAAGGGGCGGTTGACGTTCTGGCGCGTCACCTCGGCGAAGCGGCGGGTGCCGACGCTGTCGAAGGTGAAGTTCACCACCCACTGGCCGGTCTGCGGGTTCTGGCCGGCGCGGGCGTCGGACAGGTTGGCGCCATCCACCTCGATCCGGCGGCGCACGGCGTAGCGGGTGCCGGGCTGCTCGCCGTCCAGGAACTCGACGCCCGGGGGCGGCGTGGCGGCCTGCAGGTTGGCGGTGTCGTCCACCAGGCGGAAGGTCATGCGGGCGGTACGGCCCAGCAGGTCCTTGATCCGGTTGGGGTCCTCGACACCCGGCAACTGCACCAGCACGCGGCTGGTACCCTGGCGGGCGATCAGTGCCTCGGACACGCCGGTCTGGTCGATACGGCGGCGGACGATCTCCACCGACTGCTCGACGGCGCCGGCGGCGCGGTCCCGCAGCGCTGCCTCGCTCAGCGTTACCGTCACCAGCCCGTCGGCATTGGCCACTTCCAGGTCCGGCGTGGAGACGCCGGTGGCGAGGCTGGTGATCGGGTTCGCCAGCTCCCGCAGCGCCGCGACGGCCGCTGGCGCCTGGCCGGGGTCGCGCAGGCGCAGGGAGAGGCGGCGCTGCTCCGGCTGCGCGGCGAGGTTGGTGTAGCCGATATTGGCCTGCCGCAGGCGCGTGCGGGCACCGTCAGCCAGGCCTTCCAGCCGTTCCTTGATCACCGCGTTCAGGTCCACCTCCAGCAGGAGGTAGGACCCGCCGCGCAGGTCGAGGCCCAGCGAGATCTGCCGGGCGGGCAGCCAGGACGGGATGGCGGAGCGTGGCAACAGGTTCGGCAGCGTGAGCAACACGCTCAGCAGGATGACGCCGAGAATGGCGGCGACCTTCCACCGCGCGAAATACAGCATGGCCGGCAAGGCCCCCCAGTTCAGTGGCTGCGGAAAATGCTGTCGCGCGAGCTTGGACGCAACCCATCATGCATGCGGGGCCACACTCTGCTACACGCCGGGCCGTCAGAGACTTGTGGATGGAGCAGGCAGATGGGGCTGAAGCTGGGGATTCTGGGGGCAGGGCATTTTGGCCGCTTCCACACGCTGAAGGCCGTGAAGTCTTCTCAGGCGGGGGCCGCCGCCGGCCAGGTGGAGTTCCTCGGCCTGGCCGACGCCAGCCCCGAGCGGGCCGCCCAAGTGGCGGCCGAGGCCGGAACGCGGGTCTGGCAGACGGCGGAGCTGATCGCCGCCGCCGACGCGCTGATCATCGCCGCGCCCACCGCCTTCCATTTCGAGCTGGCCGAGGCGGCGCTGAAGGCCGGCAAGCACGTCTTCGTGGAGAAGCCCATCGCGGCGACGCTGGAGCAGGCCGACGCCCTGGTGGCCCTGGCCGCCCAGGTGGGCCGTACCCTGCAGGTCGGCCATGTGGAGCGCTTCGGGGCGGGCTTCGCCACGCTGCTCTCCTCCGCCGGGGTCGGGCGGCCTCTTTATATGGAGGCGGTGCGGATCGCGCCGTTCCGGCCGCGCGGGCTGGATGTCTCCGTGGTGCTGGACCTGATGATCCATGACCTGGACCTCGTCATTTCCCTGGCCGGTGGCGCGGTGGAGGACGTGCAGGCGGTCGGCACCGCCGTGGAATCGGACCGGGTGGACATCGCCAATGCCCGGCTGCGCTTCGCCGGCGGCGCCCAGGCGACCATCACCGCCAGCCGCGCCAGCCTGAAGATGGAGCGCCGGCTGCGCGTCTTCGGCACCGAGGGCTATGCCAGCATCGACTTCCTGGCGCGCGAGCTGAAGCTGGTCCGCAAGGGACAGGGCGCATCGCTGGAGCAACTGCCCAGCCATGGGCTGGAGACCCTGTCCTGGACCGACCATGACAACCTGGAGGCCGAGCAGGCCGCCTTCGTCCACTCCTGCCTGACTGGCAGCCCGGCCGTGGTCGATGGCCGGGCCGGGCGGGCGGCGCTGGACGCGGCGTTGCGGGTGGAGGCCGCGATCGGCGCTTCTTTGGCCGCCGCGGGCTTGCCCTCCGGCGCTGTCTGAACGAGCTTGCCTGCTGGCTGCGGCGTGGTCACCCGGGTGGAAGCAACGAGAAGCGCTTGACCCGACCAGCCTGGGCCAGGAGGGGACGCGCTGTGACCGCATGGAAGCAGCCCGCCACCCTGGCGTGACCGACGCGCGATACCGATGAGAGGGTGGCAAATCCCAGCCGCCCGCCGTGCCTAACGTTCTGGAGAGAAGCAATGAAGCTCGACAACACCGCCAAGGGCGTCTTCCCGATCGCCCCCACGCCCTTCCACGCCGATGGCCGGGTGGACGAAGCCTCGGTCGACCGCATGACCGACTTCTACCTGGAGTGCGGCAGCACCGGCATGACCGTGCTGGGCGTGATGGGCGAGGCGCCGAAGCTGGATGGCACCGAGTCCCTGGCGCTGGCCAAGCAGTTCATCAAGCGCGCTTCCTCCATCCCGGTCGTCGTCGGCGTCACCGCGCCGGGCTTCGCCGCCATGCAGACCCTGGCGCGCGCCTCCATGGACGCCGGCGCGGCGGGTGTGATGATCGCGCCCCCCAACACGCTGCGGACCGATGACCAGATCGTCGGCTACTACCGCCAGGCGGTGGAGGCCATCGGCAGCGACATCCCCTTCGTCGTGCAGGATTTCCCGCAGACCTTTTCCGTGGTGATGACGCCGGGCGTGCTGCGCCGGATCATCGAGGAGAACTCCTCCTGCGTCATGGTGAAGCATGAGGACTGGCCTGGCCTGGAGAAGATCTCCGCCCTGCGGAAGTTCGAGAAGGAAGGGATGCGCCGCGTCTCCATCCTCTGCGGCAACGGCGGCATGTTCCTGGACTTCGAGGTCGAGCGCGGTGCCGATGGCGCCATGACCGGCTACGCCTTCCCGGACATGCTGGTGGACATCGTGAAGCTGACCCAGGCCGGGGAGCGCGACAAGGCGCACGACCTGTTCGACGCCCACCTGCCGCTGCTGCGCTACGAGCAGCAGCAGGGCACCACCGGCCTTGCCGTGCGGAAATACGTGATGGCCCGCCGCGGCATCATCGCCTCCGACGCGCAGCGCAAGCCGGCGGGCTCGATCTCCGCGACGGCGAAGGCGGAGGTCGAGTACCTGCTGAGCCGCGTCGCGCGCGTCGATCCGCGCGCCAAGCTCTCGCCGGTCTGATACGGCGCGGGGAGGGGCGGTGCTCCCTCCCGCCGGGCATATCCGATGCGCAGACCCCGTATCCCGCGTGAATGCCGGGGTGCGGGGGTAGCGCCCCCGGCCTTACCGGCTCAGCGGAAGCGGCCGAATCTCTGCAGGACTTCGATGCGGTAGCCATCCGGGTCCGCGATGAAGAAGAAGCGCGCCATCGGCTGCCCCTGGTGCAGCAACTCGCGCAGCGGGCCGGGGCTCAGCTCCTCGGCCTCCATCCGCACGCGCTCGGCGGCCAGGTCTTCCACCACCACCGCCAGATGGCCGTAGCCCTCGCCAAGGGCGTAGGGCTCGGCACGGCCGGCATTCACCGTCAGCTCCAGCTCGAAGTCGCCGTACGGCGTCCGCAGGTAGATCAGGGTGAAGTCGTCGAAGGCGATGCGGTCCGCCACCTCCAGCCCGAAGGCGCGGCGGTAGAAGTCGAGCGAGCGTGCTTCCTCGAGCACGCGGATCATGCTGTGGACGAGCCTGGCCATCGGGACCTCCTGCCGCTGCGATTGACAATCCTGCCCCCCCTCCTACCGTGACGGCCGGGAACGGAACAGGGACGTGCGGGACAATGACCAGCGGTTTGCGTAAGGGACTGACCAGCTACGGCGATGCGGGATTTTCGCTGTTTCTGCGCAAGGCCTTCATCAAGGCGGCAGGCTATTCGGATGATGCGCTGGACCGGCCGATCGTCGCCATCACCGACACGGCCAGCGATTTCAACCCCTGCCACGGCAACGCGCCGCAGCTGATCGAGGCGGTGCGGCGCGGCGTCATGCTGGCCGGGGGGCTGCCGATGAGCTTCCCCACCATCTCGATCCACGAATCCTTCGCGCATCCGACCAGCATGTATCTCCGCAACCTGATGGCGATGGATACGGAGGAGATGATCCGCGCCCAGCCGATGGATGCGGTCGTGCTGATCGGCGGCTGCGACAAGACGCTGCCGGCCCAGATCATGGGCGCTGCCAGTGCCGGCATTCCGGCTGTGGTGGTGCCGGTGGGGCCGATGGTGGTGGGCCACCACCGGGGCGAGGTGCTGGGCGCCTGCACCGATTGCCGCCGCCTGTGGGGCCAGCACCGTGCCGGCAAGATCGACGAGGCGGAGATCGAGGTAATCAGCGGCCGGCTGGCGCCTTCCGTCGGCACCTGCATGGTGATGGGCACCGCCAGCACCATGGCCTGCATGATCGAGGCGATGGGCATGTCGCTGCCCTACAGCGCCGCCATCCCGGCCCCGCATGCGGAGCGCCTGCGGATCGGCGAGGCCAGCGGCAAGGCAGCGGTAGCCATGGCCCAGCAGCACGCGCCGAAGCCGGCCGAGATCCTGACGCCGCGCGCCTTCCGCAACGCCATGGTGGTGTTGCAGGCCATCGGTGGCTCCACCAACGGGCTGGTGCATCTGGCGGCGATCGCCGGACGCACGGGCCACAAGATTGACCTTGAGGAGTTCGACCGCATCGGCCGCGAAGTGCCGGTGTTGATCGACCTGAAGCCCAGCGGCGACCACTACATGGAGCATTTCCACCATGCCGGCGGCATGCCGCGCCTGCTGGCGGAGCTGGAGCCCTTCCTGGACATGGACGCGCCGACCGTGACCGGCGGCACCCTGCGCGACTATGCTGCGATGGCGGAGGACGTACCGGGCCAGACCGTGATCCGCCCACGCACTGCGCCGTTGAAGCAGACCGGCGGCATGGCGGTGCTGCACGGCAACCTGGCGCCGGGCGGCGCCGTCATCAAGCACGCCGCCGCCACCCCGGCGCTATTGCAGCACACCGGCCGCGCCGTGGTGTTCGAGAGCGTCGAGGACCTGACCAACCGGATCGACGACCCGGCGCTGGAGGTCTCGGCCGAGGATGTGCTGGTGCTGCGCAATGCGGGGCCGAAGGGCGCGCCGGGCATGCCGGAAGCCGGCTACCTGCCCATCCCGCGCAAGCTGGCGCAGCAGGGGGTGAAGGACATGGTCCGCATCTCCGATGCCCGGATGAGCGGCACCGCATTCGGCACCATCGTGCTGCACATCACGCCGGAATCCGCCGTGGGCGGCCCGCTGGCACTGGTGCGGACCGGAGACCAGATCCGGCTGGACGTGGCCGCGCGGCGGATCGAGCTGCTGGTGGATGCCGCCGAGTTGGAGCGCCGTGCCGCCGAGCCGCGCCCGACCCGGGCCGCCCCGCGGCGTGGTTACGCCAAGCTGTTCCATGAGACAGTTACCCAGGCGGACCAGGGCTGCGACTTCGACTTCCTCATCGGCACGGACGAGGAAGAGGAGGGGGAGGAGCGCACGACAAGGTGAAGTTCGCCCGAGTCGCGCGCGACCTGGCATGCACCATGGGCAAATAACGTATTCACCATGAAGCGTTTCACAGAACGAAACTAGACCCTGTGCCGCATTAGTTTCATTTGGTGGAACTAATGCGGTGCACAATTCCGTCTAATAACATAGCGATGAGTGCACTGATTTTGTGCGGGAAACCGGCCACCCCGCCATTGCTGCGATGCAGCACATCAGCTTCGAAGCCTATCTCCGGCCGCCTCTTCCTCTGGCACGGCACTTGCTGAAGCGCTGGGGCACCCGATCAGGCTGCCGGCCCACAGCCCGAAGATGCGTGGACGGACGCCGAGATTCTCTGCTCTTGTTGGCAGCGACGCTGCTTCGCTGATGCCCTGGCCTGGAGATCCCTGATGACCCCGACCCGTCGCGCCTTGCTCCTCGCCGCTGGTACCGTACCGTTCCTGCGCGTCCCGGCCCGTGCCCAGGCCAGCGCGGGCGTGCTGCGCTTCGGCCTCTCGGCCTTCCCGCCGAACCTGCAGCCCTGGGTCAGCACCGGCGCCTCGGCCGGCACGGTGAAGATGCTCATCCACCGCCGCCTCATCTCCTACGACGAGAAGGGCGAGTTGCGGGGTGAGCTGGCGACCTCCTGGGCCCATGGGGATGACGGCGTCTGGACGTTCCGCCTGAACCCTGCTGCCAAGTTCCAGAATGGCGAGCCGGTGACGGCCGAGGACGTGAAGTGGAATATCGAGCAGATCGCCGGGGAGCGCTCCACCGCCTATATGCGGACGCAGCTCCAGGCCATCTCGAGCATCGAGACGCCGGACGCGCACACGGTGCGCCTGATTACGCGGGAGCCGGTGGCACCGCTGCCGCATTGGTTCGCCGGCTACAACATGGGCATCATCTGGCGGAAGTCGGAGGCCAATAACCCGATCGGCGCCGGCCCCTTCCGCGTCACCGCGCAGGAGCGTGGCAGCTCGATGGAGCTGACGGCGGTGCCGAACCACTGGCAGGCCGGCCTGCCGAAGGTGAAAGGCATCAAGCTGACGGTGTATGCGGACGAGAACCTGCGCGCCGCCGCCCTGCAGTCCGGCGATGTCGACATGATCGAGTACGTGCCGTGGCAGTCGATGGACGCGGTGGAGGCCGATCCGCGCCTCAGCCTGGATGCCGTCGAGGGCCCGTTCATGGACGTGGTGTTCAACGGCGCGCGCGGCCCGTTCACCGATGCGCGGGTGCGGCGCGCGGTGGCGCATGCCATCAAGCGGGAAGATATCGTCAAGGCCGCCTTCTTCGGCCGCGGCAAGGCACTGGAGGGCATCCCGATCATCGAGGGTTCGCCCTACTACGATGCGGAGCTGGCGAAGGGCTGGGCCTACGACCCCGCCCGCGCCAAGGCTCTGCTGGCTGAGGCCGGCGTGCCCAACGGCTTCCAGACGACGCTTCTGGCCACCGCCCAGTACGGCATGCACAAGGACACGGCGGAAGTGGTGCAGCAGCACCTGGCCGCCATCGGCATCCAGTGCGAGCTGCGGCTGCCGGATTGGTCCACCCGCGTCAGCCTCGGCACGCGCGGGCAGTACGAGATCGCCATCCATGGCACCGCCGCCGAGAATAATGACCCCGACGGGCTCTCGGCCTTCTTCGATACCTCGCTCTCGCCGTCCCACGGCCGCTCCTACATGGTGCAGGCGCCGCGCACGGTGGAGGCGCTGGCGAAGGGCCGCGCCGAGTTCGACCCGGCCCGGCGTATCGAGGCCTACAAGGCATTCCAGCGCGCGGCGCTGGAGGAAGTGCCGATGGTTTGCCTCGCCTGGCGTTCCCAGGGCTATGGCTTCGACAAGAGCGTGAAGGGCTTCGTCAACCTGCCCGGCGCGCTCACGACCTCGTCCGGTGCCATGCTCGAACAGACGTATTTCGGCTGATGTGGTGGTTGCTCCGCCGCATCGGCGTCTCCCTCGCCCTGGCCTGGATCGTGGCCACCATCGTCTTCATGACCCTGCACATGGTGCCGGGCGACCCTGCGGAGATCCTGCTCTCCACCGGCGGCGTGGCGCCGGACCCGGCCGCCGTGGCCGAGCTGCGGGAACGGCTGGGGCTGGAACAGCCGTTGTTGACGCAGTACGGCCAGTTCCTGCTCGGCCTGACGCGTGGCGACCTCGGCACCTCGCTGGTAGATGAGTACCCGGTGTTGGATGAGATCGCGCTGCGCCTGCCGCGTACGCTGGAACTGATCTTCGCCGGCACCATCCTGGCGGTGATCGTCGCCATTCCCGCCGGTACCTGGGCGGCGCTGCACCGGGGCGGGGTGTTCGACCGTATCGCCTCCGGCACCGCGGCGTTCCTGCTGGCAGTGCCGGTGTTCGTGGTCGGCACCGTGCTGGTGCTGGTATTCGCGCAGATGCTGCGCATCATGCCGGCCGGCGGCTACGTGCCCTTCGCGCAGAACCCCGGGCAGCACATGACCTTGCTGGCCATGCCGGCCGTGGCCATCGCCAAGGGCCTGGCCGCGGTGGTGTTCCGCATGACCCGCGCTTCGGTGCTCGATGCACTGTCCCGCGACTATGTGCGGACTGCGCGCGCCAAGGGCATTTCCCCGACCCGCGTGCTGGTGCGCCACGTGGTGCGCAATGCGCTGACGCCGGTGCTGACGGTGCTGGGCCTGCACATGGGCACGCTGCTGGGCGGCACGGTGCTGGTGGAATACGTGTTCAACTGGCCCGGCATGTCCACGCCGCTGCTGCGCGCCGTGGAAGCCCGCGACTACCCGATGGTCGTCGGTATCGTGCTGACCATCTCCGGCTTGTTCCTGCTGATCAACCTGATCATGGACCTGCTCTACGCCGCCCTCGATCCGCGGATCCGCACGGCATGAAGAAGCTCTGGCTGCCTGGCACGATCGTCGGGCTAATCATCCTCGTCGCCATCCTGGCCCCGCTGCTGGGGCTGATGGACCCGGTGCGGCAGGACATCGCCAACCGCCTGGCCGGGCCGATGAATGGCTCGCCGCTCGGGCGGGACGAATTCGGGCGGGATGTGTTCTCCCGCCTCATCTGGGGCGCGCGTACCAGCCTGGGCGTCGCCTTCGCCTCGGCGCTGATCGCCGGTGTCATCGGCACCGCCTTCGGCCTGATCGGCGGCTGGTTTCGTGGCTGGGGCGAGATCTTCACCGTGCGCAGCATGGATATCATCCTATGCTTCCCGCCGGTGCTGCTGGCGCTGCTGGTGGTCACGCTGATGGGCCCGGGCGCCGGCACGCTGATCCTGGTGCTGTCCGTGCTCTACCTGCCCGGCTTCGCCCGCGTGACCTATGCGGAGGTCCTCTCCGCCCGTAGCCTGGACTATGTGGAAGCGGTGCGCGCACTGGGTGCGCCGACCTGGCGCATCCTGTTCCGCACCGTGCTGCCGAATGTCGCCGGCCCTGTGCTGGTGCAGCTCTCGCTGGCCGTGGCCTCCGCCGTGGTGCTGGAGAGCGGGCTGAGCTTCCTCGGCCTCGGCGTCGTGCCGCCATCGCCCAGCTGGGGCCTGATGATCCGTGGGGCGCGCGCCACCATGGAGCAGGCGCCGATGCTGCTGCTGTGGCCCTGCGCCGCGCTGACCCTGACCATCCTGGCGATGAACCTGCTGTGCGACGGCCTGCGCGACGCGGTGGACCCGCGCACCCCCGCCACCCGCCGCCGCATCCGGGTGGTGGACCGCCTGCTGCCTGGCTTGCTGCCGGCGGCTGCACCGCAGACCGAGGCGGTGCTGGACGTCCGCAACCTGACCGTGGAGATTGCCACGCCACGCGGCGCCATCCGCCCGGTACAGGGTGTTTCCCTGCAGGTCTTCGCCGGTGAGACGCTGGCGGTGGTGGGCGAGAGCGGCTCCGGCAAATCGGTGACGGCGACGACGGTGATGGGGCTGATGCCGCCTATCGCCCAGGCGGTGGAAGGCCAGGCCTGGCTGGGTGGGCGGGACCTGCTGCGGCTGACGGAGCCGGAACTGCGCGCGCTACGCGGTGGCCCGATGGCCATGGTGTTCCAGGACCCGATGAGCAGCCTGAACCCGGTGCACACCGTGGGTGCCCAGGTGGTCGAGGCGATCCAGGCGCACCAGAAGATTTCCTCCTCCGACGCCTGGAAGCAGGCGGAGCAGCTGTTCAAGCGCGTTGGCATCGCCGATCCGCAGAAGCGGCTGCGTGTGTATCCGCACGAGATGTCCGGCGGCATGCGGCAGCGCGTGATGATCGCCATGGCCATCGCCAACCGGCCGAAGCTGCTGATCTGCGATGAGCCGACCACGGCGCTGGACGTGACGGTGCAGGCGCAGATCCTGGACCTGCTGAACGCCCTGAAGCGCGAGACCGGCATGGGGATGATCTTCATCACCCACAGCCTCGGCGTCGTCTCGGAAATCGCCGACCGGGTGGCGGTGATGTATGCCGGGCAGGTAGTGGAGCAGGGCAGCGTGGCCGAGGTGTTCGGCAACCCGCTGCACCCCTATACCCGCGCCCTGCTGGAAGCGGTGCCGGAGGGCGATGAGCCGCCGGTCGGTATTCCCGGCATCGTGCCGCAGCCGCATGCCTTTCCCGTCGGTTGCCGTTTCGCCCCGCGCTGCCGCTTCGCCACCCCGGCTTGCGAGGCCGCGCCGCTGCCGCTGGAGGAAATCCGCGCCGGTCGGGAGGTGCGCTGCATCCGCTGGCATGAACTGACCCCCACGGAGGCCGCGGCATGAACGCCCCGTTGATCGAAGCCGTAGGCCTCTCCAAGACCTTTCCCGGCAAGGGCCTGTTCCGAAAGGGCAAGCCGGTGCAGGCGGTCAAGCATATCGACGCCTCCGTGGCGCGCGGTGAGGCCGTCGGCGTCGTCGGCGAAAGCGGCTCCGGCAAGAGCACGCTCGGGCGGCTGATGCTGGGGCTGATGCCGGTGACGGAAGGCAGCGTCCGCTTCGACGGCAAGCTGATGAACGAGGCGTCGCGCAGCGAGTGGCGCCAGCTTCGCAAACGCATGCAGATCGTCTTCCAGGACCCGTATGGCAGCCTGGACCCGCGCCGTCGGGTGGGCGACCAGATTGCCGACGGCATGAAGATCCATCGCCTGCTGCCGGCCGAACAGCGCCGGCAACGGGTGGCGGAGCTGCTGGCGAAGGTCGGGTTGGACCCCAGCCACGCGCAGCGCTACCCGCACGAATTCTCCGGCGGGCAGCGGCAGCGCATCGGCATCGCCCGCGCGCTCTCCACCGGCGCCGAGTTTCTGGTGGCGGACGAGCCCGTCTCCGCCTTGGATGTTTCCATCCAGGCGCAGGTCATCCAGCTGTTGAGCGAGCTGCGGCGGGATCTCGGCCTGGCGATGCTGTTCATCAGCCACGACCTGCCCGTGGTCGCCAATCTGTGCGACCGGGTGATCGTGATGTATCTGGGCCGGGTGATGGAGGAGGGGCCGGCGAAGCATATCTTCGCCAATCCCGTGCACCCCTATACCCGGGCGTTGCTCTCCGCGACGCCGATGCTGGACCCGGAGAAGCGCGCCAAGCGCATCCTGTTGCAGGGCGATCCGCCCAGCCCATCCAACCCGCCATCCGGCTGCGTCTTCCGCACGCGCTGCGCCCATGCGCGCGATGCCTGCGCGGAAGCCGTGCCCGAATTGCGGCCCTTCGGCGACGGCACCGCGCGCGTCGCCTGCATCCGGGCGGAAGAGATCATCTGAGCCCGCCCGGCTCTTTCTCGAGAATGGAGTATCAAGCGTGGCAGCACTGACCAAGCCCAAGGTTCATATGGGTACGCTGACCGGCGGGGAGGGGCGTGAAGCCTTCGCCAAGAATCCCATCATCCTGCTGCCCATGGGCAGCCATGAGGACCAGGGCCCGCACGCGCCCATGGGCGACTACCTGCTGGCCGAGAAGGTGGCCGAGCTGGCCGCCATCCGCGCCACCGAGGCCGGCACGCCCACCTATGTCGCGCCCGTGCTGCCCTTCGGCGGCGCCGACTGGTTCGGCCCGATGGTCGGCGGCATCGCCATCAGCCAGGCGACGCTGATCAGCGTCATCACCGACATGGTGGAGAGCCTGCACCGCAACGGCCTGACGCGCATCATCGTCGTCAACGGCCATGGCGGCAATGTCGGGCCGATCGCCGAGGTGGCGCGCAAGCTCTACCTGGAAAAGAAGGTCGTCCTGCCCAGCCTGTACCTTTGGAAGATCAGCTACGGCCTGCTGCCGGGCCTGATCGGCGCCGAGAAGGCCAAGGCTGTGTCCGGCCACGGTTCGGACCCGCTGACCAGCATCGGCCTGCACCTGTTCCCGGAACTGATCCGCAAGGATTTGATCCCCGAGGGCAAGAAGCTGAAGAACGATAGCGTGCTGGGCCTGCCCTATACCGGCCTCGGCACCGCCAGCTTCGACGGCGCCGAGGTGGGCCTGCCGATGGAGTATGACGACACCTATCATGACGGCGTCGCCGGCGGTGACCCGAAGCTGTGCTCGGCCGAGACGGGTGCGGTGCTGGTGGAGAAGCTGACGGATATCGTCGCCCGCTTCTCCGCCCACTTCGCGAGCAAGATCAAGGCCTGATCTGAAAAGTAAGGCTGGGGGAATGAATTCCCCCAGGCCCCCTTCTTTTCTTTTTGCGGAGTTTGAGGTCGTGGCCGTTGCGGGCGGACCTCAACAGCCGGGATGCTTCGGAAGGTCCGCGATTTCAGCAGCCGAGCGTTTGGCCTGCTCCACATGCGGCCTATTGGTACAAAGCCAAAACTCGAAGAAAAAAGCAGGGGTCCGGGGAATTCATTCCCCGGCCTTTCTCATTTCTGGCCGGTCTTCACCGCCGGCATTCCCGCCGCGATCACCAGCGCCAGCGCCGCCGCGCAAAGCCACCAGTTCTGCCACGCGCCGAAGCTGGCGAAGAAGGTGACGAAGCCGGAGGCCAGCGCACCCATAGCGGCGGCTGGCACCGCCCCACGCCCTGCCGCCAGCCCCAGCAGCAGCAGCGCCAGCGCCGCTAGCCCGGTGCCGACCCAACCGAGTTCCAGGCGGATCTGCAACGGCCCGTTATGCGGGTGCAGCGGCAACAATCGCAGATGCGGCTCCGCGAACCAGGCGAGCAGGTCCGGCCGCGTCACGCCCAGCCGCGCCAATTGCTCGGGCGAGGGGCGGGCATCGCCGCCGGGGACGATGCGGGCGGATTCCATGCCCCAGCCGGTCAGTGGCTTCTCGGCGGCGCGGCCCAGCGCGAAATCCCAGATCAGCAGGCGGTGGATGGCGGAAGGCGGGATGCGCTCGATCTGCGGCCGCGCGGCGCTGATGGCAGGACCGAGCAGCGCCGGGGTGGCGACCATCGCCAGCGCCAGCAGCACCGCGATGGGCCGCGCGGCGCATGGGCGGAACGCCACCAGCGCGGCCACGGCCAACCCGGCCAGGGCGGCGAGCTTGGCGGTATCGCCCGGCAACGCCAGCAGCACGGCGCCGCCGGCCAGAAGCGCCAACACGCGCCAGCGCGCCGGCAACCAGGCCCCGGCCAGCAGCGGCAGCAGCAGCGCCATGACGGAGGCGGCCGGCTTCAGCCCGAAGGCCAGGCTGGGCGGCACCTCCCTCAGCCCGCGCACGCCGGCGCGGATGGCGTTTCCACTCACATGGTCGGCCAGCGCCGTCGCCAGGCCGATGCCCAAGCCGATCAGCACCGCATGCCCGAGGCGGCGGCGCTGGGCGGGGTCGTCGCGGCGGACGGCCTCGGCGGCGGCGGCGGCCAGCAGGATCATCCCCGCCAGCACCAGCCCTTCGGAGAGCGAGCGGCGCGGATCGATGGCCCAGAGCGCCGAGAGCGCGCCCCAGCCACCCAGCACCAGCCCGGCCCACAGCACCGGGCCCCGCGGTACCGCCCAGGCCCCCTGCCGCAGCCGCGCCAGCAGGATGCAGGCCACCAGCGCCACCAGCCCGATCGGCGTCATCGCCTTGGATTGCAGCACGGCGGCGAAGGGCGCCACCAGCGCCGCCACCATCAGCGGCAGGCTGGGGGAGCGCCAGTCGATCGATGTCGCTTCGATCGGCTTGGTCGGGGTCATGCGGCGGGCCTCGGGCGGTTCGCCTTCCCTCTAGAGCATGATCGCCCGGGGTGAAATCGCGGAAGCCCGGGGGCTGTGTGGGCGACGAGGCCAATGGCGCTGGGCAGGTTGTGAACGGAGCGTGATGAACGCGCACCGCATCACCGATTGTAGCGGCGCCTTGGCCGGGACATAGCGAAGGGGACAGGGAGAGTTCAGGTCATGCAGGCAGTGGAAACGGCCCGGCGGCAGCGGGAATGGATGTGGGCCGGCCTGGCCATCCTGGGAATCATCCTGGCCATGGCGGCGACGGAGCTGGCCATGGGCCGGGTGCTGATCTGCACCTGCGGCACCGTGAAGCTGTGGCATGGCGCGGTGAACAGCGCCGAGAATTCGCAGCAGCTGATGGACTGGTACACCCTGTCCCACGTCATCCACGGCCTGTTGTTCTACGGCGCCACGCGCTGGCTGTTCCCGCGCCGCGGCCTGCCATTCCGAGCCGTGGTCGCCACCGTGGTCGAAGCCGCGTGGGAGATTGCCGAGAACAGCCCCCTCATCATCAACCGCTACCGCGAGGCGACGATGGCGCTGGGCTATACCGGGGACAGCGTGGTGAACTCGGTGGCCGATGTGCTGGCCATGCTGGTGGGCTTCGCACTGGCGGCACGGCTGCCGGTCTGGGTCTCGGTCGGGCTTGGCGTGGCGATGGAGCTGGTGGCGCTGCTGGTCATCCGGGACAACCTGACGCTCAACGTACTGATGCTGCTCTGGCCGGTGGACGCCATCCGCGTCTGGCAGGCGGGCTGACCATCCACGCTGCCGGCCCCGGCGCGTAGCCGCCAGGGCCGGAAATGGCGGCAGGCGGCAGGTCGCGCGGGCAAACATGGCATGGGCGCGCGATCGCGGCTTCTACCGGCGCGGCGCACGGCTTAAATCTGCCCGACGCGCGCAGGAGACGTCCGCCATGGCCGAGATCAAACCGCATTCCGCCCATTGGGGCGCCTTCGATGCCGTGGTGGAGAATGGCCGCGTCACCGGCGTGCGGCCCTTCGCGCTGGACCCGTATCCCGGCGCGCTGATCCAGTCGGTGCCGGATGCGGTGCATTCGAAGGTGCGGATCGACCAGCCCTATATCCGCGCCGGCTGGCTAAAGGGCGAGCGGCGCGGCGCCACCCGCGGCGGCGACGCCTTCGTGCCCGTGTCCTGGGACAAGGTGACGCGCATCCTGGCCGAGGAGGCCGGCCGCATCCGCGCCGAACATGGGCACACCTCCATCATGGGCGGTTCCTATGGCTGGTCCTCCGCCGGGCGGTTCCACCATGCGCGCAGCCAGTTGCAGCGCTTCCTGGGGCTGGGCGGCGGCTACACCACGCAGGTGACCAACTACTCCTACGGCGCCGGCATGACGCTGATGCCGCATATCGTCGGCACCAACGACATCATGCAGGGCCCGGTGACGGACTGGCCCAGCATCGCCAAGCACACCAGGCTGATGCTGTGCCTGGGCGGGCTTCCGCTGAAGAACGCTCTGGTCACCGCTGGCGGTGCCGGCGCGCATGAATACGTGCCCTGGCTGAAGCAGGTGGCTGCGGCGGGCGTGCGCTTCGTCAACATCTCGCCCTTCAAGGGCGATACGCCGGACTTCCTGGATGCCGAGTGGATTCCGATCCGCCCGAATACCGACACCGCGCTGATCCTCGGCATGGCGCACGCCATCCTGGCGGCGGGGCTGGAGGACCGGGACTTCCTGGCCACGCGCTGCGTCGGCTGGGACAAGCTGCGCCCCTACATTCTGGGTGAGACGGACGGTACGCCGAAGACGCCGGAATGGGCCGCCGCCATCACCGAGGTGCCGGCCGAGACCATCCGCCGGCTGGCGCTGGAAGCCGCCGGCGTGCCGACGATGCTGACCGCCACCTGGTCCATCCAGCGCGCCGAGCATGGCGAGCAGCCCTGGTGGATGCTGGTGGCGCTGGCCGCCATGCTGGGCGGCATCGGCCAGCCGGGCAGGGGCGTTGCCTTCGGCTATGGCAGCCTGAACGGCATGGGCACCCCGCGCTGGGAACTGCCTTCCGTCTCCCTGCCCGCCACGCGCAACCCGGGCGGCGTCGCCATCCCCGTGGCGCGGGTGACGGAGTTGTTCGAGCGTCCGGGCGAGATCCTGCAATATAACGGCCGGGATATCGTGCTGCCGGATATCCGCATGATCTGGTGGGCCGGCGGCAACCCGTTCCATCACCACCAGGACCTGAACCGCATGCTGCGCGGCTGGTGCCAGGCGGAGACCATCGTGGTGCAGGAACCGTGGTGGACCTCCCCGGCGCGCCACGCCGACATCGTATTGCCGGCGACGACGACGCTGGAGCGGAACGACATCGGCTCCTCCTCCCGCGACCGTTTCATCCGCGCCATGCACCAGGCCATCCCACCCATCGGCCAGGCGCGCAACGACCACGACATGCTGGCGGACATCGCCGAGGCCAGCGGCTTCCGGGACCGCTTCACGGAGCAGCGCAACGAGGATGCCTGGCTGCGCCACATGTACGACCGCTGGCGCACCGCCTGCGGCCGCATGGGCTTCGACGCGCCGGATTTCGACCGCTTCTGGGCGGAAGGCCATGTCGAGGTGCCGCGCCCGGCCGAGGATTTCGTCCTCTTCGGCGATTTCGCCCGGGACCCGGAGGCGCACCCGCTGAACACGCCCTCCGGCAAGGTGGAGTTGTTCTCCGAGACCATCGCCGGCTTCGGTTATGAGGAGATCGGCGGCCATCCGGAATGGAAGGCGCCGCAGGAGTATCTCGGTGGCGCGCTGGCGCAGCGCTTCCCGCTGCACCTGTTGTCCTACCAGCCGGCCACGCGCCTGCATGGGCAGCTGGACCAGGGGCGTGTCGCCGCCGCCAGCAAGATCCAGGGGCGGGAGCCGATGCTGATGCACCCGTCCGAAGCCGCCGCGCGCGGGCTGCGGGATGGCGATGTGGTGCGGGTGTTCAACGACCGCGGCGCCACCCTGGCGGGCTTGCGCGTCTCGGACGGCATTCGCCCCGGCGTCGTCGCCATGGCCACCGGCGCGTGGTGGGACCCGGTGGGGGACGGGCTGGACCGCCACGGCAACCCGAATGTGCTGACGGCGGATCTCGGCACCTCCCGCCTCGGCCAGGGCTGCGCGGCGCAATCCTGCCTGGTGCAGGTGGAGGCGTTCACCGACGCCCTGCCGCCCCTGACCGTGACCGAACCGCCCGCGCGGCTTGAGGAAGTCCTGGCCTGATGCTCTCCCGCCGCCTGCTGCTCGGCAGCGTTGCCGCGCTGCCGCTGCTGCCCGCCGCCGCGCGGGCGCAGACCACCACGCTGGACATGCCGCCCCAGGCGCTGCCGGTGAAGCTGGATGACAGCGTGGCCCCCGGCTACCGCCGCGCCGTGGCGATGCGGTGGGGGGACCGGGTGATGTTCGACGCGCCCGACTGGAACCCGGCCAGCCCGACGCCGCAGGCCGCCGCCACCCAATTCGGCTGGGATGCGCGGCTCTGCGCCATCGTCACGCCGCCTGCAGCGGCGGATGGGGTGCAGCGCGCCATCCTGGCCATCGCCCACCCGACGGTGGAGGCGGCGATGGCCTTCCCCGACGGGCGGGACCGCCCCGCCGTGGCCGCCGCGATGCAAGGCGCCACGTTGCTGAATGTCGAGGCACGCGGCCAGGCTTGGCTGGTGACCGATGGCGGCTACCAGTCCCGCCGGCTGACGGCGGACACCCTGTGCTGCATCACCGGCCCGGCCGCCGCCAGTGTCGGCGACGTGGTGCAGGGCCTGCTGGCCGTCAGCGGTGGTTGCGCCACCCCCTGGGGCAGCCTGCTGCTGGCCGAAGGCGACCCGGCACCCTGGATCAGCCGCCTGCGCGGCCTGGATGCCCGCTTTACCGACGGCACCCGCTTCGGTTGGGTGGCGGAGCTGGACGCGGCCGACCCCCAGGCCATCCCGGCCAAGCGCACCGCCCTGGCGCGCTTCCCGCGTGGCGACGTGGCGGCGGCTCTGACGCGCGATGGGCGCGCCGTGGTCTACCTCAGCGACCACCGCGCTTTCGGCCACCTGTTCCGCTTCATCTCCACCGGCCCGGTGACGGAGCCGGATGCGCTGGATAGCGGCACGCTCTCCGTCGCGCGGCTGGAAGGGCAGGGCATCGCCTGGGCGCCGCTTCCCGCCGGGGCCGAAACCCTGTTGAACCCGGTAGCCGCCGCCAGCCAGGCCGGCGCCACTTCGTTCGACCTGCCGGCGGGGCTGGCAGTCGATCCGCGTTCCGGCCGCCTCTATCTCGCCTGCCAGGGCAATGCGGCGCGGCGGCCGGACCAGGTGGATGCGCTGAACCCGCTGGCCGGCAGTTCCTCCGGCCATGTCATCGAGTTCGCGCCTGCGGGCGGCGACCATGCGGCCGACCGCGCCGCCGCCAGCCTCCTGCTGGTGGGCGGCCAGCCGCCGCAGCGCTTTGCCGCGCTACGCAGCGCCTGGCCGGATGCGCCCGCCACCCTGGCAGTGGACCCGCGCGGCCGGTTGTGGATCGGCACCGACCATGGCGGGCGCGTCGGCCAGGCGCCGGACACGCTGTATGGCTGCGATACGGATGGGCCGGGCCGTGGCTTCCCGCTGCCGCTCTATGGCGCCCCGCGTGCCGCCGGCATGGGTGGCGCGGCGATGACACCGGATGGGCTGGCACTGTTCGCCGTGGTGCGCCGCCCGGGTGCCGAGCCGGACGCCAGCTTCGCCCGGCCCGCGACCCGCTGGCCGCAATTCGACCCCGCGCTGCCGCCGCGCAGCACCGTGTTGGTGCTGTCCCGAGAGCAGGGCGGCCTCATCGGCGGCTGACATGCGGGTTGGACCGGCCGGCCCTTCCCAGCTCAGCCTTCTTCCGGCACCAGCACGGCCAGACGGCGTGGGGCGATGAGGCGGTAGCTGCGGCGGACCAGCGCCGCCACTTCCGCCCAGTCCGTCCCGGCATTCATGCGGATGCCCACCCAGCCTTTCGGCCCCAGATAGGGCGGGGCGAAGAAGCGGTCCGGCGCCGCTTCGATTAGAACGGCCTGGCTGCCGCGCGGTGCCTTGACCCAGACGGCTTGCCCGTCCTGCTTCAGCCCTTCGCGCCCCGGCGCCATGGCGAAGATCTTGTCCCGCACCCGGAAGGTGGGGGCGTCCCAGGTCGTCCGCTCCTCCGCTTCCGGCAGCGCCAGGCAGATGCGGCGCAGGCGGGCCTCAGACATGGTGCCGCGCCGGTGGCGCCGTGAACAGGACGAGGCAGCCCAGGATGCCGGCGAGCGCCGAGCCGCCGATGATGCCGAACTTCACCTCGCTCTGCAGAAGCGGCGAATCCGCGAAGGCCAGCAGGCCGATGAACAGGCTCATGGTGAAGCCAATGCCGCAGAGCAGCGCCGTGCCCAGCATGTGCTGCCAGCGCGCGCCCATCGGCATCGGCGCGACGCGCAGCCCCACCATCAGCCCCACCGCGCCCATCACGCCGATGACCTTGCCCAGCAGCAGCCCGAAGCCGACGCCGAGCGTCAGCGGCGCCAGCACCGTCTCCATCCCCGCGCCGGCGAAGGAGACGCCGGCATTGGCGAAACCGAAGATGGGTACGATGACGAAGGCCACCGGCCTCTGCAGCACATGTTCCAGCGACAGGAGCGGGGAGGCATCGCCGGCGCGCATCGGGATGGTCAACGCCAGCAGCACGCCGGCGATGGTGGCGTGCACGCCGGATTGCAGCACCAGGAACCACAGCACCACGCCCAGCAGCAGGTAGGGCCATAGCACGCGCACGCCGCGCAGGTTCATCGCCACCAGGATGGCCAGCACGGCGGCGGCGCCCAGCAAATGCGGCAGGGACAGCGCGCCGGAATAGAACAGCGCGATGATCACCACGGCGCCAAGATCGTCGATGATGGCCAGCGCCGCCAGGAACACCTTCAGCGATGCCGGTACGCGCGGGCCGAGCAGCGAGAGCACGCCCAGCGCGAAGGCGATGTCCGTCGCGGTCGGGATGGCCCAGCCGCGCATCGCCACCGGGTCCGCCCGGTTGAAGGCGACGTAGATGAGCGCCGGCACCAACATGCCGCCCATGGCCGCCACGCCCGGCAGGATGCGGCGGGACCAGCTGGAGAGCTGGCCTTCCAACATCTCCCGCTTAATCTCCAGCCCGACGAGCAGGAAGAACACCACCATCAGCCCGTCATTCACCCAGTGGGAGACAGAGAGCGGGCCCAGATAGGCGTGGAGCGCCGCGAAGTAGCCCGGTGCCAGTGCCGAGTTGGCGACGATGATCGCCAGCGCTGCGAAGCCCATCAGGACCAGCCCACCGGATGCTTCCGAATTCAGGAAGTTGCGAAGCGTGGACAGGGCATGCGGGCGGCGCGGGTTCATCCAGTCTCTCCAACAACGGCAGCACCGGGGTAGCAGCGGGCCGGACGCCGGGCCAGCCTAAACGGGCCGCCCGGCTTGCACCGGCGCCGATTGGCCCCGAGACTGTCCGCGCCGCCCGAAGAGCAAGGACCGACCGCCCCAATGCCCCCCGCCGCTTCACTGGACTTTTTGGGAGAGGTGCTGGACGCGCCGCCCCCGCCTGCCTCGGCCGCGGATGCCGTGGCGCTGGCGCGCGAGCATTTCGGCCTGGAGGTGGCGGCAAAGCCGCTGACCGGGGAACGCGACCGCAACTTCCACCTGCGGGCCACCGACGGTGCCGAATACGTGCTGAAGGTGGTGCATCCCGGCGAGGACCCGGCGGTGACCGACTTCCAGAGCCAGGCGCTGCTGCATCTGGCGCAGGTGGCGCCGGACCTGCCTGTGCCGCGCGCGCACCTGCCGCTGGCCGTGCGGTGGGAGGTGCCGGGCCAGCCATCGCGGCTGGTGCGGGTGTATTCCTGGCTGCCCGGCCGGCCGCTGCACCTGGCCGCGCCCGGCCCCGCGCTGCGGCGGGAGCTCGGTACGCTGCTGGCGCGGCTGGGGCAGGCGCTGGAGGGCTTCAGCCACCCGGCGCAGAACCATGTGTTGTTGTGGGACATCCAGCACGCCGCCCGCGTAAGGCCGCTGCTGGCGCATCTGGCCGATAAGGCGCAACGCGCGATCCCCGAGCGCCTGCTGGATGTGTTCGAGCAGCAGGCGGTGCCGGCGATGCGGACGCTGCGCAAGCAGGTCATCCACAACGATTTCAACCCGCACAACGTGCTGGCGGACGCGGTGGACGATACGCGCATCGCCGGCGTCATCGATTTTGGCGACATGGTCCATGCGCCGCTGGTGCAGGACCTGGCCACCGCCTGCGCCTACCACGTGCAGCCGCAGGGCCACCCGTTGGACGGCCCGGCCGAGATCGCCGCCGCCTTCCACGCCGTGCGCCCGCTGCTGAAGGAGGAGCTGGACATCCTGTTCGACCTGCTGGCGGTGCGCGCCGTCATCAGCGTCGCCATCAGCGGCTGGCGGGCGCAGAAGCAGCCTGAGAACGCGCCGTACATCCTGCGGAACTATCCGACGGCCTGGGCCGGGATGGAACGCCTGGCCGCCATCCCGCGCGAGGAAGCCCGCGCCATCTTCCACGCCGCCTGCGGAAGGAACTGACGACCGTGACGATGATCAATGCTTTCGATGCCAAGGCCACCAACGGCATCGCCCCGCGCGAGCAAGCGCTGATCGAGCGGCGGCAGAAGCTGCTCGGCCCCGCCTACCGCCTGTTCTACGCCAAGCCGGTGCATGTGGTGCGGGGGGAAGGCGTCTGGCTCTACGACCCGGACGGCAATGCGTATCTGGACGTGTACAACAACGTCGCCAGCGTCGGGCATTGCCACCCGCATGTGGTCGCGGCTCTGTCCCGCCAGGCGGCGACGCTGAACACCCACACGCGCTACATCAACGATGTGATTCTCGACTATGCCGAGAAGCTGCTGGGCTATTTCCCGCCCGAGCTGTCGCACGTCATGTTCACCTGCACGGGCAGCGAGGCCAACGACCTCGCCTACCGCGTGGCGCGCAGCTACACGGGCGGCACCGGCTTCATCGTCACGCAGCTGGCCTATCACGGCGTGACGGTGGCGATTTCGGAGATGTCGCCCTCGCTCGGCAATGGCATCCAGCTCGGCCCGAATGTCCGCACCGTGCCGGCGCCGGACCTGTACCACGCCAACGGCCAGGATGTGGGCGAGGCGTTCGCGGCGGCCGTGCGCGCCGCCATCGCGGACATGCGGGAAGCGGGCATCAAGCCGGCGGCCCTGCTGGTCGATACCATCTTCTCCAGCGACGGGGTGTTCGCCGACCCGCCGGGTTTCCTTGCGCCGGCGGTGGCGGCGATCCGGGAGGCCGGCGGCCTGTTCATCGCCGACGAGGTGCAGCCGGGCTTCGGCCGCACGGGTGAGGGGATGTGGGGCTTCCAGCGCCACGGTATCCTCCCGGACCTGGTGACCATGGGCAAGCCGATGGGCAACGGCCACCCGATCGCCGCCATGGTGGCGAAGCCCGAGATCCTGGACGCCTTCGGGGAGCGCACCCGCTACTTCAACACCTTCGGCGGCAACCCTGTCTCCTGCGCCGTCGGCCAGGCGGTGCTGGAGGTGATCGAGGGTGAGAACATCATCCAGAACGCGCGGGACACCGGTGCCTATCTGCGCGACGGATTGCGGGCCCTGGCCACGCGCCACGAGGCCATTGGCGACGTACGTGGCGTCGGGCTGTTCATTGGCGTGGAACTGGTGAAGGACCGCGCCACCCGCGCCCCGGATGGCGAGATCACCGCCAAGCTGGTGAACGGGTTGCGGGAGCGCCGGGTGCTGATCAGCGCCGCCGGGCCGCATGCCAACGTCCTGAAGATCCGCCCGCCGCTGGTGTTCCAGCGCGAGCATGCCGACCGGTTCCTGGAGGCGATGGAAGCCACCCTGGCCGAGATTGCCTAGGGCATGTGACCGCCGCCGGTCGGACCGACCGGCGGCAAGGAGCCTGGCAGCCCGGGCCTGTGAGCGGGCCACTATGGGACGGCTACGCTCCAGCCGCTTCTTGACGTCGCCCGGGTGGTTTCTGGTAGTCTGATCACAGAAACGCGAGGAGAACAAAGCCAGCACGCTCGATGCTTGACGGCAATGTTCGTGCTATGTTCTGTTCCCTGTATGCCGCAGTCACCTGCCTTCTCCCTCGCTACTCCCCCGCTGCGGCAGCGGCCGCATTGGCCGGCCCGCGCAGCCTGGCAGGTCGCGCGGGCAACCCCCCTCCGCCGGCTCCGCCAGGCCCTTTGGAACTTCCGCGTCCACCCGCTGCTGCGGGAAGGGATGCTGGGCGGTATTCTCGGCATTGCCGCCGCCTGGCTCGCCGCCTGGGCCGCGCTCTGGCTGACATCTTGAGGCATTAGGCCGCTCTGCCGGAGGCCTTTCGTTAACCGTAATTCACGCAAACTGCGGCCTTATTGCCGGGTTAGCGTTCGGTTGATCAGAAAGGGAGCCATCGGTGCAGAGACGCAGCCTATTGTTCAAATTCGCCGCTGCATTAGGGCTCACGACCGCCGCCACGGTGGCGACGAGCACGGAAGCCGAGGCCCAGCCGGGGCCGCCGCATCGTCACCGCCGCCGCTGGCGCCGCCCGCCGCCACCCCCGCCGCCGCGTCACCGCCGCCGGCACTATCCGCCGCCGCCGCCGCGCCGCCACTGGTAATGTAACGACGCGCCGCCTCAGCCTGGCAGCCCCGGTCGTTGGCTGTCCATCCTGTGGCGGCGCGGCGTCGTGTCTGCCCGGCCCGAGGCGTCAGACCGAAAGGTAGCGCGCCCGAACCTCGTCATCCGCCATCAGCGCCGCCATGCTGGCGGTATGGCGCAACTGCCCGGTCTCGATCAGGCAGGCACGGTCCGCCACCGCATTCGCGAAAGCGAGGTTCTGTTCGGAAAGCAGGATCGACAGCCCCTCCCGCTTCAGTGCCAGGATGGCCTCGGCCATACGCTCCACCACCACCGGGGCCAGGCCTTCCGAAGGCTCATCCAGCAGCAACAGGCGCGGGTTGCCCATCAGAGTGCGGGCGATGGTCAGCATCTGCTGTTCCCCGCCACTCATCCGCCCACCCGGGCGCCGGCGCATCTCGGCCAACACAGGGAACAGCGTATAGGCGCGTTCCGGGTTCCAGCCCTGGCTGCCGGCGGGTGCGGCGCGGCGGCCGACCTCCAGGTTTTCCTCCACGGTCAGCTCGGCGAAGATGCGGCGGTCCTCCGGCACGTAGCCGATGCCGGCGCGGGCGATCTCGAACGATGCGCGCCCCGCAAGGTCCTTGCCATCCAGCAGCACCTGCCCGGCGCTCGGCGGCACCACGCCCATGATGGCCTTCATCGTCGTGCTCTTGCCGGCGCCGTTGCGGCCTAGCAGGCACACCACCTCGCCCTGCGCCACGTCCAGCGAGACGCCGTGCAGAATATGCGCCCGGCCGTAATGCGCGTGCAGCCCGTCCACCCGCAGCATCAATGCACCCCGCTCTGACCGAGATAGACGTCGCGCACCCGCGCATCGGCCCGCACCTGCTCCGGCGTGCCGCCGGCGATCAGCTTGCCGCGGTCCAGCACCAGGATGCGGTCGGCGTGGCCGAACACCACGTCCATGTCGTGCTCGGTGAACAGCACGGCGATACCGGCGTCGCGGGCGATGCGGGCGGTCAGCGCCATCAGCCCGGCGCGTTCGGCCGGGGCCATGCCGGCGGTGGGCTCGTCCATCAACAGCAGGCGCGGCTCGTTAGCCAGGGCGATGGCCAGTTCCAGCCGCTTCAGGTCGCCATAGGCCAGCACGCCGCAGGGCCGCCCGGCCTGTTCCGCCAGCCCGACGCGGGCCAGGGCGGCCGCGGCTTCCGCCACGAACTGCGCCGCCGCCGGCCGCCACAGCCCGAACAGGCGCCGGTGGTGGGACAGCAGCGCCATCCGCACATTGTCCAGCACCGTCATCGACGCGAAGGTGGCGGTAACCTGGAAGGTGCGGCCGACCCCCAGCCGCCACACGATGCGTGGCGCCAGCCCGGTGATGTTCCGCCCCAGCAGGTGCACGCTGCCGGCCTCCGGGCGGATCTGGCCGTTGAGCATGTTGAAGCACGTGCTCTTGCCGGCGCCGTTGGGGCCGATCAGCGCCAGCATCTCCCCGGCCTGCACGGCCAGCGAGACGCCATCCACCGCCGCCACGCCGCCCCAGGATTTGCGCAGGCCGTTGGCTTCCAAGACCGGGGTCGTCATGCGCGGTCGTCCTCGCGCCGCCGCAGCGCACCGGCCAGGCCGCCGGGGAAGAACAGCACCAGCGCCAGGATGGCCACGCCCAGCACCAGCCGCCACAGATCGGAAATCCGCACCAACTGTTCCTGCAGCCCGCTATAGGCCACGGCGCCCAGCAGCGGCCCCAGCACGGTCTGCACCCCGCCCAGCAACACCATCACCAGCGCATCGACGCTGCGCGGGATGCCGAGGAAGGAGGGGAACACGCTGCCCTTGCCATAGGCGAACAACGCCCCCGCCATGCCGGCGGCGGCCGCCGCGATGGCGAAGCCGACCCAGCGCACCCGCAGCGTATCGATGCCGATGGCTTCCGCCCGCAATGGCGAATCCCGCTGCGCGCGCAGCGCCATGCCGAACGGCGCGTATAGCAGCCGGCGCAGCAGCACCACGCCCAGCCCGCACAGCGCCAGCGCCAGGTACCAGAATACCAGCTTGCCCCGCGCCCATTCACTGGGCCAGACGCCGAGGATGCCGTTGTCGCCACCCGTCACTTCCACCCACTGGAAGGCGGTGCTCCAGGCAATTTGCGCGAAGGCCAGCGTCAGCATGGCGGAATAGACGCCGGAGAGCCGCACGCAGAACCAGCCGAACACCAGCCCGACGATGCCGGCGGCGAAGGGGGCGAACACCAGCCCGACTTCCATCGGCGCCGCGAAGTGCTTGGCCAGCAGGGCGGCGCCATAGGCCCCGGCGCCGAAATAGGCGGCGTGTCCGAAGCTGGCCATGCCGCCGGGACCCATGATCAGGTGCAGGCTGGCGGCGAACAGCACCATCATCGCCATGTCGGCCATGACGGAGAGCGCGTAGTCGCCCAGGAAGGGCGGCAGCACGACCAGCAGCACCAGCGCCACGGCGCCCGCCTGCACCAGCCAGCGCGGCGCGCGCGGCAAGGGTGGGGATGGCACGGCGGCCGGCAGCAGGCCGGACGGCTTGCGCCCCAGCAGCCCGTGCGGGCGCAGGACCAGCACGGCCGCCATCACCAGGAAGGCCAGCACCAGCGTGATGCGGGGGAAGACCAGGATGCCGAAGGCGTGCAGCTCACCGATCAGCAGCGCGGCCAGGAACGCACCGCCCAGGCTGCCCAGCCCGCCGATGACGACGATGACGAAGGCCTCGACGATGACGGCCATGTCCATGTGCAGGTTCACCGCCTCACGCGGCAATTGCAGCGCGCCGGCCAGCCCGGCCAGCGCCGAGCCGAGTGCGAAGACGCTGGTGAACAATCGCCGCTGATCGACTCCCAGCGCCGCCACCATCTCCCGATCCTGCGTGGCGGCGCGAAGCAGGATGCCGAATCGCGTGCGGTGGAACAGCAGCCACAGCAGCCCCAGCATCACCGGGCCGACGCAGATCAGGAACAGCTCATAGCGCGGGAAGCGCAGGCCGAGGATCTCCGTCGCGCCCCGCAGCAGCGGCGCACGCGGCCCCAGCAGATCCTGCGGTCCCCAGATTAGCAGGGCGATATCCTGCACGACCAGCACGACGGCAAACGTCGCCAGCAGCTGGAACAATTCCGGCGCGCGGTAGATCCGCCGCAGCAGCAGGAATTCGATGGCGGCGCCGATCAGCCCGGTGGCGAGCGCCGCCAGCAGCACCCCGCCCCAGAAGCCGAAGAAGCCCCCGAGTTCCGCCAGCGGCCCGTGGCTGGTGAGTGTCCAACCCAGATAGGCGCCCAGCATGTACAGGCTGCCATGGGCGAAATTGACGATGCGGCTGACGCCGAAGATCACCGTCAGCCCGGCCGCCACCAGGAACAGGGAGGACGCGCTGGCCAGCCCGTTCAGCGCCTGGACGATCAGCGAGTCCAAATCGTGCTACCCCTGCGGACGCCAGCCCCGGACCACGTCATCCGCCGGCAGGTAGTTGGCGCCGTCGGCGTAGCGCCAATCCACCATGCCGCCAATGCGGCCGTTCAGCTTGGTGCGGCCGACGAAGCAGCCTAGCGTCGCCTGGTGGTCGATCTTGCGGAACTCTACCTCGCCGGTGCCGTAGGCGGTGGGGTAGCGGATGCCTTCGAACGCATCGACCATCGCTTCCGTCTGCGTGCTGCCGGCCTTCTTCAGCATGGCGGCGATGGCCAGCACCAGGTCGTAGCCGACGACGGAGCCGCATTTCGGCGCCTCGTTGAAACGCTTGCGGTAGGCTTCGCGGAAGGCGGTGTGCACCGGGTTCTCCAGCGAGTCGCGCGGGTAGCCGGTGACGATCCAGCCTTCGGGGCATTCCTCCCCCAGTGGCTCCAGGTACTCCGGCTCGCCGCTCAGCATGGAGGCGACGGTGCGGTTCTCGAACAGCCCGCGCGTATTGCCCTGGCGGACGAAGTTGGTGAGGTCCACGCCAAAGGTGACATTGAAGATGGCATCCGGCCGCATCCGCTCCAGCGCCTGCACCGTCGCGCCGGCATCGATGCGGCCGAGGGCGGGGAACTGCTCGCCGACGAACTCGACATCCGGCTTGGCCTTCTGCAGCAACTCGCGGAACCAGCGCACGGCGGACTGGCCGTACTCGTAGTTGGGCGCCACGGTGGCCCAGCGCTTCGCGGGCAGCTTGGCGGCTTCTTCCACCAGCATCGCGGCCTGCATGTAGGTGCTGGGGCGCAGGCGGAAGGTGTAGCGGTTGCCCTTGGACCAGACGAGCGCGTCCGTCAGCGGCTCACCCGCCGCGTAGAGGATTTTGTTCTGCAGCGCGTAATCACCCAGCGCCAGCCCGACATTGGAGAGATAGCCGCCGGCGATGAAGGCCACTTTCTCGGCGTTCACCAGTTCACCGGCGATGCGGATGGCGTCTTCCGGCTTGCCGGCATCGTCCCGGTGCAAGGTCTCCAGCGGGCGGCCGTTGATGCCGCCGGCGGCGTTGATCTGCTCCTGCGCCAGGATCCAGCCGTTGCGGTAGGGGCCGAGGAAGGCGGGCTGCGCGGTGTAGGAATTGATCTCGCCGATGCGGATGGGGCCACTGCCCTGGGCGACGGCAGGCCGCGCCAGGGCATGTCCCGCCACGCCCGCGGCCAGGCCGCCCAGCAGCATGCGGCGACGGAGGGAGAGGAGGCTATCGGACATCGCGGTCTTCCTTTTACGGACGCCACCCATCGCGCCATCCGGCATGGATGACAAGATGGTCGGAATGCGATCCCTGGCAGCCTGAGCAGCCGCAACCGGGCATCGCAAAAGCAGGCACGAGCTTAGTCCGTGGCCGCCGGGGGTGCACCCGCCGCCGGACCGCCATTCAGGCCGGGACTGCACCCAGGGCGGCGAGCCGGGCCGGCATGGCGGCCAGTGCGCTTTCCTCGGCATTCGCGAAGGCTAGCCGCAGGTGCCGCTGCTGCCCCGGGCCGAAGAACGGGCCGGGCAGGCTGAGCAGGCCCTGGGTGGCGGCGAGGGCTTCGGCCGTCCGCAAGGCATCCGGCGCGCCGTCCGGCAGGCGCAGATAGGCGAAGTAGGTGCCCAGCGCGTCGATCTTCCACTCCGGCAACTGCGCCATCGCGGCGCGGAAGGCGCTGGCGCGCCCGGCCATGATGGCACGGTTGCCGGCGCGCCAGTCCCGCAAGGCCGGGATAGCCCAGGCCAGGGCCGCCTGGGCGGGGCGGGCGGGGCAGATCTGCATGGTGTCCAGCACCTTCGCCAACTCCTTGCGGAAGGCGCCGCCCGCCACCACCGCGCCGACGCGATGGCCCGGGATGCAGTAGGACTTGGCGAAGGAATAGAGCTGCACCACGCCGTCTCGCCATTCCGGGTCCTGGAACAGGGTGTGCGGCGGCGTGCCGGCCTCGGGCAAGAAGTCGCGATAGGTCTCGTCCAGCACCAGCCAGATGCCACGCGCGCGACAGATCTCGGCGATGCGGGCGATGATGGCGGCCGGGTAGATGGCGCCGGTCGGGTTGTTGGGGCTGACCAGCACCACGGCCCGGGTCCGCGGGGTCAACGCCGCCGCCAGCCGCTCCGGGTCCGGCACGAAGCCATCCTCCGCGCGGGTCTCGAAGGGCTGGGCCTCGATGCCCAGCAGCTCCAGTGCCATACGGTGGTTGAAGTACCAGGGGGTGGGCAGCAGCACGGCATCGCCGCTGCCGGCCAGCACTGTCATGGCCATGGTGAAGGCCAGGTTGCAGCCGGCGGTGATGGCGACATCGCCGGCCGAGAAGGGGGCGCGGTAGAACGCCGTCAGTTCCCCCGCCAGCGCTTCCCGCAAAGGCTCATCGCCGTCGATGGCACCGTAGCCGGCGCAGGCGCGGCTGCCGGCGGCGCTGGACAGCCGTTCCAGCATCTCCGGATGCGGCGGATAGCCGGGCACCGCCTGGGTCAGGTCGATCATCGGCCCGGCCGCGCCGGCATAGCGGGCGGCCCAGGCACGGGCGGCGGGAATGGGCGGCGCGTCGGTGGCCGCCACGCGGGCGGAGAGGCGGAAACTCGGCATGATGCGGCGCAAGGTGGCAGGAAACCGGCCCGGCGCCAACCGGTCTGCTCGCCAACCGGCTACGCCCGAAGCTTCGCGGCGAAACTGACCGAAATGATACGAATGGAAACCCGGTACAGTCTGGCAAAATCCTGTTACAATAGCCTCCGACGCCCACACTATATCGAGGCTATGGTCGAAACCATGGAACCGCCTCCGCACATCCTCGTCGTCGATGACGACCGGGAAATCCGTGATCTGCTATCGAAATTCCTCGAACGGCAGTCCTGTCGCGTCACCGCCGCGCGCGATGCGCGGGAGGCCCGCCGGCTCTGGCCGCTCGGCCGGTACCACCTCGTGGTGCTGGACCTGATGCTGCCAGGCGAGTCCGGCCTGGATTTCGCCCGCTGGCTGCGGGCGCAATCGGATGTCCCCATCGTCATGCTGACGGCGATGAGCGAGGAGACAGACCGCATCGTCGGGCTGGAACTGGGGGCGGACGACTACGTCGCCAAGCCCTTTAACCCGCGCGAATTGCTGGCCCGCATTCGCGCCGTGCTCCGCCGCGCCAATGGCGAGAGCGGCAGCAGCCAGGAGCCGCCGCCCAAGGCGATCCGCTTCGCCAACTGGACGCTGGAGCCCGCCCGCCGCCGCCTGCTGAACCCTGACGGCGTCGAGGTGCCGCTGACCGGTGGCGAGTATGAGTTGCTGATGGTGCTGGTGGAGCGCCCCAACCGCGTGCTGACGCGCGACATGCTGATGGACCTGCTGCGCGGCCGCCAGGCCGGGCCGTTCGACCGTGCCATCGATGTCGCCGTCTCACGCCTCCGCCGCAAGCTGGAGGATGACGGGCGCAACCCCAGCCTGATCAAGACGGTGCGCGGCGGCGGATACGTGCTGGCCGCCACCGTGGACAAGAGCGAGCGCACCGACGACGCCGCGCAGGAGCCTGCCGGGGAGCCTGCCCGGGACGCCATCGGGTGACCTGCGCATGATGCGACGCTTCCTGCCGCGCAGCCTGGCCGCCCGCACCGCCGTGTTTCTCAGCCTCGCCCTGATGCTGGTGCAGGGGGCGGGGCTGACCATCCATGCGCTGGACCGTGTGGACGTGCAGCGCCTGGGCGTCTCACGCGAGATCACGGCACGCGCCTTCGGCATCTGGCGCACCATGCTGCTTGCCCCGCCCGACCGGCGAGAGGCCATGCTGTTTGATATCGAGATGCCGGACGGGCTGGCGGCCGACATCGCCGAATACCCGGCGGTGCGCCCCGGCATGCCCCGCGCGCCGCTCTCCCTGGTGCGACTGTTCCAACTGGACCTCATCGCCTCCAGCCCGCCGCGCTTCCGGCCGCGGGAGGCGCTGGTGGCCGCCGCGCCGCGCCCTGGCACCCTGGTCGTCGCCATGCGGCTGCCGGACGGGCCATGGTTGAACATGTGGCTGACGCTGCCGCCGCCGCGCCCCTGGCATTCCGAGACCTTCCTGATCGCCTTCGCGCTGATGACCGGCGCGGCGCTGGCGCTGATTCTGTGGGCGGTGCGGCGGCTGACCCGCCCGGTTTCCGCCCTGGCCCGCGCCGCCGACCGGCTGGGCCGTGACGTGAACGCGCCACCTCTGCCGGAGGACGGGCCGAGTGAGGTGGCCACCGCCGCCCGGGCCTTCAACACCATGGCGGAGCGCATCCGCCGCTTCGTCGGCGACCGCACGCAGATGCTGGCGGCCATCGGCCACGACCTGCGCACTCCCATCACCCGTCTGCGGCTGCGCGCCGAGTTCCTCGACGACGACGAGCAGCGCCGCAAAATGCTCTCCGATCTCGATGAGATGGAGGCGATGGTGAACGCCACCCTGGCCTTCGCCCGGGACGATTCCGCCACCGAGCCCTCAGTCGCGCTGGACCTGGCCGCCCTGTGCCGCACCGTGCTGGACGAAGCCGCCGACGCCCGCCCGGAACTGCCGCCGGAGGCGATTGCCTATGAGGGGCCAGACCGCCAGCGCATCCGTGGCCGGCCGATCGCGCTGAAGCGGGCGCTGGCCAATCTGGTGAACAACGCCCTCAACTACGGCGGTAATGCCTGGGTGACGATGGAGCAGCCCGCCAACGGCCTGCTGACCCTGCGGGTGGAAGATAGTGGCCAGGGTATCCCCGAGGAATCCCTGGAAGCGGTGTTCCAGCCTTTCCGCCGGCTGGAGACCAGCCGCAACCGGGAGACCGGCGGCACCGGACTGGGCCTGCCGATCGCCCGCAACATCCTGCGGGCCCATGGCGGCGATGTGGTGCTGCGAAACCGGGCGGAAGGCGGCCTTTCCGCCGTGGCGACGCTGCCGGTCTAGAGCGTGGTCGCCACAGGTCCGATCAGGCGGAGGCGCGTTTCGCGCGTATCCGCCGCCCTCGCGCATGGCGAGTAAGCGCTAAGTCCCGCCTTCGCCGTCCGGCGCCGGAAAGGGCAGGGCGTGTAAGCGGGTGGTGTGGCCGTGTTGGGCCATCATCCCTGCCGGGCACTGGCCGCGATGGTAATGCCGCTGCCAGCCCTCCGCCCGCGCCGCGCTGCCTTCCTGCTGCAGCGCCGCGTTGAAGCTGCCGCGCGCTTCCCGCCAGGTGTGGTGCGCGGCGTGCAGGTCCGGCTCATCGGCCAGCACGCGGGTTTCCGGCCGGGTCTGGCGGACAATGTCGCGCGGCACGGGGAAAAAGAAGCAGATCGGCTCCCCTGCCTGGAACCGTACCGAGTGAAAGGGGCGGGTAAAGCGCCAGTTCATGGTGAAGGTCATCGGCGCCCAATCGGCCTCCACCACGCCGGATAGCGGGGCGATGCCGTCCTTTGGTTGGTTCGGCGGGCCGGACACCCAGAGATTCATGCCCGGCGGCGTACGCAGCAGCGCATCGATATGGAAAGTGAGGATGCCGGAGCCGAAATGGCTGACCGGCGCCGGCCCTTCCTGGTGCAGGAACTTCAACGCGATGTCGTCCGCGCGGTCTCCGCCGTTCCACACCGCATCGAAGGTGTTCTCCCCCAGCACCACCCAGCCATGGCTATTGGCGATGGTCAGCGGCAGGCAGCGATAGGCGAAGGATTGCGGCGTGGCATCCATCCAGTCCCGCCGCACCGGCGCGGGCTGAATGCGCGGCAGAGGCCGGTCCAGCCTGTAGGCAATCAGCCGGCGGTCTGGGGCATCGGTGGCCATTCTGGCCTCCTCCTCGCGGTGTCGTCTCCACGAAGGATAGTGCCTGGCGCTTAAACTTTGCTGAACGGGCGGACGATGGCGGGGGGAAGGCCTTGCGGTGTGGCGCCCAGCCTATGGCCGTGGGATGAAGTAAGGTCGATGCAAAGATGTCGCTATAAAAAGCAAATTTTGGGATCTCGAAGATAATTCAAACCTGCCGTTGAAGGCGAAGTCCTATAATTCCGTCCCAGCACGCGCATCCCGGAAACCGGCAGAAAAAAGGAGGGTCCGGGGAATTCCTTCCCCGGACCCTCTTCCTCCTCAGGGCATGCAGCGCTTCAGAGGCGAGGGAAATTCCTCGCAATCCGGGAAGACGATCTCGTTGTCACCCCGGCGCTCGACGCGCAGGGTGTTCGGGTCGGCGCAGCCGAAGCCGACGCCCGGCGGCACGCGGCCGCCCTGGGTGGGGCCGACCGGCACCAGGCGGAAATCGACGCCGGTGGGCGTGGCGGTCGCGGTTTCCACCAGCCGCTGGCGGAAGGTGATGTCCAGCGGCGAGCTGCGCAGGATCACGTCCCGGGTGAACACCACGCTGGGCTGGCCCAGGCAGGCCGCGCCCTGGGTTTCTGTCGCGGGGAAGATGCCGCCGGTCCAGGTGCCGTAGAGCCAGGCATGCGGCGGGCCGGCCGGGGCGGGGGAGGCAGGCTGCTGCGCCTCGCCCGGGTGGAGGGTGGCCGTGGCGAGCACCGCGCCCAGACCCAGCATGATCGCCCAACGCCGCATACCGTGCATCCTTCTCTCCTCTCCCGGCACAGGCGCTTAGCGCGCCTCGCCCATCTCCTGCTGCACCAGGCTGACCCAGTAGCCGACACCGTAGGGAATGGCGTCGTCGTTGAAGTTGTAGGTGGGCGTGTGCAGCCCCTCGGAGGTCGCGCCGCCGGCGCCCTGGCCCATGAATACGAAGGAACCGGGGCGCGCTTCCAGCATGAAGGCGAAATCCTCGCCGCCCGTCACCGGCGCCGCGTTCGGCTCCACCTTGTCGGCGCCGACCAGCGCGGTGGCGGCGGCGATGGAGGTGACGGTCTGCTCCGGGTGGTTGAACAGCGCGGTGGTGCCGCGGCGGTAGCTGGGCTCGGCGGTGCAGCCGAAAGTGGCGGCCACGCTGTGCGCCAGCTCGCCGATGCGGCGCTCCATCAGGTCCCGCACCTCGGGCAGGTAGCTGCGGGCGGTGCCGCCGATGCGCATCTTGGCCGGCATGACGTTGGTGGAGCCGAAAGCACCGCCCTCGATCGCGCCGACGCTGATGACGGCGGCTTCCACCGCGGCCACGTTGCGGCTGACGATGGTCTGCAGCGCCATGATGAACTGCGCCAGCACGATGGTAACATCGGTGGAAAGGTGCGGCGTCGCGCCGCCATGGCCGCCGGTGCCGCTGAAGGTGACTTCCCAGCCGTCGCTGGCGGCCAGGGACGGGCCGGTGCGGGTGGCGAACTGGCCCAGCGGCAGGCCCGGCTGGTTGTGCAGCCCGTAGACGGCATCGACCGGGAAGCGCTCGAACAGCTTGTCCTTCAGCATGGCGACGGCGCCGCCGCGGCCTTCCTCGGCCGGCTGGAAGATGAAGTGGACGGTGCCGCCGAAATCCGGGTTCTGGGACAGGTACTGCGCGGCGCCCAGCAGCATGGTGGTGTGGCCGTCATGCCCGCAGGCATGCATCTTGCCCTGGTTGGCGGACGCGTAGGGCAGGCCGGTCGCCTCATGGATCAGCAGCGCGTCCATGTCCGCGCGCAGGCCGATGGCGCGCTGGCCGGGCAGGCGTCCCTTCAGCGTGGCGACGACGCCGGTCTTGCCGACGCCTTCCGTCACCTCCAGGCCGAATTCCTTCAGCTTGGCGGCGACGAGGGCGGCGGTCCGCTCCTCCTCCATGCCGATCTCGGGATGGGCGTGGATATCCTGCCGGATCGCAGCCAGTCCGGGCTGCAGGTCACGCAGGGAGGTGAGGAGCGTTTCGTTCATCTTGGATTTCCCTCAGGCGGCAGCACGGATACGGGCGAGCGCCTCGCCCTTGCCGAGCGCGAACAACACGGCGTCGATCGGCGGCGACTGGGTGCTGCCGGTCAGCGCGGCGCGCAGCGGCTGCGCCACGGCGCCCAGCTTGATGTCCTTCACCTCGGCATAGTCGCGCAGCCACTTGTCCAGGTCCTCGCGCTCCCACGGCGCGTCTTCCAGGAACTCGGCCAGGTCGCGCAGGCGCGCCTTGGCGTCGTCGGTCAGCTGCGCCTGCGCCTTCGGCTCGAAGGTCAGGGGGATGCTGGCTGTGGCGAAGCCGCACATGTCGGCGGCTTCCACCAGCGTGCGGGCGCGCGGCATGATGTCCGGCATCAGGGCGCGGATGGTGCTGACGGCGCCTTCCGGCAACGGGCCACGCCCGCGCAGGATGGCGAGCACGTCGCCCGTCACCGCATCCGGGTCCTTCTGGCGCAGGTACTGGGAATTCAGGTGCGTCAGCTTGGCGTAGTCCATCCGGCTGGCGGCGCGGCCGACATCCTTCAGGTCGAACAGCTCGATCGCACGCTCACGCGGCACGAACTCCTCGTCCCCATGACCCCAGCCGAGGCGCAGCAGGTAGTTGCACACCGCTTCCGGCAGGAAGCCCTGCTCGCGGAATTCCAGCGCGCCCACGGCGCCGTGGCGCTTGGAGAGCTTGGCGCCATCCGCGCCATGGATCAGCGGGATGTGGGCGAAATGCGGCCGCGTCCAGCCCATGGCGTCGTAGATCAGCGCCTGGCGGAAGGTGTTGGTCAGATGGTCGTCGCCGCGGATGACATGGGTGATGGCCATGTCGTGGTCATCGACCACCACGGCGTGCAGGTAGGTCGGCGTGCCGTCCGAGCGCAGGATGATCAGGTCGTCCAGCTCGCTGCACTGGACGCGGACATCGCCCTGCACCAGGTCGCGGATCACCATCTCGCCCTCACGCGGGGCCTTGATGCGGATGGAAGGCTTTACGCCGGCCGGGGCCTCGGACGGGTCGCGGTCGCGCCAACGGCCGTCGTAGCGGGGCGGGCGCTTCTCGGCGATCGCCTTCTCCCGCATCTCCACCAGCTCCTCGGCGGTGCAGTAGCAGTGATACGCCTTGCCGGCGGCCAGCAGCTCATGCGCAACTTCGGCATGGCGGGCTTCGCGCTCGCTCTGCATCACCGGCGGTTCGTCGGGGCTGAGGCCCAGCCAGTCCAGGCTCTTGAGGATCTGCTCGACCGCTTCCTGGGTGCTGCGGGCCTTATCGGTATCCTCGATCCGCAGCAGGTACTGGCCACCGTGGTGCCGTGCGAAGAGGTAATTGAAGAGCGCGGTGCGCGCGCCCCCGATGTGCAGATACCCGGTCGGGGAGGGTGCGAAGCGGGTGCGTACGGTCATAGGGCTCAGCCAAATTCCTTCGAGCCCATCGGCTCGCGAGATTTCCTCAGGACCTCTGCTTCTACCATGCACCACCTCTGCTGTAGAGTGCGCGTGGAGGTTGAATATCGATGCAGGCCCTTGCCGCGCTTCGCGTGAAACTGCTGTGGCCGGCCGGGATGGAATGGCCGGCCTGGGTGGCCGCGCCCCTGCGCTGGGCGGCGCTGCTGCATGGCCTGTTGGCGCGGGAATGGCAGCGCCTGCCGCTCTGGCTGCCGGTGGCGATGGGCGCTGGCGTCGCCGCCTATTTCAACCTGCTGGAGGAACCGGGGACCGGCTGGCTGTGGTTGCCCTGGCCGTTGCTGGCGCTGGCGGTGCTGCTGCTGTGGCGCTTCCCGCTGGCGGCCTGGGCCACCGGCCTGGCCGGCGCGGCGGCGCTGGGCTTCGCGCTCGCCGCTTGGCACACCGCCCGCCTGCCGCCGCCCCTGGACCTGCCGAGCAAGGCGGTAATGCTGGAAGGCGTGGTCGAGGATGTCGATGCATTGCCTGAGGGCGTGCGCGTCACCCTGGCCGCCGCGCGGCTGGGCCCGGGCGAGCCCATCCTGCCCCGGCAGATCCGCATCCGCCTGCGCACCAACGACCCGCTGCAGCCGATGCCGGGGGACCATCTGCGGGTGCGCGCCCTGGTGCGGGAACCGGCGATGCCGGCCCACCCCGGCGCCTGGGACTTCCAGCGCACCGCCTTCTTCCAGGGCCTCGGCGGCTCCGGCTTCGCGCTCGGCAGTGCGGAGCGGCTGGGGGAGCCGGAGCCGGCCTCGCCTTTTGCGCGTCTGCGCCGGGTGATCGAAGGCCGCATCACCGCGCAGATCCCGGGCGGGGCCGGCGCGGTGTCGTCCGCGTTGATCACCGGCTCGCAGACCGGCATCCCGAAGCCGGACATGGCGGCGATGCGGGATTCCGGGCTGGCGCACCTGCTTTCCGTCTCCGGCCTGCATATTGCCGTGGTGATGGGGCTGGGTTTCGGCGTCATCCGCTTCCTGGTGGCGCTGGTGCCATGGCTGGCGCTGCGGGTGGACAGCAAGGTGGTGGCCACGCCGGGCAGCCTGTTACTCGGCCTGGGCTATGTGCTGCTGACCGGCGGGCAGGTGCCCATGCTGCGCAGCTTTGCCATGGCGGCGGTGGTAACGCTGGGGGTGTTGATCGGCCGCCGGGCGCTCTCCCTCCGCACCCTGTCCGTCGCCGCCTTCGCCGTGATGGCCATCCAGCCGGCGGCACTGACCGGCCCATCCTTCCAGATGAGCTTCGCTGCCGTGATGGCGCTGATCGCCGGCGCGGAGTGGAGCGGCCCGGCCATGGCGCGCTGGCGGGCGCAGAAGGGCTGGTGGCGCAAGCCGGCCATGCTGCTGATCGGCCTGACCTTCACCTCCATCCTCGCCGGGCTGGCCACCACTCCCTACGGGCTGCACCATTTCGGCCGCCTGCAGCTCTACGGCGTCGCCGCCAACGCGGTGGCGATCCCGCTGACCTCCATCCTGGTGATGCCGGCGGGCATGGCCGCCGTGGCGCTGATGCCCTTCGGGCTGGAAGCCTGGCCGCTGATTCTGATGGGCTGGGGGGTGGAGGGCACCTTGCTGGTGGCCCGTACCGTCGCGGCCTGGCCGGGGGCGGCCATGTTGGCGGCGCCGATCCCGGTCTGGGGGCTGATCCTCACCACCTTGGGCATGCTGTGGCTGTGCCTGTGGCAGCAGCGCTGGCGCCTGCTGGGGGTGCCGCTGATGCTGCTGGGCATCAGCTCCGCCGCCTGGGTGACGCCGCCAGACATTTTGGTGTCGTCCGACGCGCGGCTGATCGCATTCCGCACGGCCGAGGGCGTGGTGCTGCAACGGGCCAGCGGCGCCTCCGCCCTGGTACGGGAATCCTGGCTGCGCGGCTGGGGGGAGGAAGGCGCGAGCCTGCTGCCCGCGGCCGGCGATGCCGCCGGCGGCGCCATCCATTGCGATGCCGCCACCTGTGCCGTGCAACTGGCGGCGGACGGGCCGAAGGTACTGCTGCTCCGCCCGCAGAAGGCCCGCAGGGGCGAAACCGCGGCACCCTTGCAGGCACAGCCCTATTGCGGCCAGGCCGCCCTGCTGCTCTCGCCGGAGCCAATCCGTGGCCGCTGCCGGGGGGTGGTGTCGGTGGACCGCTTCAGCGTCTGGCGGAACGGGCCGCACGCTATCTGGCTCTCGCCGGAAGGGGTTCGTATCGTCACGGACCGCGACTGGCGCGGTGCGCGCCCCTGGGTGCCGCCGCAGCCGGTACCAGCCTGGCAACGGGCGGCGGCCACGCCCGAGGCGCCATAAAAAATGTCCGCTGCCAGTGAAGGCAGCGGACATGGTCTCGACAGGGTCTGAGCGCGTTCAGAGCATGATGCGTTCACATTCGTTCACCCACCATGCTCCGAGTTTTTGTTTGATCGCGTGATTCAGGCTTTTCGGTGATTTCACCTCAAGCCATCACGCTCTAGTAGCGGCGCAGCAGCCCGATCAGCTTGCCCTGCACCTTGACGCGGTCCGGGCCAAAAATGCGCGTCTCATAAGCTGGGTTGGCCGCTTCCAGCGCGATGGAGCTGCGATGGCGGCGCAGCGTCTTCAGCGTCACCTCGTTCTCATCCACCAGCGCCACGACCACGTCGCCATTCTCGGCGACCTCGCCCCGGCGGATGATGACGGTGTCGCCGTCCAGGATGCCGATGCCGGTCATGGAATCACCGGAAACTTCCAGCGCGTAGTGTTCGCCAGAGGCCAGCAGGGCCGCCGGAACTTCGACACTGCTGCCCTGGTCCCGCAATGCCTCGATCGGCTGGCCGGCGGCGATACGGCCGTAGAGCGGCAGATGTACCGCAGCGGCTTCCGCCGCAGCGCGCTGCACGCCGGGCAGGTTGGGGGCGAAATTGCCGCGGATGACGTTGGTGGGCATGGACGGTGCGGCGAGGGCCGAGGTCCGCGCCATCGTCTCCCCCGGGCTCTGCTTCAGGCCTTCCGGCAGGCGCAGCACTTCCAGCGCGCGGGCGCGGTGAGCGCGGCGGCGCAGGAAGCCGCGTTCCTCCAGGGCCGTGATCAGTCGGTGAATGCCGGACTTGGAGCGCAGGCGAAGCGCTTCCTTCATCTCCTCGAACGATGGGGAGAAGCCGGTATCGCGTAGGTGACGGTCGATAAACATCAGCAGTTCGTGCTGCTTGCGCGTCAGCATACGGCGAATTCCCTGTTTGCATCCCGGCGAACAAACCGGAAACCTATAGGGGATGTTCTACGAAAGTTCTCGTGACCGGGTCAACCATGATTCGGGCCTCATCAAAGGCCTAGCTCACTCAGGACGATGACTTCCACAGCAGCGCCGGCCGCCAGGGCAGGGGCGTGGGGTGCGCGTAACAGCAGCGCATCCGCCCTCGCCATGGTCTTCAGCATGGAACTGTCCTGCTTCGGAAAGGCTGCGGCCAGCAGCATGCCATCGTCGGCGGTGGAAAGGCGAGCGCGCATATATTCGGCCCGCTTGTCGTTCTCCGCCAGCGGCTCGGCCAGTCGGGCCGGGCGCAGCGGCGGCAGCAGGTTCGGCCGGCCACCCAGCGCGGCGATCGCCGGCCACAGGAACACGATGCCGCAGACCAGGCTGGATACCGGGTTGCCCGGCAGGCCCATCAACGGCGTCTCGCCCAGGCGGCCCCAGATCAGCGGCTTGCCCGGCCGCATGGCGATCTGCCAGAAATCCAGTTTGAAACCTTCCGGCAGCAACGCTTTCTGCACCAGGTCATGGTCGCCGACGCTGGCGCCACCGGTCGTGACCAACAGGTCGCAGCCGCGCGCTGCGCGCCCGGCCTCGGCAATGGCATCGACGTCATCGCGTGCTATCGGCAGCACCAGCGGCACGCCGCCCGCTGCCCGCACCAGCGCCGCCAGCGCATGCGCGTTGGAGGAGACGATGCCACCGGGGCCGACTGGCTCGCCCGGCAGGGAAATCTCGTCGCCCGTGGCCAGGATGCCGATGCGCGGGGCGCGATGCACGCTGAGCCAGGGGTGGTTGCCGGCAGCGGCAAGGCCGATGTCGCGCACCGTCAGCCGGTGGCCGGCGGGCAGCAGTGTCTCGTCGGTCGCGAAGTCCAGCCCGGCCGGGCGAATCCAGCGGCCGGCGCGAACCGTCTCCTTCACCAGGACCGACTGGCCGGCAGCGTCGGCGTCTTCCTGCAGCAGGATGCCGTCCGCACCGGCCGGCACCACGGCGCCGGTGAAGATCCGCACGGCCTCGCCCGGGCCGACACTGCCGGGGAAGGGGTGGCCAGCCGGCGCCGTGCCGGCCAACGTCAGGCGGGTACCCTCCACCGCATCGGCGGCACGCACCGCATAGCCATCCATGGCCGAGACATCGGCCGGCGGCTGGGTCAGCCGCGCCTGCACCGGGGCCGCCAGGACCCGGCCCCAGGCCTCGGAAAGCGCCACGGTCTCGGCACCAACCGGTTCCAGCGCGCCCAGGATACGGGTACGGGCTTCCTCGACGGAGAGCATCTCAGGCGGTTTCCCCTGGCGCTTCCCAAAGGCCGGACTTGCCGCCTTCCTTGCGGACCAGCCGCACGGCCTCCACCCGCATACCGCGGTCGATGGCCTTGCACATGTCGTACACCGTCAGCGCAGCGACGGTGACGGCGGTCAGCGCCTCCATCTCCACCCCGGTCTGGCCGGTCGTCTTGGCCATCGCCTCGATCTCCACCGCATCCGGCGCCACCGGCACCAGCTCCACCTTCACGGAGGAGAGCGGCAGCGGGTGGCAGAGCGGGATCAGGTCGGATGTCCGCTTGGCGCCCATGATGCCGGCCAGCCGGGCGACGCCGAGCACGTCGCCCTTGCCGATGCCGCCGGCACGGATGGTCTCCAGCGTCTCCGGCGCCATCACCACGCGGCCACGGGCGATGGCGATGCGAGTGGTGGACGCCTTGGCCGAGACGTCGACCATCACGGCCTTCCCCTCGGCGTCGAAATGGGTCAGGCCGGACTGCGCCACGGTCAGGCTTCGACCATCTCGCGCGCGGCGGCCGTCAGGTCCGGCTGGCGCAGCAGGTGCTCGCCCACCAGGATGCAGCGGGCGCCGACATCGGCCATGCGGCGCACGTCGGCGGCGTTGCGCAGGCCGCTTTCCGCCACCGGGATGCGGTCGGCCGGCACCATCGGCACCAGCCGCTCGGCGGTGGCCAGGTCGGTGCGCAGGCTGCGCAGGTCGCGGTTGTTGATGCCGATCAGGCGGGTGTTCAGGCCCAGCGCCCGCTCCAGCTCCTTCTCGTCATGCACTTCGGCCAGCACGGAGAGGTCCAGGCTGCGGGCCACTTCCTCCAGCTCCCGCGCCTGGGCGTCGGACAGCGCGGCCATGATCAGCAGGATGCAATCGCCGCCCATCGCGCGGGTCTCGAACACCTGCCAGGGGTCGATCATGAAGTCCTTGCGCAGCACCGGCAGCTTGCAGGCGGCGCGGGCCTCGATCAGGTGCTGCGGCTCGCCTTGGAAGAACGGCGCGTCGGTCAGCACGGAGAGGCAGGCGGCGCCGGCGGCCTCGTAGGCGCTGGCGATGGCGGCGGGCTCGAACGGATCGCGGATCAGCCCGCCGGAAGGGGAGGCGCGCTTGATCTCGGAAATCAGGCCGATCCGCCCGTCGGCCACGGCATTGCACAGCGCGCCGGTGAAGTCGCGCGGCTTGCCGGCATCCTTCGCCTGCTTCTCGATCTCGTCCAGCGGCGTGGTGGCCGCGCGGTTGCGGACCTCCACTTCCTTGTCGGCGAGGATACGAAGCAGCGTGTCGGGGAGGGTTGTCGCGTTCATCCGTCTCGGTCTTTCCAGCGCATCGGGCGCGCTCGGTTCAAATGGCAGCACGGCTTGTCAGGGTGCTCAGGCGGCTGGGTTGGTGGCGGCGCGCAGGTGTTCCAGCACGGCCAACGCCGCGCCATCGTCGATGGCCCGCGCCGCGCGCTGCGCCGCGGTGCGGAGATCGGTCGTTTCGCCGGCGACCACAAGGGCCGCCGCCGCATTCAGCACCACGCAATCCCGATAGGGGCCATGCACGCCTTGCAGCAGCGCCACCAGCGCCTCGGCATTCTCGGCCGGCGTGCCGCCCAGCAGGGCTTCCACCGGGGCGGCGGGCAGGCCGGCATCCTCCGGCGTGATGGTGAAGGCGCGGATCTGGCCGTCCTTCACCTCCACCACGTCGCTGGGGCCGGCGAGCGTCAGCTCGTCCAGGCCCTGGCCATGCACCAGCCAGGCGTGCTCGCTGCCGGTGCGGGCCAGGGTCTCGGCCATCGGGCGCAGCCATTGCGGGGCGAAGGCGCCGGTCATCTGCCGCTTCACCCGGGCCGGGCTGGTCAGCGGGCCGAGCAGGTTGAAGATGGTGCGGGTGCCCAGCTCCACGCGCGGGCCGGCGGCGTGGCGCAGCGCGGCGTGGTGGCGCGGCGCGGCCAGGAACACCATGCCAACCTTGCGGAGCACCTCCGCCAGCGCCGGGATCGGCAGGTCCAGGTTGATGCCCAGCGCTCCCAGCACGTCCGACGCACCGGATTTGGACGAGAGCGCCTTGTTGCCGTGCTTGGCCACCGGCACCCCACAGCCGGCCGCGACGAAGGCGGCGGCGGTGGAGATGTTCAGCGTGCCGATATTGTCCCCGCCAGTGCCGACGAGGTCGATCGCATTGGGGGGCGCGTCGATGGCCGTCATGCGCGCGCGCATGGCGCGAACGGCGCCGGTCATCTCGGCCACCGTCTCGCCCCGCACGCGCATCGCCATCAACATGCCGGCGATCTGCGCGGGGGTGGCCTCGCCTTCCATCAGGATGCCGAAGGCGTCCTCGGCCTCCCGCTCCGTCATGGTCTCGCCCAGCGCCAGCCGCGCCAGGATCGGCTTGAGCGACATCATGTGGCGCTAGCTTCGTTGCGCGCGGGCAGCGTGACGCCGGACATGGTCAGGAAGTTCCGCAGGATGTCGTGCCCGTGCTGGCTGGCGATGCTTTCCGGGTGGAACTGCACGCCCCAGATCGGCAACTCGCGGTGCGCCAAGCCCATGATCAGCCCGTCGCTGGTCCAGGACGTGGCTTCCAGCGCGTCCGGCAAGCCGTCCCGCCGCACCACCAGGGAATGGTAGCGGGTGGCCTTGAACGGGTCCGGCAGGCCGGCGAACAGGTCGGTGTTCCGGTGCCGCATCTCCCACACCTTGCCGTGCACGGGGGTGGGCGCCCGCTCCACGATGCCGCCGAAGGCCTGGCCGATGGCCTGGTGGCCGAGGCAGACGCCCATTAGCGGCACGCCGGCCTTGGCGGCGGCCGAGATCAGCGGCAGGCAGATGCCGGCCTCGTTCGGCGTGCAGGGGCCAGGAGAGAGCAGGATGGCTTCCGGCTTCAGCTCCAGCGCTTCCTCCACCCGCAGCGTGTCATTGCGGCGGACCTCGATCTGGGCGCCGAGGTCACCCAGGAAGTGGTACAGGTTGAAGGTGAAGCTGTCGTAGTTGTCGATCAGCAGGATCATGGCGCTGCGTCCTTCAACGGCGGCCGGCGGCGAAGCGCACGGCTTCTTCCGCGGCGCGCACCAGGCCGCGCGCCTTGGCCCGCGTTTCCTCATACTCGGCCATCGGGTCCGAATCCGCCACCACGCCGCAGCCGGCCTGGACGTGCATGACGCCGTCCTTCACCAGCGCGGTGCGCAGCGCGATGCAGGTATCCATGCCGCCATCGGCGCCGAAATAGCCGATGCCGCCGGCATAGAGGCCGCGCCGGGAGGGCTCCAGCTCCTCGATGATCTGCATGGCCCGTACTTTCGGCGCGCCGGAGAGCGTGCCGGCGGGGAAGCCGGCGGAGAGGGCCTCCAGCGCCGTCAGCCCGCCGCGCAGCTTGCCGCGAACCTCGCTGGCGATGTGCATGACCTGGCTGTAGCGCTCGATATTGAAGCTCTGCGTCACCTTCACCGAGCCGATCTCCGACACGCGGCCGACATCGTTGCGGCCGAGGTCGAGCAGCATCAGGTGCTCGGCGCGTTCCTTCTCATCGGCCAGCAGCTCGCGCTCCAGGGCCAGGTCCTGCTCCGGCGTCGCGCCGCGCGGGCGGGTGCCGGCCAGGGGGCGCACCGTCACCTCGCCATCGCGCAGCCGCACCAGGATTTCCGGGCTGGCGGCCACCGCTGCGTAGCCGCCGAAATCGAAATACACCAGGAACGGCGCCGGGTTGATCCGCCGCAGCGCGCGGTACAGAGCGAAGGGCGGCAGCGCGAACGGGATGGAGAAGCGCTGGCTGGGCACCACCTGGAACACGTCGCCAGCGCGCACGTATTCCTTCGCGCGCTCGACGACGTCGAGGAACTCCGCCTGGGTGAAGTTGCTGGAAGGCTCGGCCAGCGGCGGCAGGTCGGCCGGCGGGGCCGGGCGCGGCACTGGGCGGTCCAGCGCCGCCTCGGCTTCGTCCAGGCGAGATTGCGCGGCGGCCCAGGCGGCATTCGGCTCCGCCTCGCCCGGCCACACGGCTGTGCAGAGCGTCATGGTGTCCCGCACATGGTCGAAGACGATGACCAGGGTGGGGCGGATCATCACCGCGTCGGGGATGCCCAGCACGTCCGGCTTCAGGCTCGGCAGCTGCTCCATGTGCCGGACCATGTCGTAGCCCAGATAGCCGAACAGCCCGGCGCAGATGGGCGGCAGCCCGGCCGGCAGCGGCAATTGCGCCGCCTCGATCTGCTCGGCAAGGCTTTCCATCACCGGCTTGTCGATCGGCTGGAAGGCGTGTGGGGCGGAGAGGGCGTGGCGGTTGATCTCGGCCTTGCCCTCCCGGCAGCGCCAGACCAGGTCCGGTGCCATGCCGATGGCGGAGTAGCGGCCGCGCGCGGCCCCACCCTCAACGCTCTCGAACAGGAAGGCGTTGGGCTGGTTCTGCGCCAGCTTCAGGAAGACGCCGACAGGAGTATCCAGGTCCGCGACCCGCTCCCGCCAGAGCACCTGCCCCTCGCCGGCCAGCAGGCCAGCGGTGAAGGCGGCGAGATCCGGGCTGCGGAGAGCGTTCATCGGTTGGTGACCTGTCCCATCAGGGTCGGGTTGAAGGTGACGTTGGCGCTGCGACGCAGGGCTTCCAGGTACTGGGCCTCCAGGTCGTTCAGCATCGCCTGCTCCACTTCGGAGCGGACGCGGCCAAGCGCCAGCGGGTCGGCATCCGGGTTCACCCGCAGCACGTCCACCACCTGGCCGACGACGAAGCCGTCGGCGGCCTGGGCCATGGTGGCCTCGTTGGGGGCGGTGTCGAACAGCGGGGCGAGCAGCTCCGGCGGCGGCGAGTTGCGGCCGTCGCCCTGGGCATCCGGCTGGCGGGCGAAGGGGCCGACGCGGCGCGTGGCCAGGCCGGCTTCCCGGGCGGCGTCCACCAGGGTCTTGCCGCCGCGCACGGCGCCGAGCAGGGCGGCGGCGCGCTCCTCCTGGCTGCGGCGGCGGGCATCGGCCAGATAGGCGGCGCGCACCTGGTCCTGCACCTGTTCGAAGGGCTTCAGCGCGGCGGGGATGACTTCCTGCAGGTCGAAGGCGAACAGCCCGACCTGGCCGGCTTCCGCCAGCCGCGGCGCGCCACCGGTCTCGGCGGCGAAGATGGCGCGCAGCGCGATGTCCCGCGCCCCGGCATCCAGGTGGATATTGGCGGGCGTGCCGTCCTGCTGCGTGCCGCGCGCGTCGATGGTGACGGCGGCGACCGGCAGGGCGTAGCGCTGGCCGACCTCGGCCAGGGTGGCGCCGCTGGCGAGCGCGTCCTCGACCTCGTTGGCACGCTCATAGGCGATGTCGGCGGCGCGCTCGTTCTTCAGCTGCGCGGTCACCTCGGTGCGGGCGTCCTCGAAGCTGCGGGTGGTGCCGGCCTCGATATTGGTGACCTTGATGACGTGCCAGCCGAACGGCGTCTGCACCGGCGCGCTGACGCCATCCGCCGGCAGGGCGAAGGCGGCCTCGGCCAGTTCCGGCACCGGCAGGGAGGCACGGTCCATCACGCCGAGGGACAGGGCCTGGCCGCCATCGGCGTGGGCCGCCGTCTCGATGGCGGCGAATTCGGCGCCGCCGCGCCATTCGGCGGCGATCTTGTCGGCGGCCTCGCGGCTCTGCATCACCGCCTGCTCCAGCGTGCGGCGCTCGGGCGTCTCATAGGCGCCGCGATGCGCCTCGTAATAGGCGCGCAGGTCTTCCTCGCTCGGGTTGATCTCGGCGGCGACCGTGGCGGGGGAGAGGGTGGCGACCGTCACCTTGCGGTATTCGGGGGCGGAAAACTGGTTCGGGTTGTTCTCGTGGTAGCGGCGCAGCTGCGCGTCCTCCGGCACCGCCGGTTCCGGCGCATCGGCGAAGGGCAGCGTCACCAGCTCGGCCACGCGGCGCTCCTGCTGCCACATCAACAGCGGCTTGATGATGCCGTCCGGCCCGGCGGCGCCGGAGCGCACGGCGCCCACCAGCTGCTGCCGCTCCAGGTCACCCTGCAGCAGGCGCAGGAATTCCTGCTCGGTCAGGCCGTTGCTGCGCAGGAAGCTCTCCAGCGCGATGCGGTTGAAGCGGCCATCCGCGCCCTGGAAGGCTGGGATGCCCCAGACATAGGCCTGCAAGGCCTGGTCCGGCGCGATGACGCCGAGCCGCGCGGCCTCCTGCCTCTGGACACGGTCCATCACCAGGCTCTCCACCGCCTGGCGGGCGATGGCCTGCGACATCTGCGGCGTGATCTCGAAGGACCCACCCAGCTGGCGCTGGATGCGGGTCGTCTCCCGCCGCGCGGCCATCTGGGCCTCGGGCAGCTCGATCCGGTCCTTGTTGACGCGGGCGAGCGAGGTGTCGGAGCCGAAGTTACGGACGATATCCTCGATGCCCCAGATGGCGAAGGACAGGATCAGCAGCAGGAAGAGGCCCTTGGCGAACCAGGTTCCGGCAAGGCGGCGCAGTGCAGTGAGCATCGTATTCCACAAGAAGAGGAAGCGGGGCGGACCATAGGGAAAAGGGGGACGGTTGCCAAACCCTGCCGTCACGGGTAGCGCCGGGGATACGGTTCGAATCACCCGGATACTTCGAGAGGAAGCCCGATGACCCCTGGCGTACGCCCCCTGATCGCCGGCAATTGGAAGATGCACGGGACCCTGGCCTCGGTGCGGGAGCTGGCTGCCGGCGTTGCCGCCGGCCAGGCCTCCGGTGCCGACCTGCTGGTCTGCCCCGCCTTTGTCCACCTGTCGGCGGTAGCCGAGACGCTCGGTAGCGGCTCGGTCGCCCTTGGCGCGCAGGATTGCCACGCCAACCCCAAGGGCGCGCATACCGGCGATATCTCGGCCGCCATGCTGGCCGACCTGGGCGTCCGCTTCGTCATCCTCGGCCATTCCGAGCGCCGGGCCGACCATGCGGAGAGCGATGCGGTGGTGCTGGCGAAGGCCGAGGCGGCGCTCACCAGTGGCCTGACCCCCATCGTCTGCGTGGGCGAGAGCGAGGCGCAGCGAGTCTCCGGCGAGGCGGAGGACGTGGTCGCTGCGCAGTTGGCCGGCAGCCTGCCGGAGGGATTCGCGGCCGCCGGCGGCGTGGTGGCCTATGAGCCGGTCTGGGCCATCGGCACCGGCCGTACGCCGACCGAGGCAGATATCGCCGCCATGCACGCCCGCGTCCGCGCGGAACTGGAGCAGCGCTTCGGCGCCGCCGGCAGCACGCTGCGGATTCTCTACGGTGGCTCGGTGAAGCCGGGGAATGCCAAGGCCATCCTGGCGCTGCCGCATGTCGATGGCGCGCTGGTGGGCGGCGCCAGCCTGGTGGCCGGCGACTTCCTGGGCATCGCAGCGGCGGCCTGAGGCTACGGGGCCGGGGCGGCGGCGGCCGCCGCCCCGGGAACCGGCGCCAGGTCTCTTGCCTGATGCCGCCAAGCGGCGCGACACTGCCGCCATCATGCCGAACGCACAGATCGAACAGGTCCTCGCCACGCTCGACGCGGCCCGGGCCGAGACCGAAGCCAGCCTCCTCGCGTGGCTGCGCATCCCCAGCATCAGCGCCCAGTCGGCGCACGCGCCCGATTGCCGCGCCGCCGCCACCTGGGTGGGCGAGCAACTGGCCGAGCTCGGCTTCGAGGTTGGGCTGCGGGAGACGCCGACGCATCCGGTGGTGATCGCCACCCATCCCGGCCCCCAGGGTGCGGACGTGCCGCATGTGCTGATCTACGGCCATTACGACGTGCAGCCGCCGGAACCGCTGGAATTGTGGACCAGCCCGCCCTTCGAGCCGACCATCGTCGAGGGCCCGCATGGCCGCCGCGTGGTGGCGCGCGGCGCGGTGGACGACAAGGGCCAGTGCCTGACCTGGCTTGCCGCCCTGCGCGCCTGGAACACCGTGGCCGGCGGCCCGCCGGTGCGCCTGACTATCGTGGTGGAGGGCGAGGAGGAAGTCGGCAGCCCGAACCTGGATGCCGTGTTGCAGGCCGAGAAGGATTTCCTGAAGGCCGACGTGGCGCTGATCAGCGACACCGGCATGTGGGAATTCGGCGTGCCGGCGCTGACCGTCAGCCTGCGCGGCATGGTGTATGTGCAGATCGACCTGCGCCTGGGCGCGCGGGACCTGCATTCCGGCCTGTTCGGCGGCTCCGCCGGCAACTCCCTGAACGTGCTGACCAAGCTGCTGGGCGAGCTGAAGGACGAGGATGGCCGCATCCAGATCCCCGGCTTCTATGACGGCGTGATCGAGCCCGGCGCTAACCAGCGCGCCGCCTGGGATGCGTTGGGCTTCGACGAAGCCGCCTTCCTCGGCAGCCAGGGCCTGTCCGTGCCCAGCGGCGAGAAGGGCCGCTCGGCGCCCGAGCGCATGTGGGCGCGGCCGACCGCCGACATCAACGGCATCTGGGGCGGCTATATGGGCGAGGGCTCCAAGACCGTCATCGCCTGCGAGGGCCATGCCAAGCTGTCCTGCCGCCTGGTGCCGGGGCAGGAGCCGGCGAAGATCATCGAGGGTATCCGCCAGTTCGTGAAGGCACGCATCCCGGCCGATGCCAGCTTCGAGTTGCAGGTCTTCGCCAGTACGCCGGGCCTGTCTGTGCCTACCGAATCGCCGTTCCTGGATGCGGCGCGGGCCGTGCTGGCGGAAGAGTTCGGCAAGCCGGTGGTGCTGTCCGGCGGCGGCGGCTCCATCCCCGTGGTGGAGAGCCTGAAGCGCATCCTGGGGCTGGACAGCCTGCTGATGGGCTTCGGCTTGCATGACGACCAGGTGCATAGCCCGAACGAGAAGTTCGAGCTGGCCTGCCTGCATTCCGGTGCGCGCAGCCACGCGCGGCTGCTGGCACGCCTGGGCGGCAAAGGCTGAATTCAGCCTGAGATGGGCTGACGAAAAAGGGCTGGGGAATTGCTTCCCCAGCCCTTTCCTGTTCCTCCAACGATGAAAGCGTTCAGCGCTTACGCTTTCGCCACTTCCGCACGAATCAGGCCGAGGGTCTCCTCCACCATCGCGGCCGTGACATCCAGGTGCAGGCAGGCGCGGATGCGGCCGCCCAGCATGGAGATCTGCACGCCCTGCAGACGCAGCGCCTTCACCAACTCGGCGGAGGCGAGGCCGGTGCCGGCGGGGTCGAAGAACACCAGGTTGGTATCCGGCTCCTCCACCGCGATGCCGGGGATCTGCCGCAAGCCGCGGGCGAGGGCCTTGGCGTTGGCATGGTCCTCGGCCAGGCGGTCGATGTGATGGTCCAGCGCATAGAGACAGCCGGCGGCGCAGATGCCGGCCTGCCGCATCGCGCCGCCCAGGCGCTGCTTCCAGCGCCAGGCGGTGTCGATGAATTCGGACGAGCCGGCCAGCACGGCGCCAAGCGGCGCGCCGAGGCCCTTGGTGAAATCCAGCCACACCGAATCGAAGCCGGCCACCATCTCCTTTGCCGGGATGCCGGTGGCAACGACGGCGTTCATCAGCCGGGCGCCATCCATGTGCGTGGCCCAGCCTTCTTCCCGCGCCACGGCCACCACCGCATCCAGTTCCGCCTGCGGCCACACGGCGCCGCCACCGATATTGGCCGTCTGCTCGACTTCCAGCAGGCTTTGCGGCGGCGCGTGGCGGGTGCGGGGGCGGATGGCGGCGCGCAGCGTCTCGGCGCTGAACATGCCGCGCGCGCCCTGCAATGGATGGATCTGCGTCCCCGCCAGCGCGGCATGCACGCCGCCTTCGCTGGAGAGGATATGCGCCGTCTCATGCGCCAGAACCTCGTCGCCCGGGCGGCAATGGGTGACGATGGCGATGACGTTGCACATGGTACCGGAGGGCAGGAAGATCGCCGCCTCCTTGCCCATCAGGCCGGCCATGCGGTCGCACAACGCGGTCACGGTCGGGTCGTCGCCGAACTGCTCGTCACCCACCTCGGCGGCCATCATCGCATCGCGCATCGCCGCGGTCGGGCGGGTCTGCGTATCCGAATACAGATTGATGCGAACAGGCGGCGCACCGACAGGCGGGCGGGCAGGGGCATGGACCATGAATGCGATAACCCTCGTGGTGGAGGGCGGGGCTGGTCAGTCGGCCAGGGCCCGCCAGAATTGCTTCCAGGCCTGCCGCAGCACCATGAGGCCCGCGACAATGGCCAGCAACTCTAGCGCCAGCCGGACATAGGTCCAGAGCTCGGCGTCCGTATCCGGCATCCAGTCCAACCATGCCTTGTCGGCCTGGCGAAGTTCCAAAAGCGTTGGAAGCACCCAGAACAGGGCGACCAGAGAAAGGACGAGCAGGGTCAGGTATTTGCGCACGATGACGCCAACATGACCGAAATCTTAGACTTGGGCACTTCAACTGCGCGTGGCTGGGTTCCCCGGCGCGACGGCGGCGGTCGCCGCCGTGTTGCGGCCGTACAGTGCCATCGCCCGCCGCTCGAAGCTCCGCACCATCAGGCGGACGGCTTCGTTGAACACGACGCCGATGACCGCTTGCAGCAGGGCGCTGCGAAATTCGAAATCGACGAAGAAATCGACCTCGGTGCCGCCTTCGACCGGCGTGAACTTCCAGGTGTTGTTCAGGTAGCGGAAGGGGCCGTTCTCATACTGCACGCGCACTTCATGCGGGCGGTTGAGCTGCACGCGGGAGCGGAAGGTCTCCCGGAACATCTTGAAGCCAATGGTCAGGTCGGCCAGCAGCTCGTTGCCGTCCTGGCTGACAACGCGCGCGGCGACGCACCAGGGCAGGAATTCCGGGTAGCGGCGGACGTCCGCCACCAGATCGTACATCTGTTCCGGCGTATAGCGGAGGATACGCTTCTCGGCGTGCGTGGGCATCAGGCCGCGCGCAGCTTGGCGTTCCGCGCATCGCGCAGCGCGGCGAAATCCCGGTCGGCATGGTAGGAGGAACGGGTGAGGGGTGTGGCCGAAACCAGCAGGAAGCCCTTGCCGCGCGCCATGCGGGCGTAATCCTCGAATTCAGAAGGCTCGACGAAACGGTCCACGGCAGCGTGCTTCACCGTCGGCTGCAGATACTGGCCGATGGTGAGGAAATCAATGTCGGCGCTGCGCATGTCGTCCATCACCTGCAGCACCTCGATCCGCGTCTCACCCAGCCCGACCATGACGCCGGACTTGGTGAAGATGGACGGGTCCAGCTCCTTCACCCGGTCCAGCAGCCGCAGGGAATGGAAGTAGCGGGCGCCGGGGCGGATGCTCGGGTAGAGCTTCGGCACCGTCTCCAGGTTGTGGTTGAACACATCCGGCCTGGCCGCGACCACCACCTCCAGCGCGCCATCCTTGCGCAGGAAATCGGGGGTCAGGATCTCCACCGTCGTCTCCGGCGCAGCCAGGCGGATGGCGGCGATGACCTGGGCGAAATGCTGCGCCCCGCCATCCTTCAGGTCGTCCCGGTCCACGCTGGTGATGACGACGTGGCGCAGGCCGAGCTGCGCCACGGCGTCGGCCACCCGTCGCGGCTCATCCGCATCCAGATGCTTCGGCATGCCGGTGGTAATGTTGCAGAAGGAGCAGGCGCGCGTGCAGATCTCGCCCATGATCATCATGGTCGCGTGGCGCTGGGACCAGCACTCGCCGATATTCGGGCAGGCGGCTTCCTCGCATACCGTGACGAGGTTGTTGTCGCGCATCAGCTTGCGCGTCTCGTGATAGATTGGGTGCGTCGGCGCCTTAACGCGAATCCAGTCAGGCTTGCGCTTGATCGGATTGTCCGGGCGGTGCGCCTTCTCGGGGTGGCGCAATTGCTTCCTGGCTTCGGGCTCCGGCGGCACGGCGGCGTTGGCCGCCTGCAGATGCGCGGGCAGCGCGACGGAGGGCGAGACCTCCACCGGCTTCGGGATGCCGCCGGCGTTGGAAACCGCGCCACCGGCCCGGTGATCGATCAGGATACGCGTGGCCATTCGGAACCCCGGTACAATGCGGATGGCGGCGTCGGACTGTGCCCCATCCCCTTCTATATGTGCAATCAGGGCCCGGATGCGAGGCGCATCCGGGCCCTGGCCGCCACCTTAGATGTGGATCACCCGGCCAAAGGCATCAAGCACCGACTCATGCATGGCTTCCGAGACCGTGGGGTGGGGGAAGACGGTGTGGATCAGCTCCGCCTCCGTCGTCTCCAGCGTCCGGGCGATGGTGTAGCCCTGGATCATCTCGGTAACTTCCGGCCCGACCATGTGAGCACCGAGGAGGGCGCCGGTCTTGGCGTCGAACACCGTCTTCACGAAACCCTCGGGCTCGCCCATGGCGATGGCCTTGCCGTTGCCGATGAAGGGGAAGCGGCCGACCTTGACCTCGTGCCCGGCTTCCTTGGCCTTGGCTTCCGTCAGGCCGACGGAGGCCACCTGCGGCCGGCAATAGGTGCAGCCCGGGATGTTGGAAACATCCATGGCATGCGGGTGCAGGCCGGCAATGGCCTCCACCACCACGATGCCCTCATGGCTCGCCTTATGCGCCAGCCAGGGGGCGCCGGTCAGGTCGCCGATGGCGTAGACGCCGTCCTCGCCGGTGCGGCCATACTCGTCGGTGACGACGTGGGTCTTCTCGACCTTAATCTTGGTGCCTTCGAGACCCAGATTCTCCACGTTGCCGACGATGCCGACGGCGGAGATCAGGCGATCGGCGACGATCTCCTGCACCTTGCCGTCCACTTCGACGATGGCGGAGACGCTGTCGCCGTTCTTGCGGACGCCCTGCACCTTGGCGCCCACCAGGATCTTCATCTTCTGCTTCTCGAAGGACTTCTTCACGAAGGCCGAGACCTCCGCGTCCTCCACCGGCAGCACGCGGTCCATCGCCTCGATCAGCGTGACCTCGGCGCCCATGTTCAGGAAGAAGGACGCGAATTCGCTGCCGATGGCGCCGGAGCCGATGACGATCAGCTTCTTCGGCATGATGTCCGGCGCCAGGGCCTCGCGGTAGGACCAGATCAGCTTCCCATCCGGCTCGATTCCCGGGATGACGCGGGCGCGCGCACCGGTGGCCAGGATGATGTTCTTGGCCTCGATCTCCGCGACCGGCTTGCCGTCCTTGGCGACGGAGAGCTTGCCCTTGCCGGCCAGCTTCGCGTGGCCATCGAACACCGTGACCTTGTGCTTCTTCAAAAGGCCCTTCACACCGGACGAAAGCTGGCCGGCGACCTGCCGGGACCGCTTCACCACCTTCGCGAAGTCATATTTGATGTTCTCGGCGGAGAAGCCGAACTGGTCCAGATTGTGCAGCAGGTGGTTGATTTCGCTGGCCCGCAGCAGCGCCTTGGTGGGGATGCAACCCCAGTTGAGGCAGATGCCGCCCAGATGCTCGCGCTCAACCAGCGCGACCTTCATCTTCAGCTGCGATGCGCGGATGGCGGCGACGTAGCCGCCGGGGCCGCCACCTACCACCACCAGGTCGAACTGCTCGGCCATGTCTGTCTTGTCCTCGTCAGCCTTCGGCGGCCAGCGCGTGCAGCGCCTCGCCTGTCAGGCGTTGATCGGTCCATTCATCCTGCCCGACCGCGCCGATCCGCCGGTAGAAGGCGATAGCAGGCGCGTTCCAGTCGAGCACATTCCATTCAACCCGGGCATGGCCATCGGCCACCGCGCGCTTCGCGACTTCCTGGAAGAAGGCACGACCGATGCCGAGGCGCCGGTGCTCCGGCGCCACGAACACATCCTCGATCCAGAGGCCGCCGCGGCCGGTGAAGGTGCTGAAAGTGTCGTACCACAGGCAGAAGCCGATGGGCTCGCCATCGGCTTCCGCGATCAGGCCTTTGACCTTCTTGCCGGCCAGGGCGCCGTAGAAATCCTGCGCCGTGGCCTTCACCTCGTTTCCCAGGTTCTCGTACTCCGCCAGGGCGGTGACGAGACGGAGAACCGTCTCGGCATCGCGCGGCCTGGCGTCGCGCAGCGAGAAACCGGGATGCCGGCTCACAGCATCAGGCTCAGCGGGTCCTCGACCACCGCCTTGAAGGCGGCGATCCACTCGGCGGCCAGCGCGCCATCGACGGCACGGTGGTCGACGGAGAGGGTGCAGGTCATCACCGTGGCGATAGCCAGCGCGCCGTTCTTCACCACCGGGCGCTGCTGCCCGGCGGAGACCGCCAGGATGCCGGCCTGGGGCGGGTTCACGATGGCGGCGAAATCCTTCACGCCGAACATCCCCATGTTGGAGATGCTGAAGCCGCCGCCCTGGAACTCCTCGGGCTTCAGCTTGCCGGTCTTGGCGCGTGCCGCGAGGTCCTTCATCTCGTTGCTGATGGCGGCAAGGCCCTTCTGGTCGGCCTTGCGCACGATCGGGGTGATCAGCCCATCGGGGATGGACACGGCCACCGAGATATCGACGTCGTGGTACTGGAGGATCGCCTCATCGGTCCAGGTCGCGTTCACGGCCGGCATCATGCGCAGCACGCGGGCTGCCGCCTTGATGACCAGGTCGTTGACCGAGAGCTTGAAGGCGCCCGGCCCGTCCTTCGGCGCGCGTGCGTTGAGGTCGGCGCGCAGCTTCAGCAGCGCATCGATCTCGATATCCATCGTCACGTAGAAATGCGGGACGGTGGCTTTGCTCTCGCTCAACCGGCGCGCGATGACCTTGCGCATGCTGCTGTTCGGCACAGCGGTATGCGGGGCGGTGATCGTGGGCGCGACGGGCTTCGGCGCCGGCGCGGCAGACGGTGCCGGGGCGGCAGCAGCCTGGGACTGTGCCGCGGGCGCGGCGGCCTGCTTCGGCGCGCTGGAGGCACCTTCCACATCGGCCTTCACGATCCGGCCGTTAGGGCCGGAACCCTGAATGCCGGACAGGTCGATGCCAGCCTGCTGGGCGATGCGGCGCGCCAGCGGGGAGGCGAAGACGCGGCCGCCCTGCTCGGCGGCCGGCTTGGCCTCGCCCTTGTTCTCGATGGCGGTGGCCGCCTTCGGCTCCTGCTCACCGGGTCCGGTCAGCGGTTTGCTGTCGGGCGACATTTCCTGCTTCGGCGCCGAACCGCTGTCCTGCTTCGGCGCTGCCTTGGGGGCGTCGCCGGAGGGAACGGCCTCGCCTTCCTCGACCAGGATGGCGATGGTGGCGTTCACCGCCACGCCTTCCGTCCCGTCCTTCACCAGGATCTTGCCGAGGATGCCTTCATCCACGGCTTCGACTTCCATGGTGGCCTTGTCGGTCTCGATCTCGGCGATCACGTCGCCGGCCTTGACCGCTTCGCCCTCTTTCTTCAGCCAGCGTGCCAAAGTCCCCTCCGTCATGGTGGGGGAGAGGGCGGGCATCAGGATGTTGGTGGCCATCGTCCCGCTTCCTCTTACTTCTTGTAGGTCACGCTTTTGGCGGCATCGACCACGTGGTCCACGGTCGGCAGCGCCAGCTTCTCAAGATTCGCCGCGTAGGGCATCGGCACGTCCAGGCCCGCCACGCGCACCGGCGGCGCGTCCAGGTGGTCGAACGCGTGCTCGATGACCTGCATCGCCACCTCGGCGCCGATGCCGGAGAAGGCCCAGCCTTCCTCGACGGTGACGAGGCGGTTGGTCTTCTTCACCGAATTCACGATCGTCTCGGTATCCAGCGGGCGGATCGAGCGGAGGTTGATGACCTCGGCATCGATGCCTTCCTCGGCCAGCTTCTCCGCCGCCTTCAACGCCAGCCCGACCTCGATCGAGAAGGCGACGATGGTGACGTCCTTGCCGCGGCGCTCGATCTTCGCCTTGCCGATCGGCAGGATGAAGTCGTCATCCTCCGGCACCTCGAAGCTCTGGCCGTAGAGGATCTCGTTCTCCAGGAACACCACCGGGTTGGGGTCGCGGATCGCGGCGCGCAGCAGGCCCTTAGCGTCGGCCGCGGACCACGGTGCCAGCACGCGCAGGCCGGGCACATGGGCGTACCAGCTGGCGTAACACTGGCTGTGCTGGGCGGCCACGCGGGCGGCGGCGCCGTTCGGGCCACGGAACACGATGGGGCAACCCAGCTGGCCACCGGACATGTACAGCGTCTTGGCGGCGCTGTTGATGATGTGGTCGATGGCCTGCATCGAGAAGTTGAAGGTCATGAACTCGACGATCGGGCGCAGGCCCGACATCGCCGCGCCGACCGCCATGCCGGTGAAGCCGTGCTCGGTGATGGGGGTGTCCACCACGCGCTTCGGGCCGAACTCGTCCAGCAGGCCCTGGGAGACCTTGTAGGCACCCTGGTACTGCGCGACTTCCTCGCCCAGCAGGAACACGGTGTCGTCGGCACGCATTTCCAGCGCCATCGCGTCGCGCAGCGCTTCGCGGACGGTCTGGGTCTTGGTCGGGCCCCAGTCCTTCTCGGGCTCCTGCTCCGGCCCCTTGGCCTGCGCGGCGGAGCCTTCGCCCTTCGCGGCACCCTTGGCGGCCACGGCGCCATGGTCCTCGGCCTGCTTGGCCACCTCGGCCGTCTCGCCACCCGCCTTGGTGGCGTTGGACACCGGCTGCTGCGGGCCGCCGGCAGCGTTCTTGCTGTCACCGCCATCCAGCTCGGCAATGGCGGAATTCACCGCCACGCCTTCCGTGCCCTCGGCCACCAGGATCTTGGTGATCTGGCCTTCGTCGACGGCTTCCACTTCCATGGTCGCCTTGTCGGTCTCGATCTCGGCGATCACGTCACCGGCGGCGACGGTGTCGCCTTCTTTCTTCAGCCAGCGCGAAAGCTTCCCCTCGGTCATGGTGGGGGAGAGGGCGGGCATCAAAATCGTCGCACCCATCTCAGCGGGCCTCCACCAGGATATCGGTCCAGAGCTCTTTCTCGTCGGGCTCCGGGGACGTCTGCGCAAACTCGGCGGCGTCGGCGACGATGGTCTTCACCTTGTCGTCCACCGTCTTGATCTTCGTCTCGTCCATCCCGCCTTCCAGCAGGATCTTGCGGATGGTCTCGATCGGGTCGTGCTGCTCGCGCATCTTCTGCACTTCCTCGCGCGTACGGTACTTCGCGGGGTCGGACATCGAGTGGCCGCGGTAGCGGTAGGTCTTCATCTCGAGGATGTAGGGGCCGTTGCCCTCGCGGCAGTAGGCCACGGCGCGCTCGCCGGCCGCCTTCACCGCCTGCACGTCCATGCCGTCCACCTGCTCGCCCGGGATGCCCCAGGGCGTGCCGTCCTTGGAGCGGTCCTTGGAGGCGGAGGCGCGCTCGGCGCTGGTGCCCATGCCGTACTTGTTGTTCTCGATGATGAAGATGACCGGCAGCTTCATCAGGGCGGCGAGGTTGTAGCTCTCGAACACCTGGCCCTGGTTGGCCGCGCCGTCGCCGTAATAGGTCAGGCAGACGGAGCCGTCGTTGCGGTACATGTTGGAGAAGGCCAGGCCGGTGCCGATGGAGACCTGCGCGCCAACGATGCCGTGGCCGCCGTAGAAGCCCTTCTCGCGCGAGAACATGTGCATCGAGCCGCCCTTGCCGCGGGAGTAGCCACCCTCGCGCCCGGTCAGCTCGGCCATCACGCCGCGGGACTCCATGCCGGTGGCCAGCATGTGGCCATGGTCGCGGTAGGAGGTGATGACCTGGTCGCCCGGCTTCAGGCACATCTGCATGCCGACGACGACGGCTTCCTGGCCGATATACAGGTGACAGAAGCCGCCAATGAGGCCCATGCCGTAAAGCTGGCCGGCCTTCTCCTCAAACCGCCGGATGAGGAGCATGTCGTTGTAAGCCTGGAGCAGCTGCTCCTGCGTCAGACCCTCGTTTTTCAGGGGAGGGGTCTTCAAGGAAGAAGGCGCCGGCCCCGGCCTGCCGCTACGCTTGGTGGTGCCTGCTTTGGCGCCTTGGACCATACGGCTGCTCCTGACTTTCATGGCGGGTGCCGCGCGGAATTGGCGGCGCCGCTGCCACGCAAATACGTGGCGTCAGGCCGAACTGCAAGCATCTCGAATACGCTAACTTATTGATGCTGCGCTGCAATATGGCGATTAACCGAATCTCGGTTAAAGTTTTCGCGGGTCTTGTATAAGATACTTCTTTGCATTCGCCAATGCCCGCAAGTTACCTGTCGCGTTGTTCTAGAAGCTTAAATGCGGGCGAACTGTAATGCCCGCCGACATTGCTCATGCGCCGCCGACGACACGGCCAAGGCAAGGGTTGCCGCCGAGCCAGTAGCAGAGCTCCGCCGGACGGCCGATTCCGAACAGCGCCAGGTCGCACCGTGCGCCGGCACGCAGCACGCCCCGATCCTCCATCCCCAGCGCCGCGGCGGCGTGCCGCGTCACGCCCAGCAGGGCTTCTTCCACCGTCAGGCGGAACAGCGTGCAGCCCAGGTTCAACATCAGCAGCAGGGATCGGGCGGGGGAGGAGCCGGGATTCATGTCGGTGGAGAGCGCCATCCGTACCCCCGCCGCGCGCATGGCGGCGATGTCGGGGTGGCGGGCTTCCCGCAGGAAGTAGGTGGCGCCGGGCAGCAGCACCGCCACGCTGCCGGCCGCCGCCATCGCCCGCAGGCCCTCCGCGCTGGCATATTCCAGGTGGTCGGCGGACAGGGCGCCGTACCGCGCGGCCAGCGCCGCGCCGCCGAGGTCGGAGAGCTGGTCCGCGTGCAGCTTAACCGGCAGGCCGCGCGCGCGTGCGGCACCGAACACCCAGCCGGTTTCCTCGGGCGAGAAGGCGATGCCCTCGCAGAACGCATCCACCGCGTCGGCCAGGCCAATGGCGGCCGGCACGATGTCCTGCGCCACATGCCGGGCGAAGGCCGCCGTGCCGCCTTCATAGCCGGGCGGCACCGCATGGGCGGCTAGTAGGGTGGTGGCCACCGTCACCGGCTGGGTCTCGCCCAGGCGGCGGGCGACGCGCAGCATCTTCAACTCGCTCTCCAGGTCCAGCCCGTAGCCGGACTTGATCTCGACGGTGGTGACGCCCTCGGCCAGCAGCCCCTGCAGGCGCGGCAGCCCGGCCTCGTACAACTCGTCCTCGCTGGCTGCCCGCGTGGCGCGGACACTCGAAAAAATGCCGCCGCCGGCGCGGGCGATCTGCTCGTAGGTGGCGCCGGCCAGCCGCTGCTCGAACTCGGCGGCGCGGTTGCCGCCGAAGACGAGGTGGGTATGGCAGTCGATCAACCCCGGCAGCACCCAGGCGCCGTTGCAATCCACCGTCTCCGCCGCCGGGCCCGGCAGTTCGGTCCGTGGGCCGACCCAGGCTATGCGGCCATCCTTTGCCGCGACGGCGCCGTCCTCGATGATGCCCAGGCCGGGGCCATCCATGGTGGCGAGGTGGGCGTTCAGCCAGACGCGGTCGAACATCAGCCGCGCCCTTCCGCCAGGGCGGCGAAGTCGCCGGCCTCCACCAGGGCCTTCACCGCGGCGATGTCCGGCGCCATGTGGCGGTCCTCGTCCCACGGCGCCGCCTGCGACCGTACCATTGCCACCGCCTGCTCGACGGGCGGGGAGGAGGTGAGGGGACGGTGGAAGCCGATGCCCTGCGCCGCCGCCAGCAGCTCGATCGCCAGGATGCCGGCGGTGTTGTCCGCCATCTCCGCCAGCCGCAGGGCCGCGCCGGTGGCCATGCTGACATGGTCCTCCTGGTTGGCGCTGGTCGGCATGCTGTCGACGCTGCGCGGATGCGCGAGCGACTTGTTCTCGCTGGCCAGCGCCGCCGCCGTCACCTGCGCGATCATGAAGCCGGAGTTCAGCCCACCTTCCCGCACCAGGAAGGCCGGCAGGCCGGAGAGCACCGGGTCCGTCAGCAGGGCGATGCGGCGCTCGGCCAGTGCGCCGATCTCGGCCACCGCCAGGGCGATGTTGTCCGCAGCGAAAGCCACAGGTTCCGCATGGAAATTGCCGCCGGAGAGCACCTCGCCCTCCGCCGTCACCAGCGGGTTGTCGGTCACGGCATTGGCTTCCCGCTGCAGCACCGTGGCGGCGTGCGCCAGCTGGTCGGCGCAGGCGCCCATGACCTGGGGCTGGCAGCGCAGGCAATACGGGTCCTGCACACGGGTGTCGCCGGTGCGGTGGCTCTCGCGGATGGCGCTGCCGTCCAGCAGGCGGCGCAGCGTGGCGGCGGCCTCGATCTGCCCGGGCTGGCCACGCAGGGCATGGATGCGCGGGTCGAACGGCGTGTCGGAGCCGCGCGCGGCGTCGACGCTCATCGCCCCGGCGGTCAGGCCGGTGTGCAGCAGGTCCTGCGCCTGGAACAGCCCCACCAGGGCCAGCGCTGTCGAGACCTGGGTGCCGTTCAGCAGCGCCAGCCCTTCCTTCGGCCCCAGCGCGACGGGTGGCAGGCCAGCAAGCCGCAGCGCCTCGGCGCCCGAGACGGTCGTGCCTTCCACCCGCGCCTGGCCCTCACCGATCAGTACCAGCGACAGATGCGCCAGCGGTGCCAGATCCCCCGAGGCACCGACGGAGCCCTTGGCCGGAATGGCCGGCAGCACCCCGGCATTGAGCAGGCCCAGCAGTGTCTGCACCACCACCGGGCGCACGGCGGAGGCACCGCGGGCCAGCGACATCGCCTTCAGCGCCAGGATCAGCCGCACCACCGGTTCCGGCATGAAGCTGCCGATGCCGGCGGCATGGCTGCGCAACAGGTTGAGTTGCAGCTTTGCCAGGTCGGCACTGCCGATTCTCTGGCTGGCCAGCTTGCCGAAGCCGGTATTGACGCCGTACAGCGCCTCGCCCGAGGCGATGCGCGCGGCCAGTGCGGCGACGGATTGTTCCAGCGGCGCCTGCCAGCCTTGCGGCAGCTCCAGCGCCTCGCCCTGCATGATGGCGCGCAGTTGCGCCAGCGTGGCGGAACCGGGGGCGATGATCATGCCGCACCGCCGATCATCGGCAGGTCCAGCCCGAATTCCCGCGCGCAGTCGATGGCGATGTCGTAGCCCGCATCGGCGTGGCGCATCACGCCGGTCGCCGGGTCGTTCCACAGCACACGCTTCAACCGCCTGGCCGCATCCGACGTGCCATCGGCGACGATGACCATGCCGGCATGCTGCGAATACCCCATGCCGACGCCGCCGCCATGATGCAGCGACACCCAGGTGGCACCGGACGCCGTGTTCAGCAGGGCGTTAAGAAGCGGCCAGTCGGAGACGGCATCCGATCCATCCTTCATCGATTCCGTTTCCCGGTTGGGAGAGGCGACGGAGCCGGAATCCAGGTGGTCGCGGCCAATGACGACGGGGGCGGAGAGCTCGCCCTTCGCTACCATCTCGTTGAAGGCCAGGCCCAGGCGGTGCCGCTGCCCCAGCCCGACCCAGCAGATGCGCGCGGGCAGGCCCTGGAAGTGGATGCGTGCCTCGGCCATGTCCAGCCAGCGGTGCAGGTGCTTGTCGTCCGGAATCAGCTCCCGCACCTTCGCATCGGTCTTGCGGATATCCTCCGGGTCGCCGGAGAGCGCGGCCCAGCGGAAGGGCCCGACGCCGCGGCAGAACAGCGGGCGGATATAGGCCGGCACGAAGCCGGGGAAGCCGAAGGCATCGGCCAGGCCTTCATCCTTCGCCATCTGGCGGATGTTGTTGCCGTAATCCATGACGACGGCACCCAGCTTCTTGAAGTCCAGCATGGCCTGCACATGCGTCACCATGCTGCGCTTGGCGGCTGCGGCCACGGCGGCCGGGTCGCTCTCCCGCTTCGCTTCCCAGTCGGCCAGGGTCCAGCCAGCGGGCAGGTAGCCATTGGCGGGGTCGTGCGCGCTGGTCTGGTCGGTCACGATGTCCGGCACCACGCCGCGCCGCACCAGTTCGGGGAAGATCTCGGCGGCATTGCCCAGCAGGCCGACGCTGATGGCCTTCTTCTCGCTGGTAGCGCGCTGGATGATGGCGAGCGCCTCGTCCAGCGTCTCTGCCCGCTGGTCGACATAGCCGGTTTCCAGCCGCTTCTCGATGCGGCTGGGCTGGCATTCCACCGCCAGCACGCAGGCGCCCGCGAAGACGCCGGCCAGCGGCTGCGCCCCGCCCATGCCGCCCAGCCCGGCGGTGAGAATCCAGCGCCCGGCGAGGTCACCGCCAAAATGCTGGCGCCCGGCCTCGGCGAATGTCTCGAACGTGCCCTGCACGATGCCCTGCGTTCCGATATAGATCCAGGACCCCGCGGTCATCTGGCCATACATCATCAGGCCCGCGCGATCGAGCTTGGTGAAGTGTTCCCAATTCGCCCAGGCGGGGACGATGTTGGAGTTGGCGATCAGCACGCGCGGCGCATCCGCATGCGTCTCGAACACGCCCACCGGCTTGCCGGACTGCACCAGCAGCGTCTGGTTCTCCTCCAGCCGCTTCAGGGTATGGACGATGCGCTCATAGCTGTTCCAGTCCCGCGCCGCACGGCCGATACCACCATAGACGACCAGCTCGCCCGGGCGTTCGGCGACCTCGTCATCCAGGTTGTTCATCAGCATCCGCATGGCGGCTTCGGTGGTCCAGTGCTTCGCGCTCAGCGTATTGCCGCGTGGGGAGCGGATGGCGGGGGCGTTACGGAAACGATCCTGCATGGGTCTGGCTTCTTTCAACGCAAGGCACCGCCGAGGCGGTAGCGGCTTCCGGGATGGGTCAGCCACGCCCGCGTCGCCACCATGCGGCGGGACCAGGTGCGGCGGTGGATCAGCAGGCAAGGCTCGTCGGGCGTGATGGCCAGCGCGGCGATGGTGGCGGCATCCGGGCGGATGGACTCCACCACATGCTCCACGCGCTCCGCGGGGGCGGCGGCCATCAGGTGGGCGTAGGGGGTCGTGCGGGTGAAATCCTGCACCAGGTAGTCAGGCGCGATCACTGGATTCACAAAGCGGTCTTCCAGCTGCACGGGCACGTCGTCTTCCAGGTGCACCATGCGGCTGTGGAACAGCGGGCTGCCCTCCGGCAGGCCGAAGGCCACGGCCAGCGCCACATCCGCCACCCGGCGTTCCAGCACCTCCACCCGCGCCGTGTGGCGATGGCCGCGTTCGGTGATTTCCTCGGCGATGTCACGCAATTCCAGCAGCGCCGATTGCGGCGGGCCGCCGGCGACGAAGGTGCCGACGCCCTGCACGCGCTTCAGCAGCCCGGCATCCGCGAGTTCCCGCAATGCGCGGCCAACGGTGACGCGGGAATGGCCGGTCAGCTTCACCAGCTCGTTCTCGGATGGCACGCGATCGTCGGGGGACCATTCGCCGCTCCGCACCCGATCCAGGATGAAGCTCTTGATCTGCTGGTAGCGGGGGGCGGTGGGGTCGCTGTCCGGCTGCATCATGGGGCGAAGCATGGTTGTATTGACAACCCTCGTCAACAGGGAAACCATGCCACTCCACCGGACAGGATGCCCCGGCCATGCCGCGATTCCACGCTGCTTCCGCCCTGCTGCCCCAAGGCTGGGCGCATGACGTGCTGGTCGAGGCCGATACCGCCGGCACCATCCTCGCGGTCACCCCCGATGCGCTGGCTGGCGAGGCGCAGCGCCTGGCAGGCGCGGTCATCCCCGGCGTGCCCAACCTGCATTCCCATGCCTTCCAGCGCGCCATGGCCGGGCTGGGCGAGCGCCGCTCCCCGCCCGAGGCGCGGGATGCCGAGGGTGGCGAGGATTCCTTCTGGACCTGGCGGCAGACGATGTACCGCTTCGTCCACCGCTTCACGCCGGAGGATGCCGAGGCCGTCGCCGCCCAGCTCTACGCCGAGTGCCTGGAATGGGGCTTCACCAGTATCGCCGAGTTCCACTACCTGCATCATCAGCCGGATGGCACGGCCTATGCCGCACCCGCCGAGATGGCACTGCGGCACCTTGAAGCCGCGCGGCAGGCAGGCATTGGCATCACGCTGCTTCCCAGCCTGTACCGCCACGGCGGCATCTTCGGCAAAGACCCGGTCCCCGGCCAGCGGCGGTTCCTGAACGACCTTGATGGCTACTGGCGCATTGTCGAGGACATCCGCGCCTCCATCGCCGGCGATGCCCAGGCCGGGCTCGGCCTCGCGCCGCATTCGCTGCGGGCGGTGACGCCGGGAATGCTGGCCGAGGTGGCGCGCTTCGACGGCCCCATCCACATCCACGCCGCCGAGCAGCGGCGGGAAGTGGCCGAATGCCTGGCCGTCACCGGTGCCCGCCCGGTGGAATGGCTGCTGGCCAACATGCCGCTCGATGCGCGCTGGTGCCTGATCCACTCCACCCACATGACGGAGGCGGAGGCCGAAGGCCTGGCCCGCAGCGGCGCCGTCGCCGGGCTGTGCCCGACCACGGAAGCCTCGCTGGGCGATGGCATCTTCGGCTACGCCGCCTACGCGAAAGCGAATGGCCGGTTTGGTTTCGGCACTGACAGCCATGTCGGCACCTCGCCGCGGGACGAGATGCGCCAGTTGGAGACCAGCCAGCGCCTCGCCCACAACGCCCGCTCCGTGGCGACCGATCCCGTCCACCCACATCCCGGCCGCAACCTGCTGGATGCGGCGCTGCGGGGCGGCACCCAGGTCAGCGCCCGCCCCATCGGCGCCATCGCCCCTGGAATGCGCTGCGACCTAATAGAGTTGGATCCGGCGCACCCCGCCCTGGTGGGCCTAAGCGAGGATAGCCTGCTGGATGCCTGGGTGTTCAGCGGCCAGGCCAACCCGATCCGCAGCGTCGTCGCCGGTGGTCGCGTCGTGGTGGCCGATGGCCGCCATGTCGACCGGGAGCGCATCGCCACACGCTTCCGCGCCGCGATGCAGCGCCTGACGGCATGAGCGTCGACATCCGCGCCGCCACGCGCACTGAACTGGACCAGATGATGAACTGGGCGGCAGCGGAGGGCTGGAACCCGGGCCTGAACGACGCCGATGCCTTCTGGGCCGCCGACCCCGGCGGCTTCCTGCTGGCCGAGGATGCCGGGGGCATGGCCGCCTGCATTTCCGCCACCCGCTACGGCACTGGCTTCGGCTTCATTGGCTTCTACATCGCCCGGCCGGAACGGCGCGGCCAGGGGGTTGGCCTCGCGCTGTGGCGGCGGGCGATGGAACACCTGTCGGGCCGGGTGGTCGGGCTGGATGGTGTGGTGGCGCAGCAGGCCAACTACCGCAAATCCGGCTTCCAGCTGGCGTGGCGGAATGTCCGCTACACCGCGCTATCACCGCGCCTGGTCGGTGACGGCGGCGGGGCAGGGCAGGTAGTGCCGGCGGCAACGCTGCCCTTCGCCGCGTTGGCGGCGCTGGATGCCAGCGTCTTTCCCACGCCGCGCGACGCCTTCCTGCGCGCCTGGATCGCCGCCCCTGGCCATCGGGCGCTGGCCGTGATGCGGGATGGCGCGGCCGTGGGCTTCGGCGTGCTGCGCCCCTGCCGAGACGGCGCCAAGATCGGCCCGCTGACGGCCATGGACGCCGCCGCCGCGCGCAGCCTGTTCGATGCACTGGTGGTAGGCATCGACGGGCCCATTAGCCTCGACTTGCCGGAGCCGAACGCGGAAGCCGTCGCCCTGGCCGAAGCGGCGAGGATGCAGCCGGTATTCGAGACGGCGCGGATGTATGCCGGCCCGGCGCCGGCGGTGATGCGCCACCGCATCTTCGGCGTCGCCAGCTTCGAACTGGGCTGAAGGCGGCGGAGACGGCCACCGCCTTCAGGCGGCCGGGCTCAGCTGCCCGCCGCCACGCCTTCCGCCATGCGCATGCAGCGCAGGAAGTTGCCGGCCCAGAGATGCGCGATCTTCGGCGCGTCATAGCCACGGCGCATCAGCTCGGCCGTCAGGTTGGCGCTGTCCGCCGCGCTGCGCCAGCCCTCGACGCCGCCGCCGCCATCGAAGTCGGAAGACAGGCCCACATGCTCCAGCCCGATCCGCTTCACCGCGTAGTCGATGTGGTCGGCCATGTCGGCCACGCTGGCGCGGTAGCGGCCATCGGCATCCGGGTTGCGCAGGAAAGCCGGCACGGCGGTGATCTGCACCACGCCGTTGACGGAGGCGACCGCGTCCAGCTGCTCGTCATCCAGGTTACGGGGGTGGTCGCGCAGCGCCCGGCAGCATGTATGCGTCGCCACCACCGGGGAGCGGGAGAGGCTCACCGCCTGCATCATCGCGCTCTTCGCGACATGGGAGATATCGACCAGCAGGCCCAGCGCATTCATCTCGGCGATCGCGGCGCGGCCGAGGTCGGAGAGCCCGCCATGCAGCGTCGGCCCATCGCCCAGCGAGGCCATCGGGATAGCGGAATCGGAGAGCTGGTTGTGCCCGTTATGCGTCAGCGTGACGTAGCAGGCGCCCAGCCCGCGCCACAGCGCCAGGCGGGAGAGATCGTCACCCATCGCGTAGCCGTTCTCCACCGCCATCAGCACGGAGGTGCCGCCTTCGGCCCGGGCGAACTCGACGTCGGTGGAGCGGCTGGCGATGCGCCGGTCGCCGCCTGATGCGGTGGCACGGATGGCGCGCAGCATCGCCTCGGCCCGCTGGGCGGCGGCGGCGAAGCCCTCTGGCGTACGTAGGCCCTGTGGCAGGTAGGCGGCGAAGACCACCGCCTTCAGCCCGCCCGCCGTCATCTTGGGGTAGTCCACGCAGCGGTTGGTCTCGCTGCGCGGGTCCGGGGTCTCCGGCCAGGGGATGTCGACATGTGTATCGAGCGTCAGCGTCGCCGCGTGAAGTTCGGCCGGCTTCAGGGTGTCGGGCATCGGTGCGGTCCGGGACGTTATGTCAGGTGAAAGGCTTCGCCCCGGCGTGCCGGGCCGTCAACACCCTCGCTTCGGTTGTCAGCCAGACTTTACAGGCAGCGTGGCCCTGACAAAGCAGGAAGGTTGGTCCTGAGCCGGCCACCGAGGCCACACTGTGGGTGGAACGTGGCTCCATGGGGCTCACGCCGATTTCTCGATGTTCCAGAACAGCGAGACGGGGCTAGGCACCATGCCCGTCACCTTCCGGTTGAAGGCGTTGGGAATGAAGTACTGGCCGAGCGGGATGACCGGCGGTTCCTGGAACGCCAGCGCCTGCATCTGCCCCGCCACGCCGCGCTGCTCCTCCACCGAGGGGGCGGAGAACCAGCTATCTCGCAGCGCTTCCATCCGCGGGTTGGGGGAGGTGCCGTAGAGATGCAGGTGGCTGACCGGATTGGTGATCCACAGCCCGCCCCAGGCGACGCAGTAGGCGTGCCACGTCCCGCGCTCGGCGGCGCCGGCGGCCAGCGCGCGGCTGGAGACGCTGCCCCAGTCCAGGCTCTGGTAATCCACCGTCAGGCCGATCTCCTGCATCATCTGCCGCGCCACGGGCGACATGGCGGCGGCGGAGGCCAGGTCGGTCGCCGCCATCTGGATGATGGTCTCGCCCTTGTAGCCGGACTGCTTCACCAGCTGCCTGGCGCGCTCCACGCTGCGCGGGCCGGTAATAGCCTCCATCCCGGCCGGGCTGGCGGCAGGGGAGCCGGGCAGGAAGAAGCCGACATCGTCGCGATACAGGCTGGGCTCGCCGCCGACGATGGATTGCATGTAGTCGCCCTGCACCGTCGCGGGCAGCAGGGCACGGCGCAGCGCCGGGTTGTCGAAGGGCGGCGCGCTGACATTCAGCCGTAGCTCGGACCAGAAGCCGAAGGGGTCCAGCGCCTGCACCTGCAAATCCCGCCGCCCGCGGATGGTGGGCAGCAAATCGGCCAGCGGTCGTTCCAGCCAGTCGACCTCGCCGGTCTGCAGCGCCGCGATGGCGGTCGCCGGGTCCGGCATGATCTTCCACTCGATGCGTTCCAGCTTCGCCACCTTGCCGCCGGCCCACATGTCCGGCTTCTCCTGCCGGGGCACATAGCGCGGGTTGCGGGCGAACACGGCGGACGCCCCGGCCACCCATTCATCCTGCTTGAAGATGAACGGGCCGCTGCCGGTGAAGTCGGTGACGGCGGCGCTGGCCGGGGTGGCGGCCACACGTTCCGGCATGATGAAGCAGGAGGTGGCGCCGAAGCCGTAGAGTAGCTGGTTGTAGGGTGCCTTCAGCCGGATCTCGAACGCGCGGTCGTCCACCGCGCGCATCTCCTGCAACTGCGCGGCGAGGCGGCGGCCGAACAGGTCCCGCTGCGCCCAGCGGTTGATGGAGGCGACGCAGTCGGCCGCGCGCACCTTCTCCCCATCATGGAACAGCAGGCCCTCGCGCAAGCGGAAGCGCCAATGCAGCTTGTCGTCCGAGAGCTCGTAGGATTCCACCATCTGCGGCTGCGGCACCAGCTTGCTGTCCAGCGCGAACAACTGGTCCCAGATCGCCATCGCCGCCGTCAGGGCGATCAGCGCGCTGGACTGCAGCGAGTCTAGCGTGTGCAGGTTGGCATGCGGCACCAGCCGCAGCGTGCTGGCCGCCGACTGGGCCAAAGCGGGCCGGTGCAGCAACCCGGCGGAGGCCAGGGCGGCACCGCCCAGCAGGGCGCGGCGGGGAAAGGCATTCGCGGAACCAGGCATGGCCGACCTTCCGGATATGGCCAAGCCAGCGTGCAGCACTCTCCCCGGCGTCTACAAGCCGCTTCGTCCGGGCACGGTCACCAACGATGTACGGGGTGACCGTGCTTCTGCATTCCACGCGTGCGGGTTGCCCGGCGTTCGGCCAACCGGCGCCAGGCGACCGCGCGTCAGGCCTTGATGGCGGCTGTCACCTTGGCCAGGGCCTGGGCATGCACCGCAGGGTTCAGCCAGCGGAACACCGCCGCCACTTCGTGCTTCGGGTCGATCCAGATGATATTGCCGCCGGCGCCCTGCGCGAAGAAGCTCTCGCGGCTGACGCCGGGGAAGCGCCCCTGGCCGTTCAGCCACCACAGCAGCCCGTAATCCTTGTTCAGCGCGCTGGGGGTGGTGCAGGCGGCGACCCAGCCTTCCGGCAGCACCTGGCGGCCGTTCCACAGGCCGTTCTGCAGCATCAGCTGGCCGATGCGCAGTTGGTCCTCCGCATGCGTCACCACGCCGCCGCCCCAATGGCCGCCGCCGGAGACCGACGGCATGCTCTGCCCATCGATCTCGACGAAGCTGGTGGAGTAGCCGTTCCACTGCCAATCCTGGCTGCCGCCAATCGGGTCCATGATCCGTTCGGCGAAGACCTGCGGCAGCGGGCGCCGGAAGCGGTGCAGCAGCGCCAGGGCCAGCGCGTTGACGCGGACGTCGTTGTATTCCCAGTAGGTGCCGGGGGTCTGCATCGGCCGGTCGCTGCCCTTCGGCCCGGTGCCCTCCCGCTTCAGGTCGCGCCCACGGTCGATGCGGTCGGCCTTGCCGAACAGGGTGCCTTCCCACTCGCTGGTCTGGTTCAGCAGCATGCGCCAGGTGATGGCGCCGTTATGCGGGCCGCTGAAGGCCGGGTCGCTGACGCTGGCGGAGACCTTCTCGTCCAGGTCCCGGATCAGCCCGTCGCTCAGCGCCAGGCCGGCCAGCAGCGCGATGTAGCTCTTGGCCACGCTGAAGGTCATGTCGGATTGCAGCGGGTTGCCCCACTGTGCCACGCGCTGGCCGCGCCGCAGCAGCACGCCGTTCGGCCCACCGCGCGGGAAGACCGGGCCGAGCACCTCGTTATCCGGCGCCGGCTCGAAATACCCGGCATCGAGATGGGTGCGGATATCGCGCGGGAAGGGCGAGTCATTCGCCTCGACGAACGCGATGGCGTCCGCCAGCGCGGCGGCATCGAAGCCGGCATCGGCGGGGGCGAGGGCAGGGAAGGTTTGGACGTTCATGCAGGCCACGGTGCCGCCAGGGTGGCGCGCCGACAAGAGGGGGGGGATGCGCGCACGGCCAAGGCGCACCATTTCATCCATCACTCCACATTTCGGACGGAGACCGCCCATGACCAACGACTCCACCCCGCAGACCGCCATCCTGGGCGGCGGCTGCTTCTGGTGCATCGACGCCGCGTTCCGGGACCTGCAAGGGGTGACCGAGGTGGTCTCCGGCTATGCCGGCGGCCATGTGGATCACCCGACCTACGAGCAGGTCTGCGGCAAGCAGACCGGCCACGCCGAGGTGGTGAAGGTGGTGTTCGACCCCGCCACGGTCAGCTACGCCGACCTGCTGCGGATGTTCTTCACCCTGCATGACCCGACCACTAAGGACCGCCAGGGCGCCGATGTCGGCCCGCAGTACCGCAGCACCGTCATGCCGCTGGACGAGACGCAGGAGCAGACCGCCCGTGCCGTGATGGCCGAACTGGAAGCCGCCCAGCTGTGGCCGGCGCCGATCGTCACCACCATCGAGCCCGCCGGGACGTTCTGGCCGGCCGAGCCCGAGCACCAGGACTACTTCACCCGCAACCCGTGGTCCGGCTACTGCCGTGCCGTGGTGGCGCCGAAGGTGGCCAAGTTCCGCAAGAGCTTCGCGAGTCGGCTGAAGTCGCACGCAGCGTGATGGGGTTATCCGGGGGCTGAATACGCGGACGGCGCCTGGGCTCTACAGCCCGGCGCCGTCAAACGCGCGTCCCATTACGGGATCTTCCTCCCCAAACTCGGCTTGCGGAAGCAGTCCCGAGAGGCCCCTTCTTAGCAGGTCTTATATAAGACACAAGTCTGATTCAGCTGCTGCCTTGATCAAGCCGCAAGGATCGGGAAAACACTGGGTGACGCCTGCGATGGCGGGCACTGCTGCTGGAAACCCATCACCGCCATGTCGACGAGCACGCCCACACCCCCGCCGGAGCGGCTCGATGCCCGCCCGCTCTATCAACAGGTCGAGTCGGTGCTGATTGGCAGGATTGCCAGCGGTGCCTGGCCCCCTGGCCATTCCCTGCCGGCGGAGCCGGAACTGGCGTCCGAGCTCGGCGTCTCCCAGGGCACGGTCCGCAAGGCGCTGGCGGAGCTGGAACGCCGCAACCTGATCGAACGTCGGCAGGGGCGGGGCACCACGGTGCTGCGCCACACCGGCGATACGGCCCGCTTCCACTTCTACCGTCTGCGCGACCTGGACGGGGCGGAGGTCATCTCCCGCATCGTCGTCCTCTCCTGCGAACCGGCCGAGGCCGATGCGGCGGAGGCGGCGGCGCTGAAGCTGCCCGAGGGCACGCCCGTGTACCGCCTGCGGCGGATTCGCCTGGTCGAAGGCGCGCCGCGAATCTTCGAGCGCTGCACCCTGGTGGCCGAGCGGCTGCCCGGCTTCCACCTGCCGGAGGGCGAATTCTCCACGGAGCTCTATGTCCACTTCCAGCGCGCCCATGGCGTGACCGTGGAGCATGCGGAGGAAGAGCTCTCCGCCCAGGCTGCCGGGCCGGAAGAGGCCACGCTGCTGGGCTTGGAGCAGGGAACGCCCTTGCTGATGGTGGAGCGGATCGCCTATGACATCGCCCGCCGCGTGGTCGAGCACCGCGTCTCGTTGATCGACACCAAGCGCTATCGTTACGCCGTCCGGCTCGACTGACGGTTACGACTCCAGCAGCAATGCTTGCACCCCCCGGGGGGCGGTGGTATTGGCCCCGCCTTCCTTATTGACCGCTGACGACTACAGCACGACCAGAGAGAGAGGCCCGGCGCCATGGCCGTTCCGAAGAGAAAAGTTTCGCCGTCCCGCCGTGGCATGCGTCGCAGCCATGAGGCCCTCGGCACCGAGGCGTACCATGAGTGCGCGAATTGCGGTGAGCTGAAGCGCCCGCACCACATCTGCGCTTCTTGCGGCCACTATGACGGCCGCGAGGTCGTCTCGGCTGGTAAGGCCTTGAAGGCCGCGGTTCGCGTCTGATCGGCTGACCGCGCCCAGGGATTTTCCGTACCTTGTCTCAGGTATCTTCTTCCCCGGGCGTGATCGCTCAGAATCCGAAGATCGGTGCGTATGATCTGGCCATCGATGCGATGGGCGGGGATCACGCGCCGGTTTCGGTGCTGGACGGGCTGGAAATCGCCGCGGAACGCCACCCCAACGCGCATTTCCTGCTGGTGGGTGACGAAGCCACCCTGCAGCCGCTGTTGGCCAAGCGTCCGCGCGCGGCCAAGGCCTGCACCATTCGCCATGCCCGGGAAGCCATCCCCGGTGACATGAAGCCGACGGCCGCGTTGCGGGTCCGCCAGTCCTCCATGCGCATCGCCATCGATGCCGTGGCGGGGCAGGAGGCCGCCGGCGTCGTCTCCGCCGGCAATACCGGCGCGCTAATGGCCCTCGGCAAGATCGTCGTGAAGTCGCTGCCGGAGATCGACCGGCCGGCGCTGGCCGCTATCGGCCCCTCCGCCCGCGGCGACGTGGTGCTGCTGGATCTCGGTGCCAACATTGTCTGCGATGCGCGCAACCTGGTCGAGTTCGCGGTGATGGGCGATGCCTTCGCCCGCGCCGTTCTCGGCCTGCCCAATCCTAGCATCGGCCTGATGAATGTCGGCAGCGAGGAGCTGAAGGGCGACGAGCGCGTGCGCCTGGCGTCCGAGATGCTGAAGGCCTCCCCGCTGGCCGCCAACTTCCACGGCTTCGTGGAGGGGCACGACATTACCGCCGGCACGGTGGACGTGATCGTCATGGACGGCTTCACCGGCAATGTCGCGCTGAAGACGGGCGAGGGCGCCCTGAAGCTGTTCGGCGGCCTGCTGAAGCAGAGTTTCACCTCCTCCTGGCTCTCCAAGCTTGGTTACCTGCTCGCCCGCCCGGCGCTGGAGCGGTTGCGCGAGTGGATGGACCCGAGGCGTTATAATGGCGCCGTGTTGATCGGCCTGAACGGCCTGGTCGTGAAGAGCCATGGCGGCACCGATGCGCTGGGCTTCGCCCATGCCGTCGACGTGGCGATGGACATGGTGACCAACCGGGTCAACGACCGGATCCGGGAAGGGCTGGCCGCCATGCCCTCCCGCAACCGGGCGACGGCGAGCCTGACAACAGACTGATTCCATGGGCGACAGGCGCTTGCCGCCGGGCCCGCCTTGCGGATATCTGCCCCCATGATCTCCTCTTCCCAGGACATTCGCGCCGTCATCATCGGCACTGGCGGCTATCTGCCGGAGGAAGCGCTGGATAACGATGCGGTCGCCGCACGCTACCAGCTGGACACCTCCGACGCCTGGATCGTCGAGCGCACCGGCATCCGCCGCCGCCACATCGCCGCCGCCGGCCAAATGGCAAGCGACATGGCGGCCGAGGCCGCACGCGCCGCGCTGGCCCAGGCCGGGGTGGATGTGTCGGAGGTCGATGCGATCATCGTGGCCACCGCCACGCCCGATTCGGCGTTTCCCTCCACCGCCGCTCGCGTCCAGGCCAAGCTGGGCGTGACGCAGGGCTTCGCCTTCGACATTTCCGCCGCCTGCACCGGCTTCGTCTACGCGCTCTCCGTCGCCGATGCGATGCTGCGGGCCCGGCAGGCGCGCTGCGCGCTGGTCATCGGGGCCGAGGTGTTCAGCCGCATCGTCGACTGGACCGACCGTGGCACCTGCGTGCTGTTCGGCGATGGCGCCGGCGCCGTGGTGGTGCGTGCCACCGAGGGCGGGGAGCGCGGCGTGCTTTCCACCCACCTGCATGCCGACGGCAACCACGCTGATATCCTGCTGGTCGACGAAGTGGCCGGCGTGGTGCGGATGACGGGGCGGGAAGTGTTCCGCCATGCCGTATCCAAGCTGGCATCTGTGGTGGACGAGGCCCTGGCCGCCAATGGGCTGCAAAAGTCCGACGTGAAGTGGCTGGTACCGCACCAGGCGAACCGCCGCATCATCGAGGCGATGGGCAAGAAACTTGGCCTGCCGGCCGAGCAGGTGGTGATGACGGTGGACCGCCACGCCAACACCTCCGCCGCCTCCATCCCGCTCGCGCTGGCGGAAGCTACGCGGGACGGGCGCATCCAGCAGGGCGACTTGGTGCTGATGGAAGCCATTGGCGGCGGCTTGACCTGGGGCGCGGCGCTGGCCCGTTTCTGATTCCTGCGGTTCATTATTTGCACCGCGCTGCAGCAATTTGCTAATTATCTAAGCATATCAGCCGCTTGTCGTGGAATTTTCATTCCATTTCAATCGCACGGACCCCTTTGCTTTGTAAGAGGGCCGACTGTATGTTCCGCCCGCCCAGCGGGGGGCCAGCCGATCAGGCTGCTCCCTCTGAGGCCGGGGGATCAAGTTCAATGCTGATCACATTGCCGCCTGATTACAGGCCCTCGGAATCCGAGGAATTCATGAGCCCCCTGCAACAGGAGTATTTCCGCCAGAAGCTGTTGCGCTGGCGGCAGGACCTGTTGCGTGAGGCTGGCGACACCCTGGCGAGCTTGAGCAAGGGTGGTATCTCCGAGGCCGATCTGACCGATCGTGCCAGCGTGGAGACCGACCGCGCCCTGGAATTGCGGACACGCGACCGTGCCCGCAAGCTCATCTCCAAGATCGACCAGGCGCTGGAGCGGATTGCCAATGGCAGCTACGGCTATTGCGACGAGACGGGCGAGCCCATCGGCCTCCGCCGGCTCGAGGCACGGCCGATCGCCACCATGTCGATCGAGGCGCAGGAGCGCCACGAGCGTATGGAGCGCGTGCACCGCGACGATTGAAGCCGGTGGCCTCGGCCACCATGTTACGGTCAAGGCCATGGGCGACGCCCGATGCGCCGCGATACGGGCAAATGGGCGCCTCGGGGCGCCCGGCTTTGCCTGAAGAAGGCCTTACTGCTTGCAATAAGGCCCGATCCAGGGCATGTGCCGCCCCCATGGCCGGCTTCCGGATGACTCGCTTGCGGGTGACGGAACGACGGGAAGCTGCGACGGTTCCGGTATGAAGGTGACCAGGGTTCCCTGGTCCAGTGACAGCCCTGCCGATGGTGGGGCTGGTATCGGTGGTCGGAGCAACCGGGCTTAAGAAGGTTATAAGCGAGGACGCAGCCACGGGAAGCTGCGACCGGCTTGCATCATGATTCCCGCGCGGCTCGCGCCGCGACGCGTATGGAGGCCCACGTGGCGCGCACCCCGCTCAACATGATCCGCAATATTGGTATCACGGCGCATATCGACGCCGGTAAGACGACGACCACCGAGCGGATTCTCTACTACACCGGCAAGTCCCACAAGATTGGTGAGGTCCACGAGGGCAACACCACGACCGACTACATGGACCAGGAGCGTGAGCGTGGCATCACGATCACCTCCGCGGCCGTGACGGCGGAGTGGAAGGGCCACCGGATCAACGTCATCGACACCCCGGGCCACATCGACTTCAACATTGAAGTCAACCGCTCGCTGCGCGTGCTTGATGGCGCGGTGTTCGTGATCGAGGGCGTCGCCGGCGTGCAGCCGCAGTCCGAGACCAACTGGCGCCTGGCCGACCGCTACAGCGTCCCGCGCATCATCTACATCAACAAGCTCGACCGCACCGGCGCCGATTTCTATCGCGCGGCTGATACGCTGACCGAGAAGCTGGGCATCACCTGGGTGGCCCTGCAGCTGCCGATCGGCATCGAGGACACCCTGAAGGGCGTCGTCGACCTGGTCGAGATGAAGGCGCTGATCTGGGAAGGCGACGAGCTCGGCGCCAAGTACCACGACGCCCCGATCCCCGACGACCTGAAGGAGAAGGCGGCCGAGTACCGCCAGACCTTGCTCGACACCGCCCTGTCGGTCGACGACGCGGCGATGGAAGAGTACTTCGACAAGGGCGACGTCTCCGTCGAGACCCTGAAGAAGTGCATCAAGAAGGGCACGATCTCCGGCGCCTTCCGCCCGGTTGTCTGCGGTTCTTCCTTCAAGAACAAGGGCGTGCAGCCGTTGCTGGACGCCGTGTGCGACTACCTGCCGAGCCCGGTTGAAGTCGCCGGCATCATGGTGGCCCCCGAGGAGGGCGAGGAAGAGAACCTCGACCGCCGCGTCATCGAAGTGAGCGAGACCGCGCCGTTCTCCGCGCTCGCTTTCAAGATGATCAACGACAAGTACGGCAACCTGACCTTCATCCGCGTTTATGCCGGCGTCGTGCGCCAGGGCGATACCGTCCTGAACACGGCCAAGGGCAACAAGGAACGCATCGGCCGCATGTTCCAGATGCACGCCGACAAGCGTGAGGAAGTGAAGGAAGTGTTCGCGGGCGACATCGTCGCCATCGTGGGCCTGAAGGATACCCTGACGGGTGACACCCTGGCCGACCCCGCGGACCCCGTCGTGCTGGAGCGCATGGCCTTCCCGGTGCCCGTCATCGACATCTCGGTCGAGCCGAAATCGAAGGACGGCGTCGAGAAGATGACGCTCGGCCTGCAGAAGCTGGCCAGCGAGGACCCCTCGCTCCGCCTGAAGACCGACCAGGAAACCGGCCAGACCATCCTGTCCGGCATGGGCGAGCTGCACCTCGAGATCATCATCGACCGCCTGAAGCGCGAATATGGCGTGGACGCGAATATCGGTGCGCCGCAGGTGGCCTATCGTGAGACGATCACGAAGTCCCACACCGAGATCTACACCCACAAGAAGCAGTCGGGTGGCTCGGGCCAGTACGCCGAGGTGAAGATCACCTTCGAGCCGAAGGAGCGGAACGAGGGCGTCGAGTTCGTCAACGCCGTCGTCGGTGGCTCGGTGCCGAAGGAATACATCCCGGCCGTCGACAAGGGCATCAAGGTGCAGGCCGAGACGGGCGTGCTCGCCGGCTTCCCCACGGTGGACTTCAAGTACTCCCTGGTGGACGGCAAGTACCACGACGTCGACTCCAGCGCCCTGGCGTTCGAAATCGCCGCCAAGGCCTGCTTCCGCGAAGGCATGAAGAAGGCCGGCCCGGTCATCCTCGAGCCGATCATGGACGTGGAAGTCACCACCCCGCAGGATCACGTCGGTGACGTGGTGGGCGATCTCAACCGTCGCCGCGGCGTCATCCAGAGCCAGGATATGGCCGGCACCTCGGTCATCGTCCGTGCCCATGTGCCGCTGAAGGAGATGTTCGGCTACATCTCCAACCTGCGTGGCATGACGAAGGGCCGTGCGTCCTTCTCCATGTCCTTCCACCACTACGATCCGGTGCCGCGCAACGTCGCCGAAGAGATCGCGAAGAAGAGCGCCTGAGGGCGCAGGCGCGGCCCCGCCGGCAAAGGCGGGCCGTGCCGCAACCCGGTACCGGGGACGGTCTTCCGTTCCCCGTTGCCGGGATCATGCTTCGGCAACGACGCGGGCGAGTCATCGCCCGCGTCGTTTGCATTTTGGGGCCAGGCTCCACGGGTGGCGCGGAAGGTCTGTTCCACGCCATCTGCGAGGCGGTGCTACTCGGCGCGCAGCATCCGCTGCACCCGGGTGAAGCGGCCCGCCAAGGCCCGGCAATGGCAGGCCACATGCGGTGCGATCTGCTCGCACCACACCCGCGTCGCGGCATTGCCGGCGGTCAGGCGGGCTGCGGTCTCCCGCGCCTCGCTGGCCAGCCGGGCCTCATCGACGCCCAGCACCTTGCCGTCCCGCAACTTCCAGGCGCCGCCGACCATCACGTCCCGCACCGCGCTGCCATCCTCGGTCCAGACCAGCTGGTTGGCGGCGTTGTTCAGCGGCAGCCAGTTGATGTGGTCCAGGTCCAGGAAGGTCAGGTCTGCCAGCTTTCCGGCGGCGATGACGCCGGCATCCAGCCCCAGGATGGCGGCGGAGCCACTCGTGGCCAGCTTCACCGTCTCCGGCGTGCCTAGCCACTCAGCCTCCTCCGCGCCCTCCCACAGGCGGGAAGCGAAGGCCGCCAACCGCATGGATTCAAACATGTTCTGGTTGTCGGAGGAGGAAGAGCCATCCGTCCCGATCCCCACCGTCACCCCCGCCTGCAACGCTGCCCGCACCGGCGCGACGCCGGAAGCCAGCCGCATGTTGGCACCGGGGTTATGCGCCAGCCCGGCGCCGCGCTGGGCGAGCAGGGCGAGATCCTCCGGCGTCAACCACACGCCGTGGGCAACGCTGAAGCGCTCCGTCACCAGGCCCAGCCTGTCCATGTGCGCCAGCAGGGTGGAGCCGTAGGTGACTTCGCCACCGGCGGCTTGGTAGCGGGCCTCGGAGACATGGCTCTGCATCCGCAGGCCGTACTCGTCGGCCAGGCGCTGGCAGCCCTGCATGAAAGCGTCGGAGCAATGCAGCGGGATGGTGGGGGCGATGCCCAGGGCAATGCCGGCGGCGCCGTGGCGCCACTGGCGGGCCACGCCGTCCAGCGTCGCCAGGATGGTGTCGGTCTCCATCATGCGCATGCCGGCGGCGCGTTCCCGGTGCTCTTCCGGCAGGGCCTCGACCAGCCCGGGCGTCGCCTGGAAGAAGGTGCGGTCGGCGATCATCGGTGCCAGCACCGCGCGCAGCCCGGCGGCGCTGTAGGCCTCGGCAATCGCGTCCAGGCCGTCGGCGGTCGGGCCAGGGAACTCGGCATGCAGGTCGAAGGCGGCGGTGCAGCCCTTCTTCAGCATCTCAACGGCGTTCAGCGTGGTGGAAAGCCGCTTCTCCGCCAGCCCGCGGCCACCGCCGACCCAGGGGGCGTGCGCCAGCAGCAACGCCAGGTCCCATTTGTCGCCAACGCCCTTGGCCAGCGCGCCATGCCCATGGCTGTGCGCATTGACCAGCCCGGGGATGATCAGCCGGCCGGCGGCGTCGTGCTGCTGCGCATCGTCCACCACCGCGTCGGGCGGCAGGATGGCGGCGATGCGGTCGCCTTCGATCAACAGGGAGGCGAGGGGGGCGGAGTCGGCCTCCGGGGTCAGAACCCGGGCACCGGTGATGAGCATGCGTGTCATGCTGCCATCGGTCCAGAGCCCGGGGCGAATGGCAAGCCCCGCGATGCCCGGCTATATGCGCCGCTGCGCAGCGGAGACCAGAATGACAGTCGGCATCGATATGGGCAGCACCAACACCGGGGCGCCAGCCATCCTCGACCTGGAGGAATTGCTGGCGACGCGCTTGCTGGTGCAGGGCAATTCCGGTTCCGGCAAGTCACACCTGCTGCGGCGGCTGCTGGAGCAGTCGGCGCCCTGGGTGCAGCAGGCCATCATCGACCCGGAGGGCGATTTCGTCACCCTGGCCGATCGCTTCGGCCACCTGGTGATCGACGCGGCCGAGCATACCGAGGCCGCCTTGCAGCGCGCGGCGGACCGGGTGCGGACCCACCGCGTCTCCGTCGTGCTGAACCTTGAGGGGCTGGATGCGGATGGGCAGATGCGCCACGCCGCCGCCTTCCTGGGCGGCCTGTTCGATGCCGACCGCGACTACTGGGCGCCCATGCTGGTGGTGGTGGACGAGGCGCAGCTGTTTGCCCCCGCCGCCGCCGGCGAGGTGTCCGATGAAGCCCGGCGTGCGTCCCTCGGTGCCATGGCCAACCTGATGTCGCGTGGCCGCAAGCGTGGCCTGGCCGGAATCATCGCCACCCAGCGCCTAGCCAAGCTGGCGAAGAACGTGGCGGCCGAGGCGTCCAACTTCCTGATGGGCCGCACCTTCCTCGATATCGACATGGCCCGCGCCGCCGACCTGCTCGGCATGGAGCGGCGGCAGGCGGAGATGTTCCGGGACCTGCCGCGCGGCAGCTTCGTCGCCCTCGGCCCCGCGCTCTCCCGCCGCCCGTTGCCAGTGAAGATCGGCGCTGTGGAGACGGAGTCGCGCGGCACCAACCCGTCACTGATCCCGCTGCCGCAGACCGCGCCGGAAGATGCGCGGGAACTGGTGATGAGCGCCGCGGCGCAGCCGGACCCGGTGCGGCTGCCGCCCCGCCGCCCGCCGGCCGCGCCGCCGCCGGATATCCTGGCGCAGCTGGCGCAGGCCCGCCCCACCATCGCCCAGCCGCGTGCAGAGCCGGCGCCGACGCCTGAGGAGGCCGCCGCCCGCAAGCGCCGGCTGGAGGAGATCCTGCGACAGATCCTGGCGGAGCCGGAGGCGGCGTTCCGCAACGTCTCCGTCCTGTACCAGGATTTCCTGGTGCGGCTGCGCATTCACGCCGTGCCAGGCAAGCCGCCGGAAATTCCCGCTTTCCGCCGCATGCTGGCGGTGGCCCGTGCCGGCGTCTCGGCCGAGGCAGCGGAGGGCGAGGAATGGCAGCGGGTCCAGGCCCGCGCCGCCCTGCTGCCGGAGGATGTGCAGGGCGTGTTCCTGCTGCTGGCCCGTGCCGCGCTGGAAAAGGCGCCGTGCCCGTCGGATGCGGTGATCGCCCAGGCCTATGGCACCCGCTCCGCCGGGCGGGCGCGTCGGCTGCTCTCCTACATGGAGGAGCAGGGCGCCATCGTCTGCCGGCCGGATGCCGCCGGGCGCCGCATCGTCGCCCTGGTGGAACTGGGCTGGGAAACCGCGCCGGGCGATCCCAACCTCGTCTGAAACCGAATGGTGCGTTCAGTTTCGCGTCAGGGGGCGGTGATGCCCCGCGCCGTCATCTCGAATTCCGGCAGCCGCGCCTCGAACTCCGCCTTGTCCGCCACGCAGACCATGGAGGTGCGGCCGCGCGGCGTTTCCATGATGGTGAAGTAGGTGCGGATCTGCGCAGCGCGTGGCGGCAATTGCGGGCGGGGCTTGATGTCCCCCACCATCACCAGGGCGCGCAGGGGGCCATAATCCGCCGTGCCGGCCGAGGTAATGTCGTAGATCGGGCCCAGGGCGGCCCGGGCGGCTTCCTGCCAGGGCGGCTGGCTGATCGCGCCGTTGATCTGCGCCTGGGTCAGGTTGGCGTTCTGGGCGGCGGGGGTGAAGGCCACCTGGCAGCCGGTCTCCTGCTCACCCGGGCGTTGGATGGAGAAGCGGGCCGCACTGCGCTGGCCGGGGTCCTCGGCCTTCGCGGCGTAGCCGGGCGGCGGATTCACGGCCAGGCCGCTGGCCGCATCCCGCAGCGGGGCGGCCGTGGCAGGGGCCAGCAGGGCGCTGCCGGCCAGCAGGCTGAAGGCCAGGAAGCTCGCGGGGCGCAGCATCGGCATCATCTCCGTCATCCACCGGATGAGATAGGGCAGCCCGTCCCCCGCCGACAGGCCGCCCTGGCGGAGATTGCGCGTCAGACCTGCCGTTCGGTGGCCGGCGGCAGGAACTTGTCGGTGAACATGCTGGCGGCGGCGGGCGGGTTCTGGATGCCGTAGGCCTCGGCATTCACCTTCACCAGCGTCTCCGCCCGCGCCATGTCCAGGTAGCCGAAGCCGTTCTGCTTGACGTTGGGCGTCAGGATGCAGCGGTCCCGCGTCATGGCGAAGCGGCGGGCTTCCAGCTTGTCGTCAAACAGCGGCTCCCGCTTCTTCAGCGCGGCCATGCCGGCGGGCACGTCCGCCAGCAGCGCGCGCAGGCCCAGGATGGAGGATTTCACGAAGGCGGCGGCGGCCTGCGGGTTCTTCTCGAGCCAATCTGCGCGGGCGACCACGGCGCTGCCATACAGGTCCAGCCCATTCTCGGCATACGGCCAGGCGACGATGTCCTCCTCCTTGATGCCGACGCCGACGAGGTTGAAATAGGTGGTGAACAGGAAGCCCGTCACCGCATCCACCTGCCCCTGGGCCAGCATCGTGTCCCGCAGGTTGGAGGCCATGCTGGTCCACTGGATGTTGCCGATGGGGATGTTGGCGGCACGGGCGAAGGCCGGGAAGATCATGCGGCTGGCCTCGCCTTCCGGCGCGCCGAGCTTCTTGCCCGCCAGCCCCTGCAGGGAAGTGATGCCGCTGCGCTTGGTGGTGATCACCGCCGCCGCCGTCCGGTCGAACACCTGGTAGATGGAGACCAGGCGCTTGTCCGGGTTCTCGGCATTCAGCTTCACGGCGGTGCTGATGTCGGTGAAGCCGATGTCGTAGGCACCGGCCGCCACCTTCACGGCCGTATCGCCCGAGCCGAAGCCGCGATCCATGCGGACGGAGAGGCCGTTCTCGCGGAAGATGCCCTTGTCCTCCGCCAGCGCCCACATGCCGTGGTTGCCCTGCAGCGCCCAGTCCAGCGTGAAGCGGATCGGCGTGGCCTGGGCCGAGGCCGGGCGGATCGCCGGCATGGCGAGGGCCGCGCCGGCGGCGGCGGTGAGGAAGTGGCGACGCTGCATGAGGTGGTGCTCCCGTTTCCCTGCAGGAAACCGGAACGAAGCCAGGGCAGTCAACCGGAGTAGGCGGCCAAAATCAGCCACTTAGGCAGTGTTTGCCACTACTTTGTGCAAAGCCTGCCTCGGTTTCGCCCAGCAGACCATGAGGGTAGGGCCCGTTCACATTCGTTCACGTCCCATGCCCCCGGTCTTCATCCGGCCGCGTGACCCAGGGTTTAGGGCGTCTCGGCCGGCGGGCGGATCAGCAGGGCATCCCGCACCACGGAGCGGAACTCCCGCCTGTGCAGCTCGGAGAGCACCAGGATGCTGCTGAGGATCAGCGCCACCGGGTGAACAATCCAGGCCAGCGCAGCCAGCCCGAAGTAATAGGCGCGCAGGCCGGTGTTGAAATGGCGGGCGCCCCGGTTGGCCACCTGGGCGGCCACGTCCGCCTGCGGCGTCCAGTCCGGCCCGCGGCCCAGCCCGCCGATGCAGGTGCTGCAGTAGTTGAACTGGCGCAGCGCCCAGGTCAGCTCGAAGAAGGCGCGGACGAAGATGAAGATCAGCAGGAACAGGCGCAGTTCCCATGCCGCCGGGTTCTCCGGCACCGCCGCGAAGGGCACCGCGCCGAATACCCGCCGCCCAATCTCCGGCGCACCCAGCAGCGCCACCAGGCCACCCAGAATGAAGATGCTGGTATTGGCCAGGAAGGAGGTGCTGGTCATCAGATTGCCGATGATGCTGATGTCGGCGATGCGGTTCTCGCGGGAGAGCAGCATGCGCATCCAGCGGCCGCGATGCTCGTCCATGGCGGCGATGACGCTGCGGGCGCGGATGGCCGGCACCCGGTCCACCACACTCGCATAGCCGGCCCAGCAGAGTACGAAGACGGCCAGGGCGAGCCAGTCCAGAGTCGTCAGCGGAATGTCCATGGGAAACCGGAAGCAAGGGGGATGCCAGCTTGCGGGCGGCACGAAAAAGGGCGGGGGCCTCGCGGCCCCCGCCCGGAACGAAACGCGGCCGAAGCCTCGTTTCAGCCCATCTTCTTCTGCAGGTTCTCGTCCAGCTTCGCCAGGAAGTTCTGGGTGTTCAGCCAGGGCTGGTCCTTGCCGATCAGCACGGCCAGATCCTTGGTCATGTAGCCGGACTCGACCGTCTCGATGCAGACCTGCTCCAGCGCGGTGGCGAAATCCACCACGTCCTGGGTGCCGTCGAACTTGCCGCGATAGGCCAGGCCACGGGTCCAGGCGAAGATCGAGGCGATCGGGTTCGTGCTGGTCTCACGGCCCTTCTGGTGCTCGCGGTAGTGGCGCGTCACCGTGCCGTGGGCGGCCTCGGACTCGACCGTGTTGCCATCCGGCGCCAGCAGCACCGAGGTCATCAGGCCAAGGGAGCCGAAGCCCTGCGCCACGATGTCGGACTGCACGTCGCCATCGTAGTTCTTGCAGGCCCAGATGTAGCCGCCTTCCCATTTCAGGGCGGAGGCGACCATGTCGTCGATCAGGCGGTCCTCGTAGACGATCCCGCGCTTGTCGAACTCGGCCTTGAACTCCGCGTCGAAGATGGCGCGGAAGATGTCCTTGAACTGGCCGTCATAGGCCTTGAGGATCGTGTTCTTGTGGCTGAAGTAGACGGAGTAATTGCGGGCCAGGCCGTAATTGAAGCTAGCGCGCGCAAAACCCTCGATCGAGGCGTTCAGGTTGTGCTGGCCCATGAACACGCCGGGGGCCTTGAACGGGAAGTCGCCGATCTCGACCGGGGCGCCGCCGCCCTCGGGCGTGTAGGTCATCGTGACCTTGCCGGCTCCGGGGATCTTCATCTCGACCGCGCGGTAGATGTCGCCATAGGCATGGCGGCCGACGACGATCGGCTTGGACCAGTGCGGCACCAGCCGGGGCACGTTCTGGCAGATGATCGGCTCGCGGAAGATGGTGCCGTCGAGGATGTTGCGGATCGTCCCGTTCGGGGAGCGCCACATCTTCTTGAGGCCGAATTCCTTCACCCGCGCCTCGTCCGGGGTGATGGTGGCGCACTTCACGCCCACGCCGTACTGCTTGATGGCGTTGGCGGCATCGACCGTGACCTGGTCGTCCGTCTGGTCACGATACTCGATGCCGAGATCGTAATACTTCAGATCGACGTCGAGGTAGGGGGTGATCAGCTTGTCCTTGATGAACCCCCAGATGATGCGGGTCATCTCATCGCCGTCGAGCTCGACGACCGGGGTCTTTACCTTGATCTTGGCCATGCTGATCCTCGTCTGGACAGTTTTCGTATCCGCCCCGCCGGCGGGTGGCCGAGGCCAGCCCCCGATGGTCTGAATGGCGCGGAACATCGCACCGGGGCGCGGGAACGGCAAGGGTGGGGGGTGACACCAGCGGTTCTCGCGCACGCAAAAAGGTTCTATCAGCGGCGGAATGCTCGCCGCTGGGTGCCCCTGACATGCTGAAGCGCTTCTTCGCCTACTACCGGCCGCACCGGGGCCTGTTCCTGCTCGATTTCGGCTGCGCGGTGCTCTCCGGCCTGCTGGAACTGGGCTTCCCCCTGGCGGTGCGCGGCTTCATCGACCACCTGTTGCCCGGCCAGGACTGGACGTTGATCCTGCTGGCCTCGGCGGCGCTGCTGGCGGTGTATGTCACGAATACCGGCCTGATGATGATCGTGACCTACTGGGGCCACGCGCTGGGCATCAACATCGAGACGGAGATGCGCCGCAAGGCGTTCGACCACCTGCAGAAGCTCTCCTTCCGCTTCTACGACAACCAGAAGACCGGCCACCTCGTCGCCCGCGTCACCAAGGACCTGGAGGAGGTGGGGGAGGTCGCCCACCACGGGCCGGAAGACCTCTTCATCGCCATCATGACCTTCATCGGCGCCTTCGCGCTGATGTTCATGGTGCACCCGCAACTGGCCTTCATGACCGCCATCATCGTGCCGCTGACCGGCTGGCTCTCCAGCCACTACGGCAGCCGGATGACGGCCACCTGGCGCGCCATCTACGGCCGCGTCGGCGCCTTCAACGCGCGGATCGAGGAGAATGTGGGCGGCATGCGCGTCGTCCAGGCCTTCGCCAACGAAGCGCATGAGAAGGCGCTGTTCGCCGAGGACAACGCCAAGTACCGCACCACGAAGCTGGAGGCCTACAAGATTATGGCCGCCAGCACGACCATCAGCTACCTCGGCATGCGGCTGACGCAGATGGTGGTGATGATCGCCGGCAGCTACTTCGTCATCCGGGGCGAGCTGAGCGCGGGCGGCTTCGTCGGCTTCCTGCTGCTGGTCGGCGTGTTCTTCCGCCCGGTCGAGAAGATCAACGCGGTGCTGGAAACCTACCCCAAGGGCATCGCCGGCTTCCGCCGCTATACCGAGCTGCTGGATACCGAGCCGGACATCACCGATGCGCCGGACGCCATCGCCGTCACCAGCCTGAAGGGCGACATCCGCTACGAGCATGTCAGCTTCGGCTATGGCGGTGGCAGGACCGTGCTCAGCGACATTTCGCTGGAGATCAAGGCGGGGGAGACGGTGGCCTTCGTCGGCCCCTCGGGCGCCGGCAAGACCACCATCTGCTCCCTGCTACCCCGCTTCTACGAGGCTGATGGCGGGCGCATCACCATCGACGGCATCGATATCCGGCAGATGACGCTGGCCTCGCTGCGCGGGCAGATCGGCATCGTGCAGCAGGACGTGTTCCTGTTCGCCGGCACGTTGCGGGAGAACATCGCCTATGGCCGCCTGGGTGCCAGCGAGGCCGACATCCTGGAAGCCGCCCGCCGCGCCAAGCTGGATGCGGTGATCGCCGGGCTGCCGGCGGGGCTGGATACGGTGGTGGGGGAGCGTGGCGTGAAGCTCTCCGGCGGGCAAAAGCAGCGCCTGGCCATCGCGCGGATTTTCCTGAAGAACCCGCCCATCCTGATCCTGGACGAAGCCACCAGCGCCCTGGATACCGAGACAGAGCGCGCCATCCAGCAATCGCTGGCCGAACTCTCGGTCGGGCGGACGACGCTGACCATCGCGCACCGGCTGGCCACCATCCGCAATGCGGACCGGATCGTCGTCGTCGACACCACCGGCATTGCCGAGCAAGGCCGGCACCAGGACCTGGTGGCGGCGGGTGGCATCTATCGCCGCCTGCACGAGGCGCAGGCGGGCATCCAGCAGGCCTCCTAGCGGCCGGACTGACGCTGGCGGGCCCTGCGGCCTTCATCCTGGCCGATCTCGTAGCCACGCTGGCGGATCCAGGCATCGGCGGCGGCCTGCCCGTCCCGGGCGGCACGGCGGTGATATTCCGGCGTCAGGCCCCTAACGCGTTCCCGGACGCGGGCCTTGGCCGCTTCGTCCAGTGGCGAGGCGGCATCGCCACCCTGGCGCTGCTGCACCTCGTGCACGCGGGGCGGCTGTTCCTGCTGTAGGTAGCGATCATCCGGGGCGTGGTGGCCCGGCTCTGCCGAGGTCATGGACGGAACCGGCATGCGCGCCTGCGCGGTGCCCGCCATGGTCGGCAGGAGCACAAGGGATGTGGACACCATGGCAATCCGTGCAAGCCGCATGCGCTTCTCCTAATAATCTGCCAAAGGTAAACCGACCTTCATCGTTGCGTTCCGAACCCTTGGGCACATTCATGTCTCGCGGCTGGCCCGGGATCGTCCTGCCGCGCCATCGGTCGCCGGGGGCCTGGCCCCGCTGTCAGCGATAATAGCCGCGGCGAGGGGCGTAGTAGCCGCTGTGATGGCGGCGCGGAGGCGGGCCGTAATAGCCACGGTCGTAGTGATGGCCACGGCTGTAACGCGGGCCGTTGTCGCTAGCGGCACCGACCACCAGCGCGGTGGCGAGACCCGCACCGGCGCCAAGCGCCAGGGTGCTACCCCAATCGGTCGAGCCATCGGGGTTCTGGCAGGCGCCCAGGAAGAGGCTGCCGGCCAGGGCGAGGATCGGAAGAGCGTGACGGCGGATCATGGTTCATTCCTCCTATGAGGAAGAACATGACGGCCCCGCAAGGCGTTGCATGGACGTAATCAGGGCGATTCGGTGGTGAATTGCGGCAAAGATGGCGGGCAGGTCAATCGCGATTGGGTGAGAAGGCGTTGAAGGTCTGCAAAGTATAGGTGTCCTTCACGCCAGGAATGCTCTGCACCCGCTCCACCACGAACAGGCCGATATCCTGCTCCGTACCCAGGTAGAACTTGCCCAGAAGGTCGTACTGGCCGGACACCGAATGCATCTCGGACAATTCCTCGATGGTATCCGCCATTTCGCGCGCCACTTCGTAGGCGCGGCCCATGTCGCACTTGATCATCACGAAAATCGCACGCATCGCATCTCTGCCCTTGGCTGACATTCGCCCCGGAACTGTCGGGGGCGCGCCACCATCGCCCGATCCGCCGGGCGGGGCCAGGGGCGGCACCGTGATTCCCCCGAGTCCGAAGCGGTTCCTTAAGGCCTGCGCGTCCAGATTGCGCCCGGGCCGGCCATGCAGGCGGCCGTCACGAGGACGCTTCCACAATGAATGGTCTCTCCGCCGCCCTGGCGCGCCGCATGATGCTGCTCCTTCCGCTCTGCGCCGCCGCGGTTACGCCTGCCATGGCCCAGGGCCAGCAGGATTTCACCTTGGTCAACCGCACCGGCTACGAGATTCGGGAGCTGTATGTCGGCCCCTCGCGCAGCAGCAACTGGGGCCGGGACATCCTGGGCGAGGGCGTGTTGCCGGCGAACCAGCGCCGCGACATCCGCTTCTCCTCCGGTACCAGGGACTGCGCCTACGACATCAAGGTCGTCTACAGCGACGACGACACGGCCGAGTGGGGCAACCTGGACCTGTGCAAGATCTCCCGCGTCTCCCTGTTCTGGGACGCGACACGCCAGGTCAGCCGCGCCGAAGTGGAGTGAGAGCGCTGGTGGGGGGAAGCACTCCCCCACCAACCTTTTGTCAGTCCCCGACCGCCACGCCTTCCCGCCGCGGGTCGGCACCGCCCAGCAGGCCGGTCGGGGTAATGACGATGGCTTGCAGGCCGGAATTCATCTCCCGTGCCTCGGCCCGGTGTCCGCGCGCCTGCAGGCCCGGCACCAACGCGGCGGCGGCCGTCCCGGCCTCCAGCTCCAGCCCGGCGCCGACGGTGCCGATATGCGGCAGGGAAACCGCCGCCTGCGGGTCCAGCCGCCAATCCAGCAGCCCGACCAGCGCCTGCGTCACGTAGCCGATGATGCGCGCCCCGCCCGGCGATCCGACCGCCGCGAACAAGGTGCCGTCCCGGTTGAACACCAGGGTGGGGGACATGGAGGAACGCGGCCGCTTGCCCCCCTGAACGCGGTTGGCCACCGGGCGACCATCCACCTCCGGCCGGAAGGAGAAGTCGGTCAGCTCGTTGTTCAGGAAGAAGCCGCCCACCATCAGCCGGGCGCCGAAGGCATCCTCCACCGTCGTGGTCATCGAGACGGCGTTGCCGGCGGCATCGACGATGGAGAGGTGGCTGGTGCCGTATTCCGGCTGCAAGGGCTGTGGCGCCAGCGCGGTATCCCGCCAGCGGGGGTTGCCGGCACGGGGCGTGGCAATGGCGCGGTCCATTTCCACCAGTTGGGCCCGGCCGGTCAGGTAGGCGGGGTCCACCAGCCCGCGCAGCGGCACCGGCACGAAATCGGCATCCGCCAGGTAAAGGTTGCGGTCGGCGAAGGCCAGGCGCCCGGCCTCGCCGATCAGGTGCGCGGCATCCAGCCCGCGCGGGTCCAGCAGCGCCAGCGGGAAGTGCTCCAGCACGCCCAGGATCTCGGCCACGGCGACGCCGCCGGAACTAGGCGGCGGGAAGCCGCAGACGACGAAGGCGCGATAGGGGCCGCAGAGTGGCTCCCGCTGCTTCGGCGAGTAGCCGGCGAGATCCCCCGCCGTCATGCCGTTGCCCTGGTCCCCATGGCTGCCGACGGCGGCGACGATTTGCGCGGCGATCGGCCCGGTCTGCAGGGCGGCGGCGCCGCGCTCGGCCAGGGCGCGCAGCGTGGCGGCCAGGGCCGGGTTCTTCAGCACGTGGCCGGCCGGCCAGGGCTTGCCATCGGCGTCGAAGAAATAGGCGGTGGCGGCCGGGTTGCGCTTCAGCCGTTCGGCATCCGCCGCCACCTGCATGGCCAGCCGGGCGGAGATGGGGAAGCCTTCCTCGGCCAGCTTGATCGCTGGGGCGAACAGGTCCGACCATGGCAGGCGGCCCTCGGCGGCATGGGCGGCCGCCAGCATGGGCATAACCCCAGGCACGCCGACGCTGCGGCCGGACAGCACGGCCTCGTAGAACGAGAGGGGAGAGCCGTCGGGCTTCAGGAACAGGCTGGGCGTGGCGGCGGCCGGTGCCGTCTCCCGCCCATCCCAGGCGGAGACGTTCCGGCGGGCGGCATTCCAATGCATCAGCAGCGCGCCGCCGCCGATGCCGGAGGATTGCGGCTCCACCAGCGTCAGCACTGCCTGGGCGGCGATGGCGGCGTCCACGGCGGTGCCGCCCTGGCGCAGCATGGCCAGCCCGGCCTCGGCGGCCAGGGGGTGGGCAGCGGCCACCATCTGCCGCGTGGTACGCGCCGGTGCCCGTTGCTCAGCGGTGGTTGCAACCGGCGCAGGCTGCTGCGCCAGCAGGGGCGCGGGCAGGATGGCGGCGCCCAGCATCAGCAGCCCGGCCAGGGTGGCCCGTCGCGGCGTGGGGTAGCGCGGGCCGGGGTGGCGCGAAAGGTGGCGCATGGGGGTGGCAGTCTCCCTTGGATCGCCAGCAAGCTTGCATCCGCGCCGCGCGATGTCACCTACTGCGCGGGATCAGGAGATCGCGTGCGATGGCAGAGGGCGAGCCGGAAGGCATTCGGCGGAAGCTGGTGGAGACGAAGCAGGCCTGGGCGCGGGAAGGGCGGCTGCTGACCGGCCAGACCGCTGGCCACGAACAGCGGCTGCCGCCCGGGCAGCGCCTGGTGAAGGATTTCCCTGTGCTGGACCTCGGCATCCAGCCCGAGATCGGCACCGCGGCCTTCCGCCTGACCGTGGACGGGCTGGTCGAGAACCCGGTGACGCTGGACTGGGCCTGGCTGAGCGAACTGCCGCAGGAACAGCGCGTCAACGACATCCACTGCGTGACCCAGTGGTCGCGCTACGACAACCAGTGGGGCGGCGTGCCGGTCACGGCGCTGCTGGACCTGGCGCGGCTGAAGCCCGGTGCCCGCTTCGTCAGCTTCGAGGCGCATGACGGCTACACCACCAACCTGACGCTGGAGGATTTCGCCCGGCCGGAGAACCTGCTGGCGCATTCCTGGGAAGGCCAGCCGCTGACCCGCCAGCACGGCGGCCCGCTGCGCGTGGTGGTGCCGCACCTGTATCTGTGGAAGAGCACCAAATGGGTGCGCCGCATCACCTTCATGGCCAAGAATCAACCCGGCTTCTGGGAGGTGAGGGGCTATCATGACCGTGGCGACCCATGGTTGGAGGAACGCTATGGTTGAGCTGCCCCGCCGCCTTCTGCTGGCTGCCGCGCCCCTGTTGCTGCTTCCGGCCGCCAGGCCGCGCGCCGCGACCCCTGCCGGGACCGCGTATGATTTCCGCTTCCCTGCCATCGAGGGCGGGGAGATCGACCTCGCCCAGCATCGCGGCAAGCCAATCCTGGTGGTGAACACCGCCAGCTTCTGCGGCTTCGCGCCGCAATTCGCCGCCCTGCAGAAGCTGCACGAGACCTACGCGCCGCGCGGCCTGCTGGTGGTCGGCGTACCGTCCAACGACTTCAACCAGGAAGCCGCCGACAACGCCGCCGTGAAGGAGTTCTGCGAGGCCGAGTTCGGCGTGGACTTCCCCATGGCCGCCATCAGCCATGTGCGGGGGCCGCAGGCGCACCCGTTCTTTGCCTGGGCGGGGGCGCCACGCTGGAACTTCTTCAAGTATCTGGTCGGCGCCGATGGCCGGCTGCTGAATACCTTCCCCAGCCAAGTGGAGCCCAACGCCCCGGCGCTGCTCCAGCCGGTCGAGGCCGCCCTGGCCTGATGGAAGTCTGGCCTGATGGAAGTTTCGTAATGGCGTGAATCGGCGCGCCCCGTGCTTATGGTGGAAGCCAGCGGGCCGTCCCGGGCCCGGCGACAATGGGCTTCCACCACCGATGCAACAGAGTACCGGCGCCGCCCCGACCACGGCGGCCCTGATCCCCGGGGAGCAGCAGCGCCTCCTCCGCCATCCCAACCTTCCGGCCTTCCTTGGCAGCCGCAGCCTCTCGGCCCTGGCCTACCAGATGCAGACGGTCGCCGTCGGCTGGCAGATCTACGACCTGACCAGCAGCCCGCTGGCGCTGGGCCTAGTCGGGCTGGCGCAGTTCCTGCCGATGGTGCTGCTGGTCTTCGTCTCCGGCCAGGTGGTCGACCGGTTCGACCGCCGGCTGATCGCCGCCATCTGCCAGGGCCTGTCCGCGCTCTGCGCCCTGGCCTTCGCCGTGGCATCCTTCACCCACGCCATCACGCCGGCGATGATCTATGTGCTCATCGCCCTGTTCGGCACCGCCAAGGCGTTCGAGGGGCCGAGCTTGCAGGCGCTGCTGCCCGGGCTGGTGCCGGCGGCGCTGTTTTCCCGAGCCGCGGCGCTGTCCTCCTCGGTGTTCCAGACGGTCACCATCATCGGTCCCTCGGCCGGTGGGTTGCTGTATGGGCTGGGGGCAGGGGTAGTCTATTCCATCGTCGCCGCCATCTTCGCCCTGGCCTCCTGCTCCGCGCTGCTGATCCGGCTGCGCCAGCCGCCCCGCGCACGGGACAAGGTGACGCTGGAAGCGGTGTTCGGCGGCCTGCGCTTCATCCGCTCCCGCCCCGAGATCATGGGTGCCATCTCGTTGGACATGTTCGCGGTGCTGCTGGGCGGCGCCACGGCGATGATGCCGCTCTATGCGCGGGATATCCTGCATGCCGGGCCGTGGGGCCTCGGCCTGCTGCGCGGCGCCCCGGCGGTGGGGGCGCTGGGCGTCTCCATCTGGCTGGCGCGGCGGCCGATCAAGCGGCACGCGGGGTTGCTGATGTTCGCCTCGGTGGCGGTGTTCGGACTGGCCACCATCGTCTTCGGCCTCTCCACCTGGCTGCCGCTCTCAGCGCTGGCGCTGGCGGTGCTGGGTGGGGCGGATGTCGTCAGCGTCGTCGTCCGCTCCACCCTGGTGCAGTTGCGGACGCCGGACGAGATGCGGGGGCGGGTGGCGGCGGTGAACATGCTGTTCATCGGCACCTCCAACCAGCTGGGCGAATTCCGCAGCGGCACCCTGGCGGCCGGCATCGGCCCGGTCGCGGCCGTGGTGCTGGGCGGCGTGGGCACGGTGATCGTCGCCGGGTTGTGGATGCGCCTGTTCCCGAAGCTGCGGAACCTGCAGCGGCTGGATGAGGAAGTGGCGTAACGCTGGCGGCAGGGCCGGGAGGCTGACCTCCCGGCCTTGCCGGCTCAATCCCCGAAGCGGTTGTTCTTCGGGAAGCCATTCGGCGGCTGGCGGCCGGCGCCGGCGCGGTTGCCGCGCCAGGTGGTCAGGTCGGATTCCATGCGGACGCGCTCACCCAGCTTCCAGGTCAGGCCGGCGCTGGCCTTGAACACCTTCACATCGGCCATGCCGCCGTCACGGTAGCCTTGCAGGGCAACACCGCGGCCGCGCGCCATCTCCGGCAGCTGTTCCAGTGGGAACACCAGCAACTTGCGATTCTCGCCGATGATGGCGACGCTGTCTCCCGCGGCGGGAATGCAGCAGGCGGCCTCGTTCGGGCTGTCCACCACCAGCACCTGCTTGCCGGTGCGCTTCTCGGCCACCAGGTCCTCGCTCTTGACCACGAAGCCGCGCCCGTCGGTCGAGGCGACGAGGTGCTTCACGCCCTCCGCCCACACGAACAGGGTGACGACGTCGTCCTCATTGGTCATGTCCACCAGCAGGCGCACCGGCTGGCCGTCGCCACGGCCACGCGGCAGCGCATCGGCCTTCAGGGTGAAGCACTTGCCGTTGGTGGCGAACAGGCAGAGCCGGTCCGTCGTCTGCGCGTGCAGGAAGAAGCGCAGCTTGTCGCCTTCCTTGAACTTCTGCTCGTTCTCCGGCGAGATGTGGCCCTTCAGCGCCCTGATCCAGCCTTTCTCGGAGAGGATGACGGTGATCGGCTCCTTCTCCAGGAAGGCACGCTCGTCGATGATGACGGCGGCGGGCGCGGCATCCAGCGTGGTGCGACGGCGGCCGATCTCCGTCTCCTCGCCGAATTTCTGGCGGGTGAGCTCGATCTCGTCGGCGATCTTGTTCCAGCGCTTCGTCTCGCTGGCCAGCAGGCCCTGCAGCGATTTCTGCTCGGCCGAGAGCTTCTTGTGCTCCTTGCGGATCTCCATCTCCTCCAGCTTGCGCAGGGCGCGCAGGCGCATGTTGAGGATGGCTTCCGCCTGGGTCTCCGTCAGGTCGAAGGCGGCGATCAGCGCCGGCTTCGGATGGTCTTCCTCCCGCACGATGCGGATGACCTCATCGAGGTTGAGGTAGACGATCAGGTAGCCTTCGAGGATCTCCAGCCGCCGGGCGATGGCGTCGAGCCGGTGCTGGCTGCGGCGCACCAGCACCACGTGCCGGTGGTCCAGCCAGGACCGCAGCACCTGCTTCAGCCCCATCACCTGCGGCGTGCGGTTGGCGTCCAGCACGTTCATGTTGAGCGAGAAGCGGTTTTCCAGCGGCGTGGCGCGGAACAGCGTCTCCATCAGCATGGCCGGGTCGATGGTGCGGTTCTTCGGCTCCAGCACGATGCGGACGACGTCCGTGCTCTCATCCCGCACATCGGCCAGCAGGGGGAGCTTCTTTTCTTCCAGCAGCGCCGCGATCTTCTCGATCAGGCCGGATTTCTGCACCTGGTACGGGATCTCGGTGACGACGACTTGCCAGGTGCCGTTCTTCAGCTGCTCCTTCTCCCACCGCGCGCGGATGCGGAAGCCGCCGCGGCCGGTGGCATAGGCCTCCCGCACCGCATCCGGCGGCTCGACCAGGATGCCGCCAGTGGGAAAGTCCGGGCCCGGCACGTGCAGCAGCAGGTCGTCCAGCCCGGCATTGGGGTTGCGTATCAGCTCCAGCGCCGCCGCGCACAGCTCGCCCGCATTGTGGGGCGGGATGGAGGTGGCCATGCCGACGGCGATGCCGGCGGCGCCGTTGGCCAGCAGGTTGGGGAAGGCGGCGGGCAGGACGATCGGCTCCTGCTCCTCCCCATCATAGGTGGCGCGGAAATCGACGGAGTTCTCCTCGATCCCCTCCAGCATCGCCTGGGCGATGGCGGTCAGCCGGGCCTCGGTGTAGCGCATGGCCGCGGCGTTATCGCCGTCGATATTGCCGAAATTGCCCTGGCCCTCGACCAGCGTGTAACGCGCCGCGAATTCCTGGGCGAGGCGCACCATGGCCTCGTAGATCGAGGCATCGCCATGCGGGTGGTACTTACCCATCACGTCGCCGACGATGCGGGCGCATTTCTTGAAGCCGCCGCTCGGGTCCAGCCGCAGCTGGTGCATGGCCCAGAGCAGCCGCCGATGCACCGGCTTCAGCCCATCCCGCACATCGGGCAGGGAGCGCGCGGTGATGGTGGACATGGCGTAGGCCAGGTACCGCTCCGACAGGGCGGCGGAGAAATGGGTCGGGACCTCGCCGTCCTGCGGCAGGATTGTCATGTCATCGGCGGGCATGGTGGGCTCCCTGGTAGGTCGCTATGCGGCAGGCGGGTCGGGTTCGCCGGCAGGCGGCGTTTGTCCTGGCGGGGCTAGCGCATTGCCGTCCTTTGCGCCAGAGCGGGAGAACATAACAGAAACGCATGCCGGGGTCATGCCCGGCGGCGTCAACTCCCACCATCCGGCCACGTTACAGTCCCGCGGGTCAATCGGGACCCAGAGCACGAGCGCCCCGGGCAGTCCGCCCGGGGCGTCCTTCATGACGCCGGAAAACGGCGTCGGGCATGACCGTGGCCGCCCAAGGCCAGATCTGCCCCTGTCAGGGAGCGAGAGCGATGAGCATCTTCGGTTCGATCATGAGCAAGATCTTCGGCCACCCGTCGGCCAAGGCGCAGGAAGCGCCGGCGGCTGCGGAAGCGGCGGCCGGCTCGCCCAGCGCCACCGGGGGCAGCACGCCAGGCGCCAGCGTCGCCGGTACCACCGCACCGGCGCCGATGGCGCCGCCGCCTGTGCTGGGCGGCGCACCGGCCGGCGCGGGGTACGGCACCCCCGCTGCCGCCGCCGGCACGCCAGGGGCCAGCGCCACGCCGCAGCAGCCGGTGGACGTGAACGCCGTGCTGACGCAGATGGCGTCGGCCAACGGACAGTCGCTGAACTGGAAGCAGTCCATCGTCGACCTGATGAAGCTGCTGGGCCTGGACAGCAGCCTGGAGGCCCGGAAGGAGTTGGCGCGGGAGCTGAACTACTCCGGCGACACCAATGACTCCGCCAGCATGAATATCTGGCTGCACAAGCAGGTCATGACCAAGCTGGCCGAGAACGGCGGCCAGGTGCCGCCCGAACTGCGCGGCTGACCGACCCAGGCCGGCCGGGACCCCCGGCCGGCCTGCGTCACCGCCCCGACAGCGGCGAAGTCCTGGCGGTGCGCGCGAACCTTGAGCGGACGGCTCTGTTATTCCACCAGGAAGCGAACACGCCTCTGGAAAGGGAGCACGCCGCGATGAGCATCTTCGGCGCCATCGTGTCCAAGGTTTTCCATCCGCCCCTGCCGCCGGGTGCCGATGTCATCGCCATCCTCCACCGCGCCGCGTTGGACCGGCCGATCATCGAGAAGCTGAACTGGGGCCAGTCCATCGTGGATCTGCTGAAGTTGCTGAACCTCGACAGCGGTCCTGATACCAGGCGCGCTTTGGCGCTGGAGCTTCGCTACAGCGGCGACCCCAACGACATGCTGCATATGAACACCTGGCTGCATCGGGAGGTGATGGCCCGGCTGGCACGGGCCGGCGTGCAGCCGCCGCTGGACCCGCGCCACTGACCGGTAGCGTCGCCAGCGGACAACCCACGTCCGAATCGAGAGAACACACCCCTGGCAGGGTGAGGCGAGTTACAGGCCCGCTTTCCACGGCGCCTTCGCCCGCGCCCGATGCCGTCGACCCGCTCACAAACCCGCAAGTTCGGCCGCCGCCGGGGTGACGCTCCATGCCTCGGCCTGCATAGTCCCCGGATAACCGCCGCCAAGATCAACAAAAACAGCGGCAGCCGGGAGAGTGAACAAGAATGAGTGCCAATGCCGAGGTCCTCGCGCATCGCGATGCTGCGCAGACGGACGACCCCTATCGCCTCACCAAAGACGGCATCATGGAACCGCCCGTCGGGTGGGCGCATTCCCTCAAGCATCTCGGCCCGGGGCTGATTCTCAGTGCGTCCATCGTCGGCTCGGGTGAGTTGATCGTCACCACCACGCTTGGCGCCACGGTGGGCTTCGCGCTGCTGTGGATGGTGATCTTCAGCACCTTCGTGAAGGTCGCCGTACAGGTGGAACTGGCCCGCTGGTGCATCTCTACCGGCCAGCCGGCACTGACAGGGTACAACAAGGTCGGGCCGCATATCGGGCGGCTGAGCTGGATCAACCTGCTCTGGGCCCTCATGGCACTGTCCAAAGTGCTGCAGATGGGCGGCGTGGTGGGCGGCGTAGCCCTGGCCATGAGCATCCTGCTGCCCATCGGCGGCGCGCCGCTCAGCGGCATCTCGCTCGGCATCTGGACCGCCATCACCGTCTGCGGCAGCATCGCGCTGCTCTACAGCAACAATTACAGCCGGATCGAGCGTGGCGCCGGCATCCTGGTGGTGGTCTTCTCCTTCATCACCATCGGCATCGCCCTGGGCCTGCCCTTCACCCCCTTCGCCTATTCGATGGATGACATCGCCGGTGGCTTGGCCTTCGCCATTCCGGCAGGCGCCATCGGCGCCGCCATCGCGATGTTCGGCATCACCGGCGTCGGCGCGGACGAGCTGACCTTCTACACCTACTGGTGCATCGAGAAGGGCTACGCCCGCCATGTCGGCCCGAATGACGGTAGCGAGGCCTGGCAGCGCCGCGCCAAGGGCTGGATCAGCGTCATGTACAAGGACGCCTTCCTCTCCTGGGTCATCTACACCTTCGGCACCATTGCCTTCTTCATCATGGGCGCCGCGGTACTGCACCCGCAGGGCGTGGTTCCGCAGGGCAATGAGATGATCACCGCCCTGTCCCGCATGTACACGGACACGCTGGGCGAGTGGGCCGGCCTGGTCTTCCTGGTGGGCGCCGTGGTGGTGCTGGGCTCCACCCTATGGGCGGCCATCCCCAGCTGGTCCCGCATGTATGTCAACCTGCTGGCCGAGATGGGCGTGCTGAACTGGCACGACACGGCGGACCGGCTGCGCTGGATTCGCTACTTCACGATCGGCCTGCCGGTGGTGTGGGGGCTGGCCTACATGTTCGTCCGCTCGCCAGTGGTGATGGTGCAGATCGGCGGCGTGGCCACCGGCATCTTCCTGCTGGCGGTGGTCGTGGCCGTCTGGCACCTGCGGAAGCATGAGACGGACCCGCGCCTATACGGCAGCAAGGCCTTCAACGCCCTGCTGGTGGTCAGCAGCATCGCCATCATCCTGCTGGGCATCTACACCGGGCTGAGCGCCTTCAAGCTCATCTGACGCGGCGCGCGGCCCAGGGGCACTCAACCCCTGGCCGCGCCCGTATCACGTGCCGCCGCCGCCCGGCGGCTCCGCGCGGAACCACGCACCGAGTGCGTGCCACGGCCGGTCGTCCCAGAAGCGGCTGGCCTGGCCGGAGGTGGAGGGCATCACCCAGACTGGCGGGAAGTCCGGCGCTCCTTCCACGCGGCCGTAGCCGATGGCGCTGGTCCGCCGCCCCAGGAAGGCGGCGGCAGGCGCCTTGGCCGTGAAGGCCACCGCATCCGGCCGTACCGCCAGGATGCGGGCGGCAAAGCCGGCAGGGTCGTAGGCATCCGGCGGCAACTGGTCGTCATTGCCGCTGGCGTGCTTCGCCATGTCGGTCAGCCCAATGCCCCAATCGAGCAGCAGCTTATACTCGGCCGGGGCCAAGCGACGCGGCGTCAGCCCGGCCTCGTGCAGCACGCGCCAGAAGCGGTTGCCGGGATGGGCGTAATAGGCGCCCCGTGCGGCGGAGACGGCGCCGGGCGCGCTGCCGCAGAAGACCAGCCGCAGGCCAGGGCGCAACACATCCGGCAGGACCGGCTCCAACGGTGTCATGGGCAGCGTGGGGGCGGTATCGGGCATCACGATCCAACGTCATTCCGTGCGAGAGGTTCGGCCGCTTCAGCCCGCGACGTTCGTGTCCGTACCGGCGGCGAGGTCCGCGACGCGGTGTTCCAGCCGTTCCCGCGCCGGTGGAACCGCGCGGTGCCGGGCGCCGAAGGCATCGCGGGTGAGAAAGTGGCCGGTCAGGCGCAGACCCTGCAGCCAGGCCGCCGGGTCGCGCTCCGCCTGGGCACCGTGCAGGAAGCTGGGCAGCGGCAGCAACCGGCCGGCATAGGGCAGGGCGGCCTCGGCACTGACGGCGCGGCCGGTGCGTGGAGACACCCAGTCCAGCGCCTCCGTCGTGCCGGTGGCCGCGCAACGGCTGAGGCCGAGGCCGTAGCCCAGCGCCTCCAGCAGCACGAGTTCCCAGCGGACGTAATCCGCCATCAGCTCCGCGCCGCCCTGTTGCAGATGCGCCAGCAACGGCAGCATGGCGGAGAAGACGCGGGGCTGTGCCTCCCGCTCCGGCAACGCATCGGCGGCCAGGGCGCAGGCGGACTGCAGCAGGGCGAGGGAGAGCGGCTCATCCATCGCCAGGGCGGCGGTGGGATGCACCATCTCGCCCGTCATGTGGCCCAGCTGGTCGGCCAGCCGGCTGACCCAGCGGACCTCGACCAGGTTGCCCGACTGCCACAGCCCGGATTGCGCGCGAGAGGCGCCGCCGCGGACCAGCCCTGCATAGCGCCCGTACTGCTCGGTGAGGACGGAGACGATGGCACCGCCCTCGCCGTAAGGGCGGGCCTCCAGCACGATGGCGGGAGCTTCCCATTCCATCGCGGTGCCGGGTCAGCTCTCGGCGGGGCGGTCAGGCCCGGCTGCGCGCATCGGCTTCGGCGGCACCTTCTAGCCGATGTCTTCCAGGCCGATGGCGCGGATGCGGGCGCGTTCCTCATCCCAGCCCTGGCGTTCCTTGACGTTCAGGAACAGGTGGACGCGGCGCTCCAGCAGCTTCTCCAGCTCCGTGCGGGCACGGCGGCCGATATCCTTCACCTTGGCGCCGCCATCGCCGATCAGGATGGCCTTCTGCGTCGCCCGGCCGACATAGATGGTGCAGTCGATGCGGACGGAGCCGTCGCGCCGTTCCTCCCACTGCTCGGTCTCCACCGTGGTGTGGTGGGGCACTTCCTGGTGGGTCTGGCGCAGGATCTGCTCGCGCACGATCTCCGCCGCCAGCATGCGGTCCGGCAGGTCGGAGAGGTCGTCCTCCGGGAACAGGTAAGGGCCGTAGGGGACGTGAGCGGCCATCATGTCCAGCATGCGGTCCACGCCATCGCCGCTCTCGGCGCTGACCATCAGCGTCTCGGCGAACTGGATCTGCTCGTTCAGCGCGGCGGTCAGCGGCAGCAGCTTCTTGGTATCGATCAGGTCGGTCTTGTTCAGCACCAGCCAGACCGGGGCGCGGGAGCGCTTGAGCACGGAGAGGATGGATTGCAGCGCCTCGGTCAGCCCGGCGCGGGCATCGACCACCAGCAGCGCCAGGTCGGCATCCTGGGTGCTTTCCCAGGCGGCGGCCACCATGGCGCGGTCCAGCCGCCGGCGCGGGGCGAAGATGCCCGGCGTATCCGCCAGCACCAGCTGCGCCGCGCCATGCATCACTACCGCACGAATGCGGAAACGCGTGGTCTGCGGCTTGGGGGAGACGATGGAGACCTTGCTGCCCGCCAGCCGGTTGACCAGCGTGGACTTGCCGGCATTCGGTGCACCCACCACGGCGATGATGCCGCAACGGGTCTGGGCCGGGTTCTGCTCCCGGGGGGTCGGGTCCTCGGGCGTCTGGTCGGTGGGCGCGGCGGTGTTGTCGGTCATCTCAGTTCTTCAGATTGCGGCCAGCCAGGCTTCGGCGGCGGCCTGCTCGGCGGCGCGCTTGGATTCGCCGCTGCCCTCGGCTTCCCGCCCAGCGGCGCGCACGGCGACCACGAAGACAGGCATATGGGATGGGCCGGTGGTCGAGACCAGCCGGTATTCCGGCAATCCTTCCCCGCGGCCGAGCGTATATTCCTGCAGCCGGCTCTTCGCCGACATCGGCGGCGTCGGGTCGGCGTCCATGTGGCCGGTCCATTCGCGCCGAATGAAGTCGCGCGCGACCTGCAGCCCACCATCAAGGTAGAGGGCGCCGATCAGTGCCTCGGTCGCGTCCGCCACCACGGTCATGCGGCCGCGCAGGCCGGTGCGGCCCTCGGCGGGGGGGATGCGCAGCGCGGCGGGCAGGCCGATGGCCTCGCCCACCTTGGCCAGCGTCTCGGCGGCGACCAGCACGGCCAGCCGCTTGCCCAGCGCGCCCTCCCGCTCCTGCGGGAAGCGGTCGGACAGCCACTCGGCCATCACCAGCGCCAGCACCCGGTCGCCCAGGAATTCCAGCCGCTCGTTGGAATCGAGCATGTCCCGCCGCGGATCGGCGGCGGAACGATGCGTCATCGCCTGGTCGAGCAGTGCGGCATTGGCGAAGCTATGGCCAATGCGGGCCTTGAAGCCGTTGCTCACCGGACGGCCGAGAACAGGCGGTTCCAGCGGATGGCGAAGGGCCAACCCCAGACTTCCCACCATGCCGCGCTGCCATCGACGGAGAAGAAGATCATCTCCGCCCGGCCCACCAGATTCTCCAGCGGCACGAAGCCGACGCCGCTGATCATGTCGCGGCTGTCCAGGCTGTTGTCGCGGTTATCGCCCATGGCGAAGACATGACCCTCCGGCACCAGGAACTCGACGGTGTTATCGTAGGGCCCGTCATCCGTGGCTTCCAGGATCTCGTGCGGCGCCGGCTGGCCGTTGGGTGAAGCCGGCAGCGCCTCGCGGTAGCGGCGCACGGTGATGCGCGGCCCATCGCCCTCGACCGTGTAGAGGCCGAGTGACTCACGCGGCACCTCCACCCGGTTCACGTACAGCCGGCCGGCGCGGACCTGGATGCGGTCCCCCGGCAGGCCGACGATGCGCTTGATGTAGTCCGTCGTGTTGTCCCGCGGGAACTTGAACACCGCCACGTCGCCGCGCGCCGGCAGGGAACCGAAGACGCGACCCTGGAAGAGGTCCGGGCTGAAGGGCAGGGAGTGGCGGGAATAGCCGTAGGCGTATTTGGAGACGAACAGATAGTCGCCCACCAGCAGCGTCGGGATCATGCTGCCGGAGGGGATGTTGAACGGCTCGAACGCCACGGTGCGGATGCCGATGGCGATCAGCCCGGCATAGACAACGGTCTTGATGCTCTCGAGCCAGCCGCCCGGTTTCTTTTTCGTCGTCATATCAGGAAAGCTCGAGGCCCCGCTTCGGTCTGCCGCGCCAGCCGCCGCGACCACGATGGTGCGGGGTAGAGCGCGCGGTGGGCACGAATGTCAAGAAAGCGCCGCTCGCGGCAGGCCGAAGGCCTCCGCCAGCAGGCGCACGGAACGGCGCCGGGCCTCCGCATCATGCAGGGGGGAGAGCACCGCCACCTCCTGCACATGCAATTCCTCGGCCAGGGCGGAGACGCGGTCCCGCACCTGTTCCGGCGTGCCGATGATGGCGCGGGCGCGGATACGGTCCAGATGCGCCTGCTCGGCCTCCGTATAGGGGTAGGCCTCGGCTTCCGCCACGCTGGGCAGCGGCGGGAAGATGCCGCGGTCACGCGACAGCCGCCACAACTCGCGGGAGCGGTAGAGGCGTCGGGCCTCGGCCTCCGTCTCGGCGCAGAGGGCGAAGACGCCGATGGCGGCATAGGGCGCGGTAGCACGGCCGGGGCGGGGCTGGAATTCGTGGCGGTAGCGGGCCAGTGCCTCGGCGGCGCCACGGCCATCGGTGATGAAATAGGCGAAGCAGTAGGGCAGCCCCAATACGGCGGCGAGACGCGCGCCGTAATCCGAACTGCCGAGCATCCAGGTCTGCGGCGCCGTCGGCGTTTCCGGCTGGGCGCGGATGCTGCGGAAGGGGTGGTCGACCGGCAGGCCTTCGCCCAGCCAGCCCAGCAGGTCCTGCACCTGCTGCGGGAAGTCGTCCACCGTCTGCTGCGCCGCCTGCGGGTTGAGCGCATAGGCGGTGCGCCCATCGCTGCCCGGGGCACGGCCGACGCCAAGGTCGATGCGGCCGGGCGCGATCGCCTCCAGCATGCGGAACTGCTCGGCCACCTTCAGCGCCGAGTAGTGCGGCAGCATCACCCCGGCGGAGCCGACGCGGATGCGCTGGGTGGTCGCGGCGATGGCGGAGATCAGGATCTCGGGCGCCGCGCCGGCATGGCTGGCGCTGTTATGGTGCTCGGCCAGCCAGTAGCGGGCATAGCCCAGCTCGTCGGCCAGCTTCGCCAGAGCGAGGGTTTCCCGCACGGCATCGTCGGCACCCCGACCGGAGACGATGGTGGATTGGTCGAGGATCGAGAGAGCAAGCGCCATAGGCCCAGGTTAACGCATTCCCGGCGAAGCGGAAGGCCCCGCGCGGATCAGCGTCTCGCGAGTATAATTGCTTAAAATTCAGCTTCTTGCGCGTCGTCCTTGCGGACCGGATAGTGGTGCTGGGCGTGATCCAGCGGCCCGTCGATCAGCCAGGCCTGCGCGGCCTCCTGCGCGAAGTCCGGCCCCAGCGGTGCCTTGCCGGCGCCATTCGGCAGGTCCAGCACATAGGTCGGCCAGGCAAGGCCGGAGACCCGGCCACGCAACTGGCGCAACAACTGGCGACCTTCGGCGATCGGCACCTCGAAGCGGGCGGTGCCGGGGGCGCGGTCCAGCTGGTGCAGGTAGTAGGGCTTCACCTGGGACGCCAGCATGGCACGGAACAGGTTTTCAAGCTCTTGTGCGCTGTCGTTCACACCACGCAGCAGCACGCTCTGCCCCAGCAGGGCGACGCCGCCGCGCGTCAGCGCCCGCATACCGGCCTTGGCGGCAGGCGAGAACTCCCGTGCGTGGTTGGCGTGGACGCAGAGGAACAACGCCTTCTCACTCTCCAGCGCCCCCACCAGCGCCTCGTTCACCCGCTCCGGCGCCGCGACGGGTACGCGGGAATGCAGGCGGATGATGTCCAGGTGCGGAATGGCGGAGAGCCGGCGCACGATATATGCCAGCCGGCGGGGCGAGAGCATCAGCGGGTCGCCCCCGGTCAGTACTGCCTCCTTTACCTGCGGCGTGGCGGCGAACCAGTCGAGGGCGGCATCCAGCTCCGCCTCGGTCAACAGGCCGCCATCGGGGCCGACGACCTCCCGCCGGAAGCAGAAGCGGCAATAGACCGGGCAGGCCAGCAGCGGCTTCAGCAAGGCGCGGTCCGGGTAGCGGTGCACCACGCCCTTCACCGGGGTGAAGGGGGCGTCACTGGTCGGGTCGCTGCGCTCGGCCAGCAGGGTCACCAGCTCGGCCGCATCCGGTACGTATTGCCGGGCGATGGGGTCGGCGGGGTCGGCGGGGTCAATTAGCGCCTGCACGGCCGGTGTCACCGCGATGGCGAAATGCTCGGCCACGCGGCGCAGGGCGGGCTCGGCGCCGGGCGGCACCAGGCCGGCTTCGACCAGGGCGGCGGGGTCACGCAGCGTGCGTGGCTTCAAAAGGGGGGCACCGTCGGGCATGGTCGCGCGGCCTTACGCCTGGAAGCACCGCCGCCGCAATGCCCGATGACGCCACCCTGACCCCCGAATGGTCGCCCGCCCGCTTCGCCGCCCGCCTGCCCGCCCTGCGCCGCCGCGCCGCCCTGCTGGGCGAGACCCGCGCCTTCTTCACCACGCGCGGCTACACCGAGGTGGAGACGCCCGCCCTGGTGCCGGTGCCGGGGATGGAAGTGCATCTTTCCGCCTTCCGCACCCTGTTCCGCCCGATGCTGGAGGGCGAGGAGCAGGCGCTGTGGCTGCGGACCTCGCCCGAGCTGGCCATCAAGCGCCTGCTGGTGGCCGGGGCCGGGCCGGTGTTCGAGATTGCGCGAGTCTGGCGCAATGGCGAGGTCTCGCCCCGCCACGGGCCGGAATTCACCATGCTGGAATGGTACCGCCCCGGCGCCGACCTGGCGGCGTTGATGGAGGAGACCGAGGCCTTCGTGCGGGCCGTTCTGCCCCAGCAGGTCTCCTTCGCCGGCGTGCGCACCGACCTGACCCAGTCCTTCGAGCGGCTAACGCTCGCGGAAGCCTTCGCCCGCCACTGCAACGGGCTGGACATCCTGGCGACGCTGGACGCGGCGGGAGAGGGCGACGCAGAGGCCCTGCGCCTCGCCGCCCGCGCCGCCGGCTTCGCGCCGAGGGACGGCGAGGGCTGGGAGGATTTGTTCTTCCGGCTGCTGCTGGAGCGTATCGAGCCCGCCCTGGGCCGGGACCGGGCCACCTTCCTGACCCACTGGCCCGCCCCGCAGGCCGCCCTGGCGCGGCGTGACCCAACCGACCCGCGCGTCGCCCTGCGGTTCGAGCTGTTCGTCGCCGGCATCGAGCTGGCCAATGCGTTCGACGAGCTGACGGAGGCCGAGGAACAGGCCACGCGCTTCGCCCGCGACGTGGCGGAACGCCAGCGCCTCTATGGCGAGGGCTGGCCGGTGGACGAGGATTTCCTGGCCGCCCTGCGCCACGGCATGCCCGCCACCGCCGGCATCGCCCTGGGCTTCGACCGGCTGGCCATGCTGGCGGCGGGGGTGGAGAGCATCGAGGACGTGCTCTGGCTCGGCCGCTGGCCCTATTCGGTGACCTGAACGATGTCGCTGTCCTGCATCCGGCGCCAATGGCCGCCGGTCAGGATCTCGCTGGGCTGGAAGCGGGCCTTGTAGGCCATCTTCCGGCTCTGCGGCACCCAGTAGCCCAGGTACACATAGGGCAGGCCCAGCTGCAGCGCCCGCCGCACCAGCCACAGCACCATGAAGGTGCCGAGGGACTGCCGCTCCAGCGCCGGGTCGTAGAAGGAATAGACGGCGGAGAGCCCGTCGCTCAGCCAGTCCGTCAGGCACCCGGCGACGAGGCGGTCTTCCTCGTCCCGGAACTCGACGATGCCGGTGGTGATGGGGGTGTCTTCCACCATGGCGCGGTAGTCGTAGAAACCCATAGAGGCCATGTCGCCGTCATTGTGGCGGGCCTGCTGGTAGCGCTGGAACAGCGCGAACTGTTCGGCCGTGGCACGGCTGGTGGCCTCGTGCACCCGCAGCCCGGTATTGGCGCGGGCGACGCGGCGCTGCGTCCGGTCCGGCTGGAAGCGCTCGCACTGGATGCGGATGGGGATGCAGGCCTGGCAACCCGGGCAGACCGGCGAGTAGGCGATGTTGTGGCTGCGGCGGAACCCGGCGCGGGAGAGCCGGTCATGCAGCTTCTCCGAGTCCGGGCCGGTCAGCTCGGTCACGATCTTCCGTTCGGTGCGGCCGGCCAGGTAAGGGCAGGGCATCGGGGCGGTCGTGTAAAAGAATTGCGGGCGGCGGGTGGTGCGGTGGAGCATGACGTTCCTCACCGTACTTTCCCCGCCCGCGCGGCTGGGCGCAACAGGGGAGTGGCGTTTCAGCCCGGTTCCAGCCGCAGGATTCCACTGCTGCGGTCCGGCACCGCGCCCAGTGGCAGCAGCAGGTTGCCATCCGGCGCCCTTCCACCCCAGACCGGCGCCTGGTCCGACCATTGGGTGGAGAGCGGATTGCCCGACTGCCCGGTGCCGATGACGCCATAGGCCCCCTGGGGCGAGGCGAGGTCGAACACCGAGCGCAGGCCGGGCCCCTGGGTATTGGTGAAATCCCGGCTGCCGGTGTAGCCGCGATCCACCGTCTGCCCATCGCCGCCGCGCGGGACCGAAATACGCGTCCAGTCCCCCAGCAGCGGCACGAAGCGCAGCAGCGGATGGTCGAACACCGCCTGGTGCGCGGTGCCCCAGCGCCAGGAAGAGGGGTCCGGACCATAGGCCTGGACCAGCTGCGCCGTCGCATCCTCCAGCGCCTTGGCCACCAGGGCGCCGCAGGCATCGCCCGCCGCCGCTCCGCTCACCGGCGCCTCGCCCACCGGGCGGCACCAGTGGGCGCCGCGGCCATCCTCGGCCAGGACGAAGCGGAGGAATTCCGGCGTGACCGGCCAGGCGCCTTCCGGCACGCCGCCGGCCGCCAGCGCCATGCGGGTGGCAATCGGCCACCAGGCGGCGAAGATCAGCGGCTGCGGCATGTCGGCCGCCATCTCTCCGTTCCAGCCCAGCAGCAGGTCCCGCACGCCGCCGGCGGGGCCCTGGGGGCGGGGAATGCGGCGCAGGGCCGGCAGCATTTCCTGCGCGAACAGGCTGAGCGTATCGCGCTGGATGGCGGCGAAATCCTCCGGCGCGTGCTGCTGGCGCTGGGCCAGCAACTGGTGGATGCGCTGGAAGCGCCAGTCCCCGAACCAGTCGCGGCCCAGATAGGGTTCCGCCCCGGCGGGCTGCACGCGGTTATTGGCGTTGACCAGCACGCCGCTGGCCGGATTCTCGCTGTGGGGCATGCTGTCGAACGGCACGAAGCCGGTCCAGTCATGGCTGCCGTCCCAGCCCGGGGCGGGCAGGGTGCCATCCCCGGAACGGCGGACGGGGGTGCGGCCGGTCAGGTACATGGCGATGCCGCCCTGGCTGCTGGCGACCATCAGGTTCTGCGCCGGGGCGGTGATCAGCGCGGCGGCGGCCCTGGCCTCGGCCAGGCTGCCGGCGCGGTTCATGGCATGCAGCCCGGCGGCGGCCGTATCGCCCGGCGCCAGGCTGGCCATGGAGAGGGCCAGCACGGTGCCATCCGGCCGGTTGCCTTCCAGGTCGCTGACTACCGGGCCGTGCCGCGTCTCTCGCACCCTTAGGGTTTCCGGCGCCTGGCCACGGATGGCGATGCGCTCCTCACGGATCGTGTAGGGGCGCGGGCCGTCCGGCGTTTCGTAGCTATCTGGGCCGGCGGGGCGCTCGATGAACAGGTCCTGGGTGTCGGAATGGGTGGTGGTGAAGCCCCAGGCGAGCTGGGCGTTGCGCCCGATGACCATGAACGGAATGCCCGGCGAGGTGGCGCCGGCCAGCAGCCGCGCCGGCTGGCCGGGCGCGGCGGCGATCTCGATCCGCGCCAGGTACCACAGGATGGGCGCCTGGAAGCCCAGATGCGGGTCGGACGCCAGGAGCGGCTGCCCGGTGGCCGAGCGGGCGGCGGACACCGCCCAGGCGTTGGAGGCGCTGGAGGGCAGCGGCGCATCCAACGGGAATTCCGGCACCGCCGCCGCCAGCCGGGCCAGTTGCGCGGACGGTGGCAGAGCGGCGACGTCGGCGCGGCCCATGCTTTCATCCGCCGGCCACAGCTCCTCCAGCCGCTCGGGCGGCAGCAGGGTGGCAAGGCGGGCACGGTTCAGCTCCTGCCGCCAGTTGCCGGAGAGCCAGAGGCCCATGGTCTTGGCCCAGAGGAGGCTGTCCGAGGGCTGCCACGCTTCCGGCACGCCCATGATGAGGAATTCCGGTGCCGCCAGCCGCCCGCGCGCCTCCAGCCAGGCGTTCACCCCCTTGGCATAGGCGTCCAGCATGGCGCGTGTGCCCTCGGGCAAGGCGGCGTAGTCGGCCTTGGCGCTCTGCGCGAGGCCGAGCGTGCGGTTGAAGCGGTCCAGCCGCAGCGCCACCGGCCCGGCGATCTCGGCCAAGCGGCCTGAAGCGTTCCGGCGCATCAGCTCCATTTGGAACATGCGGTCCCGCGCATGCAGCCAGCCCAGCGCGGCGGCGGCATCCAGCTCGTTGACGGCGGTGATGCGGGGGATGCCGTAGGCGTCCTGCACGATCTCCACCGGCGCACCGAGGCCGGGCAGGTCGAACCGGCCATCGCGCGGCGGCAGGGTGAACCACAACAGCGCGGCGATGCCGCCCGCGGCGACGACCAGCAGGCCGACGACCCAGTACAGGCCGCGCAGGAGGAATCGACGAAGCCGCCCGGTGTGTCGCTGCATGCCCCTGGTTTATGCTGCGTCGCGGCCGGGTGCCAGCCGGTTGCGGTGGCGCGCCGGTGACGAAACAATGCGCCATGCCCCGACACGCTGCCTTTCCCCCCGACGCCACCGCCCTGCGCACCGCCGCCGAGGCACGGGGCCGCTTCGCCGAAGCCAAGATGGCCGCCCGCCTGGCCGAGGATGGCTGGCAGGTGCTGGACCAGCGCGTCCGCACCGTCGCCGGCGAGATCGACCTGATCGCGGAGCGGGAGGGGCTGCTGGCCTTCATCGAGGTCAAGGCACGCGCCAGCCTGTCCGACGCGGCCTATTCGCTGGGCCGGCGGCAGCGCCAGCGGCTGATGGCGGCCGCCGAGATCTGGCTGGCCGGCCATCCCGGGCATGGCGAGGCCGGGATGCGCTTCGATGTCTTGCTGTTGGATGCGGAAGGGCGGATGCGCCGGATTGCCGACGCATTCCGCCTGGGAGACTAGGTCAGGCCGCCCTGCCGCATCCTGGTACGGGCGGCGTTATCCGCCGAGCCGGCGAGGATTACGCCCTATGGGAACAGCTTGACGGCTGAGATGATGACGACGGCCTGGGCGTAGGGATACTCGTCCGTCATGGTCAGGCTGATTTGCGCGCCGAAGCCAGTGGGGGTGATGGCGTCCAGCCGCGCGGCGGCGCCGCCGGTCAGCCGCAGGGAAGGCTGGCCGGTGGAAAGGTTCACCACGCCGAGGTCCTTCCAGAACACGCCCTGGCGGAAGCCGGTGCCGAGAGCCTTGGAGGCCGCTTCCTTTGCCGCGAAGCGCTTGGCGTAGGTGGCGGCGCGGAGCTTCTCCGTCCGGCTGTCCGCCTTGCGGCGCTCCAGCTGGGTGAAGACGCGCTGGATGAAGCGGTCGCCGTGCCGGGCCAGGGTCTGCTCGATACGGCGGATATCGACGATGTCGTTGCCGAGACCAATGATCATCGGGTTGGCATAACCTCAGGCCTTGGCGCGGTCCACCTGGGTGATGCCCGGGCAGGTTCGCAACGCCGCGATGACGTGGGAGAGGTGCCGCAGGTCGGACACTTCCAGATCCACCATCACCTCGGCGAAATCGGCCGCGCGGTGGGTGAAGCGCAGATTGTGCAGCTTGCCCTGCTGCTTGGCGATGGCCACCGTCATGGCGGCGATGGCCGCGTCCTCGTTGCTGGTCACCACCTCCAGCCGCGCCAGGTGGCCGCCGCCGGAGCCGGCCTCGTAATCCCAGTCGATATCGATGAAGCGCTCGGGCGTCGCCGCGAAGGCCTCCAGGCTGTGGCAGTCGTTCTTGTGGACCGTCACGCCCTTGCCGGTGGTGACGATGCCGACGATGCGGTCCCCCGGCACGGGGTGGCAGCAACCGGCGAACTGCACGGCCATGCCGGCCACCAGCCCGGTGATGCCAGAGGAAGCTTCCCGCCGCCGTTCCGTCCGCATGACGGTGGAACCGGGCTTGCCGCGGGCGCGGGTGAGCAGGTTCTCCTGCAGCCGGGGCGGGCCGCGCAATTCGGGGTAGGCGGCGTGCAGCACTTCGCGCGGCGTGATGTTGCCGTTGCCGACGGCGACGCAGAGATCCTCGAAGCTGGGCTGCTTGAAGGCCTTGATGGCCGGCTCGACCTGCTTTTCGCTGAAATCTAGCCCTTCCTGGCGGAAGGCCTTGGCGATGGCGCTGCGGCCCTGTTCCTGGAACTCGCCACGCTGCCGGGCCAGGACGAAGCGCTTGATGCGCGCCTTGGCCTTTCCGGTGACGACGAAGCGTTCCCAGGCCGGGTTCGGCGTGCCCCCACGGGCGGTGATGATCTCCACCTGGTCGCCGTTTTCCAGCTGGTGGCGCAGCGGCACGATGCGGCCGTTGATCTTGGCGCCGACGCAGGCATCGCCGACCTGGCTATGCACCTGGTAGGCGAAGTCGATCGGCGTGGCGCCACGGGGCAGGGCGATCAGGTCGCCCTTCGGCGTGAAGCAGAAGACCTGGTCCTGGTGCAGGGCGAGCTTGGTGTGCTCTAGGAAGTCCTGCGGCTCGTCCGCTGTCTCCAGCAGCTCCAGCAGTTCCTTGACCCAGGGGTAGCGGCGCTTCTTGACGGTGGGCTGGCCGTTCTCGTCCGGCGCGCCCTGCTTGTACATCCAGTGCGCGGCTACGCCGTACTCGGCGACCTCGTGCATCGCCGGGGTGCGGATCTGCACCTCGATCTTGGCGTTGCGGCGCTCGGGCACCGTCACGCCGGTATGCAGGCTTTGGTAGCCGTTGGATTTCGGGGTGCTGATGTAGTCCTTGAAGCGCCCGGGCACGACACGATAGGCGGAATGGATGGCGCCCAGCGCCACGTAGCAATTCGCCTTGTCGGTCGTCAGCACGCGGAAGGCCATGATGTCCGAGAGCTGCTCGAACTCCACCTTCTTCTCGTGCATCTTCATCCAGATGGAGTAGGGCGACTTCTCCCGCCCCGTGACCTCGAGCAACGGCACCCCGGCCTCGGACATCTTGGCCCGCAGGTCGGCCGCGACCTCGTCGATCAGGTCGGCGCCCTGGCCGCGCAGGAAGGCGAGGCGGGCGGTGATGGTCTGGTACGCATCACCCTGCAATTCACGGAAGGAGAGCGACTGCAACTCGGTCTTCACCGCATCCATACCGATGCGCTGGGCGAGCGGGGCGTAGATCTCCATCGTCTCCCGCGCCACGCGCGCCCGCTTCTCGGGCTTCGGCACGTAGTGCAGGGTGCGCATGTTATGGGTGCGGTCGGCCAGCTTGACGATGAGGACGCGGATATCCTCGCTCATCGCCAGCACCAGCTTGCGGAAATTCTCCGCCTGCTTGGTGCGTTCGGACTGCAGTTCCAGCCGGGTCAGCTTGGTGACGCCATCCACCAGCTTGGCGATGTCGGTGCCGAACTTCTTTTCCAGCTCGGCCAGGGAAACGCCGGTATCCTCCACCACATCGTGCAGCAGCGCGGTGCAGATGGTTGCGGTATCCAACCGGTATCCGGCCAGGATGCCGGCGACGGCCAGCGGATGCGTGATGTAGGGGTCGCCATTCTCGCGCGCCTGGCTGGCGTGGGCGGTGGCGGCGAGGTCGTAGGCGGCCTCGATCAGCGCGACATCGGCGCGGGGATCGTAGGCCGCGACGCGCCGGGCGAGTTCGGTGCCCGGCGTCTCGACATGCGGTGGCAGGGTAGGCTCAGCCAACCCCTCGGGCGCGCGAGGCGCCGGGTGATACTCTGTCCCGACGCCCGGTTTCAATTGCGCCCCCGGTTCGTCAGCGGCGCCCGCCGCCGAGCTCGGCGGCGATGGCCGCCTCGATGTCGTCACCGCCTTCGTCGCTGCCGACATCCGGCAGCGGCTCGTCGTTGACGTCCATCACGCCGAAGATGTTCTCGTCGGTGGCGATCAGGTCGATCACCTCTTCCTCGACGGGCTCCGGCTCCGGCGCGCGCAGCAGGGACTTGATGAGGTCCTGCTCCAACGCGGGCAATTCCACCGTCTGGTCGGCGATCTCGCGCAGGGCAACGACGGGGTTCTTGTCGTTGTCGCGGTCGAGGGTGATTTCCTCGCCACGGCTGATGTTGCGGGCGCGCTGAGCGGCCAGCAGAACCAGCTCAAAGCGGTTCGGAACCTGCAGGATGCAATCTTCGACGGTTACGCGGGCCATGGGCAGGCCTCCAACTCAATCATCTTAGCGGAACCCCCCAGATAGCCATCGCGGGGCCGAAACACAAGCTCAGAGCGCTTCCATGGCCGCTTCCGGCAGTTCCGCCAGCAGTTCTTCCACAGTTTTGCCGAGTCCCGGATGCCGCCAGCCCGGTGCTACCTCCGCCAGCGGCTGCAACACGAATCGCCGCAGATGAGCGCGGGGGTGGGGCAGGATTGGGTCCGGCGCCTGCCGCACCGTCACGTCCATGGCGATGATGTCCAGGTCCAGGGTTCGGGGCGCGTTGGGGTAGGGGCGCACCCGGCCGGCCGCGTCCTCGATCCGTTGCAGCGCGGCCAGCAGCGCCTCCGGCCCGATATCGCCCTCGCAGCGGGCGACGCCGTTGACGTACCAGGGCGAGCCCGGCAGCGGCGGCTCCGGCGCCGTGGACCACCAGCGGGAGAGCGCGGTGCGGGCCAGGCCGGGTATCCGGCCCAGCGCCTCGGCCGCTTCCTCGCAGGTCGCGCGGGGGGCGCTGCCGTCAGTGCCGGGCAGGTTGGCGCCCAGGGCGATCAGGATCATCGGGCCGGAATGGGCTGGGTCAGCAGCGGCGCGGCGTTCAGCGCCTCCGGCGTATCGAAGTCGCGCAGCACGGCGTCGTCCGGCATCTCCACCTCGGCCACGCGCTCGGCATGCCGGCGGATCAGGCGGCGGGCGCCGGCATCGCCGGTCAACGCCATCATCTCCGGGATGAACTCGCGGGCCCACAGCACCGGGTTGCCCTGCTGGCCGCCATGGGTCGGCATAACGATGGCGCGGCCTTCCTCCGGGTCGAAGGCCGCCAGCAGGCGGCCGATGGCGGTGGGGGTGACCAGCGGCATGTCGCCCAGGCAGATCAGCACGCCTTCCACCTGCGGCGGCAGCGCCGACAGCCCGGCCTTGAGGGACGCCGAGAGGCCCTCGGCATAATCCTCGGCGGTGACGAAGCGGACATCCCGCCCCGCCAGGGCCGCCTCCACCTCCGCCCGCGCATGGCCGGTGACGACGATGACCGGCCCGATGCCGGAGGCGATGACGTTATCCACCACCCGGGCCACCATCGGCCGTCCGTCCTGCCCCTGCACCAGCAGCTTGTTCAGCGGCGCCATGCGGCTGGATTGCCCGGCGGCCAGGACCAGGGCGGCCAACGGCCGGGCACGGCGCGGGGCGGCGGCGCCGGTATGCGCCCTGGCCGCCTTCTCCCGCGGCAGCGGCCGGCTTTCTATTTCCTTCAACAGGCCGCCGACGCCCATGCGCATCACGTCCCGCGCCTTGACCGACAGCCCGGCGAACAGCCGCTGCAACACCCAGTCGAAGCCATTCAGCTTGGGGCTGCGGGCGCATCCAGGCAGCACCAGGGCCGGGACACCGTCGATCTCGCCCAGGCAGATCAGGTTGCCGGGGTCCACCGGCATGCCGAAATGCTCGATCCGCCCGCCGGCACGGATGATGGCGGCCGGCCCGGCATCCCGCCGGTCCACCACAGCCGAGGCGCCGGCGATCAGCAGGATCTGCGCTCCCGCCTGGCGCAGCCGCGCCAGGGCGGCGGCAATCGCTTCCTCCTCATGCGCACAGCGCTCAGGCGGCAGCAGGGTGCCGGTCAGGCCGGCAACGCGGGCGCCGGTGGCCTCCACCGCGCCCTCCATGATGCTTTCCTTCAGGCCGGGCAGTTCCGTCAGCACCAGGCCGACCTGCAAGGGGCGGAACGGGTGCACCGCCAGCAGGCCGCTGCGCGCCACTGATTCCGCCACGCCCAGCATCTCACCGGACATAGCAAAGGGAATGACCTTCACCGTCGCCAGCATCTCCCGCGCCGAGACGGGAGTGAAGTTCGGCAGGGTGGCGAGGGTCAGGCTTTCGTCCAGCTCATTCAGCCGGTCCACCATGGCGGCATTCACCATCAGCAGCCCGGCGGTCTCGGCCTGCAGGTTGACCCGGCCGGTGGCCGCGCGGGTACGGAGGAGGTGCGGGCCGAGCAAAGCCTCGCCGATGCGGTGGGCCGCCTCGTTCTCGGTGACGTCGCCTTCTTCCAACCGGGCGGCGATGACCTCCCGGTGCCCGCCCTCGCGCAGCGCGGCGACCGAGGCATCGTCCAGCAGCGTACCCTTCTTCAGCACGCGGCCTTCCAGCCGCACGGTATGGGCGAGAATGGTGCCGGACGCCTCGCCGATCGGGGTCGGGCCGAAGATCATGCGCCAGCTGCCGCCGGGGCGCGGCTGCCCGCTTGCGCCACAACCCCACCGCCCAGTGCCGCGCCACGACGGCGGGCGACGATCTGCGCCATGATGGAGAGCGCGATCTCCGGCGCCGTCACTGCCCCGATATCCAGCCCGACCGGCGCAGCGATGCGCGCCAGCGCATCCTCGCCAAATCCGGCTTCCTGCAACCGCGCCACCCGCTTGGCATGGGTGCGGCGGCTGCCCAGGGCGCCGATATAGAAGGCCTGGCTTTTCAGCGCCTCTTCCAGCGCCGGGTCGTCCAGCTTGGGGTCATGGGTCAGGGTAACGACTGCGGTGCGGGTATCCGGCGCCAGCGCCACCATCGCCTCATCCGGCCAGTCGCCGTTCAAGGTGACGGCGCCGCTGAAGCGTTCCTCGGTGGCGAAGGCGCGGCGCGGGTCCACCACGGTCACGGCGAAGCCCAGCCCCACCGCCATGGGCACCAGCGCCTGTGCCACATGCACGGCGCCGACCACGATCAGCCGCAACGGCGGGTTCTGCGGCTGGATGAACCATTCGGCGCCCTCGGCCGTCACGTTGGCCGCCTTGTCGGCGTCCAGCGCGGTGCGGGCGGCGTCGGCCAGCGCGGCGGGGGCGTCGTCCTCGGGGTAGAGCAACTGGGCACCGTCGGTCATGCGGGTCAGGATGGCAACGGGCTTCGCCGCCGCCTGCGCCGCCTGGATGCGGGTAAGGAAGGAGGCCTTCACGCCACCTTCTCCACGAACACTTTCAACTTGCCGCCGCAGGCCAGGCCGACTTCCCAGGCCCGCTCGTCACTGACGCCGAAATCCAGCAGCTGGGGCGTGCCGCTGGCCATGGTCTGCTTCGCCACGTCGGCCACCGCGCCTTCGATGCAGCCGCCAGAGACGCTACCAGCCATGCGGCCGGAAGCCGTCACCGCCAGGCGGGAGCCGGCAGGGCGGGGCGAACTGCCCCAGGTTTCCACCACGGTCGCCAAGGCCACGGTCTCGCCTTCGGCCAGCCAGCCGGCGGCGGTCGCCAGGATGTCTTCCTGATCACTCACGGGACGCTCTCCCACGCGCCTGGGGGGCCGAGAGTGTCTCCACCAGCGACCGCAGGCTCTCGATGTTGTGGACGGGGCGGTGCTCATGAACCAGGGGGAGCATCGTCCGAATGCCTTGGGATTTCGGTTGGAAGCCGGCGTAGCGCAAGAGCGGGTTCAGCCAGATCAGCCGCCGGCAGGAATGGCGCAGCCGGTCCGTGGCCGCCGCCAGCCGTGCCAGCTCATCCGCGCCGCCCCGTTCCAGCCCATCGGTGATCAGCAGCACCACCGCGCCCTGGCCCAGCACGCGGCGGGACCAGTCCCGGTTGAAATGGTCCAGCGCCTCGCCGATGCGGGTGCCGCCGGACCAGTCGGGCACGATGTGGCTGACCATCTGGAAGGCCACCTCGGCATCCCGGTGGCGCAATTGCCGCGTGATGTTGGTCAGCCGCGTGCCGAACAGGAAGGTGGAGACGCGGTCCCGGTCATTCGTCACGGCATGCAGGAAATGCAGTAGAATCTGTGCGTAACGGGCCATGCTTCCCGAGATGTCGCAGATTGCCACCAGCGGTGGCGGGCGGCTGACGCGGGACGCGTGGCGGATTTCCAGCACCTCGCCACCCTGGCGCAGGCTCTGCTTCAAGGTGGCGCGCAGGTCGGTGCGGCGGCCCAACGCATCCGGGCGGAAGCGGCGGGTAGGGCGAGCGTCCAGCGGCAGGGTCAGCCGGCGGATCTCGCGTTTGGCGGCGGCGATCTCCTCGGCCCCCATCGCCTCGAAATCCATCTTGCGCAGTTGCTCGCCGGTGCTGACGGTCAGGGCGGCGTCGACGCGACGTTCGGTCTGCGGCGGGGCAGAGGTGGCATTGGCGCCGGCGGCTTCGGAGACACGCCGGGCGGCAGGAGCGGCGGTATCCCCTAGGTCGCCTTCCATAGTCTCCGTGGGAACGGAACGGTCCCGCCAGAACAGCGCGAACGCTTGGTCAAAGATCTCGAAATGCTCGCGCCTGTGCACCAGGGTGGCGCGCAGGGCGGCCTCGGCCTGCCGGCGGTCGCCCAGGTCGATGCGGGTCAGCGCCTCGGCACCGGCCAGCATCTCCCCGGGGCCGAGGGGGAGCCCGGCCCGCCGCAGCATCCGCCCGAAGCCGAGCAGATTGGCGGCGAAGGCGCCACCGTTCTCCATGCTCAGAAGGGCACCGGCACGATCGGCGGTGCCTTCACGGCCTCCAGCAACCTGGCGGCCTCGGCACCGCGCAGCTTGGCGATATCGTCCTGATACTTCAGCAGCACGCCCAGTGTGTCATCCACCAGCCCCGTCTCCAGTTCCCTGGCGTCGAGGGCAGAGAGTGCCGCCGCCCAGTCGATGGTCTCGGCCACACCGGGATACTTGAAGAAGTCGCCCTGCCGCACCCTTTGGACGAAATCGACCACCTGGGCGGAGAGCTTGGCCGGGAGGCCCGGGGCCCGCCGGTCCAGGATGGCGCGTTCCCGCAAGGCGTCGGGGTAATCCACCCAGTGGTACAGGCAGCGGCGGCGGATGGCGTCGTGCACCTCCCGCGTCCGGTTGCTGGTCAGTACGACGATCGGCGGAATCTCCGCCTTGATGGTGCCGAGCTCGGGGATGGAGAGCTGGAAGTCGGCCAGGATCTCCAGCAGGAAGGCCTCGAACGGCTCGTCTGCCCGGTCCAGCTCGTCGATCAGCAGGACGGCGGGGGTGCCGGTGAGGGCGGAGAGCAACGGCCGCTCCTGCAGGAACCGGCGGTCGTAGATGCCGGCCTCCAGGGACGCACGGTCGGTCTCGCCGGACGCCTCGGCCAGGCGGATGGCCATCAGCTGGCGGGCGTGGTTCCACTCATAGGCGGCACCGGCCAGGTCCATGCCGTCATAGCATTGCAGCCGCACCAGCCGCCGGCCGAGCCCCGCCGCCAGGACCTTGGCGATCTCGGTCTTGCCGGTGCCGGGCTCGCCTTCCAGGAAGAGCGGGCGGCCCATGGTGAGGGCGAGGTGCACCGTCGTCGCCAGCGCCCGGTCGGCGACGTAGCCGCCGGAGGCCAGCAATTGCTCGGTGGCTTCGACCGAGCCGGGGGCTTCGACCAAGCCAGGGACCGGCGCCTGGATGCTGGCGTCAGCCATACAGGAACAGCACCACCAGCAGGATCAGCCAGAGGAAGGAGCCGCCCCAGAAGGTGAGCGGCAGACCCATGATCTCGCCCGGGATCAACGACAGCAGCGAGATCGAGGCCGGGGCACTGGCGGGGCGGCGCGCTGGCGCCTGCGGCTTGTCCGAGGTGGGCGTGCCCGGCTGCAGCGGGCCGGTGGCACCGGCGACCGGGTCGGCCAGCCGCGGCGCCGCAACCATGGTGGCGGCAGCCAGCCGGGACTCGGCCGGGGCGTCGCCCACTTCGGTGCCGGGGGCCGGGGTCGGCTCGACACCCGGCGGCAGCTCCGCCTCATGCGTCGGCCGCGTCTCGGACACCCGGGCGGCGAAGCGGTCGAAGAATTGGTCGGCCATCTGCTTGGCAGTGCTGTCGATCAGCCGGGCGCCGAGCTGGGCCATCTTGCCGCCGACCTGGGCCTTTACCGCGTATTTCAGCAGCGTCTCGGTGGGCGAGATCTCTTCCAATGCCACGTCGGCGCCGCCCTTGGCGAAGCCCATGGCGCCGCCATTGCCCTCACCGCCAATGGTGTAGGAGGCGGGCGGGTTGATGTTCGTCAGCTGCACCTTGCCGCTGAACTTGGCGCCCATCGGGCCGAGCTTCACGGCGACGCGGGCCTGGAAGGAATCGGGCCCGGTGCGGTCCACTGACTCGCAGCCGGGAATGGATTCGCGCAGGATCTCCGGGTCGTTCAGGCCCTGCCACACGATGTCACGCGGCGCCTCGATGCGCCGTTCGCCGGTCATTTCCATCACGTATCTCCCAGGAAGGCTCAGGGGTGGGCTTGGCAGGTATTCCTAAAGCTAGGGCTGGAACGCCGGATGGGGAAGGGTGCGGCGCACCGGTGGTCGTATCGGCCACGCGGGTGCTAGGCTCGGCGCGTCCAGGATGGGAAGAACACAATGCCCTATGTGGTTGCCGACGATCTGCCAGATGCCCCTGCCGGGCAGCGCTTCCGCGCCCTGCTGGAACGGCCGGAGATCCTGCGCATCCCCGGCGCGCATCTCGGCATCGCGGCGCTGCTGGCGAAGAAGGCGGGGTTCGAGGCGCTGTACATGTCCGGCGCCGCCATGTCCGCCACCATGGGGTTGCCCGACCTCGGCATGATCACGGTCGATGACGTCGCCTGGCATGTGCGCCAGGTGGCCCGCGCCGGCGGCCTGCCGGCCCTGGTGGATGGTGATACCGGGTATGGCGAGGCACTGAACGTCATGCACATGGTCCGCGCCTTCGAGGAGGCCGGGGCCGGCGCGGTGCACCTGGAAGACCAGCTGCTGCCGAAGAAGTGCGGCCACCTGAACGACAAGAAGCTGGCCGATGCGCGGGACATGGCCGCCAAGGTGGCAGCCGCCCGCAAGGCACGGCGGCACCTCTATCTGATCGCCCGCACCGATGCGGCGGCGAGCGAGGGCATCGACGGCGCCGTGGCGCGCGCGAAGCTGTACCTGGAGGCCGGGGCCGATGCGATCTTCCCCGAGGCGCTGACGACGCGGGAGATGTTCCAGGAATTCGCCGCCCGCATGCCGGGCGTGAAGCTGCTGGCCAACATGACCGAGTTCGGCCGCACGCCCTTCTTCACCGCGGAGGAATTCCAGGAGATGGGTTACGCCATGGTGATCTGGCCCGTCAGCCACCTGCGCGTCGCGGCCAAGGGGATGGAGGACCTGTACGCCGCCATCAACCGCGACGGCGGCACGCACAAGATGATCGACCGGATGCAGACGCGCGCCGAGCTGTACAAGACCATCGACTACAGCGCCTACGAGGCCCTGGACCAGACCCTGGTGGCGACGGTGGTGCCGGAGGCGATGCCGCAGCGGAGTTGAGGCGAGGCGGGGGTGGGAGGAGTTCTCCCCCGGACCCCTATGATGGCGGCGGTATTATAAAATGGACCTCATGGGCGAAACCCACAGTCGCCGGGGATTATGGATCCTCGGCGCGGCCCAGCCGCGCAAAGCGACAACCCCTCCAAAGATCCATCAAAAATACCGCTAAGAAGAGAAGGGGAGGCTGGGGGAATTCATTCCCCCCAGCCTTCAAGCCACCGGCAATTCCACCGCATAGCTCTCCAGCGCCGGCACCCGGCTGATCATCTTCTTCTCGTGCATGAAGCGGGCAAACCGCTCGTAGCGGTTGCGGTCCAGTGCGGCGGGGGCGAGCGAGAAGCGGTTGATGGTGTCCGCGAAGGCGCGGCGGTTCAGCTCGTTGTCCAGTTCCCGGCGCGGGCCGGCAATGAACATCTTCCAGCTTTCCTCGTGGTTGTTGACCAGGAAGGTGGTTGCTGCCTCCACCGCGTCCATGAAGCGGCGCAGCGCCGGGTCACGGCCACGGTCCTTGTGGGCGACGTAGATCAGCTCGTCATAGATCGGCATGCCGTGCTGCTCGGGGAAGAAGGCGCGGCCGGGGCGGCCCTCGATGTCCAGCTGGTGCAGCTCGAAGTTGCGGAAGCCGCCCAGGATGGCGTCCACCTGCCCGGACATCAGCGCCGAGGACAGGCCGAAATTCACGTTGATCAGCGTCACGTCCTTCGAGGACAGGCCGACGGTACCGAGGATGGTATCCACCGCCACTTCCTCGAACCCCGCGGTGCTGAAGCCGATCTTCTTGCCCTTCAGGTCCGCCAGCTGCTTCACCGCCCCGTCCCGCAGCACGGAGAGGGTGGAGAGCGGTGTCGCCACCAGGGTGCCGACGCGCGCCAGCGGCAATCCGTTCTCCACCGCCAGATACAGGTTCTTCTGGTAGTAGACGCCGATATCGGCCTGCTTCGCGGCCACCAGGCGCGGCGGGTCGTTGGGGTCGGCCGGGGCGATGACGCGGACCTCCAGCCCGGCGCGGGCGAAGTGGCCGCCTTCCTGCGCGACGATGATGGGCGCGTGGTCCGGGTTCACGAACCAGTCCAACATCAGGGTCAGCTTTGCCGGGATGGCGGCAGGCTGGGTAGCGGCGGTGGCCGTCTGCGCCTGCGCGGCAGTGGCGGCGGGCAGCGCGAGCGTGGCCAGGGCCGGCAGGGCGCGGCGGGTCAGCAGGGTCATCGGCTTGTGTCCTCGGAAAGGGCGTCCGGCTGCCAGGGCAGCATGCGGCGCAGCAGAAGGTCGGTCACGAACCACAGCACCATGGCCATGCTGGCCAGGATGGCGAGGGCGGCGAACATCACGTCGGTCTGGCTGCGGCCATTGGCCTGCAGCATCACGTAGCCAAGGCCGGAAGAAGCGCCGACCCATTCCCCCACCACCGCGCCGATCGGCGCGACAGCGGCGGCGACCCGCAGGCCGGAGGCCAGGCCGGGCAGGGCTGCCGGCACCCGCACGCGCCACAGGATGGCGGTGCGGGAGGCACCCATAGTGGTGGCCAGGTCCAGCCACCCCGGCTCCGTCCGCCGCAGCCCGTCATAGAAGGCGGTGGCGACGGGGAAGAAGATGATGATGGTGGCCATGGCGATCTTGCTGGCCAGCCCGAAGCCCATCCACAGCGTCAGCAGCGGCGCGATGGCGAAGACCGGGATGGCCTGGCTGGCGATCAGCAGCGGCAGTAGCCAGCGCCGCCCGCCGCGCCACGCCGTCAACAGCAGCGCGGTGGAGGCGCCCAACAGGCTGCCGAACACCATGCCCAGCAGGATTTCCGTCAGCGTGGTGCCGGCATGGCCGATCAGGATGTCCCAGCGCGTCCACAGCACATTGCCGACGCGGATGGGCGAGGGCAGCAGGAAGGGCGGAACCTCCGACCAGCGCACGAACGCTTCCCAACCAAGCAGGATGCCGATGGCGGCGATGAGCGCCCTCATGCGGCATCCGCCAGCATGTCGAGCAGCGCGGCCTGAGCGGTCAGCACCGCCGGGTCCGTCGCGGCGCGCAGGGGTGGAGAGGCAGGGAGCGCCAAATCCGCCGCCACCGCGCCGTTCGGGCCGGGGCGCAGCACCAGCACCCGGTGGGCCATCCGCAACGCCTCCAGCGGATCATGCGTCACCAGCAGTACGGTGCGGCCAGCCAGGAGGCCGGAGGCCAGCCCCTGCAGCCGGTGCCGGGTGGGGGCGTCCACCGCGCTGAACGGCTCGTCCATCAGCACGAAGGGGCGGTCTTCCATCAGGGTGCGGGCCAGGGCGGCGCGCTGGCGCATGCCGCCAGAGAGCTCGGCCGGGCGCGCCTTCTCCCGCCCCGCCAGCCCGACGGACTGGATGAGCGCATGGGCCCGGGCGAGGTCCGGCTTCTGGCCGCGCAGCCGGGCGCCGAGGGCGACATTGCCGCGCAGGTCGAGCCAGGGCATCAGCAGGTCCTGCTGGCCCATCCAGGCGATGCGGCCGGCCAGCGTGCCGCCATCGCCCGGCAGGATGCGCGCGCCGGCGGGCAGTGGCATCAGCCCCGCCAGCAGCCGCAACAAGGTGGATTTGCCGACGCCCGAAGGCCCCAGCAGGGCCGTGACCTGCCCCGCGCCAAAGCGCAGCTCGCAGGCGCCAAGAACAGGGCGGCCGCCCAACTGGACGACAGGCAGGATCAACCCCAAGTCAGGGGCCATGCGAAACCTCCGATCCCTTCGCCGGCATGACCCGGATCAGGTTCAAGGGGTCGCAGGGCCCATCCCTGCCTCTCAGCCTCTTGGAAGGCTCCCCCCGGATCCGGAGGTTCTAGGCATGCCCAGCGGATTCTTGCAAGGATCACCCCAGGCCATGACGGACAGGATACGCCACGCGTGAAGCCGCTGCTCATCGGGTCCGAGATCTACCGAAAATCCACCTACGGCCCGAAGCACCCGCTGGCCATCCCGCGCGTCTCCACCGCGCTGGACCTGATCCAGGCCCTGGGTTGGGCGCAGCCGGCGGAGGTGATCGACAGCCCGCAGGCGACCGACGGGCAGCTGACGCGCTTCCACACGCCGGACTACATCGCCGCGCTGAAGGCCGCCGAGGCCACCCAGACGGTGCCGGAGGCGGTACGGGCGCGCCACCATATCGGCGCCCATGGCAACCCGGTGTACCGGGAGGTCTTCCGCCGCCCGGCCACCAGTGCCGGCGGCGTCTTGCTGGCATCCCGGCTGACGGAGGCGGGCGGCATCGTCCATGTGCCCGGGGGCGGCACGCATCATGGGCAGCCGGACCGTGCCAGCGGCTTCTGCTACGTCAATGACGCGGTGCTGGGCCTGCTCGGCTGGCTGGATCAGGGGCTGACCAACGTCCTGTACCTGGATATCGACGCGCATCACGGCGACGGCGTGCAGGATGCTTTCCAGGACGACCCGCGCGTCTTCACCGTCTCGGTCCATGAGGCCGGGCGCTGGCCCTTCACCGGCAAGCTCGAGGACCGTGCCGGTGGGCATGCCCGCAATATCCCAGTGCCGCAGGGGCTGAATGACAGCGAGATGGAATGGCTGCTGGAACAGGCCATCCTGCCGCTGATCCGCCACCTGAGCCCGCAGGCCATCATGATCCAGTGCGGTGCCGATGCGCTGGAAGAAGACCCGCTGGCCAAGCTCTCCCTCTCCAACAACGCGCACTGGGCGGTGGTGCGCGCGGTGCGGGATTTGGCGCCCCGGCTGATCGTGCTGGGGGGTGGTGGGTACAATCCGTGGTCCGTCGGGCGGTGCTGGGCCGGGGTCTGGGGCGTGCTGAACGACCTGACGCCGCCGGAGCGGCTGCCGCCCGGCGCCGAGTCGATCCTGCGCAGCCTGGCCTTCAACCGGGCTGCCGGGCGCAACCCACCCGAACACTGGTTCACCACGTTGCAGGACACGCCGCGCCCCGGACCGGTCCGATTAGAAATTCGCCATCTGGCGGATGCGACGCTGGAAGGGCTGCCCCAACCGGCTGCCCGCGTGGCATGATCCCCGCCATGCGCCGTCGCCTTTTCCTGGCTTTGCCAGCCCTGGTCGCCCCCATACTGGGTGCCGTGACCATTCCCGCCGCCTTTGCCCCACAAGCCCAGGCCCAGACCGGGCCACAGCCCCGGCTGCCGACCGAGAAGCTGGTGATCGTCACCCGTGACGGCACCCGCCACGACTTCACGGTGGAGATGGCCCTCAATGCCGAGCAGCAGACGGTCGGGCTGATGTTCCGGCCTGAGGTGAAGCCGGATGAGGGCATGTTGTTCGACTGGGGCGCCCCGCGCGACAGCGCCATGTGGATGCGCAACACCATCACCTCGCTGGACATGGTGTTCATCAATGCCGACGGCAGCATCCGCCGCATTGCCGAGCGTACGGTGCCGCTGAGCTTGGCAACGGTGGAAAGCCGTGGCCCGGTGCGCGCCACGCTGGAACTGGCGGCCGGCACCGCCGAGCGGCTGGGCCTTCACCCGGGCGACAAGGTGTTGCAGCGGATCTTCGGCAACGCGCCTTAGCGCCTTTCACCGCCGGGGCGGCGTGGCGCGGGGGCGCTAGGCAGCCCTGGCGGCCACCGCCAGTTCGTGCAGGTCCCGCGCCACCGCCTCGATGACCGTAGTCCAGTCCCCAGGCCGGGGCTGGCGGTAGATGCGTAGCGATGGATACCAGGGACTGTCCCGCCGCCCATCCAGCCAGCGCCAGTCCGGATTGAACCGGTCCAGCATCCACACCTGCTGGCCCAGTGCGGCGGCCAGATGAGCGACGGCGGTATCCACCGTTACCACCAGGTCCAGTTGGTTGATCAGCGCCGCCGTATCGGCGAAATCCGCCATCTCCTGCATCCAATCCGGCAGCGCGGGCAGCGTGCCGGCCTGTTGCAGGCTGACGACATGCAGGCCGGGAATGCCGAGCAGCGGCGCCAACTGCGCCGGGCCGAGCGAGCGCTGGTGGTCCCGCGGATTGCTGGTGCGGCCGGACCAGGCCAGGCCGACACGCGGACCTGGCCGCCCGGTGGCCGCCAGCCGTGCCTGCCAGGTGGCAGCCTGCGCCGGGTCGGCGTGCAGGTAAGGGGATGCCGCGGGGATGCTCTCCAGCGTGGTGCCGAAGGCCAGGGGCAGGCTCATCATCGGGCACTGCAGGTCGAAAGGCGGCAGCGCCTCGCCACGCGCCACGACCGTGGCTATGCCGGGCAGGCCACGCAGCAGCCGCACCAGGGGTGGCGGCACCTCCAGCACCACGCGAAGGCCGCGCGTGGCGGCCATGGGGGCGTAGCGGCAGAATTGCAGCGTATCGCCAAAGCCCTGCTCGGCATGGATCAGCAGCGTCTGGCCCGTGGCTGGCTCCCCGCGCCATTGCGGCTGGGGGAAGGGGCGGCGTTGCGGGGCGATATGCGGCGCCTGCCAGCGCCACTCGTATTCCCGCCAGCCTTCTGCCAGTTCGCCCTGCGCCAGCAGCGCCATCGAGAGGTTGAAATGCGCGCTGGCACTGTCCGGCCGTAGCTGGATGGCCTGCCGGAAGCGGGCGGCGGCGGCGGCCAGATGCCGCTGCTCCTGCAGCACCAGGCCCAGATTGGCGTGGGCATCGGCATAATCCGGCCGCAGCCGCAGCGCCTCCTGGTAGCAGCCGGCGGCGTCCTCCAACTGCTCGGTTTCCCGCAGCGCGTTGCCCAGGTTGTTGTGCGCCTCGGCAAACCTGGGCCGCAGGGCGATGGCGCGGCGGTAGCAGGCGGTGGCTTCCACCGTCTCGCCCAGCGCCTTCAGCGCCACGCCCAGATTGTTGTGGGCGTCGGCATGCGCCGGGTCGATGCCGATGGCGCGACGATAGCAGGCGAGGGCTGCTTCCAACTGGCCGCCCTGCCGCAGCACATTGCCCAGGGTGTTGTGCGCGTCGGTATGGGTCGGGCACAGCGCCAGCGCCCGGCGGCAGCACTGCCCGGCTTCCTCCGCCTGACCCAGCGCCAGCAGCACCAGGCCGAGATTGGCCTGGGCATCCGCATGGCCGGGCCGCAGCGCAACGGCCTGCCGGAAGGCCGCCGCCGCCTCCGCCAGCCGCCCGGCCTGGTAGGCGGCGACGGCCTCGGTGAAGCGGCGCTGGAACTGTGGCGGGGCGGTAGGGCGCGTATCGGCACGGCGTTGCTTGCGGTTCATGCGTCGGGGGTCTTCCGGCAGCCAGGGGCTTGCCGCCGTTTCTACCGCCCGACGCCTGAACGAATTCCTTCCGATGGCGCGTCAGGCCACCGTTAGCGGCACCACGAAGGTCTGGCCGCAGCCGGGCACGACGAAATCCTCTTCCGGAATGCCGGCGGCGGCCAGGGCGACCGCCAACGCGCGGGCAGGCTCGTCGATGGCTTCCTGGGTCAGCTTGAAGGTGCCGAAATGCATCGCCAGGGCCTGGCGCGTCCGCAGCGCCTGGAAGGCGCGCACCGACTCCTCCGGGTTCATGTGCACCTGATGCATGAACCAGCGTGGCTCATAGGCACCGATCGGCAGCAGGGCGAGGTCGAACGGACCGGCGAAGTGGCCGATCTCCTCGAAATGCGCACCCCAGGCGGAGTCGCCGGTGAAGTAGATGCGGCCGCCCTGCGCCGGCCGGATGGCAAAGCCGCCCCACAGCGTCCGCCCCCGGTCCAACAGCGTGCGGGCGCCGACGTGATGGGCGGGCAGGTAGGTGGCGGTGGCGCCGCCGGGCAGTGGGGCATCCTGCCACCAGTCCAGCTCCGCCACGTTCTTCAGCCCGTGCCGCGCCAGCAGCTTGCCGTTCTCCAGCCCGGTGAGGATCGGCATGCCGAAGCGGTCCCGCAGGCGCTGCAGCGTCGGGATGTCGCAATGGTCATAGTGGTTGTGGCTCAGCAGCACGGCGTCGATCTGCGGCAGGGCGTCGAAGGCCAGGCCGGGGGCGCGGGCGCGCTTGGGGCCGGCGAAGCGGAACGGGCTGCACCGCTCGCTCCAGATCGGGTCGGTCAGCAGGGTGGGGCCGTTGTGGAAGCGCAGCAGGAAGCTGGCATGGCCCAGGAAGGTCACGGCCACATGGCCTTCCGGCGGCGGCTGCGGCGCAGGGTAGGCGGGGTCCTCCACCCAGGCCGGCCAGGGGGTGCCACGATTCCTCTCCCGCATCAGGCGCCACACCTGGGCGGTACTGGGGCCGGCACGGGTACCGTCTGGGTTCAGGAACAGCCCGTCGCGCCGCACGGCGCCACGCGGCGGCGGCCGGACCGGCTGGCGGGGTACGGGGGGCTCGCTGCTCATCGGCCGGGCAACGCCACGCCCATCCTCCCGGCCAGATCCATGATGAACTGCCACGCCACGCGGCCGGAGCGCCCGCCCCGGGTGACAGACCATTCCACCGCCTGCCGGTGCAGCTCCTCCGCCGTCACATCCAGGCCGAGATCCGCCGCATAGGCTTCCACCATGGCGAAGAAGGTGGACTGGTCGGCGTTATGGAAGCCGATCCACAGGCCGAAGCGGTCGCTGAGGGAGACCTTCTCCTCCACCGCCTCGCCCGGGTTGATGGCGGTGCTGCGCTCGTTCTCAATCATGTCGCGCGCCATCAGGTGGCGGCGGTTGCTGGTGGCGTAGAACAGCACATTGGCCGGGCGGCCCTCGATGCCGCCATCCAGCACCGATTTCAGCGCCTTGTAGTCCTGGTCCTCCCGCTCGAAGGAGAGGTCGTCGCAGAACACCAGGAAGCGGCGCGGGCTTTCCCGCAGCACATTCAGCAGGTCCGGCAGGGTACGGATGTCCTCCCGCTGGATTTCGATCAGCGCCAGCGCGCCGGGGGCTTCGGCGTTGGCGGCCGCATGGGCGGCCTTGACCAGGGAGGATTTGCCCATGCCCCGCGCGCCCCACAGCATGGCGTTGTTGGCCGGCAGTCCACGGGCGAAGCGCTGCGTGTTCTCGGTCAGCAATTGCTTCTGCCGGTCCACGCCCTGCAACAGGCCGATGCCGACCGTCGCCACCTTCTTCACCGGCACCAGCTGCGCCGGTCCGCCCTGCGGCGAGGCCGGATGCCAGACGAAGGCGTCGGCCGCCGTCAGGTCCGGCCGGGCGGCCGGGGGCGGGGCCAGGCGTTCCAGCGCCGCGGCAATCCGGGCCAGGGTGGACTGCAAGGGATGGGTGGCGATCTCGGACAATACGCGACGCTCCGGTGGGTCCAGGACGGGTTGGAATTGTATCCCGGTGAAACCCGAGGTTGACTGGACAGTCCGGCAGGCTAGTTTCGCGCCCGTCACCCGGCAAGACGGAAGCCCCTCACGATGTTCATCTCCCCCGCCTATGCTCAGGATGTTGCCGGTGGTACCGGCGCCATGGTCATGCAGCTGGCGCCGCTCATCCTCATCTTCGTTGTGTTCTATTTCCTGCTGATCCGCCCCCAGCAGAAGCGCGCCAAGGAGCACCGCTCCATGCTGACGCAGCTGAAGCGGGGTGACCGCGTCATCACCGCCGGCGGCATCCTCGGCTCCATCACCAAGGTGAAGGACGGTTCGGAGGAGATCGAGGTCGAGATCGCGCCGAATGTCCGCATCAACGTAGTGCGCAGCACCATCAGCAGCGTGATCCGCCCGACGGCGGCGAACGACGCGAAGGTGGGGTAAGGATTTAAGCATTCTAAGGCCGCCTCTGTACGCGGCCCAGCTCTTCCGGGCCGAGGCTGCGGAGCGGCCGCCCTGCGATTGAGGGCAGAAAAGAAGAAGGGCGCCGGGAGAGTTCTCCCGGCGCCCTTTTCGTATCCGGCGTGTGCCGAAGAAATCAGGCCGTCTGGCCGGACTTCAGGCCGCCGTTGAGCAGCAGCTCCTCGACCTTCTCCCAGTTCACCAGCTTGGCGAGGAAGTTGTCCAGGTAGCCCGGGCGCACGTTGCGGAAGTCCAGGTAGTAGGCGTGCTCCCAGACGTCGGCGCCCAGGATCGGGGTGCCTTCGCCGGTGGAGATCGGGTTGGCGCCGTTCGGGGTCTTGGTCACCTTCAGCTTGCCGCTGGCATCGACGATCAGCCAGGCCCAGCCGGAGCCGAACTGCGTCACGCCCGCCTGCTTGAAGGCTTCCTTGAACTGCGCGAGACCACCGAAATCCTCGTTGATCTTGGCGCCAATCTTCGCCGGCAGGCTGTCGCCGCCGCCATTCGGCTTCATCACCTGCCAGAACAGCAGGTGGTTGTAGTGCTGGCCGGCCTGGTTCAGCACGGGCAGGCCGTCGGCGCCGGCCTTGCCGGCCTCGGCCACGATCTGCTCCAGCGACTTGCCGGCCAGGCCCTTGCTCTCCACCAGGCCGTTCAGCGCAGTGACGTAGGCCTGGTGGTGCTTGCCATGGTGCAGCTCCAGCGTCTCCTGCTGCATGCCGGAGCCGGCGAGGGCGGAAACGTCATAAGGAAGCGGAGGAAGGCTGAATGCCATGGTGCGGTTCTCCCGATAGGCAGCGAACGGGGTGGGGCGGATGCCACACCCGAGACAATTCGTAACCGCCCTGACAGCTATGCCTCGACCCCCCGCCCGTCAAGCAAGGGGCCGGGATAAACTGGCTTCTCAGGCCGCGTTCCGGCTTGCAAGCCGCCGCCAGGGGTTCATAACCCGCGCCATGCCCGATGTGCCGTTGTCCGAGGTCGCCGCCCTTGCCCGGCGGAACGACCCCGATCGCTTTTTCTGCGCGCTGTTCGCCCCGCCGGAGCGGCGGGAGACGCTGTTCGTGCTGATCGCCTTCAATGCCGAGCTCGCCCGGGCCCGCCAGGTGGCCAGCAATCCGATGACGGCGCTGATCCGCCTGCAATGGTGGCGGGATGCGCTGGGTGAGGTGCAGGCCGGCAACCCGGTCCGCCGGCATGAGGTCTCCACGCCACTGGCAGAGGCGATCCGGCAGGGGCATCTCGATGCCGCGGAATTGCACGCCATGGTCGATGCGCGGGAAGCCGAGGTGGAGGAGGACGTCCCCAGCCGCGGCGCGCTGCTGGCCTATCTACGCGGTTCCGCCGGCGGATTCGCGGTGGCCGCCGGGCGGCTGCTGGGCGCGCCGGCCGAGAGCCTGGGCGCGTTGCAGACGCTAGGCGCCGCCTATGGGATGGCCGGCGTGCTGCGCAGCCTGCCGTCCCAGGCCATGCACGGCCGCTGTCTGCTGCCAGCCGACCTGCTGGCCGAGCGGAACCTGACGCCGGCCGACGTGGCGCGCGACCCGCGCCAGCCCGGCGTGGCCGAAGTGGGCCGCCAGCTGGCGGAGGAAGGTCTGGCGCTGGCGCGGGACGGCAAGGCGAAGCTGGGGCGGTTGCCCAAGGGCGCCATTGCCGCCGCGTTGCCGGGCTGGCTGGCGGCGCGGGACCTGAAGCGGATGCTGGCCAAGGGCTGGGACCCGGCCCAGCCACCGCACCCGCGAGGGCTGGGCGACCGGCTGGCGGTCATGTGGGCGGGCTGGCGGGGCTAGAGCGTGATCGCTTGAGGTGGCATCACCGGAAGCCTGAATCACGCGACCGAACAAAGGCATAGAGCGTGGTGCGTGAGCAAGTGTGAACGCGCCCCACTCTCAGGCACGCAAACCACGACCCGGCGCGGCCTTCCCAGGATCGGACAGCCAGCCTGGGTCTCGATCACAGGCGGCGCCTATTCCTCGACCCAGGCCGGCGGCGCGCCCCGCACCACCGTGCGGATGGCGAACGCCGACTGGATGCGCGCCACGCCCGGCATGCGGGAGAGCTGCTCCTTGTGGATGCGCTCGTAATCCGCCGCATCGCGCGCCTCGACCCGCAGTTGGTAGTCGGACGCGCCGGTCATCAGGTAGCACTCGCACACCTCGGGGCACTGGCGCACGGCGGCCTCGAAGCGGTTGAAGCCATCTTCCGTCTGCTTCTCCAGCGTGATCTGGACGATGACGACGGTACGGGCATGCGGCGCCGGGTCCTCGATGATCGCGGTGTAGCCACGGATGACGCCGGAGGTCTCCAGCAGCCGCAAGCGGCGCAGGCAGGCAGAGGGGGAAAGGCCGATGGCCTCGGCCAGGTCGGCGTTGCTGATGCGGCCATTGGCGCGCAACAGCCGCAGGATCTTGCGATCCGTGCCGTCCAGGGTCGGGAGGTGCAGAATCTTCGTCAAATTCGCAGATCATTCGAAGCTATGCTTCCGAATTCGCATTCCCTTGCGCGGATCGCAAGCACCTGTCGTGAAATCCCGCATAGGCTCGTGCTTTCGCGCCCCTGTCGGCGCGTTGTGATGGACGTGCCTGCGGGCGCGGGCGGAGCATGGCTGCGATGAAGGTTCTCGTTCTCGGCGCTGGCGTGGTGGGCGTCACCTCGGCCTGGTACCTGGCACGCGCGGGGCATGAGGTCACAGTGATCGACCGCCAGCCGGCGGCGGGGCTGGAGACGAGCTTCGCCAATGCCGGGCAGGTGTCCTTCGGCTATTCCTCCCCCTGGGCTGCGCCGGGGGTGCCGCTGAAGGCGGTGAAGTGGATGTTCATGCAGCACAGCCCGCTGGTGGTGCGGCCGCGCATGGACCCGCTGCAATGGTCCTGGCTGTGGCAGATGCTGAAGAACTGCACGGAAGCCGCCTATGAGCGGAACAAGGGCCGGATGGTCCGCGTCTCCGACTACAGCCGCACCGCCCTGGCCGACCTGCGGGCCGAGACGGGCATCGAGTACGACCAGCGGGAACGCGGCACCCTGCAGCTGTTCCGTACCCAGCAGCAGATGGACCACGCGGCCGACGACATGCGCGTGCTGGCCAAATACGGCGTGCCGTTCCAGCTGCTGAACCCCGCCGAATGCGTCGCCGCCGAGCCGGCGCTGGACCGGGTGCGGCAGAAATTTGTCGGCGGCCTGCGCACGCCGGAGGATGAGACCGGCGACGCCCATATCTTCACCCAGCGCCTGGCCGCGCTGTGCGTGGAGAAGGGGGTGACGTTCCGCTACGGCACCGCCATCAAGCGCCTGCTGGTGGAAGGCGGCGACATCGCTGGCGTCGAGACCAGTGAGGGCGTGCTGACGGCCGACCGCTACCTGATGGCGCTGGGCAGCTTCTCGCCGAAGCTGCTGGCGCCGCTGGGGCTGAAGATCCCGGTCTATCCGGTGAAGGGCTACTCCATCACCGTGCCGATCGCGGATGCGGAAGCCGCGCCGGCCTCCACCGTGATGGACGAGACTTACAAGATCGCCATCACCCGGCTGGGGGACCGTATCCGCGTTGGCGGCACCGCCGAAATCGCCGGCTACGACACTCGCCTGCACGAGGAGCGCAAGCAAACCCTTCTGCATTCCGTGCGGGACCTGTACCCGGATGGCGGCCAGTACGAACAGGCGAAGTTCTGGACCGGCATGCGGCCGATGACGCCGGATGGCACGCCGATCATCGGCCCGACGACCTACGGCAAGCTCTTCCTCAACACCGGCCACGGCACGCTGGGTTGGACGATGTCTTGCGGCAGCGGCAAGCTGGCGGCGGACCTGGTGGGCGGGCAGCGGCCGAATATCGACTACGCCGACCTGGCGATGTCGCGCTACGCGTGAGGTTCGGAGGCCAGGGGAGAGAATTCCCCCGGCCCCCATCTTTTTCTTCGAGTTTGACAGTCGAGGCGAGGCTCGGCCGCCAGCGCCTTCGCCTCAGCAGCTTCGTCGGTAAAAAACCGCCGAAAAAGGAGGGGTTTCAGCGGAGTTCACTCCCCTGACCTTCCTCCAGCCGTTAAGCGAAGAGAGGCCCCCCTTGCTTCAGGCCCCGACGATCACCGACCCACCGAAGGTCTTCTCGACGAAGGCCTTCACCGCCGGGTCCGCATAGGCGCGCGCCAGGCGGGTGGCCCAGGGCTTGGCTTCGTCGCCGCGGCGGACGACGACCAGCACGGTGTAGACGCTGTCCGCACCCTCCACCGCCAGGCCGTCGCGGATCGGGTTGAGGCCGGCGGGCACGGCGTAGTTGCCGGTGATGGCGGCGGCGTCCACGTCCTCCAGCGCGCGGGCGATGGAGGCGGCCTCCAGCTCCACGATGCGGATGCGCTTCGGGTTCTCGGTGATGTCAGCGATGGTGGCGCGGAAATCGGCGCCGTCCCGCAGCTTGAACACGCCGGCCTTGGCCAGCAGCAACAGGGCACGGCCACCATTGGTGGGGTCATTCGGGATGGCGACGCGGGCGCCGTTCGGCAGGTCCGCCAGTGCCTTGTGCTTGCGGCTGAACACGCCCATCACCGTCAGCACCGTCTTGCCCACGGGCACGAAGTCGTAGCCGCGCTGCTGCTTCTGCGCGTCCAGGAACGGCTGGTGCTGGTAGGTGTTGACGTCCATCTCCTTCGCCGCCAGCGCCACGTTGGGCTGGATGAAATCGGCGAACTCAGTGATCTTCAGTTGGAAGTTGTCGCGCGCCAGCACGTCTCGCACCACTTCCAGCACCTGGCCGTGCACGCCGGCGGTGACACCGACACGCAGCGGCCGCGCCGCCGTGCCGAACTCGGCATCCTGCGCGCGGGCGAGGTTGGGCAGCAGCATCGCCGCGCCGCCCGCCAGGATGAGGGAACGCTTGGTCAACATAGGCGTATCTCCTTCAGCAAGCGCGCCTGCATGGCGCGGCCGTTCAGTGCGGTCATCAGACGGGGCCGGGCATGACGTCACGCCCGGCCGTGGTGGTGCATGGCCCGTCAGGATGCGGGCCCTGCGAAACGAGAGCACGCTGCGTTCACATCCGTTCACACACCATGCCCTCTGCCTTTGTCGGGTCGCGTGATCCAGGCTTTCGGAAAGGCCACCTCAAGCCATCACGCTTCAGAAAGCGGGGACGACCGAGCCCTGGAAGGTGTCGCGCACGAAGGCCTTGATCTCGTCGTTCTGGTAGGCGGCGACCAGCTTCTTCACCCAGGGGGCGTTGGCGTTGTCGCGCTTGACGACGATCAGGTTGGCGTAGGGGCTGTCCGCGCTCTCAATGGCAATGGCGTCGCGTACCGGGTTCAGGCCGGCGGGGATGGCGAAGTTGGTGTTGATGGCGGCGGCCTCCACCTCGTCCAGCGCACGGGGGATCTGCGCCGCTTCCAGCTCGACGATGCGGATGCGCTTCGGGTTCTCGACGATATCGGCCACCGTGGCGCGGAAATCGGCGCCCGGCGTCAGCTTGAAGGCACCGTTGGCCGCCAGCAGCAGCAGGGCGCGGCCGCCATTGGTCGGGTCATTCGGGATGGCGACGCGGCTGCCATTGGGGATGTCGGCGATCTTCTTCTGCTTGCGCGAATAGACGCCCATCGGGAACACGAGGGTCTTGCCCACGGCCACCAGCGGCAGGTTCCGGTCCTTCACCGCCTGGTCCAGGAACGGTTGGTGCTGGTAGCTGTTGGCATCCAGGTCACCCGCCGCCAGGGCGGCGTTCGGGGTGATATAGTCGGTGAAGGGCACGATGCGCAGCACCAGCCCGTCCCGCGCAGCGATTTCCTGCACCTTCTCCAGCACCTGGCTGTGCGGGCCGGCGGTGCCGCCGATCTTCAGCGGGCGGGCGGCGGTGCCGATCTCTGCCTGCGCGAAGGCGGGGGCGGCGAAGGGAAGGGCGAGGCTGGCACCCAGCAGGGTGCGGCGGGTCGTGTTCATGACGGCGTTGTCCTTGTTTCTTGCTTCAATCAACGGCGGCGGACGCGCCGCACCAGCCAGTCGCCCAGGGATTGCAGGCCCTGCACGACGAGAATGAGGATGACCACCACGCTGGCCATGACTTCCGGCATGAAGCGCTGGTAGCCGAAGCGGATACCGAGATCGCCCAGGCCACCGCCGCCGACCGCGCCCGCCATCGCCGAGAAGCCGACCAGGCTGACCAGCATGACGGTGATGGCGGCGATCAGGCCGGGCAGGGCTTCCGGCACCACGACCTTCAGCAGGATCTGCATCCGCGTGGCGCCCATGGCGCGCGCGGCTTCCACCACGCCACGGTCCACCTCGGCAAAGGCGCTCTCGAACAGGCGGGAGATGAAGGCGGTCGCCGCCAGCGCCAGCGGCACGATGGCCGCGGTCGTGCCGATGGAGGTGCCGGCCACCAGGCGGGTGAAGGGTACGATCGCCACCATCAGGATGATGAAGGGCGTGGAGCGCACGGCATTGATCAGCAGGCCCAGCGGCCGGTTGACCAACCCGCTCTGCGCCAGCCCGCCCTTGCCGGTGGCATGCAGCAGCAGGGCGATGGGCAGGCCGAACAGGATGGCGATGGCGGCGGCACCGCCGACCATCATGGCCGTCTCGATAGCCGATTCGATGAACAGGTCCTGCAGGGCAGGGGAAAGCCAGGGGATCATGTCAGTTCACCTCCGCCAGCGGCGTCACGGTGAGGCCGAGTTCCTGGAACCACGCCGTCGCGGCATCCAGCTGGGCGCTGGGGCCATAGGCGGCCAGGGCCATCAGGCCGAAGGGCTCGCCGGCGATCTCGTCGATGCGGCCGGAGATGATGTCGAGGTCGATGCCAAAGCGGCGGGAGGCCTCGCTGATCACCGCGCGGGTGCTGTTGGGGCCGGCGAAGAGCACCTGCAGCAGGCGCTTCTCCTCGCCCGGCTGCGGCGCCGGCAGGCGCGCCACGGTGCCGCGCGGCACGGAATGGCCGATGGTGCCGGCGATGAAGCTGCGCGTCGTCGGGTGGCTGGGGCGGGTGAAGACGTCGAACACCCGGCCTTCCTCCAGCACCTTGCCAGCTTCCATCACCGCCACGCGGTCGCAGATCTCCTTCACCACGGCCATCTCGTGCGTGATGAGCAGGACGGTCAGGTCCAGCCGGTCCCGCAGGCGGCGGATCAGGCCCAGGATGTCATGCGTCGTCTCCGGGTCCAGCGCGCTGGTCGCCTCGTCGCACAGCAGGATGCTGGGGCGCGGCGCCAGGGCGCGGGCGATGCCGACGCGCTGCTTCTGGCCGCCGGAAAGCTGCGCCGGGTAGGCATCCGCCTTCTCGGCCAGGCCGACCAGGCCAAGCACCTCCGCCACGCGCGCCTTGCGCTCCGCCTGCGGCACGCCGGCGACTTCCAGCGGGAAGGCGACATTGTCGGCCACGGTGCGGGAGGAGAGCAGGTTGAAGTGCTGGAACACCATGCCGATGCTACGGCGGCGCTCGCGCAACGCGCGGTCCCCCAGCAGCAGCAGGTCCTCGCCCAGGACGCGGACCTCGCCCTCGGTCGGCCGCTCCAGCAGGTTTACGCAGCGGATCAGCGTGGATTTGCCGGCGCCCGAGCGACCGACGATACCGAAGATTTCCCCCGCCGCCACGCTGAGGGACACGCCATCCAGCGCCTTGGTGGCCACGCCGCCACGGCCGGCGAAGTGCCGCACCAGGTTGCGCAGCTGGATGGCCGGCTCGGCGCCTTGCGCGGACCCGGGGGCCTGCGCGGGGTCTGTGGCCTGCCTGGGCGTTGGCCCGGGAGGGAATGCGGACATCAGTCTTCCGATAACTACGGGAGGAACGGGGAGGAGCGGGACGCGGGATGAAGGGCAGATGGGCCTCGCCATGCTGGCGGCGAGGGGTGCCTGGAACCTAGTTCCGGCGGAGGTGACACATCATCGTCAGGCGTCCCGGCGCTTTAGCTGTTGGTGTCGCGGCGCAAGCTGCATGCTTCAAATTCCGCGGGAAACTTCGTGCATTTCCACGATCTACAATGCTCATTGCGCCCGCCTCACGCAAGGCCGGAACGGAATGACTGACCCATGCGGCCCCTGCATGCCTCCTGCCCAAGCTGCGGTGTGCGATGCAAAACGCGGAAAACCCATGTAGAAGGCGCCGGATATAGCCTTGTGCCAGCGCTCATGACATGCGCCGCACTGACTCGGCGCTGACCCCCATAGACTGCTGCTGGAACCTAACTGCCTCATGCCGTTCTCCGAGACTTTGCCCGCCGTGCTGATCCGTGCCCTTCAGGAGCGCGGCTACGCCGAACCCACCGCCGTCCAGGCCGCCGTGCTGGAGGAGGAGACCGTGGGGCGTGACCTGCTGGTCTCCGCCCAGACCGGGTCCGGCAAGACGGTGGCCTTCGGCCTCGCCATCGCCCCCGAGCTGATGGGCGGGGCGGAGCGGATGCCGCAGGCCGGCCACCCCCTGGCGCTGTGCGTGGCGCCGACGCGCGAGCTGGCGTTGCAGGTGAAGAATGAGCTGGCCTGGCTCTACGCCCCGGCCGGCGGTCGCGTGGTCAGCTGCGTCGGCGGCATGGACCCGCTGGCCGAGCGCAGGGCGCTGGCCCAGGGCGCCCATATCGTCGTCGGCACCCCCGGCCGCCTGCGCGACCATATCGAGCGCGGCAACCTGATGACCGGCGCGCTGCGCGCCGTGGTGCTGGACGAAGCGGACGAGATGCTGGACCTCGGCTTCCGCGAGGAGCTGGAGGCGATCCTGGATTCGGCGCCGGAAGGCCGCCGGACCCTGTTGTTCTCCGCCACCGTGCCGCGCGAGATCGCAACGCTCGCCGCCAGCTACCAGCGGGACGCGCTGCGCATCTCCGCCGGCAAGGAAGGCGGCCAGCACCGTGACATTGAGTACCGAGTCGTCAATGTCGCGCCGCACGAGATTGAGCGCGCCGTGGTGAACCTGCTGCGTGCTTCCGATTCGCCTTCCGCCATTGTGTTCTGCTCAACCCGTGCGGCAGTGGCGCGGCTGCATACCAACCTGGGCGAGCGCGGCTTCTCCGCCGTTGCACTCTCAGGTGAGCTGACCCAGGCCGAGCGCAGCCGGGCCTTGCAGGGCCTGCGGGACGGCAAGGCGCGCGTCTGCGTCGCCACCGACGTCGCCGCGCGCGGCATCGACCTGCCCGATCTGGGCCTGGTCATTCATGCCGAGCTGCCGAAGGAGCCGGAGACCCTGCTGCACCGCAGTGGCCGGACCGGCCGCGCGGGCAAGAAGGGCGTCAGCGTCCTGGTCGTGCCACCGAACCGCCGCCGGACCGCCGAGCGCCTGCTGATGGCTGCCAAGCTGAAGGCCGAATGGGGCGAGGCACCGACTGCCGACGAGATCCGCGCCAAGGACCGCGAGCGCCTGACCGAGCAGGTCAAGGCGATGGTGGCCGAGGAAGCCGATGCGGACGACCTGGCCGCCGGCCGCGCCCTGCTGGAGGAGGCCGGGGCCGAGGCGATCGCCGCCGCGCTGCTGAAGGTGCTGCGCGCGCCGCTGCCGGCGCCCGAGGAACTGATGACGGTGCAGGAGCAGAGCCGCCCCGCCCGCCCGCAGCGCGAATTGGCGCCGGGTGGGGGCGAAGGCACCTGGTTCCGCCTGAATGTCGGCCGGGATGGCCAGGCCGACCCGCGCTGGATCCTGCCCTTCCTCTGCCGCCGCGGCCACGTGGCGCGGGAGGAGATCGGCCGCATCCGCATCATGGGCCGGGAGACCCGCTTCGAGGTGGCGCCGCAGGTCGCGGCTCGCTTCGCCGCCGCCGCCCGTCGGCCTGACCCGGCCGAGCCGCACATCCGGGTTGAGCCGCTGCCGGCCGGCATGTCTACGGAACAGAGTGACCGGCCGAAGCGCCACTACCGTAGGTAGAAGGTCCTCGAGGCCACTTGCGGCAAGCGAAATTAGCTTGGCCTTGACGGTCTTCAAATGGCCGTGCTTCACGGGATGGAGGCCTCTGCGCATGGTGCAGGAGCCGGTACATCTTGACGGCAGCCCGGGTGGTCCGGGTTGCCGTCGCAACGTGTAGCCGCAAGCGAGTGGCGAGCAAGGGAACTGCAGCCCTGGTATCCTGGGGTGACCCATCCATCCAGCATGCCGAGGAGGACACCGGGATCGACCGGTTGGGCCTGGCCTCTCCTTTGCTCGGCGCGACGGGCTGGATCGATGGTCTGGCGCGCCTGATCGCGATCGATACCTCGGCGGCGCCTGGGCGCTATTCCGGCGCCTTCGCCGGCGTACTGCAGGACATGTTCTCGCCCCTGGGCTTCAGCTTCAGGCGCATGGAGGTTCCGCCCTCCTTTATGCCGGAAGCGGAACCGACACCCCGTATCAGCATGATCGCGGGCCGCCGCACCGGGCGGCGCATCTGCACTCTCTACTTCAACACGGACGCACTGCCGGCTGGGGAGGGCTGGAACCGCCCGCCCTTCTCGTTGAGCCGGCAGGGCAACCGCCTCTACGGGCGCGGCACCGCCGATGTGAAGGGCGCGATCGCCGCCGTATGGTCCGCCCTTCGCGCTGCCGATGCCGTCGGTCTCGGCCTGCGGTTCGACCCGGTGCTGCTATTTTGCACGGATGAGGAGCGCGGCCTGTATCCCGGCCTGCGGCACCTGGCATCCGAAGGGCAGATCGAAGGGCATGTCATTTGCCTGAACGGTTCCGCCGCGCCGAAGATCTGGACCGGCAGCCTCGGCCGCATCGACCTGACCGTGCGGATCGAAGCCCTTGGGCCGGATGCCGGGGCTGCGAACGCGGTTGAGGCCGCCGCACGGATGACGACGCAGCTGGTGGCGATGAAGGACCAGATCGAGGTCCGCACCTCGACCCTCGTGCCGCCGGATTCCAATCCCCCCGGCGCGCCGCTGCAATCGGGCATGGCGGTCTCTGCCATCCGGGGCGGCGACGGAGGCTTCGCGCCGGGCAGCTGTGCCCTGACCGTGAGCCGCGAGTACCTGCCCGAAGAGCTGTTCGAGAGCGTCCTCGCCGAGCTTCAGGCCATGGTGCGCCATGTGTCCGAGCAGATGCCGGCCTTCCGCGTGCAGGCCATGCTCTCCGGCCATCGTGCCCCTGTCGTGGCGCCGGACCAGGGGCCGAACTGGCCGCGCTGGCAGCAGGCGCTGAGTTGGGGCTTCGGCTATTCCCCCAGCAATTTCCGCCGTGCCGCCAGCCGGGAGCCATCGCCGATGGGCTTCGTGCAGCAGGCGGGTATCCAGGAGATCCTGGTCGGCGGGCTCGGCCGCCCAAACAGCCAGAAGGGCGAGGCCAACGAGTTCACCACCATCGAGGATGTCGAAGCGCTGGCGCGCTCCGTCCTCGCCTACCTCGCCGACGTGCCGGAAATTCCGCGTTACTGATGCAAGCTGCCGGGCGGCATGGTTCGCTCAGCGCGCCCTCTCCAAGCAATTCGTCTATCGCAGCGATGCCTGCAACTGCGCGTAGCGGTCCCGGCTGGCGCTGAGGTGCCGGCGCATGGCGCTGCGGGCGGCCATGGCCTGGCCGGCGACGATGGCGGCGGCAATCCGTGCATGTTCCTCCCGCACTCCCTGTAGGTAGGCGGTGCGGTTGGCGCCGTCCTCCACCTGCGCGCGCACGGTCTGGCGGGGGATCAGGATGGGGCCGAGGAATTCCAGAAAGCGCGGAAAGAAGCCGTTGCCCGTGGCGGCGAAGATGGCGCGGTGAAAATCCAGGTCCTGCATCACCGCGCTTTCCCCGGCATCGACGGCGGCGGCGAAGGCGATGGCGGCGGTCTCGATCCGCTCCAGCGAGGCGGCGTTCCGGCGCTCCGCTGCCAGCCCGGCGGCCTCCGTCTCGATGGCGATGCGGAGCTCGATCACCTGCAGCACGTCGGTGAGGGAGCGCATCTCCTCCGGCGCGATCCGCACCTGGCCGCGCGTGGTCGGGTCGGTCACGAAGGCACCGACGCCCTGGCGGGTGGTCACCAGCCCTTCCGCCCGCAGGGCCGAGACCGCTTCGCGCACCACGGTGCGAGAGACGCCGGCCTGCCGCATCAGCGCCTGCTCGGTCGGCAGTCGGTCGCCAGGATTGAGGCGCCCGGCGCGGATTTCGGAAGCCAGCCGCCGCACCAGTTCCGTGGTCAGGTTGGCGGGCGGCGACAGCGGCGTCAGCTCGATACCGTGTACGATGCCGGGCGGCGCCCTGCGGCTCAGTGGCATGTCTCTGCTCCCCCCTGGTGCGCCAACGGCGCTTTGGCCGACTATGCCAGATCGGCGCGGCCTGGGCTGCCAGGAAAGCAGCGCATAAGGTGCGGCCGGCGTATGGAATTGCCGTGCGCTATCCTGACTGACCCACGCTCCCCGTTGCCTTGAGGATGCCTATGCCTGCTTCCAGCGCGAACCCGGCCCGCCACACCATCGTCGATTGCGACCCGGGGACGGACGACGCCATCGCGCTCTGGCTGGCCTTCGCCGCGCCGGAGCTGGACGTCGCGCTGGTCACCGTCGCCGGCGGTAATGCCGGGCTGGCGCAGACCCTGGCCAATGCCCGCGCCGTGGTGGGGCTGGCGGGGCACGACGTGCCGGTCGTGGCCGGCGCGGAGCGGCCGCTCTTCGGGGCCTTCCAGGCCGAGGTGAAGGTGCATGGCGCCGATGGCCTGGCCGGTGTGCGACTGCCAGAGGGGCCACCGGTCACCCCGGGCGTGGCGGCGGACGCCATCCGCGACCAGTTGCGCCGCGCGGCGCCGGCATCCGTCACGCTGCTGGGCATCGCCGCCGCCACCAACCTGGCCCTGGCCCTGGCGACCGAGCCGGCGCTGGCCGACCGGGTGGCGGAGATCGTGCTGATGACCGGCGCGTTGGGCGAGGGCAATTGGACCCCCGGGGCCGAGTTCAACGCCGCCATGGACCCGGAATCCCTGGCGGTCCTGCTCAGCGCCGGCCGGCCCGTCACGCTGGTGACGCTGGACCTGACCGCCCAGGCGCTGGTGACGCCACAACGCATCGCGGCGCTCCGCGCGCTGGGGCAGGGGCAATGCCTGCGGGCCTGTTGCGACATCATGGATGCGGTGCCGCCCTCCCGCCGGCTCGGCCACCGCGGGCATCCGCTGCACGACCCCTGCGCCGTTGCGTGGCTGCTGGCGCCCAGCCTGTTCACGGCACGGGACGTGGCGGTGCAGGTGGAATGCGGCACCGGGCCGGGGCGCGGCCGCACGCATATCGACCGCTGGGGCCGCAGTGGCCAGCCGGCCAATGCGCGTTTCCTGGAAAGCCTCGATGCCGACGGCTTCTTCCAACTGCTGGGCGAGCGGCTGGCGACGCTGCCCTAGCTTCAGCCCTGGGGGGTGCGCGCCGCCTCCACCAATCCCGGAGTCTCCAGCCAGCGCAGCACTTCGGGCAGCGTATCGTCCAGCACCTGGCGGGCCTGGGCGATGGCGCGGCCGGCTTCCTGGCTGTCGGCCATGCTGCGCGAGAGGGCTTCCAGCGCCCACACCATCCGCGCCGCGCCCAGGGTGCGGCAGACGCCCAGCAGGCGGTGCAGCGCCGTGCGCAACTGCGCGGCGTCCGTGGCGGGGGAAAGGCTGTCCAGCGTCTTGGCGCCGCGCCGCAGCTCGATGACGAACTCTGCCAGCACGGCCGGGGCGGCGGCGCCCAGGTCATGCGTCAGCGAATCGCAGACCTCGGCATCCAGCAGCGGCGGCACCGCCGTGCTGGTATGCGGCTGCGGGGCGGGGCTGGGGATGCACTGGTTCGCCACCAGCCGCAGCAGGCTCTCCCGGTCGATCGGCTTGGCGAGGTGGGCGTTCATGCCGGCGGCGCGGCAGGATTCGACCTGCTCCGGCAGGACGGAGGCGGTGACGGCAATGATGGGAATGGCATTGCGCGGCGACGGCAGGGCGCGGATGCGGCGGGTGGCTTCCAGCCCGTCCATCACCGGCATCTGCAGGTCCATCAGAACCAGGTCGAACGCATCCGCCTGCACGGCGGCCAGGGCGGCGGCACCGTCCTCGACCAGGACGACGTGGTGGCCGGCGCCCGTTAGCATCGCCCGCGCCACCAGCCGGTTGGCGGCGACGTCGTCGGCCACCAGCACGCGCTTGCGGGCGTCGCGCGGCGGTTGCATGGGCAGGCTAGTGGGGCTGGCTTCCTGCGTCATCGGCAGCAGGCCGGGCCAGGGGGATTCCGCCTCTGGCAACGGCAGCTCCACCCAGAACAGGGCGCCGCCTTCCTCTGGCGTATCATGGCCGATGGTGCCGCCCATCAGGGACGCCAACTGGGACGCGATGGCGAGGCCCAACCCGGTTCCGCTGACGGTATCGCCGCCATTGGCCGCCGGCGAGGCCAGTTGCATGAAGTCCTGGAACAGCAGGTGCCGCTGCTCGGCCGGCACGCCCGGGCCGGTATCCTGCACCTCCAGCCGCACGCCCTTGCCGTTATGCAGCGGCCGGGCACGCAGCCACACCCTGCCATCGGCCGGGGTGAACTTCACCGCGTTGGACAGCAGGTTCAGCAACAGCTGCCGCAGGCGCATCGCATCCGCCAGCACGGCGGCGGGAATATCCGGATGCACGTCCAGCTGGAAGCGCAGGTTCTTGCGCACCACCTCCGGCCCCAGCAGCGTGCTGCACCGTTCCAGCAGGGAACGTAGCTCGGTCGGCGCCGGGCGCATTTCCAGCCGCCCGGCGGCGATCTTGGAAAGATCCAGCAGGCCGTTCACCAGATCCAGCAAATGCCTTGCCGCATCGTACAGGGTCTGCAACTGCTCGCGCTGGTCCGCCATCACGCGCGGGTCGTTCAGCAACACCTGGGCGAAGCCGAGGATGCTGTTCAGTGGCGTGCGCAACTCATGGCTCATCCGGGCCAGGAACTGGCTCTTCGCCTCGCCGGCCGCGGCGGCGGCATCGCGCGCGGCGGCCAGGTCCTCGATGGTGCGGCGGATCTCGGTGATGTCGGTGCGGATGCCGACGGTGCCGCCGCCCGGCGTGGCCCGCTCGGTGATCAGCACCCAGCGGCCATCGGGCAGCAGCCTTTCCATCGGGCGGTTCTCGCCACGGTGCCACAGGCGCATCTCGGTCAGGAACGCCTCGGCGTCGTCGCCGGCCTGCGGATACTGGCCGCGCTTGAAGCCTTCCCGCATGATGTCGTCGAAATGCGCACCGGGTTTGATGAAGGGTGCGCTGACCCGGTAGAAATCCTTGTAGCGGCTGTTGCAGGCCACCAGCCGGTCATCGGCGTCCCACATGACGAAGCCGTCCGTCATGGAATCGATGGCGTTCTCCAGCATCGAGCGCCAGCGGTTGCGCTCGATCTCCACCTTCTCCCGCTGCCGCAGCGCCAGGATCAGCGTGGCGGCGATCACCAGCACCAGCATCGCGAAGCCGGCGGAGATCAGGTAGGCACGCGTCCGCTCCTTCTCCCACCCGGCCAGGGCGGCTTCCTGGCGCATGCTCGCCTGCAGCGAGAGGGTCGGGTAGAGCGTCGGCCGCACCGCGGCGATGACCGGGCTCTGGTCGAACCGGCTCGGCGCCTGGAAGGTGGGCGGTGCGTTCGAATCGACCAGCTTCTCCGCTGCCGGCGGGATCAGGATGTGGCCGATCATCGTCTCGTCATGCGGCACGCTGGCCATCAGCGTGCCGTCGTCGCGCTCCAGGTTGATGCGCAGCCCGGCACCTTCGCCGCTGACGGCCAGCAGGGCGCCGATGACCGGCACCGGAATCTCCGCCACTGCCATCAGCGGTCCGAATTCCGGCAGCACCACGCGGCGCGCCAGGAACAGCGCCCATTCCCCCGTCGCCGGATTGCGGAACGGGCCACCGATCAGCACGGCACCGGCGCGCGGCCCGCTCTGGAAGAAGGCGCTGGTCAGAGAGAGCGGCAGCGGCCGGCGGCGGGACACGGCGAGGCCGGTGGCCATCGGCATGCCATCCTCCCGCACCAGCAGGATGTCGCGCAGCACGAAGTTCTGGTTGTTCAGCTCCCGCAGCACGCGGTTGACCAGGGAGATGTCCAGCTTTCCGTCCGAGACCAGCGGCGCCAGGATCGCCGGCAGGCCCGCCAGCGTGGCGTCCACTGAGACGAAGCTGCGGTTCAGCGAGGCCTCCACCGCGCGGGCGATGCGCTGCACCGTGTCGGACGCCGCCGTCATCGCGGCTTCCCGCGCGCGGCCGACCAGCAGGCCGGTGGTCACCCACTGCGCCAGCAGCAGCATGGCCGCGGCGGCGATGACCGCCAGGCGCAGCCGTCGCGATTGCGGCTTCTCAGTGGGCATAGGCCGGGATGCCCAGAGTGGGGCCAAGATAGCGGTTCCACGCATCCGCGCAGTCGGGACCGCAACGGTCCACCCAGCGCGGCAGCACGGTCTGCACCAGCAGGCTGCGGCGGCGGGCGTCATCGGCCGGGGTCACAGGCACGATGGTCAGGTTGCCGCGCGGCCCGGTGGTGCAGCTGGGGCGGCCGGCGCTGCAATCCAGCCCCTCGCCAGTCTCCCGTGCCGCGCTGTCCCAGATGGTTTCCTCCAGTTGCTCGACGCCGCGCTGGATGATCTGGCGAATTTCGTCGGGCAGGGCGCGCCAGGCTTCCTGGTTGGCGCCGAAGATGGAGACGCCCCAGGTCAGCGTCATGGCATGGATATGGGTGCTGACCTCCTGCAGGCCGACGGCGCTGCCGGAGAGCGTACCGGTGACGGCGCATTCCACCACGCCCGCCTTCATGGCCTGCACGATGCCGGCAAAGGAGATCACCACCGGGGTCGCACCCAGCGCCTCGAACATCTCCGCCTGGCCGACGGAGGAGGTGCGGATGCGCCGCCCGGCGAGGTCGGCCAGCCCGGTGAAGGGCCGGCGGCACCAGGTGACCTGGGCAGGGTAGGTGTAGACGGCCAGCAGTTCGATCCCATACCGCTCCTGCAACAGAGCGCGCAGATGCGGCCGGTAGAGCCGCACCGTCTGGCGCAGGCTGGCGAAGTCGGGGTTCAGCGCTGGCAGGTCCACCGCGTTGAACTCCGGCTCCTCGGAGGAGACGATGGCCAGCAGGGCGGTGCCGAAGGGCACGACGCCCAGGCGCATCATCTGCAGCATCTCCTCCGCCCGGAAGCCGGCACGGTCGAAGGGCGCGATCTCCCCGACCACCCGGCCCTGGGTCAGCTCGGAAATACGCTGGCGCCAGAACGGTTCCTCGTAGCGCACGTACTGGGAGACATCGGCGAGGCCGCCGACCACCTTCAAACGCAGCACATCCTCGGCGTGGCCAGGGACGGGGCAGAGGGCGACCGCGACAGCGGCCGCGTGCAGCAAGGAAAGACCCCGGCGAAGCAGACGCTCCGGAAGACTGGCCGACATCGGTCTCCTCTCGCCAGCGCGGCGGGCAGTGATTTCAGCAAAGGTTACAGCAGGGCTGGGGTAATTCCAAAGCCGCAACTTTACTGGATGGCGAGGGAGATTGCGGGTTCTTCAACCCTCAGGCATGCAGGGGGCCATGCCGATCCAAACCGACATCGTCAGCCACCGCGGTGGCACCTTCCTCTGGCCGGAGAACAGCCTGGAGGCGTTCCGGGCCACCCTGGCCCTGCCGGTCGAGCAGGCGGAGTGCGACGTGCACCTGTCCGCCGACGGCGTGCCCGTGGTGATCCACGACGCCGTACTGAACCGGCTGACCGATCAGAAAGGCGCCGTCGCCGCCCATACGGCCGCGGAGCTTGCCGGCATCCGCCTGCGCGGCGCCCGTGGCGGCACCGTGCCCACCCTGGCGGAGGTGGCCGGGCTGTTCACCGGCAGCAGCATGCAGCTGCAGGTGGAGATCAAGAACGACGCGTCCGGCAAGCCGTATCCCGGCCTGCTGGAGCGCAGCCTGGGCGCGCTGGACGCCGCCGGCATCCGCCCACGCTGCCGAATCATCGCCTTCGATGCCCGCATCGCCGCCGCGGCGCAGCAGGCGGGCGGTCTGGCCGGCGTGATCTGGCTGTTCGAGGGCGTGGCGCTGGAATGGCTCGGTGTCGAGGGCATCATCGCCGTTGCCAGGGCCTATGGGCTGGAGATGGTGGAGACCGAGATCGGCGCGCTGGATGCCGAGATCTGCGCGCGCCTGCGCCAGCAGGGGCTGCGCATAGCCGCCTGGGGCGCCAACCATGCGGCCAGCCTGGAGAAGGCCTTCGCCCTCGGCCTGGACGCCGTGGCGACCGACGACCCCGTTCTGGCGCTGCAACTGCGCGCCCGGGGCCTGTAGGCCCGGGCTCAGGGGGCGGCGAGGATTCCCGCGCAGGCGGCCGGCAGGCGCGGCGGCGGCGCGGGCGGGCGTGTGGAAGGGGTGGGCGGCCGGCGCGCTTCCTCGCTGAACCACCAGGAGAGGCTGGCGTCGCAGCCATCCCCGGCGGGGACGGGCGCCTGGTCCTGGCACGCGGCCTGGCCGGCCGGGCAGCGCAGGCGGATATGCATGTGGGAATCGTGGCCGCGCCAGGGCCGGATGCGCCGCAGCCACGGCTCGCCCGCATGGGTGCCGCACAGCGCCTGCTTAATGGCGGGGTTGACGAAGATCCGGTCGACGCCCGGCTGCTGCGCGGCCAGCCGGATCAGCGTCGCGTGTTGCTCGGTATAGATCGTGTGGTCGACCGCCATGCCATCCGCGCGGACGAGGGAAGGGACCTCGATCCTCTCCCGCGCCGCGACGGAAAGCAGCGGGCGGCGGGAAACGTCCAGCCACACATCGGCATCCAGGCCGACCTGGTGGCTGGAATGGCCCCAGGGCATCGGCCCGCCGCGCGGCTGGCCGAGATCGCCGATCCAGATCTGGGGCAGCCCGGCCTGTGTGGCGGCGGAAGCGAGGTCCCGCAGCGTTGCCACCATCGCCGGGTGGCCCCAGAAGCGGTTGCGCGAGACCCGCACCACCTGCCAGCCCGGCCCGTCCGCCGGCAGCGCCACCGCGCCGGCAATGCAGCCCAGCCCGTGGCCGCCGATGACCCGAGTGGCGCCCGAGCTCGGCCGGGACGCCGCCGCCCAGCGAGACGCCGCCGGATCGGCCGCCTCGAGGGGGAAGGAAAGCAGGGCCAGGGAGGCTGCCAGCAGGCCGGTCGTCATGCGCATGCTGGCATCATGCCCGGCGGCGCGGGCGCTGGATAGCAGCGGCCCGGCACAGCGAAAGGGCGCCCCCCGTTCCCCGGGGGCGCCCTTTCAGCATCTGGTCAAGCGCGCGATGACGCTGCGGCCGGTCTCAGCCGGAGAAGCGGAAGGCGCCCGGAACTTCGTCCGGCTTGACCGCCTCGGCGGCTTCGGTCTGCTGGGCCTGCGCCTGCTTCACCTTGGCTTCAATCTGCTTCAGCAGCGTCATCATACCGTTGGCGAAAGCCGGCAACTGCACCACGGGCAGCAACAACTGCCCGCTCGGCACCGGCTTACCATCAGACCCCGTCTGGGCCAGCGTGATACGGGCCACGCCGAAATTGACGCTCGCTTCCAGAATACCGTCGGCGAAGAGGGTCTGCTTATCGGTCATGCGGCGTCCTTTATTGTATTTTACTGTTCTCGGAAGGCGCGGTGGAAGCTGTCCAGCACCGGCTGCACCATGTAGCGGAAGAAGCTGCGGCTGCCAGTCTGGATTTGCGCTTCCACCGGCATGCCGGCCCGCAGTTCCACATTCTCCAGCTTCGCCAGTTGCTCCTGGTCCACCGCGACCTGGACGCGGTAGTGGCTGGCGCGCGTGCGCTCATCCGTCGTCACGTCGCTGGCGACGTAGGTGACGCGGCCGTGCAGGAACGGCACCAGCCGCTGCTTAAAGGCAGGCAGCCGCACCTCGGCCTGCAGGCCAGGATAGACGACGTCGATATCGCTGGGGGAGAGCTGTACCTCGGCCACCAGCCGGTCATGCGAGGGCACCAGCTCCATCACCGGCTCACCGCCGCGGATGACGGCGCCGAGATTGAAGAACTTGCTGCCCATGATGGTGCCGTCTTCCGGCGCCGTGATCTCCCGCCGCGTGGCGGCGTCCTGGGCCGCGCGCAGTTTTTCCTCGGCCTCGTTCAGCCGGCTGCGGACTTCACGTTCCTCGGTGGAAATATCGGCCTGGCGCTGGTCCCGCGTCTGGCGGATCTGGCTGCGGGCCTCGTTGGCGGAGGCCTCGGCGCGCTCCACCTGGCCGCGCAGATCCTCCATGTTGCCTTCCAGCGAGGCGACGTTGCGCTGCAACGCCAGCAGGCGCGGCATCCGCTCCAGCCCCTGGCTGACCAGGGTGCGGACGTCCTGCTCCTCCCGCCGGATCAGGTCGAGCTGCCGGCGCTGGCTGGCGATCTGCCCGTGGGCGGAGGCGCCGGTCGCCTCATGCTGGGCCACACGGGCCTCCAGCACCTGCACCTGGCTGATCAGGCTGGCCTGCCGGGCGGCGAACAGGGTGCGCTGGCCGGTGACGGCCTCCAACGCGCGCGGGTCGGTCGCGGCTAGCAGGTCGGGCGGGAAGGTAATCTCGGTCGCCCCGGCGCGCTCGGCCTTCAGGCGGGAATCCTGCGCGATCAGTGCCCAACGCTGGCTGCGTAGCGTCTCCAGCCCTGCGAGGGACTGCGAATCGTTCAGGCGCATCAGCACCTGCCCGGCCTTCACCGTGTCGCCATCCCGCGCCAGGATCTCGGCGACGATGCCGCCTTCCAGGTGCTGGATGGTGCGGCGGTTGCCCTCGCTGCGGATCTGGCCGGGGGCGATGGCGGCCTCGGCCAGCGGCGCCAGGGTGGACCAGGCGATGAAGCTGCCGAGGAACACGACGATCGCGGTGGTGCCGAACAGCAGCGGGCCGCGCGTCAGCGGACGCTTGGCCTCCATCAGGCCGGGGGTCAGCGGCGGCAGGCCGGGCTTGCGCGGCTCGGTCAGCGCTCCGCCGGTGGGGGCTGTGGTGATGCTCATGCTGCGCCTCCCGGGGCCAGGCGGTTGGTGGGGGTAGCGGTAACGGCGGCGGGGCGCTGGTTCTGCATCAGGCGCTTCAGCACCTCGGTCCGCGGACCGAAGGCCTCGACGGCGCCGTCCCGCAGCAGCAACACCTTGTCCACGCCCTGCACCAGGGCCGGGCGGTGGGAGACCAGGATCACGGTCGTGCCCTGCTCCTTCAGCTTCTCCAGCGCGCGGGAGAGCGCGGCCTCGGCATCGCCGTCGAGGTTGGAGTTCGGTTCGTCCAGCACCACGAATTTCGGCACGCCGAACATGGCGCGGGCGAGGCCCACCATCTGGCGCTGGCCGCCGGAAAGATGCTGGCCGCCATCGCCGATCTCGGTGTCGTAGCCCTGCGGCAGGCGCAGGATCATCTCATGGCAGCCGGCCAACTGGGCGGCGGCGAACACGGCTTCCGGCTCGGCATCCCCCATGCGGGCGATGTTCTGGAACACGGTGCCGTCGAACAGCTCCACATCCTGCGGCAGGTAGCCGATATGGCGGCCGAAATCCTCGCGCATCCAGGTGTAGACGTCGGCGCCATCCAGCCGGACATTGCCGGCGGTCGGCTGCAGCGTGCCGATCAGCAGGCGGATCAGCGTCGTCTTGCCGGCGGCGGACGGGCCGATGATGGCCAGGCTCTCGCCCGGCTCCAGCGCGAAGGACACGCCCTTGATGATGGCCATCGGCTGGCCGGGAATGCCGTAGGAAACGCGCTCGGACGCCACGGCGCCCTTGGGGGCGGGCATGGCCATCCCGGGCGGGCGCATGCGCGGCATGGCCAGGAAGGCGGTTAGCCGCTTCAGCGCCTGGCGGGACTGCACCAGCCCCTTCCAGCCACCGATCAGCTGCTCCACCGGCGCCAGGGCACGGCCCATGATGATCGAGCCGGCGATGGAGGCGCCCGAGGTCAGTTCCTGCTGCAGCACCAAATAGGCACCGCCGCCAAGCACCGCGAGCTGCACCGCGAGGCGGAAGAACTTGGTGGCCGAGAGCAGCAGCGCGGCACGGTCGGCCGCCTTCTGCTGCGGCACCACCACCAGGGCCACGCTGTTTTTCCAGTGGTGCATCACCGCCGGGGCCATGCCCATGCTGTCGATGACCTCGGCATTGCGGGCCACCGCATCGGCCCGGCGCTGGCTGTTCATGGAGGCGCTGTTGGCCTGCCGCAGCAACGAGGAGGTGGTGAATTCGTTCAGCAGTGTCAGCGCGAACAGCAGCACGGCGCCGGCCAGCGCGATCCAGCCCATCACGGGGTGCAGCACGAAGATGGCGCCCAGGTAGATCGGCACCCACGGCACATCATACACCGCCAACGCGCCGGGCGAGCCGAGCCAGGAGCGGCAGACGGCGAGGTCGCGCAGCGCTTCCATCCGGTAGGGGCGGCCACGTAGCTGGGCTTCCAGCGCACGCTCGAACCCCTCGGGCGCCACGCGGGCCTCGATCCAGGCCGCGACGCGCTGCATCACCTGGCCGCGCACGGCTTCCAGCATCGCCAGCAGCAGGATCGCGGCCATGGCGATCAGGGTCAGGAAGGCCAGGGTGTCCAGGCTGCGAGTGGCGAGCACCCGGTCGAACACCTGCATCATGTAGATGGAGACGGTCAGCTGCAGCAGGTTCACGACACCACTGAACAGGCCGACCGCGACGAATTCCTTGCGGCAGGAGGCAATGGCGCGGGAGAGCAGAGTATCGGGAGCCTTATCGGCGCCCGGAGCGCGTGGAGCGAAGAACATCCGTCAGCCCTGCCGGCTCTGGCCGTCAGCCGGCGCAAGACGCCGGGAAAGGATGGAGAGGGCTGACATCAAGTTAAGGCTCCGTGACGGTACAATGTTGATGCTGGCAACTTGGCAGGTTCTGCGTGTCTGCGTAAATTAACCTTCGCACAGGGCAGCAATGTCCCGAACGGCCAAGAGAAACAAGGCCGTGGGAAAATATTACACGAAGTGTAAAACAACTGACACCATTCTGCCCGGAGTGTCGGAAAATCTGTCATGCCGCCTCAGGACGGAAAACAAAGCGTCGGCTGAGCAAAAAGTTGCCGGCCATGCCCGCGAGCGATCCGGCCGCCACGCCGATAACCGGATGGGCGGCGGCGAGGCTCCAGTTGGCGACCAGCAAAGTATAGGTGCCGTAGTTCACCGCGAAACCCAGCAGGTTCACCAGCAGGAACAGCGCCCACTGGCGGCGCCGCCCGGCCCGGCCGGCCTGGCGGAAGGTCCAGGCCCGATTTAGCGCCCAGTTGGCGGAGGCGGCGGTCAGGTAGGACAGCACCCGCCCCAGATAGAGCCCGGCCCCCAGCCACAGCGCGGCGTAGAGCGTGGCGGTATCGATGATGAAGCCCAGCGTGCCGACCACGCCAAAGCGCAGCATTTCGCCCAGCAGGGCGGCATGACCGGGCTTGAGGCGCGGGAAGGGCAGGGGCATGCCCTTGCCCATAGGCAATGGACCGGCCGTTGCCAAGCGGGGACGACGAAGCGCCGCCCGCCGCCCCGCGGCAGGCCGCGGGCCGAAACGAACGCAGATCGCCCCTTGCGCCCGCCGCATGGCTCGGCTTCCCTTCGCGCACAGGAAGGCTTCATCGGAGAAACGGGATAATGTTCAGACGCCAATTGATCGGTGGCGCCGCCAGCGTTGCGATGGCGAGCAGCCTGCCGCGCTTCGCCGTGGCGCAGCGCCGCGATGCCCGCGTCCTGAAGTTTATCGCCCAGTCGGATCTGGCGGTCGTCGACCCGATCATCACCACCGCCTATGTCAGCCGCAACCACGCCTACATGGTGTGGGACACGCTGTATGGCTTCGACGAGAACTACAAGCCGTCGCCGCAGATGGTCGAGGGCCATGTCGTCGAGGATGACGGCAAGCGCATCACCATGACGCTGCGCGACGGCCTGAAGTTCCATGATGGCGAGCCGGTGCGGGCGCGGGATGCCGTCGCCTCCATCCGCCGCTGGGGCGTGCGGGACGCGCTGGGCCAGGTGCTGTTCTCCCAGTTGGACGAACTGTCGGCGCCCGACGACAAGACCATCGTCTTCCGCCTGAAGAAGCCTTTCCCGCTGTTGTTCGAGGCGCTGGCCAAGCCCGCCACCCCTGTCTGCTTCATCATGCCGGAGCGCCTGGCCAAGACCGACCCGGGCACCGCGATCCGCGAGGTCATCGGCTCCGGCCCCTTCCGCTTCAAGGCGGATGAGCGGGTGGCCGGCAGCCGCGTGGTCTATGAGAAATTCGCCGACTACGTGCCGCGCGCCAGCGGCACGCCGAGCTGGACCGCCGGCCCCAAGCACGTGAATTTCGACCGTGTCGAATGGCACGTGATGCCGGATGCGGCGACGGCCGCGGCCGCCCTGCAGAACGGCGAGATGGATTGGTGGGAGCAGCCGACCGGCGACCTGCAGCCGATGCTGCGCCGGTCCCGCGACATTGTGCTGGAGATTCCGGACCCGACCGGCCTGTGCGGCATGGCGCGCTTCAACCACCTGCACCCGCCCTTCAACAACCCGGCCATCCGCCGCGCGCTGTTGGGGGCGGTCAGCCAGGAAGACTACATGACGTCGGTGATCGGCACCGACCGCAGCCTGTGGCGCGAGAATGTCGGCTTCTTCCCGCCGGAAACCCCGCTGGCCAGCGATGCCGGCATGGAGGCGCTGACCAGCCCGCGCGACTACGACAAGGTCAAGCGGGACCTGGCCGCCGCCGGCTACAAGGGCGAGAAGGTGGTGCTGATCGCGGCGTCCGACTTCCCCTCCCTCAACGCCCTGGCGCAGGTCGGTAACGACATGCTGACCAAGGCAGGGATGAACGTGGAGTTCGTGTCCACCGACTGGGGCTCCGTGGTGCAGCGCCGCGCGAGCAAGGAGCCGGTGGAGAAGGGCGGGTGGAGCATGTTCTTCACCTTTTGGGCCGGATTGGATATGTTCAATCCGGGTGTGCAACAAGCTCTGCGTGGCCACGGCCAAGCGGCCTGGTTCGGCTGGCCGACCGCACCCAAGCTGGAGGAGCTGCGCAACGCCTGGTTCGAGGCGCCGGATGCCGCGGGGCAGAAGGCGGTTGGGCGGGACATCCAGTTGCAGGCGTTCCAGGACGTGCCCTACCTGCCGGTTGGGCAGTACTTCCAGGCCACTGCCTACCGGCGCGACCTGACCGGCGTGCTGAAGGGCCTGCCGCTGTTCTGGAACGTCAAGCGCGCCTGAGACTTGGCCTTCTTGCTGCCATTTTCCTAGGCAGCGCCTGCGGACGGGGGCCTTCGGGCCCCCGAATACCAGCCCGGCTTGGCTGGCACGATGTGTGCATAAGGGAGAGCTGCAACGGCCGGGCACCATGCCCGGCCCCGGACCGCCAACGACGCGGCCGGCAAAAACGCAGGGTGATTCCGAATGGAACGAAGGTCTTTTCTGAAGGCGACGGCCGCTGCCGCCGCCTTCTCAGCTACCGGCGGTATCGCGGCGCCTGCCTTGGCGCAGGGCGCTGCCGCGCGGACGCTACGCTTCGTGCCGCAGGCCAACCTAGCCAATTTCGACCCCATCTGGGGCACCCAGTACGTGGTGCGCAACGCATCCCTGCTGGTGTGGGACACGCTGTACGGCGTGGACGAGACCATCACCCCGCGCCGCCAGATGGTGGAGTCGGAGGAAGTCTCCGCCGATGGCCTGACCTGGACCTTCAAGTTGCGGCCGGGGCTGCGCTTCCACGACAATACCCCGGTGCTGGCCAAGGACGTGGTGGCCAGCCTGACCCGCTGGGCCGTGCGCGACCCGATGGGCCAGATGCTGCGTGCCCTGCAGAACGAACTGGTGGCGGTGGATGACAACACCTTCCGCTGGTCGCTGAAGGCGCCCTATCCAAAGATGCTGCTGGCGCTCGGCAAGAACAACTCGCCCTGCGCCTTCATCATGCCGGAGCGCATCGCCAAGACCGACCCGTTCCAGCAGATCACCGAATATGTCGGCTCCGGCCCGTTCCGCTTCGTGCGGGACGAGTGGGTGCCGGGGGCGAAGGCCGTCTTCGCCCGCTTCGACGGCTACGTGCCGCGGGAAGAGAAGCCGAGCTGGCTCTCCGGCGGTAAGAAAGTGATGGTCGAGCGGGTCGAGTGGATCGTGATGCCCGACCCGGCCACCGCCGCCGCCGCGTTGCAGAACGGCGAGGTGGACTGGTGGGAAAGCCCGATCGCCGACCTGGTGCCCGTGCTGCGCCGCAACCGGAACATCGAGGTCGACATCGCGGACCCGCTGGGCAATGTCGGCAGCTTCCGCATGAACCACCTGCACGCGCCGTTCAACGACCCGCGTGCCCGCCGCGCCATCCTGATGGCGCTGAGCCAGGAGGATTACATGCGTTCCCTGGTCGGGGACGACCAGAGCCTGTGGAAGGAGATGGGCGGCTTCTTCACCCCGAACACGCCGCTCTACACCGAGGCGGGCGGGGCGATCATGAAGGGCCCGCGTAACCTGGATGCGGCGAAGAAGCTGCTGCAGGAAGCCGGCTATGACGGCCGGCCGATTACACTCGTGGTGGCGCAGGACCAGCCCATCACCAAGTCCTTCGGCGATGTCAGCGCCGACCTGCTGAAGCGCCTCGGCATGAATGTCGACTTCGTTGCCACCGACTGGGGCACGGTCGGCGCACGCCGGGCGCTGAAGACACCGCCGAGCCAGGGCGGGTGGCATATCTTCCACACCTGGCACGCCGGTGCAGACTGCGTGAACCCGGCGCCCTACACGGCCATGCGCGCCAATGGTGATAATGCCTGGTTTGGCTGGCCGAATAATCCTGATATTGAAGCAGCACGAGACCAGTGGTTCGCCGCAAGCGATCTTGCTGGTGAAAAGGCTGCGGTGGACAAGATGAATGCGTTGGCGGTCGATTTCGGCCTCTATGCGCCGACGGGATTCTTCTTGTCCTATCAGGCATGGCGTAAGAACATCACGGGCGTCGTGAAGGCTCCCGCGCCATTCTTCTGGGGTGTCTCTAAAACCTGATTGGATTCACATGTTCGCCTACATCGTCAGACGTATCCTGGCGACGATCCCTGTCATGGCGATCGTTGCGCTCTTTGTCTTCAGCTTGCTCTACATCGCTCCGGGCGATCCTGCGGCGGTGATTGCCGGCGACCAGGCCACGCCTGCCGATGTGGAGCGGATTCGCGCCAGCCTCGGCCTGGACCGTCCATTCGTCGTCCGCTTCGGCGAATGGGTGTTCCGCATCATCCAGGGCGATCTGGGGCTGTCGATCTTCACGAACCTGCCCGTCACCCGCATGATCGCGCAGCGCATTGAGCCGACCCTGTCGCTGATGGTGGTCACGCTTGTGCTGGCCATCACCATCGCAGTGCCGATGGGCGTCGTCGCCGCCTGGAAGTCCGGCTCGCTGATCGACCGCATGGTCATGGGCTTCGCGGTGCTGGGCTTCTCGGTGCCGGTCTTCGTCGTCGGCTACCTGCTGGCCTATGTCTTCGCGCTGGAGCTCGACTGGCTGCCGGTGCAGGGCTACACACCCATCTCCAACGGCTTGTGGCCCTGGTTCCAGAATCTGATACTTCCGGCCGTGGCGCTAGGTGGTGTCTACATCGCGCTGATCGCCCGCATCACCCGCGCGACGATGATGGAGATCCTGCAGCAGGACTACATCCGCACCGCGCGCGCCAAGGGCGCCGGGCAGACCACCATCCTGTTCCTGCACGCGCTGAAGAACGCCGCCGTGCCGATCGTGACGATCATCGGCATCGGCCTCGCCGGCCTCATCGGCGGCGCGGTGGTGACGGAGAGCGTCTTCGCCATCCCCGGCCTGGGCCGCCTGACCGTCGATGCGATCCTGCGTCGCGACTACCCGGTCATCCAGGGCGTGATCCTGCTGTTCAGCTTCGTCTACGTGCTGGTCAACCTGCTCATCGACCTGAGCTACACTCTCTTCGACCCGAGGATCCGGTATTGAGCACCACCTTCCCGAGCGGCGGTGCCCCCGCCGCCGCCCCGGTCATGCCGGATGTCATGCCCACCCGCATCGCGCGGAAGGGCATCACCGGCTACATCTTCCGCAACCCGACCATCGCCATCGGCGGCTTCCTGCTGCTGCTGCTGATCTTCGTCGCGGTCTTCGCGCCCTTCCTGTGGACGAAGGACCCGACGGCGCTGGCGCCCGCGATGCGTACCCGCGCACCGTCCGAGCGCTGGTGGTTCGGCACCGACATGCTGGGGCGCGATGTCTATTCCCGTGTCCTCTACGGCACCCGCGTGTCGCTGATCGTCGGCTTCGGCGTGGCGTTCTTCGCCTCCGTCATCGGCCTGACCATCGGCCTGATTTCCGGCTTCGTGCGCTGGGCTGACAGCATCATCATGCGCGTCATGGACGGGCTGATGTCCATCCCGTCCATCCTGCTCGCCATCGCGCTGATGGCGCTGACGCGCGGTTCGGTCGGCAACGTCATCCTGGCCATCACGGTGGCCGAGATCCCGCGCGTCTCCCGCCTCGTCCGCGGCGTCGTGCTCTCGCTGCGCGAGCAGCCGTATGTGGAGGCGGCGATCGCGTCCGGCACGCGCACGCCGGTCATCATCTGGCGGCACATCCTGCCGAACACCCTGGCGCCGATGATCGTGCAGGCCACGTATATTTGCGCCAGCGCCATGATCGCCGAAGCCATCTTGAGCTTCATCGGCGCCGGCACGCCGCCGATCATCCCATCCTGGGGCAACATCATGGCCGAGGGCCGTGCCCTGTGGCAGGTGAAGCCCTACATCGTGTTCTTCCCGGCCATTTTCCTGTCCATCACCGTGCTCGCGGTGAACCTGGTGGGTGACGGCCTGCGGGATTCGCTGGATCCGCGTCTGGCGAAGAGGGTCTGATTGAATGGCATTGCTCGAAGTCGATAATCTGCAGACGCATTTCCGCACCCCCGACGGCGGTGTGAACCGTGCCGTCGATGGTCTCTCCTTCTCGGTGGAGGCGGGTGAGACCGTGGCCATCGTGGGTGAGTCCGGCTGTGGCAAGTCCGTCACCTCCATGTCCATCCTGCGGCTCATCCCCGAGCCGCCGGGCAAGATCGCCGGCCAGATCCGCTTCAATGGCAAGAACCTGCTGGAGATGTCGGACCGCGAGATGCGCGCCATCCGCGGCAACGAGATCAGCATGATCTTCCAGGAGCCGATGACCTCGCTGAACCCGGTGCTCAGCATCGGCAATCAGATCGGTGAGGCGCTGGTGCTGCACCAAGGCCTTTCCAAGCGCGAGGCCGAGGCCAAGGCGGTGGAGATGCTGACGCTCGTCGGCATCCCGGCGCCGGACAAGCGGGTGAAGGAATATCCGCACCAGCTCTCCGGCGGCATGCGTCAGCGCGTGATGATCGCCATCGCTTTGGCCTGCAACCCGAAGCTGCTGATCGCCGACGAGCCGACCACCGCGCTGGACGTGACCATCCAGGCCCAGATCCTGGACCTGATGCGCGACCTGAAGCACCGCGTCGGCGCCGCCATTGTGCTGATCACCCACGATCTCGGCGTCGTCGCCGAAGTCGCGGAGCGGGTAATCGTCATGTATGCCGGCCGCAAGGTCGAGGAAGCGCCCGTTGGCGAGTTGTTCAACAACCCGAAGCACCCCTACACCAAGGGCCTGCTGGGCGCGGTGCCGAAGCTCGGCTCCTCGCTCACCGGTGAGAGCACGCGCCTGGCCGAGATTCCCGGCTTGGTGCCGAGCCTGAAAAACAAGATTCAGGGCTGCGTCTTCGCAGGACGCTGCCCCGAGGCCACCGAGCTGTGCCGGGAGATCAACCCGGCGCTGGAACTGAAGGCACCGCGCCACCAGGCTGCCTGCCATTACGCGACCAAGGAGGCTGTGGCCGCATGAGCATGACGATGGGTCGTTCCCCTGCCAACCCGTCGGCACCTGCCGGGCGTCCGCTGTTGGAGGTCAATGACCTCAAGAAGCACTTCCCCATCAAGGCGGGCTTCTTCGGCGGTAAGACCGGCAACGTCTACGCCGTGGACGGCGTGACCTTCCACATCAACAAGGGTGAGACGCTGTCGCTGGTCGGTGAATCCGGCTGCGGCAAGTCCACCGTCGGCAAGACCCTGCTGCGCCTGTACAACCCGACGGACGGTCAGGTGGTGCTGGATGGCCAGCGGATCGACGATCTGTCCGAGGGCAAGCTGCGCCCGGTGCGCCGCCGCATTGGCGTCGTGTTCCAGGACCCGTTCAGCAGCCTCAACCCGCGCATGCGGGTGCGGGACCTGCTGGCCGAGCCGATCCGCAACTACGGGCTGGCGAAGAACGGCGCCGACCTGCAGGCGCGGCTGGACAAGCTGATGGACACGGTCCGCCTGCCGCGGGATGCCGTGAACCGCTTTCCGCACGAATTCTCGGGCGGCCAGCGCCAGCGTATCTGCATCGCCCGTGCTTTGGCCGGTGAGCCAGAGCTGATCATCTGCGACGAGGCGGTCTCCGCCCTCGACGTGTCGGTGAAGGCGCAGATCGTGAACCTGCTGCAGGACCTGCAGAAGGACCTCGGCCTGGCGCTGCTGTTCATCAGCCACGACCTCGCGATCGTCGAGCACATGACGCACCGCGTGGCGGTCATGTATCTCGGCAAGATCGTCGAGATCGCGCCGAAGCGCAGCCTGTTCGCCGCGCCGAAGCATCCGTACACGGAAGCGCTGCTCTCCGCCGTGCCGGTGCCGTCGCCCGGCCAGGCGCGCAAGCGCATCATCCTGAAGGGTGACGTGCCGAGCCCGATCAAGCCGCCGAAGGGCTGCCGCTTCCACACACGCTGCCCCTACGCCTTCGACCGCTGCCGGGTGGATGAGCCGCGCTTGCAGCAGACTTCGCCCGAGCATTGGTCCGCCTGCCACCTGCACGACCTGCCGGCGGCCGAGAACCCGCTGGCGCGCGATACGGTCCTGTATTCGTAAGACGACAGGGAAGGGGGCTTCGGCCCCTTTTCTTGTGGCGTTACTTGCGAACGCCTCTCAATATCAATATATTTGCTGAGCTTTTCATACGTGATCTTGCTGCCTTCGCTTGACGGGTGAAGGGGCTTGGATGACCTTCTCCGTTCAAGGTCGCCGCACGTCGCGGCGCCGTCGCTTGGGGGAGACGAAGAATGCCGCAGGTCACGGTGACCGTGAACGGCCAGGCCCATACGGTCGAGGTCGAAGCGCGCACGCTTCTGGTTGAGATGCTCCGGGAACAGCTGCGCCTGACCGGCACGCATGTGGGTTGTGACACCAGCCAGTGCGGCGCCTGCGTCGTGCATGTGAATGGTGAGAGCGTGAAGGCCTGTACGCTGCTGGCGGTGCAGGCCGAAGGCGCGCAGGTGACGACCATCGAGGGACTCGCGGCGGCCGACGGCACTCTGCACCCGATGCAGGAAGCCTTCCGCGAATACCATGCCCTGCAATGCGGCTTCTGCACGCCCGGCATGGTGATGAGCGCCATCGATCTGGTGCAGAAGAACCCGCAGGGCCTGACGGAACACGAGATCCGCGAAGGGCTCGACGGCAACATCTGCCGCTGCACTGGCTACCACAACATCGTCAAGGCGATCTCGGCCGCCGCCGAGGTCATGCACGGCCAGCGCGCCGAGCTGGCGCCGGCCGGCTGAGGGGGACGCGCCATGTATGATTTCGCCTATCACAAGCCGACTTCCGTGGCCGATGCGGTCAAGATCCTGTCCGAGGACCCGGACGCCAAGCCGATCTCCGGTGGCATGACGCTGCTGCCGGCGCTGAAGCATCGCCTGAACCGCCCGACCTCGCTGGTCGATCTCGGCGGCATTGCCGAGCTGAAGGGCGTGAAGCGGGAAGGGGATGCCATCGTCGTCGGCGCCATGACCACGCATTACGCCGTGGCGACCGACCCGCTGCTGAAGCAGTCGATCCCTGCGCTGGCGCGCATGGCTTCCACGGTGGGGGACACGCAGGTCCGCAACCGCGGCACGCTGGGCGGCAGCCTGGCGAACAACGACCCCGCTGCGGACTACCCGGCCGCCGCCGTGGCGCTGGGCGCCACCTTCATCACCAACAGCCGCCGCATTTCGGCGGAGGATTTCTTCCAGGGTATGTTCACCACGGCGCTGGAGCCTGGTGAGCTTCTCGTGGCCGTGTCCTTCCCGATCCCGGAGAAGGCGGGCTACGCCAAGCTGCGCAACCCGGCCAGCCGCTACTCCATGGCCGGGGTGTTCATCGCCAAGACCGCTGGCGGCGTCCGCGTCGGCGTGAATGGCGCCGGGCCCGGCGTGTTCCGGCAGACCGAGATGGAGACGGCACTTTCCGCCAACTGGTCGGCCACGGCGCTGGACGGTGTGCGGCAATCCCCGGACTCGCTGAACAGCGACATCCATGGCAGCGCCGAGTACCGCGCGAATCTGGTCGAGGTCATGGCCAAGCGCGCACTGGCCGACGCGGGCTGAGACGGCGTGGCGGGCGCGCTCGCGCCCGCCTGCCGAAACGCGGTTACGCACAACGAAAAATCCGATGCCGTAACGCTTCAGCTGGCTCGGGGATGCACCAGAATCGCAGGTGGCTTATCGATTCGACTGGCAATCGGTGCCGTGCGGTGCAAGGATAAGAACGCCGGTCCTGCATCCCGTCGGGCCGTGTGCTTTTTTACGGATACGAGACGCAGTGTTTCCGGACAACGATTCGCAGGGTGGCACCGGGCCGATTGAGGCCGAGGTGAAGTGGTACAACGGCCGGAAGGGTTTCGGCTTTGTGCTTGGGCCGGATGGCCAGGATGTGTTCTTCCACGCTTCGGCACTGACTGAGGCGGGAATTGAGCCCCCTGAGACTGGCGACAAGCTGGTCTGCGAGATTGGCTCGGACCGCCAGGGCCGCCGCCTCGTGACGAAGATCCATGAGCGTAAGCTCGGCCCGGGCGGCGGGGATCGCCCGCCGCGCCGCGAGTTCGGCAATGACCGCTTCGGCGATCGTGCGCCGCGCCGCGACTTCGGTGACCGTCCGCCCCGCCGCGACTTCGGCGGCCCGCCGAGCGGTGGCTTCGGCGACCGTCCGCCCCGCCGTGACTTCGGCGGTGGTGGTTTCGGCGCTCCCGGTGGCTTCGGCGACCGTCCGCCGCGCCGCGACTTTGGTGGTGGCGACCGGTTCGGTGGTGGTGGTGACCGTTTCGGCGGTGGTGGCGATCGCTTCGGTGGTGGCGGCGGCGGCTTCGGTGCCCCCCGTTCCTTCGGTGACCGTCCGCCGCGCCGCGACTTCGGCGGCCGTGACGATAGCGGCCCGACGCAGAGCGTCAGCGGCACCGTCAAGTGGTTCGACCAGGTGCGCGGCTTCGGCTTCGTGACCCCCGATGACGGTGGCCAGGACGTGTTCCTGCACTCCTCCGTTCTGCAGCGCGCCGGTAAGCAGGAAGTGCAGCAGGGCGAGAAGGTGTCGCTGGAGGTCAAGGACGGTCAGCGTGGCCGTCAGGCCGTGATCATGAAGGACTGAGCTTCGGCTCAGCCTTCCAGGAAGAAGCCCTCGGCACGCTGTGCCGGGGGCTTTTTTTGTGCTCAGGCAGCAACCTTGAAGGAATAACAAAATTATTTCGTGAATTGCGCTCGATAGGTCACGCCATCCGCGAAATATCGCGTCAAGCTGCTTGGTTGTGCCAGGAATGGCTTCTATATAACGCTGATAGAGCGTTCATATCAGAAACCAGCACATCCAAGGCGCAGTCGATATGTCCAAGATCCATGTCATCCACGAAAACCCCGTGTGGCTTCCGCCGCTGGCCGATGCCTTCGACCGGATCGGTCTGCCCTGGGGTGAGCTCGACCTCTCCCGTGGTACTTTCGACCTCGCCTCCGTGCCGCCCGAGGGCGTCTACTACAACCGGATGAGCGCCTCATCTCACACCCGCGGCCACCGCTACTCGGCGGAGCTGACGGCGGCCGTACTGGCGTGGCTGACGCGGCACGGCCGTCGTGTAGTGAACGGCCCGCGCGCGCTGGACCTGGAGATCAGCAAGGTACGCCAGTACGCGGCGCTGGAAGCCGCCGGCCTGACCGTGCCGCACACGGTGTTGGTGCAGGACGATACGGACGCCATCCTGGCCGCCGCGCGCCGCCACTTCGCGCCGGGTCCGCTGATCCTGAAGCCCAACCGCGGCGGCAAGGGCCTTGGCGTCCGGCTGTTCAATTCCGTCGAGGCCCTGGCTGACTATTTCACGACGGCACCGGCTGATGAGGCGCCGGTGGATGGTATCTGGCTGCTGCAGGAATATGTCCGCGCACCGCGCCCGGTGATCACCCGCGCCGAGTTCGTCGGCGGCCGCTTCGTCTACGCCGTGGAGGTGGATACGACGGCGGGCTTCGAGCTATGCCCGGCCGATGCCTGCGCGGTGGGCGATGCCGCTTGCCCGGTCGGCACGGAGGTGCAGGCCCCGGCCCAGCGCTTCACCATCCTGGAGCAGGGGATCGAGCCGCAGCTCCGCAGCCGCCTGGAAGGCTTCCTGGCGCAGAGCGGCATCGACGTCGCCGGCATCGAGTTCATCCGTGACGCCAGTGGCCGTGTGCTGGTCTACGACGTGAACACCAACACCAACTACAACCCGGCCGCCGAGGAAGCCGCCGGCGTCGCCGGTACCGCCCAATCCGGCCCCGGTGCCCTGGCCGCCTTCCTCGCAGCTGAACTAGCCGGCAAGCAACGCCTGGCAGCCTGACTCTGTCCAAGCCGCTTATCACGCTTCGATAGCGTGATAGAAGCCTCCGGTTCCTCGGGCCGGAGGCGTCTGCGCTTTCGCGACCTGCTGCGCGTCTGGCGAAAGCCTCCGTTGCGGGCAGGGGGCGGAAGGCGGCATCCTTCATCCCGCATGACCCTGCCTGTCCCGATTTCGCGCCTCACGCATGGCTTCCGCGATACTGCGCTGTTCAAGCCCCGCTCGGTCGTCTTACTCGCGGATGCGAGTTTGCCGGAAGCACAGATCCTGGCAGCCAATCTGGGCGGCGGCGGTTTTCACGGCACGCTCCACGCGGTCGGCATCGTCGCCCCAGGCCTGAGCTCGGCCTTGAGCGTCGCGGATTTGCCTGAAACACCCGACCTCGCCGTGCTCTGCCTGCCATCCGCCGCGCAGGAGGCCGCCATGCTCGCGCTGGCGGCGCGGGGCTGCTTCGCGGTCGTGGTGCCCGTCGCGGCGCCGGAGATCGCGGCGCTCTCCGCCCGCACCGGGGTGCAGGCCTTTGGGGCGCATAGCTTCGGGTTGTGCCTGCCTGCCATCGGGCTGAATGCCAGCCTGTCCCACCTGCATCCGAAGCCAGGCCGTCTGGCGCTGCTGTGCCAGTCCGCCGCCATCGCACGCGCGGTGATCGACTGGGCGGCGGGAGAGAATCTCGGCTTCAGCCATATCGTCGGCATCGGCACCAACCAGGGCCTGGGCTTCGCCATGGCGTTGGACTGGCTGGCGCGGGATGCCGCGGCGGGCGCGGTGCTGCTGGATGTCCGCCGGATCAAGAACCGGCGGATGTTCATTTCCGCCGCCCGGGCCACGGCGCGGACCCGGCCGGTGGTCGCCCTGCGCCCCGGTGGCCGCCAGGGCGACGCATCCGGCATCACCGACGCAGTGATGGAAGCGGCCCTGCGCCGTGCCGGCGTCCTGCGCGTCGATAGCTACGAGGACCTGTTGGCCGCTGCCGAGACGCTGGCCCGCGTCCGCGCCGCCCGCCGCGTGGGGCCGGATGCCGTGGCGGGGGACCGCATCGCCATCGTCGCCAACGGGCAGGGTCCGGCGCTGCTGGCAGCGGATGCCGTGATCCGCGGCGGTGGCCGGCTGGCCCGCTGGGGCGATGCGGCGGCGACGACCCTGTCCCTGGCGCTGCCGGATGCCACCAGCGGCAACCCGGTGCTGCTGCCGCCCGGGCAAAGCCACCGCCTGGCCGAAGCCGCCGCGCTGCTGGCCGCGATGCCGGAGGTAGATGCGGTGGTGGCGCTACATGCCCCGGTGGCCGGCGATGGCTCCGTCGCGGCGGCGGCCATGACGGCGGCCGCCAAGGCCACGCGGGGCGCGCCGGTGCTGCTGGCCTGGATGGGCCAGGCCGGCGCCGCCTGGCGGGCGCTGGCCGAGGCCGGGATCGCCGTCTTCGCCTCGCCGGAGGCCGCCGTCAAAGGCGCGCTGCATCTGGCGATGGACCACCGTAACCGCGCCGCCGCCGCCGAGCTGCCGCCGCATGACGTGCTGCGCCTGACGCCGGACCGCGCCGCAGTGCGCCGCATCCTGGATACCGCCCGCGCCGAACTTCGCTTCTCCCTGAACGAGGACGAAGCCCTGGCCATCCTCGCCGCCTACGGCCAGCCTGTCGTGCGGGGGGAACGGGTGGCGGATGCCGTCGGGGCGGCGGAGGCCGCCGCGCGGCTGGGCTTCCCGGTGGTGCTGAAGCTCTCCAGCCCCGACCTGCCGCGCAAGACCGAAGTTGGCGGCGTTGCGCTGGGGCTGGAGGACGCGGCGGCGGTGGAGCACGCGGCCCATTCCATGCTGGCGCGCGTACGGCAGGAACGGCCCGCTGCCCGCCTGGACGGCTTCCTGGTGCAGCACCAGGCGGGGCGCGGCTGGCCCCGCGCGCATGAGCTGCGCCTGCGGCTGGGCGACGACCCGATGTTCGGCCCCTGGATCAGCTATGGCCGCGGCGGCACCACCTCCGACTTCGAGCCGGACGTGGCGTTCGACCTGCCGCCCCTGAACCGCACCCTGGCCCTCGCGCAGATTCGCCGCACGCGGGGTGCGCGGCTGCTGGAAGGGTTTCGTGACCTTGCTGCCGTCGAGCTGGACCGGGTGGTGGATGCGCTGGTCCGGCTCTCGCAGATCGCCGTGGATTTTTCGGAGATCGAGGACCTCATCATCAACCCGCTCCTGGCGCGGGGCGGGGAGGTGGTGGCGCTGGATGCCTCGGTGCGCCTGCGGCGGGACGTGCCACCGGGCGCCGCGCTGGCCATCCCGCCTTACCCAGCCGAACTGGTGCATGTCTGGCAGGCCAAGGACGGGCGGGAATTGCTGATCCGCCCCATCCGGCCGGAGGACGCCGAGGCCCATGCGGAAGCCTTCCGGCAACTGACGCCGGAGGATATCCGCTGGCGCTTCTTCAACCAGCTCCGCAGCCTGCCGCCCGAGCAGATCGCCCGCATGACGCAGATCGATTACGATCGGGAGATGTGCTTCGTCGCCGTGGAGCGGCAGGCGGAGGGGCGTGGCCGGACCGTCGGCACCGCCCGGCTCATCCGCGCCCCGGGCAGCGACACCGGCGAATTCGCCGTGGTGACTCTGCCGGGCTGGAAGGGCCAGGGGCTGGCCAGCCACCTGATGCGGCGGCTGATCGAGTGGGCGAGGGCGCAAGGCCTGCGCGTTGTCGCTGGTCAGGTATTGGCGGATAACCGGCCGATGCTGCGCTTCGTCCAATCCCTCGGCTTCACGCTGAAGCGCTCGGCGGAGGACGAGGACGTGATGGAAGCACGCATGGAGCTGTGAGGGCGGGCCAGCCGGCCCGCCCTCACGTCGTTCAGCGCGCCGCCGTCTCGCGGATCAGGTCGCGGATGCGGTTGGCGGCGGCGGCGCCCTTGGGGGCGTCACGCCAGGCGGCCTCCGCCACGCGCTGATGCGCGGCGATGGCTTCGTCCGCGGCGGTGATGCTGCCGACGCCGATGCCGGCGCTGGCCGTCATCTCGGCTGCGAAGGGGCTGACGCAGACATGCGCCCGTTCCCGCCCGCGCAGCACGATGAAGTTGCCGGCGGGCTCGGACGCCAGCAGGCCCAGCTGCAGGCCGATCGGCACGCTTTCCATCAGGTTGGCGATGCTCTCCGCCTCCGCCCGCGCGGCCAGGCGGCAGCGGGTGCGGGTGCGCTCGGATACCGCCATGCCGGCGGCCACACCATCCATCAGCATGCGGCGGATGGCGGTCTCGGACAGCATGGCGATGATGTTGGCGCGGCGGGACTGGTGCAGCTTCTTGCGCGCCACCAGCAGGCCCATCGCCTGGTCGGCGGCGGCGCGGGCGGCCACGCGTTCCTGCGCCTGGTCGGCGGCTTCGGCCCAGGCCTCGGCCAAGGCGCCGTCATAGGCCTCCGTCGTGGTCTGGTAGCAGATGGCACCGCCGACCTGCAGCACCTGGTCCGCCTGCTCCTCCACCTGCCGCAGCCGTTCCTGGAAGGCGAGGGGGCGGGAGAAATATTCGACGCCGATGCCCAGCAGGGACAGCGGCGAGATCTTCAGCAGTTCCGCGAGGCGCCGGATCGTGTCCAGCTTGATGACCTCGCCCTTCTCGTATCGGTACAGCGCGGCGCGGGAGACGCCCAGGCGCGCGGCGATCTCCTCCGCCCGCATGCCGGATTCCAGTCGATAGGCGCGCAACTGTTGACCGATATCGGCAAACCGCATGGAACCTCTGTATCAGTATGACCCGGACATGATCGCCCATCGCAAGAGAGCCGTCTCATGAGATGGGCGGCTGACGGAAAAATGCGGTGCTGCCTTCGCAAAGGCAACACCGATTCTTAACCACTGACACAATAAAGCGACGGTCCCGCTAGCCTTCGGCGACGGGATGAGCCGACATGATCTCCAGCGCCTTCACCAGTGCCGAATGATCCAGCTGCCCGGCACCGGCCGCCACGCAGGCGGAGAACAACTGTTGGGTCGAGGCCGTGTTCGGCAACGCCACGCCCAGTTCCTTGCCCGATTGCAGCGCCAGGTTGAGATCCTTCTGGTGCAGGGCGATGCGGAAGCCCGGGTTGAAGGTGCGCTTGATCATCCGCTCCCCATGCAGCTCCAGGATGCGGGAAGTGGCGAGGCCGCCCATCAGCGCCTGCCGTACCTTGGCCGGGTCGGCGCCGGCCTTGGAGGCGAAGACCATCGCCTCGCCCACCGCCTCGATCGTCAGGGCGACGATGATCTGGTTGGCCACCTTGCAGGTCTGGCCGGCACCGGTGCCGCCCACCAGTGTGATGTTCTTGCCCATCGCCTCGAACAGCGGCTTCGCCCGCTCGAACGCCGCATCGCTGCCGCCGACCATGATGGTCAGCGTCGCCTGCTGCGCGCCGACTTCGCCGCCGGAGACCGGGGCATCGAGGTAGTCGCCGCCCTTCTCCTGGATGCGGGCGGCGAAGGTCTTGGTGGCCGTCGGGCTGATCGAGGACATGTCGATCACCAGCTTGCCGGCGCCGATACCCTCCGCCACGCCGCGCGGGCCGAACAATGCCGCTTCCACATCGGGGGTGTCGGGCACCATCAGGATGGTGGTTTCGGCGGCGGCGGCCACGGCGGCTGGGTCGGCCAGCACGGTGGCCACCTGGCGGATCTCGTCCTTCAGGCTGGCACGCTCGGGGACGAACAATTCATGCCCGGCCTTCTGCAGGTGCAGCGCCATGGGGCGGCCCATGATGCCCAGGCCGATGAAACCGATCTTCATGTTGAGTTTCCCCTCTTGATCAGGATTTGTAGGGCGCGAACCAGCCGAGGCCGGCCACCGTCTCGCCCAGCGGGCGGTATTCGCAGCCGATCCAGCCGCGGAAGCCCAGCGCGTCGATCCGCTCGAACACGAAGGGCCAGTTCACCTCGCCGGTGCCGGGCTCGTTGCGGCCGGGCACGTCGGCCACCTGCATGTGGGCGATGATGGGCAGGTGCTTCTCCACCCGCTTCACAATGTCCCCCTCCGTTACCTGGCAGTGGTACAGGTCGAACTGCAACCCCAGCTTCTCCGGCCCCACGGCGGCGATGATGGCGGCGCCCTGGTCCATGGTGTTGAGGAACATGCCGGGGATGTCGCGGTGGTTGATCGGCTCGATCACCGGCTTCACGCCGGCCTTGGCCGCTTCCTCGGCCGCCCAGACCAGGTTGGCGGTGTAGGTGCCGGTCAGCGTATCCCGCGCCACGTCGGCAGGGGCCAGGCCGGCCATCAGGTGCAGCCGGGGGCAGGACAGGGCGGTCGCGTATTCCAGCGCCTTCTTCACGCCATCGCGGAATTCCTGCTGGCGGCCCGGGATGCAGGTGGTGCCGCGCTCGCCATTGGCCCAGTCGCCCGGGGGCGCGTTGAACAGCACCTGCTGCAGGCCGTTATCGGCCAGCCGCTTGGCGATGTCGGCGGCGGCAAAATCATAAGGGAACAGGAACTCTACGGCGGTGAAGCCGGCCGCGCGGGCGGCGGCGAAACGGTCCAGGAAGGGCAGCTCCTGGAACATCATCGACAGGTTCGCGGCGAAGCGCGGCATACGTCTCTCCCATTTTTGCGGCTTCGCCCATGCAGGCACGAAGCTGGACGGGCACGCTAGAGCGGGCAGCCAGAAGAGCAAGTCTTCGCGGGCAAAGCAGCGTCCCTGGCGGAAGCGAAACGGCTCGGGCAATCTGCGCCTTATGAGCCCGTCCTCCCCCCCCGACCCCCATATGCTTCGCCCGGCGCGGCTGCTCGGCCTGACCGCGCTGGTCGCGCTGGCGGTCGGCTGCCTGCTGGTGCTGCGCCCCTTCATCTCGGCGCTGCTCTGGGCCGCCATCCTCTCCTACTGCACCTGGCCAATCTTCCGCCTGGTACGGGAGCGGCTGAAGCTCTCCGCCACGCTGGCCGCGCTGCTGATGGTGACGGTGGAGATGATCCTGGTCGGCCTGCCGCTGCTCTTCGCCGCGCCAATCCGTGCCGATGACCTGCAATGGCTGCGTGAGACGGTGGAGACCTTCATCTCCGGCGGCTTCCCCGGCGTCAGCGAGCAACTGGGCCACATCCCATTCGTCGGCGGCTGGCTGCAGGAACGCTTCGCGGCGTTGCAGCTGGATTTCTCGCCGCTGACCAATCTGGTCCGCCCCTATGCCGGCACCATCGCGCAAAGCGCGCTGAGCGTGCTCCTGGCGGTGCTCTCGGGCGTGGCGGAGCTGGTGATCGCCATCCTGCTCTCGTTCTTCTTCTACCGGGACGGGCCGCGCATGGCCTCGGTGGTCGAATCGCTGGTGATGCGCATCGCCGGGCCGCAGGGCCGCCGGCTGGTGCAGCTGACCGCCGCCGTCACCACCGGCGTCGTCTACGGATTGCTGGGTACCGCCGTGGCGCAGGGCGCGCTGACGGCCTTGGGGCTATGGATTTCCGGCGTGCCGCAGCCGGTGCTGTTCGGCATCATCGCCGGCATCATCTCCATCTTGCCGGTAGGTGCACCCGTTGTGTGGTTGCCGGCGGCCATCTGGCTGTTCGCGCAGGGCGAGACCTTCTGGGGTATCTTCCTGCTGGTCTACGGCGCCGCCGGCATCAGCAGCGTCGACAACGTCATCCGCCCTTGGCTGATCAGCCGTGGTGCTGACCTGCCGCTGCTGCTGACCATCCTGGGCGCGCTGGGCGGCGTCTTCGCCTTCGGCTTCCTCGGGCTGTTCCTGGGGCCGGTGCTGCTGGCCGTCGGCTTCACCCTGCTGCGGGACTGGGCGGAAGAGGAACCCTGAGCCGCCGCAGGGCCGGGGGAGCACTCTCCCCCGGCGATAGCTTCAACGACCGACGGCGTAGCCCTGCATGCCGCGCGGGTTGGCACCGGCGAACATCTGCCCATCCGCTTCCAGCCGCGCCGCGGAGAGGCGGCCTTCGGACCAATCGCCGCCCAGCTCCGCCTGGTGGCCACGGGCCAGCAGCGCATCCAGCACCGCTTGGCCCAGCCGGCCTTCCAGCACCGCCTTGCCCGGGCGCGCGACGCGCGGCCAGAAGGAGGACGGCCAGTGCTCGCTATGGAAGGCGGGCGCGTCGATGGCCTGCTGGATGTTCAGCCCGTGGTCGAGCATGCGGGCCAGCATGATGGGCTGCCACTGGTCCTGCTGCTCCCCACCCGGTGTGCCGAAGGACATCCATGCCTTGCCGTCCCGCAGCGCCATGCCGGGGGAGAGGGTGGTGCGCGGCCGCTTGCCCGGCCTCAGGCCGTTGGGCAACGACTCGTCCAGCCAGAACATCTGGCCACGGGTGCCGAGCGCGAAGCCCAGCTCCGGAATGGCCGGGGAGGATTGCAGCCAGCCGCCGGAGGGGGTGGCCGAGACCATGTTGCCCCAGCGGTCGATGACATCGACATGGCAGGTATCCGCGCCGGAGACGCCGAGGCGGGAGACGGTGGGCTCGCCCGCGCCGGCGGCGCCGAGCAGGGAGAGGCGAGATTCCGCCGCATGGTCCACCCAGGGGGTACGGCCATCGATACTGCCGGGGCGCAGTTCCATCGACGCCTGCTGGCCGATCAGCTTGCGGCGCTCGGCGTTGTAGGATTCGGACAACAGTTGCTGCATCGGCACATCGACGAAATCCGGGTCGCCGTAGAAGGCTTCCCGGTCCGCGAAGGCCAGCTTCATGGCTTCCAGGACGGTGTGGACGAACTCGTCGCCATTCGTATCCATCGCGCCGACATCGAAGCCGTTGAGCAGCGCCATGGTCTGCAGCATCGCCGGGCCCTGGCTCCACGGGCCGCATTTCAGCAGAGTGGTGCCGCGATAGTCATAGGCCAGCGGCGTCTCCACGGGCGCGCGCCAGCGCGCCATGTCCTCGCCGGTCAGCACGCCGCGATGGTGGCGACCGGAGGCATCCAGCACATCCGTCTCCCGGCAGAAGCGGTTGATCGCCTCGGCGACGAAGCCTTCGTACCAGGCGCGGCGCGCGGCATCGATCTGCGCCACCCGGTCCCCGCCCGCGGCGGCGGCTTCCTTCAGCACGCGCACATAGGTGGCGCCCAGCGCCGGGTTGGCCCACAGCTTGCCGGGCTTCGGCCCGCCATCGCGCAGCCACACGGCGGCGGAGGAGGTCCACTCGCTCTCGAACAGCGGCTTCACGGTCTGGATGGTGGCGCAGATGCGCGGCACGTAGTGGATGCCGCGCTGGGCGTAGCCGATGGCGAATTCCAGCACGTCCGCCAGCGCCCAGGTGCCCCAGTCCCGCAGCATCGTCGCCCAGGCATCGAAGGCGCCCGGCACCATGGCGGCCAGCAGGCCGGTGCCGGGAATCAGGTCCAGCCCGAGCTCGCCCTTCACCTTCGCCACGCTCAGCCCGGCAGGGGCGACGCCCTGACCGCAGATGACGTGCTGGGTGCCGGCCTTGGCGTGGTGGATGATGATCGGGCAATCGCCCAGCGGGCCGTTCAGATGCGGCTCGGCCACCTGCAGGGTAAAGCCGGCGGCGGCGGCGGCGTCGAAGGCATTGCCGCCGCGCTCCAGCACCGCCATCGCCACCTGGCTGGCGATCCAGTGCGTGCTGCCGACGACGCCAAAGGTGCCGGCGATTTCAGGGCGAGTTGTGAACATTTGGTTGCTCCCGGGGAGGGGGCGGCCAAAAACGCGCCCCGGCTGCTTGCGTCCTTCCCTCTGCGCGCGGAAAAGCAGCGGGTCAATCGGAGGGACGTCATGTCGGGCTGGCTGGTGACGGTGGTGGGGCCTTCGGGCGCTGGCAAGGACACGCTGCTGGGCGTGGCGCGCGCGGCCCTGGCGGAGGACCCGCGCTTCGTCTTCGCCCGCCGCGTCATCACCCGCCCGGCGGAGGTGCTCGCCCATGCCGGCGCGGAGGACCACCTGCCGCTGAGCGAAGCCGAATTCGGCATCGCGCGGGATGCCGGCGCTTTCACGCTGCATTGGCAGGCGCATGGCCTGCACTACGGAATTCCCAACAGCATTCAGGCGGACCTGCTCGCCGGGCGCGTCGTCATCGCCAATCTCTCGCGCTCCGTCCTGGCGGAAGCGCATGGGCGGTTCCGGCTGCGCGTCATCAACGTGACGGCGCCGCCAGCGGTGCTGGCGGCACGGCTGGCCGGGCGCGGGCGGGAAACGGCGGAAGAGATTACCGCCCGCCTGGCCCGCACGGCGCCGCTGCCGGCGGGGCTGGACGTGGTGGACGTGGTGAACGACTCCACGCCGGAGGAAGGCGCGGCCCGCCTGTTGGCCGCGCTGCGGGACGTGGCGGGCTAGGCACCCGCCACGCGCTGCCTTTACGGGTGCAACTCGGTATTCGGCGTGTTGCCCTCGGTCTGGTCGATGACCAGCAGGCGGACGGTTTCGGTGCCGATCGTCTCGCCGAAATGCCAGTGGTCCAGCATCTCCACCACGACGTCGCCGGGCTTGTACGTCCAGTCGCGGCCCTCGGGCGTCGCGACGCGTAACTCGCCGGCCAGCACGTAGGCGATGCGCTGCTGCGGGTGCCGGTGCACGGGCAGGCGGGCGCCGGGCGGAATTTCGTAGGTGGTCACGACCAGCGTGCCGTTCTGGTGCGGGAAGCGCAGCGGCTGGCCGAGCGCCGTGGTGCTGCTGCGATAGATCTCGCGTACCACCGGCTTGGCCGGCTGGGCTTCCGCCTGCACCGGCGGTTGGACGCACGCGGCCAGGGGCAACAGGGCAAGGGCGGGCAGCACCGCCAGCAGCCGTGGGAATCGCATGGTTCTTGGGTCTCCTCCGGCCCGCCGGATGGCTGCCAAGCCTTTGCTGTCACCGATTTCGTTGCGTGGATAGACGAATTTCTTGCGCTGGACGCAAACGCAGGGCGCGGCCGCTGGTCACCCAGCGGCCGCGCCCCGTTTAGCCGGCAAGCGGCAGTCGCTCCGCCAGCAGGAAGGGCACGCCGCGCTGCGGCTGGGTGAACAGGCACAATTCCCGCACGATGCGCGGCCGGGCGGCGGCTTCACCGACAGCGGCCTCGGCGGCGGGGAGCACGATGGCCTTCTCCTCCGCCGTCAGGCGGCGGGAGAGGGTGAGGTGGAAGAACCATTCCTCGAACACGTAGGGGTAGCCCCAGCGCGCCAGGAACCCCCGCTGCCGCTCGTTCATCCGGTCCGGGTTGCGGCGGGCGATCTCGGCCTCGGTGGGCGGGGCGCGGTGGGCGTCCAGTGCCCGCACGCAGTCATCGGCGAAGGCCTGCAAAGCCGGGCAGGGCTCGCTTTCCGTCAACGCCAGGAAGCCGCGCAGGTCGGTCACGCGCAGCGGCGGCAGGGCGAAGGGCGCCGTGCGGGCAGCCAGTTGCGCCGCCGCCTCCCGCGCCGCGGCGTAGGAGGTGGCGAGGTGGAAGGGCGGCTTCAGCGTCGCGTGGAAGCCGTAATTACCGGCCTCCGCGGTGATCTCCGCGATGTCCACGCCCGGCAAGGGGGATTGGGGGTAGGTCGCCCCCGTCTCCGTATCCCGCCCCAGCCAGCGGGAGGCCGCCGTGTGCAGCGGGTCCCCGACCTCCGGTGCCCAGTAGAGGGCGAGCCGCGCGCTCACGCCACCCGCTCTCCGGCCCGCCAGACGCTGCGTACCACCGGCATGTGGCCCAGCGGGCGGATACGGACGAGATCCGCGCGGCGCCCCGCCTCGATACGGCCGCGATCCGCCATCTTCAACATGCGCGCGGGTGCATCGGTGATGGTGGCGACGGCGGCGGCCAGGGAGATCCCGGTCTCCGCCGCCGCGCGCCACACGGCCTCGATCATCGCGGGGGGCACATAGTCGCTGGCGAAGACATCTACCAGGCCCTTGCGGACCAGGTCCACCGCCGCGACGTTGCCGGAATGGCTGCCGCCGCGCACCAGGTTGGGCGCGCCGGCGATGATCTGCATGCCGTGCCGCCGCGCCGCTTCCGCCGCCAGCATGGAAACGGGGAATTCCGAGATCATGATGCCGTCGGCTTCATTCTCGGCAATCTCGTCCTCCCGCCAGTCGTCGTGGCTGGCCAGCGGCAGATTGCGGTAGGCGATGCGCTCCAGCAACGCGCGGCGCTGCGGGCCGCGCAGGCGCTCCCGCTGCGTCAGCAGCTTGTCGATGCGCTTCTCCACTTCCTGCATCGGCATGGAGCGGGCGCGCATGTTGCGGTAGCGCTCGATATCCGCGTACTGGCCGACGCCGGGCGAATGGTCCATCAGGCTGACCATGCGCACCGCCGGGTGGTCCGCCGCCGTTTCCAGCAGCGGCATCAAATCGGCGGCCGGCAGCTCGCAGCGCAGATGCAGGAAATGCTCGCTCTTCAGCAGTCCGGTGGCGCTGAGGAAATCGAGGTCCTTCACGCCGTTCAGGAACGTCTCGGTCCGCTCCGCATCGAAGCCGAGATCGCCCAGGCACAGCGCATCCAGCACCGTCGTCACGCCCGCCGCCGCCGTCTGCGCATCGTGCGACAGGAAGGCGGAGCGGGAGGGCCAGCGCGCCGTGGCGCGGGGCTGCACCTGGCGCTCCAGGTTGTCGGTATGGACGTCGATGACGCCGGGGATCAGGTGGTCCCCATCCAGGTCGATGGCGCCGGGGGCATGGCTGCGGCCCGGCTGCATCTCAGCGATCAGCCCGTCGCGCAGCACCAGCGTGCCGGGCTCGATGGCGTCGGGGAGGACCAGCAGGGCGTTGGTCAGAATCATCTCGGTGGTCATGCGGCGTCCTGGATGGGCAAAACTTCGAAAAGCCGGTCCGCCACCCGGTCGCGCACTTCCACGTCGTGGAAGATGCCGATGATGGCGGTGCCGGCGGCCTTCGCCTCGGCGATCAGGGCGATCACCACCTCGCGGTTGGCAGCGTCGAGGCTCGCGGTCGGTTCGTCCAGCAAGAGGATGGGGTAGCCGGGTGCGAAGCCGCGGGCAAGGTTCACCCGCTGCTGCTCGCCGCCGGAGAAGGTGGCGGGGGGCAGATGATGCAGGCGGGGCGGCAGGTTGAGCCGCAGCAGCAGCTCCTCCGCCCGGGCGCGGGCGGCGTCCGGCGCGGCACCGCGGGCGATCAGCGGCTCGGCCACGATATCCAGCGCGCCAATGCGGGGAATGACGCGCAGGAACTGCGACACATAGCCCAGGGTCTGCCGGCGGATCTCCCGCATTGCGCGGGCGTCGGCGGCGGTCAGCTCCACATCCTGGCCGTCATGGCGGATGTGGATGCGGCCTTCCTCGGCGCCGTAATTGCCGTAGAGACAGCGCATCAGAGTGGACTTGCCCGCACCGGAAGGCCCGGCCAGCGCCACACACTCACCCGGCGCCACCGAGAAATCGACATGCTCCAGCACCGGGATACGGACGCTGCCTTGCAGGTGCAGGCAGAAGCTCTTGCCCAGGCCTGTGGTCCAGAGAGATGCGCTCATGCCGCCAGCACCGATGCGACCAGGAGTTGCGTGTAGGGATGCTGCGGGTCGTCCAGCACCCGGTCGGTCAGCCCGTGCTCCACCACCTGGCCATGGCGCATGACCATGATCCGGTGGGCCAGCAGGCGGGCGGCGGCGATGTCGTGCGTCACCAGCAGCACGGCGATGCCGAGATCGGCCACCAGGGCGCGGATGAGGTCCAGCAACCGCGCCTGCACGGAGACATCCAGCCCGCCGGTCGGCTCGTCCATGAAGACCAGGCGGGGGCGCGTGACCAGCGTGCGGGCGATCTGCAACCGCTGCTGCATGCCGCCGGAGAAGGTGCGGGGCAGGTGGTCGATCCGGGCGGGGTCGATCTCCACCCGCTGCAGCCACTCGGTCGCCTCGCCCCGGATGTTGCCGTAGTGGCGGGAACCGATGGCCATCAGCCGCTCGCCCACATTGCCACCGGCGGAGACGCCCATCCGCAACCCATCCCGGGCATGCTGATGCACGAAGCCCCAGTCGGTGCGCATCAGGCGGCGCAGCGCGGCCTCGCCCATGTCGTGCACCGGGTGGGCGGTGCCGTCCGGCGCGCGGTAGGTGACCTCGCCCGCATCGGGTCGCATCTGCCCGGCCAGCACCCGCAGCAGGGTGGACTTGCCCGAACCGGATTCACCGACGATGGCAACCACCTCGCCCGGGTGGATGTCGATCGCCACGTCGTCCAGCGCCTTCACGGCACCGAAGGAGAGGCGGAGGCCGGAGGCCTCCAGCAATGCCTCGCTCATGCCGCTTCGCCTTTCGCGTTCTCAGTCTGCTGGTCTTCCTGGCGCGTCTCGCAGTAATCGGTGTCCGAGCAGACGAACATCCGGCCGCCGCGATCGTCCGTGACCACCTCATCGAGGTAGGAACTGCGCGAACCGCACAGCTCGCAGCTTGCATTGGCGCGATGCGGGCGGAAGGGATGGTCCTCGAAGTCCAGGCTGCGGACCTCGGTGTAGGGCGGGACGGCGTAGATGCGCTTCTCCCGCCCCGCGCCGAACAACTGCAGCGCCGGCATCCGGTCCATCTTCGGGTTGTCGAAGGCCGGGATGGGGGAGGGCGACATCAAATAGCGCCCATCGACCATCACAGGGTAGCTGTAGGACGTGGCGATGTGCCCGTGCCGGGCGATGTCCTCATACAGCTTCACATGCATCAGGCCGTAATCGGCCAGGGCGTGCATGCGCTTTGTCTCGGCCAGGCGCGGCTCCAGCCGGAACAGCGGCTCCGGCATCGGCACCTGGTAGACGAGGATCTGCGCTTCCGTCAGCGCCGCTTCCGGAATGCGGTGCCGGGTCTGGATGATGGTGGCGTCGCCGGTATGCGTCGTCGTCTCCACCCCCGCCACGCGGTTGAAGAAGCGGCGGATGGAGACGGCGTTGGTGGTGTCGTCCGCGCCCTGGTCGATCACCTTCAGCACGTCGCCCGCGCCCAGCACGGCGGCCGTGACCTGGATGCCGCCGGTGCCCCAGCCATAGGGCAGCGGCATCTCCCGCGCGCCGAAGGGCACCTGGTGGCCGGGGATGGCCACCGCCTTCAGCAGCGCGCGGCGGATCATCCGCTTCGTGTTCTCGTCCAGATAGGCGAAGTTATAGGCCTCGTCGCGGTTCATGGTTCCACCTGCTCCGGCTCGGCTTGGGAAGCGACGGTTGCGCGCATCAGGCGCACCACTTCCAGCTCGCTCTGGAAATCGACGTAGTGCGGCAGCTTCAGATGCTCGACGAAGCCGGTCGCCTCCACATTGTCGCTGTGCAGCAGGACGAACTCTTCATCCTGAGCGGGGGCGGTGCGGTCCTCGCCCAGCTCGCCCGCCATCAGCGCGCGGTCCACCAGCGCCATGGACATCGCCTTGCGCTCGCCATGGCCCAGCACCAGCCCGTAGCCGCGGGTGAATTGCGGCGGCTCGCTGCGGCTGCCGTGGAACTGGTTGACCATCTGGCATTCCGTGACCTCGATCTCGCCGATCTCGATCTCGAAGCCCAGCTCCGGCGGGGTCAGGCAGACGGTGACGCTGCCCTGGCGAATCTCGCCGACGAAGGGGTGGCTGTTGCCGTAGCCGCGCTGGGTGGAATAGCCCAGCCCGAGCAAAAAGCCCTCGTCGCCGCGCGCCAAGTTCTGCAATCGCGTGGAGCGCGCGGCGGGGAAGGAGAGCGGCTGGCGCGTCAGATCCGCCGGCTCCTGCGCCGCGTCCTCCTCCCGCCGCATCAGGCCTTCTCGGGAGAGCAGTTCGGTGACGCGCGGGGCCACCGCATCTTCCGCTTCCGCTTCCACCTCCGGCGCGGGGGCGGGTGGCTCGCCAGCGGCGGCGAGGGCGAAATCCAGCAGGCGGTGCGTGTAGTCGAAGGTCGGGCCCAGCACCTGCCCGCCGGGCAGATCCTTGTAGGTGGCGGAGACGCGGCGGCGGATCAGCATCGCCGCCGTATCGAGCGGCTCAGCGTAGCCAAAGCGGGGCAGGGTGGTGCGGTAGGCGCGCAGCAGGAAGGCGGCCTCGATCAGGTCGCCCTTCGATTGCTTGATGGCCAGCGCTGCGAGATCCCGGTCATGGCAGGAGCCTTCCGTCATCACCCGGTCCACTGCCAGGCCGAGCTGCTGGCCGATCTGCGCGACCTCCAACTCGCTCACGGCGGCATCGCCCCGGCGGGTCTCGGCCAGCCAGGCATGGGCGTTGCCGATCGCGCGCTCACCGCCCTTTACGGCGACATAGGCCATGGCTCAGCCCTCCTCGATCAGGGTGGTGCGGGGCAGCGCGGCGATGCGGTCCCCTGCGCAGAGGATGACGTCCACGCCGCGTGGGAACAGGCCGCGCCGGGCAGCCCGGTCGGCCAGGAAGCCATCCGGCAGGCCGCGCACCGCCAGGCGATGCTCGGCCTCGATGCCGGGGCCGCGCAAGCGCCAGCCGCTGCCGGCTTCCAGCGCTTCGACCTGGATCACCAGCGTGGCGCCGCGTTCCGGCTCCTCATCCGTCCCGGCCTGCAGGGTGGCCAGGGCGGGGGGTGGCGTCACCGCCAGCACGAAGGCGGCGCTGCCGGCGGCGGTCATCGGGCAACCGCAGTGGAAGCGCAGCCAGGCATCGGCCTCGGCGCCGGCATCATGGTGCAGCGGCGTCTCGGCATCGGCCAGGGTCAGCAGCACGGCGGCCGTAGCGGGGTGCAACGGCGCGGGCGGGGTCAGGCCCGATGCCAGGGTCTGCACGCGGCCGGGGCGGCTCAGCGCCTCCAGCACCGCGCGGAAGCAGGACTGGGCGTCCTGCACGGGGTCGGCGAAACCGGGGCGCATCATCGCATATTCGCCATGGTGAAGAATTGCACGCGGGTGGCGGCGGCCTTGCGGCTCTCGGTGGCCCGCGCCTCGGCCTGGGCGGCCGCCAGCGGTTCGATCACGGCCGCCAGCAGGGCGGGGCGTTGGGCCGCATCCTGCAGGGCGGCGTCCAGCACCGCCGCCAGCTCTGCCTGGCTGCGGTCCCGCCCGGCGACATAGGCGTGGCCGACGGTATCGCCACCTTCCAGCGTCACCGCGCAGCGGGTGACGGTCATTTCGGAAAGGTTGAAGGCGGCGCCGTCGCCGCCGGCACGGCCGCGCAGCATGACCAGGCCGGTTTCCGGCCCGCGCAGGCGGGTATGAGGTGGCAGGGGCGGCACGGTATGCAGGCAGGCCCTGATGGCGTCGGCACTGGCTTTCGCCAGCACGCCCATCCAGCGTTTGCGCGCTTGAAGATCCTCGGACAAGGTCAGCTCCGTGTCCTGTTGAGATGTCTAGACGAGTAGATATCTAACAGGCTAACGTCAATGGAGAATGTGGCAGCCACCGGAGCAGAACGGGTTGAAGCTTTCATGACACTCCCCCCGCATCCCGAAACCCGGCCATTGGCGAGGGGCGAGGGCGTGGCGCTTTGGCGGCAGATCGCCCAGGCGCTGGAACATGCCATCACCAGCGGCCAGCACCCCCCGGGATCCCGCCTGCCGACCGAGGCGGAGCTCTCCGCCCGCCACGGCGTCAACCGCCATACCGTGCGCCGCGCACTGGACGCGTTGAGCGCCCGTGGGTTGATCCGCATCGAGCAGGGGCGCGGCTCCTTCGTGGCGGAGGACGTGGTCGATTACCCCGTCGGCCCCCGCACGCGTTTTTCCGAATTAATCCGCGCGCAGAACCGCGACCCCGCCGGCCGCATCCTGCATGTCGGCGAGCAGCCGGCCGATGCGGCGGTGGCCGAGGCGCTGCGCCTGCGCCCGGGCCGCCCGGTGCTGGTGGTGGAGCGGCTGGGCTTGGCTGATGGCCGCCCGGTCGTGGTCGGCACCCACCATTTCGTGCTGCCGCGCTTCCAGCAACTGCCGTCGGCCTTGCAGCAGGATGGCTCCATCACCCGCGCCCTGGCGGCCTGCGGCGTGCCGGATTACCGCCGCGTCTCCACCCGTCTCACCGCGCGCATGCCAACGGCCGAGGAAGCCGAGGCCCTGCAGCAGAACCGCAACCGCCCGGTGATGGTGGCCGAGGCGCTGAACAGCGACCCGGACGGCCTGCCTATCGACTACACCCTGTCGCGCTACGCCGCCGGGCGCGTGCAGATCCTCATCGACGGCAGCGGAGACAGCCTATGAACGACTGGACGATCAGCGGCGGCCGCGTGCTGCGCGAGGGCACGCTTGCGGAGGGGGACCTCCATCTCGCCGCCGGCATCGTCGCGGGGCAGCGCGCCAGCGGTGCGCGGCGCCTGGATGCCACCGGCCTGCTGGTGCTGCCCGGCATCGTGGATATCCATGGCGACGCGCAGGAACGGCAGTTGCAGCCGCGCCCCGGCATCGGCATTCCCACCGCGCTGGCGCTGCGGGATTCGGAAGCGCAGTTGCTGGCCGCCGGCATCACGACCGCCTTCCTCGGCGTCACGCTGTCCTGGGAGCCGGGCTTGCGGTCCCTGCCGGCCTGGCGCGCACTGCTGGATGCGCTGGACGAGGCCCGCCCGCACATGGCGGCCGACCTGCGCGTGCATCTGCGCTTCGAGGTCGACAACCTGGCCGCCATGCCGGACGCGCTGGCCGATATCGCCGCCGGCCGTGTGCATTTGGTGGCCTTCAACGACCACACGCCCAGCATCCTGAAGAAGCTGAAGGACGATGTGCAGGCCGCGAAATTCGCCGGCCGGGCCGGCGTCGATGTCGCCACGTTGCGGCAATTGGCCGATGCCGTCGCCGCCCGCCGGCCGGAGATGCCGGAAGCGCGCCGGCAGCTTGCCGACGCTGCCCGGGATGCCGGCCTGCCCATGGCCAGCCATGACGATGCCAGCGTGGCGGAACGCGAGACCTTCCGCGCCCTCGGCGCTGGCATCTGCGAGTTCCCGATGGCCGAGGAGGTCGCCGCCGCGGCCCGCGCGGCGGGGGAGGCGGTGGTGATGGGCGCGCCGAACGTGGTGCGCGGCGGCAGCCATATCGGCTGGGCGCACGCGGCGCCGCTGGCGGAGCGCGGCCTGGTGACCGTTCTGGCCTCCGACTACGTCTGGCCGGCAATGATGGAGGCGGCCTTCGTGCTGGCCGGGCGCGGGGTGCTGGACCTGCCGGCCGCCTGGGCGCTGATCAGCGCCAACCCCGCCGAGGCGACCGGCCTGGCCGATCGGGGCACCCTGGCCGACGGGCGGCGGGGCGATGCGGTGCTGGTGGATGCCGCCCGCCGTGCACCCGTGGCGACGTTCTGCGCCGGCCAGTTGGCCTGGATCTCGTCGGCCGGCGCGGCGCGTCTGGCGGGGTGAGGGATGCGGCAACCTGGATCGCGGCAACGCGGTCCAGGAAGCGGCTTTCAGGTGACCGCTCCGGGTCGATAAAGCCGAAGGCGTGAAGCCCATGTGCGGCTGAAGCAACCCCGCCAGCCAGCAGGGCGCACTTCAAAGTAGCGCTCAAGCTCGCGCAAAGAAAAACCCCTGGGTGCCGAAGCACCCAGGGGTTCTACAGAATGGCTCCCCGAGTTGGACTCGAACCAACGACCTAGCGATTAACAGTCGCGTGCTCTACCAGCTGAGCTATCAGGGATCACTGTGTTGGCGGCGATATAGCGAGATGACCGGGGGCCTGCAAGAGGTCTTTGCCATCATTTTTTATACCGCTTTTCGTCGTAGTCGTAGTTGGAGGCCTGAGCGGGAATCGAACCCACATTCACGGATTTGCAGTCCGTTGCATCACCATTCTGCCATCAGGCCGTAGGGCGCTGTATCGGGTGCAGCGGCGCAGCGGTCAAGAGGCGAGGCCGAAAATCACGCGGCGTTCAGCGCGGCGACATGGGCGCCCGGTGGACGGAACTTGCACGTCCGGCTGTGCGGGACTGCGCCTTCCGGCAATGGCACGAAAGGCAGATGGGCGGCGCGGGGCAGGCCGCCCGTGCCTTATGCTTGGCCCCATGCTGCACCGCGCCTATAACGCGCCCACGCGCGGTGGACGGTCCGCGCTGTGGACGAGGATGAGCGGCCGATGAATCTCGCCGATGCGCGCAAGTGGATGGTGGACGGGCAGGTGAAGCCCAACAAGGTCACGGACCTTCGCATCATCGAGGCAATGCTGGACCTGCCCCGGCACCTGTTCGTGCCTGCCGCCGTGCGGGCCCGCGCGCATGCCGATGAGGATGTGCCGCTGGGCCATGGCCGCGTGCTGATGCAGCCGATGATGCTGGCCAAGCTGCTGCAGCTGGCGCAGGTGCGGGATGGCGAGGCCGCGCTGGTCCTCGGTGCCGGCGCCGGCTACGGCGCCGCCGTGCTGGCCCGCATGGGCGCCAAGGTGACGGCGGTGGAGAACGATGCCGAGCTGGTCGCGCTCGGCCGCGCCGCCCTGGCCGAGATTTCTGTCGCCCCCGGCTCCCTGCAACTGGTGGAATCTGCCCCGATCGAAGGCGGCCCCGCCGGCACGGCCTACGACCTGATCGTGATCGAGGGCGAGGTGCCCGAGATCCCCGCCGCCATCTCCGACCGCCTGGCCGAGGGCGGCCGCCTGGTCGCCGTGCGCCGCCAGCCGGGCAAGGCGGGCGCGGGCATCCTGGGCCGCCGCATTGGTGGTGGCTTCAGCGTGACCGAGGCGTTCGACTGCACCACTGCCCCGCTGCCCGGCTTCGTGCGGGATGCCGGCTTCGTCTTCTGATCCGGCCCTTCTGAACGGCCCGCCGGCACATCTGCTGGCCGGGGCTGCCGACCTCGTCTAATCTCCCGCCCGCCGGGCCGTGCCCGGCCTGGGCGAGGAGAATGGGCGATGTCGATGAAGAAGGTGATGTCGGCGTCGGGGCTGCTGGCGCTGCTGGCGGTGAGCGGCGCGCAGGTTGGCGTGGCGCAT